>CAYWXI010000024.1:0-75408 GCA_964462015.1 uncultured Bacteroidales bacterium | reverse complement strand
GTTTTCATTTTTCAAAGATACTAATTTCTGCGATTCGTGTATAATGCCCTGTAACTCCGAAATAACCACACCTCTATAATCATTATCCTCCCTACGGGTGGTGGCTATAGAGCATTAATAGTGTATATTTCTTCTTTGTCCATTATTTTCTTAATTACTCCTTTTACTTATTTCTATATATTTTTATTATGAGTTTATGTTTTATTTGTCTAATAAAACCCAGCCATAGAGCAATTTAATTACACCTTACAAAATAAAATAATATTTTCTAAATATCCTAATAATCATTAAAAATTAATCAATAAAAAACAAACCTGATTAAATAACAAATAATAAGTAATCCCTTTGCGTTCCTTCGTGAAAAAAACCTTTGTGCTCCTTTGTGGTTAAATTTATTTTATTTTCCATAAAGCTATCCCGTAAATAATCAATTATTCCCAATCTCTTAAAAACCCAAATCAATGACATTGAAAACAATTTTCACAACATTGACAGCAATTACAAGGACATCGAAACTAATTACAAGCACATCGATACCACTTACAAGCACATTGATGAGAGTTACAAGAACATCGAAACTAATTACAAGGGCATAGATAATAATTACAAGCACATAGATAGTAATTACATGGACATTGATGGTAATTACAAGAACATTGACAGAGGTTTCATGGACATAGAAGCAAATTCATAATAGTTCGATAAATTCTTACCTCAGGCCGGAATTACAATATATTTTTCATTTTCAAGTTATACATTAAAAATATCCTAACAAACTCACAAAAACCATTTTTACATTTTTAACAATAAAAACCTTATTCAATCCAAATATTGAATACTTTTACTAACAGTTATGAAAAAACAAAAAAAGACTAAAGCACAATTCAGCGAGGCATTTGTAAATAAAATCCTTGAATATTTCAATAAAAATCCATTTTCCTTATACAACTACAAACAACTATCTTACACCCTCGGAATAAATGACAGGGCAGGAAAAGTTTTGGTTAGATCTGTTTTAGGTCAATTATGCTCCGATAAAGTCCTGATTGAAAACAAAACGGGCCAATACAAACTTCATCCCGATAAACTAAACGAGAATTTAATAATGAAATCAAACATCACCGGTTATGTCGAAATGAAACAAACCGGTAAGGCTTACATTATTACTGATGAACCCGGCGAAGACATTTATATTTCGGCAGCCAATACTTATCATGCTCTGGACGGTGATTATGTTAAAGTTTTTCTTTTCCCGAAAAGGAGATCAAAAAAGCCTGAAGGCCGCATAACCGAAATTATTAGCCGCAAAAAGAAGCAATATGTCGGCACACTTGAAGTATCAAAAAACTTTGCTTTTTTAATTCCCGACAGCAAATCAATGCCGGTTGATATTTTTATATCGAAAAACGGTTTAAAAGGAGGTAAAAACGGCCAGAAAGCAATTGCAAAAATCACCGAATGGCCCGATCAATCGAAAAATCCTTTTGGTGAAATTATCGAAATACTTGGTAACCCGGGCGATAATAATGTTGAAATGATATCGATACTTGCCGATAACGACCTTCCTTTGTCGTTCCCGAAAAATGTTGAAAACGAAGCAAAAAAAATAGATATTTCAATCCCGAAAGAAGAAATTAAACAAAGAAGCGACTTTAGAAACACCCTGACAATTACAATCGATCCTTTTGATGCTAAAGATTTTGATGATGCAATTTCTTTCAAACAAATCGATGAAAATCTTTTTGAGATCGGGGTGCATATCGCCGATGTTTCTCATTATATTCAACCCAATACTATTATTGATAAAGAAGCTTTTGAAAGAGGAACTTCAGTGTATTTGGTTGACAGGGTTATTCCTATGCTTCCCGAAAGCCTTTCAAATTTTGTTTGCTCGTTACGCCCAAACGAAGAAAAACTTTGCTTTTCTATAATTTTTAAGATTGATATTGATGCCAACATCAGTGATCATAGCATTGAAAAAACAATAATAAAATCCGACAGAAGATTTAATTACGATGAAGTTCAGGAAATTATTGAAAGCGGAAAAGGAGAGTTCGGTTCTGAAATAAATATTCTGAACACAATTGCCAAAAAACTAAGAAAACAACGTTTTGAAAAAGGTTCGATAAATTTTGAATCCAAGGACGTAAGATTTGTTCTTGATGAAAATCAAAAACCTGTTAGTATTTATATTAAAGAATCAAAAGAATCGAATAATTTGATTGAAGAATTCATGCTGCTTGCCAATCGTAAAGTTGCCGAAAATATTGGAAAAATCAGGGGCAGGGCAAAACCTAAAACTTTTGTTTACAGGATACATGATATTCCTTCGCCTGAAAAACTTAATACTTTTGCTCAGTTTTTAAGTAAGCTTGGTTATAAAATGAAAATAAATGGCCAGAAACAAATTGCCGAGTCTTTTAACAAATTGTTTGAAGCTATTGAAGGAAAAGGCGAAAAAAACATGATTGAAACCATTGCAATCAGAACCATGGCAAAGGCAGAATATTCGACAGATAACATAGGCCATTACGGATTGTCATTTCCTTATTATACCCATTTTACATCGCCCATACGCCGCTATCCCGATTTGATCGTCCATCGACTTCTTTTTCATTATCTGAATAAAGGCAGCTCATTAAATAAAGCCGAAATCGAAGATATTTGCATTCACTCATCGGATATGGAAAGAAAAGCAGTATCAGCCGAGCGTGATTCAATAAAATACAAACAAGCCGAATATCTTCTTGATAAGATTGGCCAAAAGTTTGAAGGCCTGATCTCGGGTGTTAGCAAGTGGGGAATTTATGTTGAGCTCATCGGAAACAGTTGCGAAGGCATGATCAGCCTTAGAGACCTTGATGATGATTTTTATTACTTAGACGAAGATAATTATCAGGTAATCGGACAAAGATATGGTGAACAATATAAACTTGGTGATCAGCTTACAATAAGAGTAAAAAGAATTGATCTGTCGAAAAAACAAATGGACTTTGAACTGGTTGATTAGGGGTATTAAAAATATTAAGGGAATAATATCTTCTGTGTTGCTTTGTGAATCTCTGTGACACAGCTATTACACAAAGAGCCACAAAGAAAGCCCAAAGTTTCACTGAGAAAAAAGAATAATGTATAAATTAAATAAAAATTCCAAGAATTAAATTCTCTTTTTATTTGTTTTCAAAATAATCCAACCAATTACCGGGCTGATTATCATACATAAAAAGAATGACATCTCCACTCCTATCCTGCTTTTCTTACCAAGATTTTCGGAGAAAACAACCGATAAAATATACCAAACCAAGAAAATTGATAAAAATATTATCTCATTCATAATATTGCTAATAAAAATAAATTATTAAAAAAACTATTGGAATAATTATACCCAAAGCAGTCAGCCATGCACCTCGTCCTTTTATTCCTCTTTTTCCTTTAATAAGAAACAAACCTGTGATTGCAAGTAAAACCAAAGCTCCTGCAAACAAATCGGAAAACCAGGTGAACCATTTTACCGGATTATAATGAAGGTAATTCATTTCCCGCAAAATCGGCCTGCGTTGTGCCTTTTCCATAAATGCTTCTCCTGATGTGAGATTGGCAATTATTGAACCATCCTGCAAAAATATTTTCACACGGTTATTACCCGGAAAATAAAAGTTTTTATAATTATCTTGTTCGTTAATGCTTTTTAACATTTTCATTACAGCTGCCTTGTCAACTTTTGAAGGCATGTCAAATTTAATTTCTTTGGTAACAATCACGTAATTGGGATTCCAATCGTCAATATGATTAATTGCAATACCTGAAACGGCATAAATAATAGTCATACCAAAAAACAAATATCCAAAATCGCGATGAATAATTCTGAACCATTTTCTCCACTTAAAATTCATCTTTATATTAAAATGTTTTAGATTTGATTTGCAAATATAATTAATAAAAAAAGCCAGGAAATTCAAACCTGACTTTTTTTAAACGTTTATGCCGGATTATTTTTCCTCGACAGTAAATTCTTCACAAGTAATGGAATACTGTGGTTTGTGATAATGGTTTTTATGATCGGCATCTTCTTCGTGAATTTCACCTTCTTCGTGATCTGAGTGTTCTTCTTCAATTACCATTTCGGCAACTGTTCCGTTCACTTTTACAAAACTACCTTCCAGATCGGTATTAAAAGCAGGCATGTTTTCTCCTGTTTCTATTTTCACTCTGATATCCGGGTCATCACCAACTAAGAACATTTTTTGTCCACCATGCTGACAAACATGTATAACTGTTCCCTCAAGAGCAATTTTTTCACCTACCATATTCGGTGCTTTTTCAGGAAAATCAACAAGTGCAATTACGGTTGGTGTTGCCGTAATTTCTTCCATTACAACATTTGTGTTTTGATTTTTCTTTTCGTTATTACTTCCACATGAGAAGAAAACAACTGAAATTACTATAAGTACTAAAAGTTTTTTAAGCATCTTTTTCGTTTTTCAAATTAATAATTTGCAAAAATAAGTAAATTAATAAATAACCGGTAAACAATTCCAAATACTTGAGATAATACAAAAAAAGCAATGATCTTATCTTTAAAGAATCTTATATAATTAATCACTCGTCATAATTGGTTATGGTTATGAAGCCGGTATAGTAAGGCGGGTATGGTTGGGTGTAATAACTCATGACTTTTCCCCAATAGGCAAACCGTTTTCTTTACCTTAACCTATTGACCAAACCAGCTTCCTTACCTTAACCTTTTTGTTAATCAAATACAAATTAATTTGCAATTGAAATTTATTGCTCCTCAATTTCTTCCTCTTCGGTATTAATTTTTATTCCGTCGTATCGCTTTTCAATCCCGTTTCTGTAACGAATCACAATCAGCAAATTACCATCATAATCGTTTTTTTTCCAATCGCCCTCTTTGATACCCATCACATAATTTCCAACATCTTTTATATTACCGTTATCCCAGTAATAAGTATGTTTTCCGTTTGGAAGATCATCAATAAATTCGCCTTCAAAACTTAATGTTCCGTCATTAAAATAGTATTTCCATATCCCGCTTTTATAACCGTCGCTATAACTTCCTTCTTCACGATGGTCGCCCATTTCATAAATCCATGGGCCCTCTTCATAACCCTCGATAAATTCACCTTTTGTAATTATTCTACCATCCTCATCATATTCGGTTAAAAGTCCATCCGATAAACCATTATAAAAATTCTCTTCTCTTAAAATTTCTCCTGAATCGTAATACCATTTCCATAAGCCTTCGGGTTTACCATCATCATATAAACCAATTTGTTCAAGATTTCCGTTTTTATGATAATATTTCCATTCACCGGTTTTAATATCGTTTTCATAATTACCCTCGGCTTTCAAATTACCCTGATCGTAAAATCCTCTCCAATAGCCGTTTTTCTCACCTTTTTCGGTAATTATTCCTTTTCCGATTATTACTCCATGCTTAAAAATAAATGAACTTACGATTTCACCGGTTTCCGAATATTCGCGTCTAATGCCTTCCGGAACATCATCTTTGTATGTAGCTACAACTTTCACATTTCCGTTACCATAATAATCGGTTTTTACATCGAGTTTAACCAATTCTTCGACATCTTCCTGTAAAACGCCGTCAATATATTTTTCGGTGCTCACCAGGTTTCCGTCCACTGTGTAGGTTTTGAAATACCCGTTTTTTAAGTCGTTTTTATATTTCCCTTCAAGTTTTAGGTTTCCGTTTTCATGAAAAAATTTCCAGTTACCTTGCTTTAATTTATTTTTATCAAACTTATTGATTCTTTCTATTTCTACAACAAAACCCTTTTTATAAGTAGTAAGAATTATTACCCGGCCGTCATTTATTGCAAATTCCTTTGAAATACCATTTTCAAGCCCGTCAACAAAGTTGATCGTTCGTTTAAGTTTTCCGTTTTGGAAGAAATAATTTGTTGCACCGTTTTTTATATCATTAACAAAGTTTTCCTCAATTACCTCTTTTTTGCGAAAAGTCCGTCTGATCCCGTTTTTTTTATCGTTTTTATAATTAATTTCCAAAATCAGATTACCGGAATTATTATAAAACTTCCATAAACTATCTAACAAAAAATTCTTTCTGTTTCCTTCTGATATTAATATTCCTTCCTCATTATAAGTTTTCCAGTAGCCGTCAGGTTTACCGTTAACCATATTTCCTTCGCTGGATAACACGCCGTTTTCATGGAAAAATTTATTATATCCGTTTGGGATTATTTCATTTTGGGCATTAATTTGATTAAGTATCAAAATGCAACAGAAAAGAAATAATATTCGTTTCATACTGAATTTTTTTGTAAAAATATTAAAATAATTGTAGTTGTGAAATAGGCTTGGGATGAAAAGTTCCTAATATTAAAAATGGATTTTTACCTGTAAAATGAAAAACCTGTGATGTTCCTAAAAAGAAATGTAAGTCCTTGGTTTTAGCAAAATCATCGAAGTATTTCTTCCTAACATCCTCACAGGATTTTCGTTCATTCCCATCACTACGTCTGAGACAATTCCAAAAAAGTTCACCTGTTTCCCAATCCTCAATCATAGTTTTACTTCGTTTCCCTTCCTCATCTTCATATATAAAAGAGAATTTATAAGGTAGCTTTCTTACAACTTCAAATTTTTTATCATCAACTTTTTGAAAAAGATTAAATTGTTGGAACTGGGCTAATTTATCTTTTGACCATTCTCTTTCAACCTCTTCCCATATAAAATCAACAATTTTTGTCGGTTTAAAAACTGCAAGTGATGTGCAAATCGATCTATTTTTTGCTTCTGAAATTAATAAAGCCAAATTTGTATAAACTTTGTTTAAAACATATTTGCGGCGTTCATTCCATGTATTTCCATCAGCTTTAATTTTACCAATTGTATTTATTGGTGTATCATGAGAAACAGGCCTATAGCTTTCAGGGCGAACATCGCTGGTGTTTTTAACCAAATCTAATTCAATCCATTCGTATTTTGAATATTGTTCTTGATATGATTTTTTACGAAACTGAATAGGAAATATTCTAATCCATGTACCATCTTCCCGAAAACCCGCAGTACAAACAAGTTCCTCATACTTTTTTGAAATTGTCGGATAAGTTTTGACGGTAATAAGGAGTTTGGTTAATGGCATATTATATATGTTTCAGTTGATAATCAAAGTCAGGAAGTTTTACAATAGAATCTGCCAAATGTTTTCTATGACATTGGTTTATATTTGCCTCAAAACACGTCAAAGCTATACGTTCTTTTTCTCTAAGTAAGGTTAATATTTTTTCTTGCAATCCAAGAGTTTGCGGTAAGACTTCTGCACGGTATATTGAAAATAGCTTGTCGTAATCGTTTTGTGTATTTAATTCCTGTCTTTTGTTCGAATCAATCCCTAATCCGGGAACATGAATGTATTCAATTCCAAGTCCGTCACAAGCATTTTGCAATTGCGATTTATTAAATCCATACTTCATACTTTTTGAGTTTTTACGAACATCACAAAGGATTTTAATATCATTCAGAATTAATTTGTTTAAATATTCTTCGAGACTTATTCCTTCATAGCCTATTGTAAAAAGTATGACTTTATCTGATTCTGGTCTGGCTTCTATAATTTTCCGGTAATCATCTTTATTCAACTTTTCTTTTACAACAACACTATTTATAGCGAAATACGGATATTTTATATAGGTGAGTTTAATCAACTCATCAGCATTTTTATTGCCATATATTTGTCTAATATATTTTATTGCCTGACGATCCTCTTTCTTAAGGCTTAAAATGTATTTTTCATTGTCTATTTTTACCCAACTATTATTCTCTGAAATTACCTGCTTATATTTGGTCATTGTTGAAAGGTCGGCATTTGCCTGAAAAGAAAAACAACCAAATTTGTAAGGCACAAAATAAAAATCCGGTTTCTTTTGTTGCTTTGTTATAAGCATTAATAATTTTTGCAAACTGATCTTTTCAAGTCTGTTATCGAAAACCTCTAAAAGAGCTAATAATATTTTACGCCTGTAATACATATTACAAAAATAAGAAAACACTTCCAAACATTTCTATTTTATTTCTAAAGCCTAAAAGTATATACCATTCTATTCCTTAACCTTCACCCTAATCCCCTCAGAATGCGAAGAAAATTCAGGAGCATACATACATTGAATTGTTGTAATTCCATTTGAGAAATCGCCTGCCTGTGAAACCAACAAAGGATATTCAAAAACATAAGTTCCTTTATTTAAATAATTGAAAAAGAAATTTACGGCTGCATCTCGTGTGCTTTCATAATATCCGAGGCCTCCCTGATATTTATATCCCGAAAGAACATTAACAGGTTCAAAAGCCGATGCCCGCATATCTTTCATATGAACATATTCCATGCTTCTGTCAACCCTGAGTTCAATTCTTACTATTATTTCATCGCCAACTTGCAAAACAGTTTCTTTTGTAATGGGTGTAATTATTGGGCCTCTTGGGCTATTTTTCTTAATAAAGAGTTTTTTACTCAATTGTAATGGTGTCTCGTGAGTTGTGATTTTATCAAGGTCTTCGAAATATTGCCAGTAAACAGCTCCCCAGGCAATTCCTTCGTTAGTTTTTGTTACGGTGATGTTTCCCATATCCGCTTGAATTTCTGAACCGTCCCACGAAGTTTGAAAATATCCGGTTCCGGCTTCGGTTTTTATGTTTTCGGAAGTATTCGGGTCAATTATTTTTTTCCCGATTTTTATTTCAACATTATTTTCTGTTGTGAGTAAATCGCTACCTCTAAGGAGAAGAGCGTAACAGGCTTCGGTTGTTGCTTTAGTTGTGTGCCAGCTATTTGTTTGTTTATGTTTGAGAAGCCAGATTTTCATTTCTTCAACGGCATTTTTATCACCGGTAATTTCATCGAAAGCCTCAATCATTAAAGCCTGGAATTCGATAGGCGCCTGATACCAATAATATCCGCGATCATTTCTCCAATACATTCCCATTTCATCCGAATAAAGTGCTTTTTCTTTCAATGATTTCATTATCTTCTTTGCGGTAACGTTATCACCGGTTCTGTGTAAAGCAAGGGCAATCATTCCCTGAAGGTATTTACTTTGCTTTGTCCAATATTTCGTAGCCTGTTCAAGGTAATAATCATAAGCTTCTCTGTTATTTTCATAAACAACAATATCGTTAACAAAATAACTTCTGGCATATAAATATTGTATATGCTGTCTGTTGAGGTTGTTTTTACTCAAATTTTCGGGATGAACTTCTTTTAACCAATCATAATCATCCGTAATTCTATTATCAAGATACCTGACACCATTTTGAATCATATTCCAAACAGCTTTTTCGTTTTTAATATTTGAAATTCCAAGATTATCGAGATGTCCGAAACCGCAAATTATGTATTGAGTAATAAAACGGCTATCAGGCATTTTTTCGAACCATGGCCATCCGCCGTTTCCCGATTGCAATTGTTTTAGTTTTTCCAATGAATTCCTGAGTTGGTACGACATTTTATTGAAATCGAAAAGCATGGCAAGGCGTCTTTTTCGTTCGCTTTCATTTTTGGCTTGTAAAACCCAGGGTGTTTGTTCGAGAATAACAGATTTTAATTGCTGATTTTTTTCAAGATTCGATAGAAATGCTTCGGGCTGCTGCTCGGACCAAATATCGAATATTCTTTTTATTTTCGGATTAGAATTTATAATGTGAGAGGCAATGCTATTTGCATAATATTGTGAAAAAACATTGTCGGAACTACGATACTTTATTTCATTCAAAACCGGCAAAGCCTGAATTGCATACCAGGCCGGATTTGATGTAAACTCAAGGCTAAGTTTATAGTTTTCGATTGATGTCTCTCCCCTGCCCTTTTTTGAATTCAAAAGTTTTTTAAATTTAAAATTCTTGCTTTCCTCACTTTGAATTGGTAAAGGAAGACTTTCGGTAACGAGCATTCTGTTAGTTAAAACCGGCAATGTGTTTTCTTCGCCATCGCTGAAATTTTCGGATTTTGCAGTAATTCGGAAAGTAATTGCCTCAAGTTTTATGGGAATTGAAATTTTCCAGCAAACCGCAGTACTCTGGCCTTTTTCGACCGAAAAAGTTTTTTCTGAAATAATATTATTCAAAATATCATCAATCGGTTTCATGGTGAAAGCATCGAAAAACTCCAGATTTGCTTCTCCCGACAATTGTTTTTCACTCAAATTAACAATCTTTGAACAAAAAATAATTGTATCGCCCTGCCTGAAATATCGGGGAGCATTGGGGATTACCATTAGTTTTTTCTGGGTTACCAACTCTTTTTGAATTTGCCCTGTTTGTAGTTCTTTTGTGTAGGCAAGCCCTAAAAATTTCCATTTTGTCAGGGTTTCAGGGATTTTAAATTTTATGATAACATCGCCATCTTCATTAGTTTCAAGATCGGGATAAAAAAAAGCGGTTTCATTGAAATTGCGACGGATTTGAATTGGAGGCGGAGGAGATTTCACTTCTATTTTCAATCCTAATTCATCTCCAATTTCCTCAATATCGGCCATTTCTTTAGGTGAAGGAATATATTCATCCAACATTTCGGTACCTGCTTCCACTTGATTGGAAACAGGCATCCGGCCACCTTTCAATCCTTGCCCATACATATTTCTTCCAAAAACATTTAAACCGAAAAAGTTTATCTTATCATACAATTGCCTTACAGGATAAGTGTATTCATAATCTTCTAAAGAATAAGTATTCCCCATACTGTATCCAAATGAATTATGTGTTTTCCACGAAAGTGAATTTTGATTGGTTTTATATAAATCAAGCACCCAGTTATTTTGGCTGAAAGCATCAAGAGATGCATCGTACATACCTGCCAGCATTTCAGCAAAAACTTTTTCGCCTTTGTTATTTCTGATCTTTATTTTCCATTCTTCATCTTGTCCGGGAAGAAGTTTGTTTCGGAAACTAGTAAATTCAAGGTCGAGTTTTTTATTTGAAAACGGGACTTTAAAAATGTGTTCATCAACATAAATGCGATTATCTTTTACAAAAACAATATTGACTTTAAAATTGCCTCTGTATTTTTCTTTGATGGGAATTTCAATCAATTTCTGTTGATCGGAAAGTTTAATGATTTCTTTCTTTTCAATCGTATTATTTAAAATCACCTGATAAGTAGCGTAAACATTTTTTGCCTTTGAGCCAATTAAAAATGAAACCGTATCGCCGGGTTCCCCCTCCCCTTTCAAAATTGTGAACCAATTGACTGCATTGTTTGGGATTTTTTTTGATTTTGGCGAATACAAAGTGAAATATTTTGTGTTATCAACCTTTTCACCAAAAACATCAGTCGAAGAAATTTTTAGGCTATAAGATCCCTGCGGCCAATCTTTTATTTCCTTAATTTTAAGAATTGAATCATTGGCTGTGTTTAATGTTATATTTAAGAATTGTTTTTCCTTTTCCCATTTTGCCGGATTGTTTTCATCCTGATATATTTGATTTGGAAAATGCTTTTTAAATTCTTCTTTTTTATTAATAAAAATATCCGGTTCATTCCAGTTTCTATCATTAAAATAAGTTTCGGGTTGTTTTAAGCTATAGATCTCAATTTTACAATCGACGGTTTCCGGCTCTCCATTTAAATTAGTTGCAATTATTTTAAAACTATTGTCTTTTTTCAGATTGACTTTTTCAGGAATATCAACACTAAGAACAAGAGATTTATACCCAACCGAAACAATTTTTTCAGCAGAATGAGTTTCGCCGTTAATATCAGTTACATCAACTTTTACAATGAAATCAAAAAACAGATAAGGGCTTTTTTCCATTGAGAAATCAGGGATTGCTTTAAAAGAAATTTCAAATTTCCCATCATCATCAGTTGTCGTAAAACCATTAAGGATTTCTGTTTCTGTTGACGGGAAATAATAATAAAATCCGAAGCCCCTCCAAAAAGGCCAATTTGGTTTACGGTAAACTCTGTATTTTACTTTTGCATTATCAACAAAATTTCCTGCATAGGCTTTAGCTTTTCCTTCAATGGTAAGATTCTCATTCAATTTGTAACTTCCCTTAAGCGGATCGAAAACCACTTCGAATTTTGGAAGCTTATAATCTTCGACCGAAAATTGTTTTGATCCGGTATTATTTGAAATACTCATTTTCCCGTTTAAAACACCGTCGGGAGCAATAAAGCTACCGTTGATTGAACCATACTCATTTGAAATTAAATCTAGTTTTGAAACTTCCTGATGATTTACATTATAAAAAACAATAGTTGTTTTATAATTCGGTTTTATTGAATATTTTCCGCTTTCGTTTTCTAAAACAATTCCTTTAAAATAAATAGTTTGCCCCGGACGATAAATAGCTCTGTCGGTAAAGAAAAAGGTTTTAATGGTTGTTCTATCGGGTTTTGAATAATGATAAGGGGTTAAAGTATTTTCGGTAAACAAGGTATCGCCTTTATATGAAAACTCAATATAAAAAGATTTACTTGCATTTTTTTCAGAAGAGATTGGTAGATTTATATTACCGGTTTTATCGGTCTTATAGCAAATTTGTTTATTTAGTTCATACTCTCTTGTTTTATAATCATAATCTTTTGAAAAAGTTTGAGCTTTTACATTTTTCAAGGGCTGTCCGCTTTGGCGGTTTAAAACAATAACTTCAATCGAACCATTATCAATTTTTTGATTAATAAAACTAATATTTGAAACAAAAAAGGAATTATAAGAGATGGTATTATCTAAAGAAAACTTAGGATCGTTAGAAAACAAAACAGTATAATATCCGGTTGAAAGTTCTGGTAAAATAATTTCCGTGCTATGTGTTTGAAGATCTCCATCATTAACCAAATCAAGCGACCATTCTTTTATAGGTGTTTGCTTCAAATAACTTTTTATAATTTTCTTGTTTCTTGAATCTTTTAGTAATTTTTGATTTTTCAAATAATTTGTTCTGATTATCTTAAAATGTAGTTTGTCAGTATTTTGATATTTCAACAAAGCAAGGATTTTCTTTTCGGGAATATTTACATCTTCGATAGTTAAGTAAAAAAAATATTGATTCAAGTCCTGTAATAAAAACTTACAATTATTTGCTCCGTTTGATTTTGGAAATTTTTCAATTGCTTCCTTGCAAATCTCTGCGGCTGTTTTATTATCCCATTTATATTTATCGGAGATTTTCGGATCATATTGGTAACTGCGATCGCTATATGTTTCTGCAATAACATAAGAAATATTGGTTGAGGCAGGGAAATCAGAGTATTTCTGCTCGAAGTTTTGTAATGAATTTAAATAAACACTATCTATGTTTTCAATTCTAATTGCATCGAAGTAAACAAATTCAAACCTTTCCAAATTTACATCAATGAGTGCGTCAGGGTTTTCGTCATTAATATGAAAAGCAATTAATTCCTGAAGGGTTTTCAAAGCATAAAATTTCCCGGAAAGCGAATTCATAGTGTTTAATTCAATTTCGACAAATTCTTTGGCTGGAGAAAAATATTCAAGCTTATCGATTGAAAAAACATTTACGGGCTTTGTTAATGAGTTTTCGTCGCCCTTAAAAAAATCAATGGCCCGGTGAGCTAATAAATCGAAAAGAGTAGGGCGGAGGTGTTGTGAATTATCTTCTTTTTTTAAAATAATATCATAGTCTTTGAGAGAGGTTGTTTTAAGAATTTCAGGATTTTTCAACGAAAGTAAATAGTTTGAAAAAATTGCATCGTTTATCTTTTTCAAATCCCATGTACTGATATCATTCTGCTTAAAATTCTCAACTATTGTTCGGTTATAGAATTTATAGCGGTTTCTTTGGAAATAATCCCAATAAAATTCGGCCAATATTGAGTGCAGAATTTGTTTTTCGGGCTCACCTGAATTTTCAATCTGATCTTTTAATTCTTCTATTACTTTTATTTGAAAATTCTCTTCATATTCGCTTTTCAGCCGAAATTTATACAAAATGGATTTGATAATTTGAGGAGTATTATTTTCTGATTTCGCTTGTTGATAAATTTCTTCAACAATTTTCAGGGCGGATTTCGGCAGGCCGTTTTGCATTAATGCTTCAACATCCGACCAAAGTTTATCATAATCAAAATCACCGAATTGTCCCAAAATCAAATGTTTTTGAGCAGGGGAGTGTGTTCTAAAATCAGAACTTGAAAAAAGAATTGTTGCTCCGATAAAAAGTATAAAAAAAAAGAATTTTGTTTTCATGGTATAAATTAAATGATTATTGAGTAAAAATAACAAAATTTGTGCCTTTCTGAATATTGTTAAACAAAACAAAGCCTGACAAAATAATTGCCAGGCCCCGAATGAAATTGAAAAACTTTAAAAACATTATCGGAAACAATCACATTCGCACCAACTAATTTTTCGCCATCGAAAACTCCTACTTCAGCACCAATACTGTTAACCCAAACCGGCCCGATTTTTCGCAGCATAAAACCACCTGAATTTCTAACAAAATCAAGATTAGGAAAAATGTCGTCTAAAAGAAATTCCATATCGGGATCATCAAATTCAAGGTAAGATGAAACAAATTGATAACCCATGTCTAATGAAATAAGTTGAGAATCTGCGGGTTCTTCTATAACTCCCAGATCAGAAATATTAATATCATCATCATAAATAATATTATCACACCCAGAACATTGCTTGCAATGCAAAATAATACACACCGGCGGAATCTATAGTCACCGTATCTATGATCTCGGTATAGGCAATGGCAGGGTCATTTTCCCAGTGAATAAATTCACCTAAAGAGTCTAATTCCGTACATAATCGTAAATCTAACTGAAAATCACCTTCAGAGTCTGTTTTATACCAGAAACTGATTTCGTATGAATGATCTTCTTCAAGATTAAAACATCTTGAAAATAACCAATCGTTAGCAAAAGTGTTTAAATATTCAAATTTATATGAGTAATCGCCGGTGTGTGCATCTCCAGCATTTTCATGTAAAAAAACGGCAGATCCCTTTATTTCGTTATCCCTCTTATTTCCAATTATTAAATAACTACGATTTTCTAAAGTATTAGAATAACAGTTTTTATTTCTAATATAAAAACAGGGATCTGCCTGATGAATTTGCTGTGGCTCAAATTCAACATTTTTTACTATATATTCTATCGGATTTCCAATGATTTCAGTTTTATTTTTTTCTGCACCTATTGCTACAATGCTCATCAATAAAATTATTATTAAAAAGTTTGTTCTGATTTTTCTTACCTTTTTCATAGCATTAGTCTTTTTAGTTTATTTTTCATCAGTTCATTCAGCCAGCAAAGTAATAGTGGTTTTCAAGGCAAAACAAGTTATAATTAGAATTCGGTGGAGTTTTGAAGATATACGGTTGGGTTCTTTTATTCTTTGAAATCTGAAATTATTTCTAAAAGTAGGTTTGTGAGAAATTTCTTGGGTACCTTCTGTGTTATTGCACAAAAAATGTGGTATCATTTATATAAATTACCCGGAAATAGAAACGGTTAAATAATTTGATTAGTTACAATTTTTGTACTTTTAAAAAAATATTTTAAATTCATTATGATGAAAATCTTGGTTCCAAATAAAATAAAACATATTGTCTTTTCATGCTTTTATATTCTATTTCTAATCTTATTTAATTCTGTTGATTGTGGTTCACAAACTAATAAAATAATTGATAGTCTTACTAATATAATTAATACTGATGATAAGATTTCGGTATCAGAAAAGGAAAAGATTTACAACCAAATAGCACAAATTTATAAGGATATTTCTCCTGAAAAAAGCATTGAATTCTACAATAAATCCCTTGAGATTGCTATTGAACAAAATGATTTACAAAAACAAGCCGAGGTTTTAAAAAAAATCGGTACTGTTTATCTAATTAAATTAGTTAATTATAATAAAGCCCTTGAATTTTATAATAAAGCATTAGAGATTTGTAAAAAAGCCAATGATAAAAATGTTATGGCAGCATGTTATAATAATATTGGTGTTACTTATAATAGAATGGGCCAATATGATAAGGCAATTGAAAATCAGTTGTATCAGTTAAAGATCAATGAACAAAGCGGTAATAAAAAAGGTATCGCAATTTCAAATAGTAATATTGGAAATATTTATAATAGTTTGAATGAAAATGATAAAGCCCTTGAATATTACCAAAATTCATTAAAAATGTCAAACGAAATAAATGATACTAATGCGATTGCAAATGCTTTAATGAATATTGGTGTAATTTATCAGGAAATTGACAGTAACACTATATCTCTTGAATATCATTACCGGGCATTAAATTTGAAAAGAATCTTAAACGATAAAGCAAATGTTGCAAATACTTTAAGCAACATAGGTTTGATTTATTTAAATATTAGGCAGGTTGAGCAAGCTTTTGATAACTTTTCACAGGCTCTGGAGATTTACAGGGAAATTAAAAACAATTTTGGAATTTCATTGTCGTTGTTAAATATTGGCTCGGTTTATGTCAAACAAAATCAGATTAAAAAAGCAAAATCATCATTTTTTGATGCTTTAAGCATTGCAAAAGAAATTGAATCCAAACCCCTTATTCAAAATATTTATTATCATCTTTTTACTCTTTACCAGGATAATAATACCTATAAGGAGGCTCTGGATTATCATATTCTCTATTCACAAGTAAAAGACAGCCTTTATACAACAGAAATTCATAAACAAATTGCCGAATTACAAACTAAATACGAAACAGAAAAAAAGGAAAATGAAATAAATAATCTGACGAAAGAAAAAGAGATCAGGGGATTAAAGATTAGTCAGCAAGAATCGAAGATAACACAGCAACGAATTCAAACCTATTCACTTATATTTTTGCTGTTTTTATTAGGCTTTTCAGCTTATTTATTTTTCACCCGTTACAAACTGCGGCAAAAAAACTTTCAAAACGAGCTTGAAAAAAATAATTTAAAAATTGAGCAAAAACTTCTGAGAACCCAAATGAATCCTCATTTTATTTTTAATTCTTTGAATTCTATTCAAAGTTTTATTTCAGAGAATGAGGCCTTTCTTGCTGAATCTTATTTATCAAAATTTGCCCGTTTGATGAGAAGTATTCTTGATAATTCTCGTATGGAATTTATTCCTATTGAGGATGATATAAGCACTTTAAGATTATATATGGAATTAGAAAAACTTCGTTTTAATAATAAATTTGATTTTAATATTATTGTTGACCCGAAAATTGTAACCGATTTCACCTTAATTCCTCCTATGCTTATACAACCTTTTGTCGAAAACGCAATTTTACATGGAATAATGTATAAAGAAACCAAAGGCTCTATTGAGGTAATTTTCAGGCAAATGGAACATACAATTTCTTGTATGGTGAAAGATGATGGTGTGGGACGGGAAATAGCTATGGAAAAAAAGAAAAAGAATTCATCGAAACGTAAGTCTCACGGACTTCAGGTTACAAAAGAAAGACTCGAATTACTCAATGAAAAACGAAAAACAAATATTTCAATAAAAATTATTGATCTTAAAGATGACACAGGAATAGCAATGGGCACACAGGCTGAAGTGATTATTCCTTTTGAAGAATCCTGATTACTATACTATTATCAGTCGGCAATTGGTAGTCGGCAATTGGCAGTCAATAAACTGAGGACTGGAGACTGAGGACTGGAGACTGCAGACTGTCGACTGAAAACAATTTAATACAAGATTATTTCGATGTTTCAATAAAAACATGTATTTTTGAATGAATTTTTTGTGATATGATAAGATCTGTAATTATTGATGACGAAGAAAAAGGCAGGAGTACTTTAAGAAATTTTCTTAAAAAGTATTGTAATAATGTTTCTGTCGTAGCCGAAGGTGATTGCGTAAAATCCGGGCTTGAAAAAATATCAATGTATAATCCGGATTTGGTTTTTCTTGATATTCAAATGCATGATGGCACCGGTTTCAATCTTCTTGAACAAATTCCGGAAATTAATTTTAAGGTGATTTTTGTCACTGCTTATGATCAATATGCATTAAGGGCGTTTAAATTCAGTGCAATCGATTATTTAATAAAGCCTATTGATCCTGAAAAATTAATTGAAGCCGTTAATAAATTGTCAGGTATTGAGGATATTAAATCCATTAATAAAAAATTAGAAGTATTGATTGGAAACAATAATCGCTTCGAAAAAATTGCTTTACCTACAATTGATGGTATTCATTTGGTGAAAATAAAAGATGTCATAAGGTGTGAGTCGGAAAGTAATTATACAAACATTTTTCTTTCAACAGGGAAGAAAATTATGGTAACAAAAACTTTAAAAGAATACGATGAAATGCTAACTCCAATGCATTTTTACAGGGTTCATCAATCACATTTAATAAATCTTGCTTTTGTTGAGAAATATCATAAAGGCGAAGGAGGTTTTGTTATTATGGAAGATGGTTCGGAAATTGAAGTTGCACGAAGACGGAAGGAAGGCTTTTTATCGGAATTGGTTAGGTTTTGATAAAGACATAAACTGTTTTACAAAAACAACAATACCCCGCTACCCTACGATTAAAACATTCAACACACAACATTCAATAATCAATGATAAATTTCCTTCGGAGGCTTTGAACGAATAGGATTAAACCTACATTGATTATCAGCTCGCCTCTACGAGGCTTATTTTTATGTTTTTTATATCCACCGGGCTTCCCCGCTGCTACAAATAGCTTGTCCCTAACAGGACTATCTGAGCTGATAAACTGAACCTAAACCGAAATACAAATTTCTTTGATTGCAGTTTATTTTAAACCACGCTTTAAATTATTTTAAAATCGCAAAGTTTATGAAGCGAAGTAAATCCGTACGACACGAAGTTCGTCCGTATGGATGGACGAAGCGGAGCAAACGATACAAAATTAGCCTGTACAGAGCACATGAATGCATTTCTGAATAATTCCGTAGGAATGAACTATTTGTAGCCCTGAACGGAAGTTCAGGGAAGAAAATAATAAAAGCGTTGTAGTCCTGTAAGGACGACCTGTCAATCATTCCCTGCTACTACACGCATATTTCATTTTATTTGCCGGTTTTCTCCTTGTTAATTGTTTATTGATTGTTGCTTATTGAATATTCTTCCCTATTTGAGAAATTAATAATATTCAATAAACAATATTCAATTATACTCCTGTTTTGTGCGCGCTCTTAACGCCCAAAATTTTCGGTACAGATTATTAGTAAGTTACGATTAAATATTTTGAATTTTGGGTGTCCCGATGAATTTTTCTGTTTTGTGTGCGTCGTCATCGCTTCAAAATACCCCTATTGAATATTAGGTATTTATGAATTTGAATTTTGAATTTTGGGTGTCCCGTTGTATTTTTGGAGCATGTTTATCCGAAAAAAGCAGAATAAAAGCGGGAGCAAAAGCATCCAACTCATCTATAAAGACCGAGGGAAACACAAGGTCTTCAAAACCGTCGATTTTGCCAAAAATAATCGTGAGGAAGAACTACTATACATGCTTGAAAATACTGAGATTTAGCAGCTTCAAAGCATGCAACATCTTTTCGAAAAGCATGATGACTTGGTGGTTGAAAATTTTGTAAATGGCATTGCAAATAATCATTTGTGGAGTGTTGGAGCATAATTAATTCTAAGGAAGATTTATCAAAAAGAAGGACTTCCTGAGGGTGGGTGTCCCATTGCACAAAACAGGAATTATACTGAAAGTCCGGGAATGGGATGGCATCCCGATAAAAGAATTATTCTGACAAAAAAAAGGGAGATTGTTAACAATCTCCCTTTTTTTGTTATTGAAATAAATCAATTATTTGATTGTAACTTTCTCGGTTTTAATACCGTTAGTAGTTTCAATCTGGATAATATAAACACCTGATTGATATACTGAAGTATTAATTACAAGACTTGTTTCGTTTACTTCGTTGTCGATCATTGTTTGTCCGACAAAGTTCAATACTCTAACACGTGTGATAGTATTATTTGAAACAACATTTATTACATCGGAAGCAGGATTCGGATAAATATCAACTTCAAGAGCTGCATTTTCCATCATACCGAGGCTTCCTTTAGTTACGTTTAATACGCTGTATTTTCCATCTGTTTCAGGGAATACTGTCTCGTTGTAAGCTTGAGCATATTCATTATCGAAAGTATAAGTTGCAGAAACTGTAGCCTGGTATTTAGCGTCCCAAACTTTCAGAGTCATTTCATTATTGCTTTCATAACCTAAACCATTAGTTAATACACTAAATACAGGAACACTGTTTTCAAGAGTGTTTTCAGAAATAACTACACTTGCACCTACCATTTTATCGCCGTCGTAAACAGCTACTTCATCACCAATATTCAAACCTGAAACATATAATGAGTAAACTGCTTCTGCAGGGTTTCCACCTTCAAATGCGAAATGATTCATAACCTTAGGTATGTAAACATTTTTAACACCATCAGTTGAAAGATTATAAATCAATTGACCATCAGCAAACATTTTAATCAGATAACCTTCACCTGGATTAAGATCACCAATACCATTCACCCAGTTTGGTCCTATTTTTCTTAGCATTTCACCATTTGAATTTCTTACATAATCCAAATCATCATTTAAAATATTATCGAATGCAACAATGGCATCAATAGGAGCATCAGGTAAATAACTTACGAATTGATAACCGGAATAAAGGTCGATAGGGGTTGCAGCACTGATAGCTTCACCTTCGAGATTCAGAACCTCAGCACCAAACATTTTAAAGAGATATCCACCTGTAGTTGCCCAGTCACCAATACCGTTTACCCAGTTTGGTCCTATTTTTCTTAAAACTTCACCATTTGAATTTCTAACAAAATCAAGATTTTCGTTAAGAATAGGTTCTAAAACAACTAACATATCAGGATTTTCAACAGCAATTCTTGTTGATGAAAATTGATAACCTGTATTAAGGTTTATAGTTTGAATATCGGGATCATTACCAAATCCGAAGAAAAGAAGATATTGTTCCATTAATTGGTCTTTAGTAGATGCACCATCAGACAAGCCACCAAATTCATAAGAACAACCAATTGTTCTATATGTACCAGCATCGTAAGCAACGCCACAACCATAGCTAGGTGATTGATTTTTTTGGAATAAAACAGCGGGGCTAACGGCACCAATATGGTCAATCCAGTTATTTTCTCCATTATAAGAATAGTTCAATCCTTCAGCAAACGTACCGGCCTGTCCCTGGACAGTTCCAAGATCACCTGAACCGTCAGCTTGGGGATCAATATTAAACATTGCATGAACAGCAGTGGAGTTATCATAGTACCATGTATCTCCACCTTCCATATAAAGTTGTCCGCCATCATTGAGGTAAGCTGCTAATGTAGAGCCCTCACCTGATGATAAAACGTGATTACTGCTATAAATTCCGAGACAAACAAAAATAGAAGTATAAAGATTTAAGTCGGCTGGCATTGAGCTCATATACTCACAAGCCATACCCAAACTCTCAATAGAATTTACCATATCAGGGCCAGAAGATGTATTTGGATCAAAATCAAGTATAAGTACAGGAATTTGGCCAACAACAACATTGAAATTTCCTGAGCCTGTTAAACCTAAATCAGCTGCAATTTCAAAAATGAAATTTGCCATGTGACCGGCAGGAGTAGCTGCATCGGCTGTAACACTAAATGATTGTTCGGCTGTTGCACCACCATTCATGTTACCATAGTTTTGTGAAGAAGTGTTTATTGAAACATAGGGGTCGTTAATTAATAATTCACCCATTACATTAAATGCTTCAGAAGTTCCTGTGTTTTCAATTGTAACAGCAATATCAACGGTTTCACCCGGATCAATTTTACCATCACCTGAAACAACAAATTCTGCAAACTCTAAAACAGGGGCATGTCCTTCAATACTAAATCCACTATTCCATGAATCTGTTCCATCTGTTGCAACTACACCGAAATTAACATTATGTCCGTCAGGAATATTTGCAGCAACGTCAAAAGCAAAACCATCAACAATATTTACAATATCATTAGCCGGAACAAGTCCGTAAAATTCCGTATCATCAGTAATAGTGATGTATTCGTCTTCTGTACTGATAGTTACTGTAACATTAGTAGCATCTTCGTTTCCAACATTTTTAACGGCTAATGAAAGTAAAATAGATTCGTTATAATCCATTTGTCCGTTTTGATTAGCATCGTTAATTTCATAAGCATGTTTTACAACATAAGGTCCATCAGGAGGAATAACCTGAACTTGTGTTTCGTAACGGTAGAAATTTTGTTTAGTAATAACAAGGTCAACCATTGTTGGAGGAATTTGAGGTTCGATTGTAATATCAACCGGTCCACCAGTTCCTTCAGCAACGCCAATAATTACACCGTCCACTGACAAACAAATTAATGATCCTTCATCTGCAGTTACTGTGAAAAAGTCAGGTCCGCTCAATAATACAGGCTCGTGATTTACGGTTAAATCCTGAGGCATTTCTGTATAAACTGTTGAGAAAGCATCACCATGGTGATGGAATAAATAATAAGTTACCTCTTTGTTACCTGTGTTATATGGCCAGTTTGATTGTTGTAAAAAGTATTTTCCGGCAGCATTACCGAAAGCAGGTAATATACCTCTTGCAGCAGGTGTGCATCCATAATCCGGCATAAATTCGGGCCACATATTATCATACATACCCCATACATAAGTATCGTTCACAAATGAATAAGAAACTTCAGAGGCGGCGGTAACACCAAGTGCACCCCCCTGAGGATGGCGATGGAATTTTTCGGCAAAACATTCACCAGAAAGGTTGAATTTACCTGTTAGGCAGTTAATAGAAAAAACATGAATTGGCATTCCAACATTATTCAAACCGTTGATGTCACTGCTTTGATAATCAGGTTCACCCCAGCCTGTGTTTGAACCGTGATCGCGGTGTTGCATCATAAAAGCACCATTGTTGATGTCATTATTAACTCTTGTAGCATTTCCACCCCAATCAGTTAAGTGGTTAGGAGTAGCAGGGATGTAACCTTGTCCGTTAGGTCCGAAATAATTTACAACCATACTTGTGTTTTGGTTTGATGACCATGAACCAGAGGGAGAACCAGAATAAATAGCATTTTCTCTTTTAGGTTCTTTTCCGAGGCTATATTCCCAGAAACCGTTAATTGATTCCGAACAAATCTGGAACCATCTTTCAGTTTGCCATCCCATAGCAGTTATTGGATGATTATAATAATGTTCAATAGTTGGAGGGTTATTTTCGTAATCAATAAACTTGTTAACCATTGTCTCTAACTGACTTGCATTCTGTGCAGTAATTCTTGCAAAAACAATATCAGGCATATGGTTTCCTGTTACATCGGCATAAATATTATCAGATACACAATAACTATTATAAGTTGGGGATGTAATATAGGTATCTGCACTTGTTCCGTAATCACCTAATAATAAAATTGCAGCAGGTGGATTGGTCCATCCAAAAACTTCATCTGTGTAATCTTCAATCAAATTGGCATTGTTGCCACCAATTTCGGCAAGAGTTACAACATTGGTTTTAATACCTTGTTTTGTTCTAAAGTCTTTAATAACATTAGCCCACTCAACAAAATCGCTTCCGTTTGGAGTGATAATAATATATTCATAGTCTTCATCATCGGTATATTGCCTGGAAAAATCTACTTTTGGTAATGATTCGCTGTTAATGAAAATATCCTGGTGAATTGGTTCCCACCAGCGGCTACGTAAGCGATCTTCTCCAATATGTCCGTTTCCACCTTCAAAAGTAATTTCAATTTTTACATTTGTATAAACCTTTAATTCTTTTGTTACGGGGTTATATTGGAAAGGTGTCATTCCAAGCATAACAGCATCAACTCCACGAATTTGAGTTAAATCCGATAATTTAAAAGGTTCGGCAGGATAAAATGCATCTTTAGAAAAGATCTTTGCATTTTTTTCGTAATGTAAAGGTCCTTTTTCGGTATCCAATGGAATACGAGGTGCAGGAGCAAGGTCAACATTTTGAATCGTTTCAATATCCATAGAAACAATATTCAAAACTGGAACAGCTCCTTGAGGAACAGCAACATATCTACCGTTTCCGGGTAAATCCGGTGCACCTTCATCATTTGGTAAAAAATGGCCTGGCAACTGAATAATATTCATTGACTCACCGTTAATAGAAGCAGATTCTAAAAAGAATTCCTTAATAGAATAGTTTAGTTCAAGACTTGAGGTGCTTTGTTTTTCAACAGTAATCCCTTGTTTACCCCAATTGTCAGTGTAAGTAATTTTATCTGCAGTGACAGTATTTGCCACGAAGAACATCATAACAAGCATAAATCCTATACTTGTTAATTTAACAAATTGTTTGTTTTTCATCATAAGATTGTTTGGTTTGTATTAATTTAATTAATTGCTGATTTGCTATCACGTATTTATGACAATCATTTTACAGTTATGGTTGCATTTTTATTAATGTGGGCGAAAATAGTATTTTTTTCTAAAATTACAAGAAAATATTGAAACTCTGAATTAATCTCATTTGTGTTTCAATATTTCGCTGTAAATAAACAAAATATGCGATTTTGTCGTATTACATATTAGTTATAAAATACGACAAAATCACACATTATATCTATTTAATTGTTAATTTCTCAGTTGTTGAACCATCATTTGTTTCAATTCTGATAATATAAACACCGGCATCGAAGTTAGCTGTATTTATCCGGATGCTATTTCCACTATAAACCGTTTGGCCAACATAATTGTAAATCGTAACATTTTTGATTTTGTTTGGACTGGAAATATTAATTACATTTTCGGCAGGGTTTGGATAAATTATAATTGAATTTTCTTCAACGGTTGATTTTGTAATGTTAACAATACTAAATTGTCCGTCTCCGGTTGGATAAACATTTCCTTCGTAAGCATTATAATTATTTTCCATAGCAATTTTCACGTTTTCAATATCCTTTGAAACAGAACTCCAAACTTTCAATATTATCGGATTTCCTTCACCATAACCCTCGCTGTCAGTTAAAGTACTAAAAACAGGAAGTTCATTATCAAAAACATAATTTGATGATATTTTCGCTGCTCCAATTATTTTTTCTCCATCAAAAGCTGCCACTTCGTCTCCAATTTCCAAACCTGAAATATATAATGTATAAACAGGATCAGCCGGATTACCACCTTCGAAATTAAAATAAACAGGTAGAGGTTTTTCATTAGAAAGGTTTTTCGTGTTTTCAGGAATATTATAAATTAAAATATCATCGGAAAACATTTTAATTAAATAACCTTCACCGGGATACACATCACCAAGGCCATTAACCCAATTCGGGCCGATTTTCCTCAATACACTTCCTCCTGAATTTCTTATAAAATCAAGATTATCAGTTAAAATATTGTTAAATGCATCCAAAGCATTTAATGTTTCATTTGGTAAATAACTAACAAACTGAAAACCGGTAGTTAATACTATTGAGGTTTGAGGATTAACAGCTGCTCCGCTAACTATTAAAATATCAGCTTCATTCATTTTAAACAAATATCCTTCAACGGAAATCCAATCACCAATACCGTTTACCCAGTTCGGGCCAATTTTTCTCACCATAGTTCCTTCCGAATCTCTAACAAAATCAAGATTATCGTTTAGATTATTTTCCAAAACAACAAGCATATCAGGATTTTGTGGCGAGCGGTTTGATGAAATAAATTGAAAACCTGTATTTAACTCTATTTCCTGTGATGTAGGTGAGGCAACATTCAATTCAAAGTCATCGATATACATTCCATCTTCTGTTAAATACCCATCACTCTCAAACTTAAATCTTAAAAGCACATAGGATTCTCCTAAGTAAGCATCCAGTGAATATGTTTTTTGAATCCAGGAATTCTGGTTTCCATTGAAAGTTTCAAGTGTTGTCCAATTAATTCCGTTGGTTGAGATTTGGAGGTATGTATAATCATAATTTGTCTCAAGAGAATATTTTGTCCAGAAGGATAAGGAAGCTTCTTCGGCATATTCAAGGCTAAAGCCGTAGAGTGTTGCAGATATTTCAATATTATTTCCATAATTACCGGTTGGGCTTTCTGTTAAAGAATGAGATGGAGAATGAGATTGGATTGAAGATAAACCCCATGTGCCTTCAAAATTCCAATAAAAGGCTCCGGTTTCGAAATCATCAATGAATGGAAAATTCATTGGAGGCAATGGTGTAACCATTACCACATTCGACGGATTGGATTCTTCTCCTGTTTCGGTGTAAAGGGCTGTAACATAATAAGTGTATGTAGTATAATTTTCAACATCTTCATCAACATAGAATTCATCAGTAGTACTGCCCAATAGTACATTATCTTTATAAACGTTATAATAATCAATATCCTGAAGGGGGTCCCAGTTCAATTCAACTTGCCCGTCTCCGGGTATAGCAATCAGATTTGAAGGAGGTGCAAGCCAGTTTGCCATAGTGGCTACATTTGCAACCATAGCCTGTGTAAATATCATGCACATTTCGAGGCTATTAACACTTAAGCCAATAACATCATCAGACGTATGTATGTATGGGCTGTAATTTTGAGCGTCTTCAAACGGGAAAATTCCCATGTACCCATTATTATTAAATGAAGTGTGATCACTATCACCGCCACTGAGGCTGCCCATCCCAACAATAAAGTCCGGAAGGTATAAAGCACAAACATTCATGTAGAATTCAACCAACGGCTGCGCAGATGAAGGGGCGATAATGTCTGTAAGAATAGGATTACCCGGGTGACGGTAACCGCACATATCAATATTAAAATAGCCAAGAATATTAAGTCCTTCACCGGCTGCCCATTCGGCATAAGCTTCACTACCATATAAACCATATTCTTCACCCGACCAGGCACAAAATATAACTGTCCTGTCGGTCTCAAAATCAGACATAACTCTGGCAACTTCCATTACACCACAAGTACCGGTACCATTATCATCGGCCCCTGGTGCTGTTCCCGACCAGCTGTATGAATCATAATGGCCACCTATTACCACATATTCATCAGGATATTTTGTTCCAATCTTTGTCGCCAAAACATTATCGCTGGCAGGACCATTTGGCATAGTAAAATCAAAAAGTTCGACTTCATAACCATAACTTTCAAATTGGTTCTTAATCCAGTTTTGTGCTTCAACTGCCTCCGGGGAATATGCATTTCTGGTCCCATAATCCTGTAAATGTTGTAAATTAGACAGAAAAATATTTGTATCCACTTCCTCCATCATTTCTTCTATAGTTGGATCAAGGCGAAAGGATCCTTTAGAATATGTGAAGTTTTTCTCCGGAAGATTAATTTCTTTATGGTATATTTTTATAATCCTTCCGTCTATCGGAGGATGTATTTTTATATCAGTATATGTGGTAAGAATCAAATAATTATCGGTTTCAGCTAAAGTTTCAGCAAGATATGAAACCTGTGAAGCGTAGTCGCCTTTTATTCCTTTGTGAAACCAGCTGATATAATAATTTTGGTTTTCAGACCAGCAATTTTCATCTAAAAGTGTGTAATTGCCCTGATAATTGTCTTCAGCTGAGCCGATGATAAAATCGTCAGTTGAATAATGGATTTTTAGTGACTGATTTGCATGAAGGGTATTAAATTCTTTCAATCCTTTGTAATTGATCAAAATAAGTTTATCAGCAAATGTTAAATTAATTAATAATGTTGCTACAAGCAGAAGAAAAATCTTTTTCATTTTTTTTATTTTAGGGGTTTAATTATAATTTTAGACAAAAGTATTATTTAAAAAGTTGCAAGTCAAAACAATTTACTTTCATACCTTCGCAGCTTCAAAAAAATTGACAGGAAAAATGGAATATAATTTTGCAGAAATAGAAAAAAAGTGGCAGAGATACTGGACTGAAAACGAAACATATAAAACTGATATAGACAAGTCTAAACCAAAATATTATGTTTTGGATATGTTTCCTTATCCTTCTGGAGCGGGTTTGCATGTAGGCCATCCTCTCGGATATATTGCCACGGATATTTATTCAAGATATAAAACACAAAATGGATTTAATGTGCTTCATCCGATGGGTTACGATGCCTATGGTTTGCCTGCCGAGCAATTTGCAATTCAAACCGGAACACATCCCGAAATAACTACACGCAAGAATATTAACAAATATAGAGAACAATTAGACAGAATAGGTTTTGCTTATGATTGGAATAGAGAAGTAAGAACCAGCGATCCTTCTTATTACAAATGGGTTCAGTGGACATTTATTCAATTATTTAATTCCTGGTACAATAAAAAAACAGATAAAGCTGAAACTGTTACGGAACTGATCAAAGAATTTGATAAAAACGGAAACAAAAATATTGACGCATCATGCGATGAAGTTGAAGTATTTTCGGCTGAACAATGGACGAAAATGAATGAAATACAGCAACAAAATATTTTGATGAAATACAGGCTTGCTTATCTTTCGGATACTATGGTGAACTGGTGTCCTGAACTTGGTACTGTTTTAGCAAACGATGAAGTAAAAGACGGTTTTTCGGAAAGAGGGAGCCATCCGGTTGAACGAAAACTGATGAAACAATGGTCGCTTAGAATTACTGCTTATGCCCAACGCTTATTAGACGGACTTGAAAAAATAGAATGGTCGGATTCATTAAAAGAAGTTCAACGAAACTGGATTGGACGTAGCGAAGGTGCTTATGTTAATTTTAAAATTAATGGCTTTGAAGATATAATTGAGATTTTCACTACCCGGGCCGATACTCTTTTTGGAGCAACTTACATGGTTCTTGCTCCCGAACATGAGTTCCTTGAAAAAATTGTTTCGGACGATAGAAGAGAAATTGTTGAAAAATATATTAAATGGGCAAAAAACCGTTCGGAAAGAGAGCGAATTTCTGAGATTAAAAACATTACAGGTGAATTTACAGGTGCTTACGGTATAAATCCCTTGAACGGTGAAGAAATTCCTATATGGGTTGCCGATTATGTTTTGGCAGGATATGGAACCGGAGCAATTATGGCTGTTCCCGGCCACGACAGCAGAGATTTTGCTTTTGCAAAACATTTTGATTTACCAATAATTCAGGTTGTTTGCAAAGAAAATGAAGAACCATCCGACCCAAAAAACTGGATAGAATCATATGATGCCAAAGAAGGAAAAATGATAAATTCCGGTTTTATAACTGGTATGGATGTAAAAGAGGCCATTAGTACTACTATCCGGAAAATTGAGGAATTAGGAATTGGTTATGGAGCAATAAATTTTAGGTTACGTGATGCGATTTTTAGCCGACAAAGATATTGGGGTGAACCATTCCCGGTTTATTATAAAAACGGAATGCCTTATGTGATGGATGAAAGCGAATTACCTCTTCATCTTCCCGAAGTTGATAAATATCTTCCAACCGAAACCGGTGAGCCACCACTTGCAAGGGCAAATAACTGGAAAACAAAAGAAGGCTATCCCATCGAGACAAATACTATGCCTGGATTTGCAGGATCAAGCGGGTATTATTTACGATACATGGATCCGAAAAACGATAAAGAATATTTCTCGAAAGAAGCAAATAATTATTGGCAGGATGTTGATTTATACCTCGGTGGTGATGAGCATGGAACCGGACACTTGATTTATTCGCGTTTCTGGAATAAATTTTTATTTGATAAGGGGCTTGTTTGCAAAGACGAACCATTTAAAAAACTTATCAACCAAGGGAAAATTCAAGGGAGGTCCAATTTTGTTTACAGAATTAAAGGTAGCAACAAATATGTTTCTTATAATTTAAGAAAAGAATATGATACAACGGCTTTACATGTTGATATTAATATAGTTGACAATGATATTTTAGATACAGAAGCATTTAAAAAATGGATGCCCGATTTCGTAAATGCCGAATTCATTCTCGAAGACGGAAAATATATTTGCGGAAGCGAAATCGAAAAAATGTCGAAATCAAAACATAATGTTCAAAATCCTGATGAATTAATTGACAAATACGGGGCTGATACTTTTCGTTTGTATGAAATGTTTCTTGGGCCGTTGGAACATCATAAACCGTGGGATACAAAAGGAATAGAAGGAGTTTTTCGATTTATAAAAAAATTATGGAGGCTTTTCCATGATGAGGACAACAATTTCATTGTTTCTGATGAGAAACCTTCTATGGAAGAATTTAAAATTCTGCACAAAACAATTAAAAAAGTCAGTGACGATATCGAACGTTTTTCTTTCAATACGGTTGTTAGTACTTTTATGATCTGTGTTAATGAACTAACTGAAATCAAATGTAATAAAAGGGAAATATTATCAGATCTGACGATTCTGATTTCTTCTTTTGCCCCTCATATTGCCGAGGAATTATGGAGCTTGCTTGGTAATAAAGAAAGTGTTACTAAAGCAGAGTTTCCAAAATTAATAAATGAGTATTTGGTTGAAAACACATTTAATTATCCGGTTTCATTTAATGGTAAAATGAGATTTAAAATTGAATTACCGAAGGATATGGCTAAAGACGAAATCGAAAAAACTGTTCTAAATGCTGAAGATGCTCAAAAATGGATTGATGGGAAAAAACCCAAGAAAATAATTATCGTACCAAATAAAATTATTAATATTGTAATTTAGGATTTGTAAGACTAATATTAATAATTGTGATTTGTGTAATTGATGAAAGTGAATAGTGAATGAAATTTTGTATCTTTGTAAAGACTAAGATTTGGAAAGAAATTAATGGAAATAAAAACTGAAATATATTTAGGTGACTGTAAAGAAATATTAAAACAAATACCTGATAATTCAGTAAATTTGATATTCACATCACCCCCTTATGCTGACCAAAGAAAATCTACTTATGGCGGAATAAAGCCCCATAAATATGTTGAATGGTTTTCACCTATTTCAAAAGAATTATTCCGAATACTCAAACCATCAGGAACTTTCGTCTTAAATATTAAAGAAAAAGTTGTTAATGGAGAACGTAGCACATATGTAATGGAATTAATCTTGGCAATGAGAAAACAGGGTTGGTTGTGGACAGAGGAATTTATTTGGCATAAAAAAAATAGTTTTCCTGGAAAATGGTCTAATCGTTTTAGAGATTCATGGGAACGCTTGCTTCAGTTTAATAAACAGAAAAAATTTGATATGTATCAGGAGGAAGTCATGGTACCTGTTGGCGATTGGGCAAAAACACGACTGAAAAATTTGAGTGAAACAGATAAAATTAGAGATAATGCCAAAAACGGTAGTGGCTTTGGTAAGAATGTTTCAAACTGGTTAACAAGAGACAAGGCATATCCTACTAATGTTTTGCATTTGGCAACCGAATGTAATAATAAAAACCATAGCGCTGCATTTCCTGAAAATTTACCAGAATGGTTTATTAAACTTTTTTCTAAACATGGAGATACAATTCTTGACCCTTTTATGGGTTCTGGTACAACTAACTTTGTTGCACAAAAAATGAATAGAAATTCAATTGGAATTGAAATAGTTTCGGAATATTATAGTGTAGTTAAAGCAAAAATAGAGGAAACAAAATATGTACTTTTTGAACCAAAAGTAAAATATGAAACCATTGAAGATTGAAAAAGTTACACAATATGTTGAGGAAAACATAGGTGTTTTTCATCAAAAACGGATTGACAGTCTTAACAAGTTAAAACTTAAATCAGTTTTAAAACGAAAAAATCCTTACCTTTTTAAAACTAAATATATCCTTACAGCAGAACAAATTATTAATGGTTTGACTGATGCACATATTTCTTCAAGCGAAGAGGGAATCTTTGGAGACTGGTTAGAAGGACTTGCGGTTTTTATAAATCAAGAGGTCTTCGGTGGATGGAAATCAGGAATTACAGGTATAGACCTTGAATTTGACTTGGACAATATCCGGTATATTGTAACAATAAAATCTGGCCCCAATTGGGGAAATAGCAGTCAAATAGCTAAAATGAAATCTGATTTTAATACTGCCAAAAAGACTTTAAGAACGAGTAATTCAGGTATTATAGTAATGCCTGTAAACGGCTGTTGTTATGGGTTTAACAATAAGTCAGATAAAGGTGATTATTTTAAGTATTGCGGTCAGGAATTTTGGGAATTTATTTCAGGAGACGGAAACCTATATACAAAAATAATTGAACCTCTTGGTTTTAAAGCAAAGCAAAGAAATGACGAGTTTTTACAATCATATAGCCAAATGATTAATAAATTCACAAGAGAATTCATAAATGAATTTTGTCTAATAAATGGTGATATTGACTGGAATAATCTTGTTGAATACAATTCCGGAAAGAAGAAATAAAATTAAAAACCTGCGAATATCAGCGAAATCTGCGGGAAAAAATTATAAACAGATGAAAAAACCGATTATTTTATTCGTTTCTTGTTTTTTTTTCATAACTCAAGCATTAACAGCACAGGATTTTCGGAAAGTAGATAATTTTGCATTTAAAAAGGGCGAAAAATTAAAATATCGGGTTTATTACGATTCGTGGTTAACTGCCGGTATTACAGCCGGTATTGGCACTTTATCGGTTAAACAGGGAAATAAAAAATTTAATGGACGCAGCACTTTTCATATAGAAGTGATTGGAAGATCTGTTGGTGTGTTTAATTTGTTTTTTAAAGTCAGAGATAAATTTGTGTCCTATATGGATGAAACTGCCTTAATTCCCTGGTATTTCATTAGAAGAACAAGAGAGGGTAGTTTTAAAAAAGATGATGACGTAACGTTCAATCAAATTGAACATTATGCTCAAAGTAATAATAAGAAAATAAATGTACCTCATAATGTACAGGATATTGTTTCTTCGTTTTATTATTTGAGAAATTTTGATTTCGATAAGATAAAAAACAATGAAATAAGTGTTAATTTTTATCTTGATGATACTGTATATAATTCAAAAATATCTTTTAATGGAAAGGAAGTTGTGGAAACAGAAACAGGTACTTTTAATTGTTTAAAGTTCAGTCCAATGATGGCTACCGGCGAAGTTTTCGACGACCCCTACCCTCTAAGTGTTTGGATAACGGATGATGAAAATCACATCCCGGTTTTACTTGAATCCAAAATTATTATCGGTTCTGTAAAAATTGAATTAATAAAATATTCAGGATTAGCAAATCCATTAACATCTTTGATTGAATAAAAACTTAATAAAATATTTTTTTTGAGAAATTGATAAAACTTATTCAAATAGGATTAGGGCCACTCGGACAGAAAATTGTCCGTTTCATTTCTACCCGTAAAAATCTTAAAATTGTTGCTGCTATTGACATTGATCCTGATAAAATTGGAAAAGACCTTGGTAAGCTTTGCTCTTTACCTTCAATGGATGTATTAGTTAGCAATGACTTACTTTTTGAATTAAAGGATAAAAATCCTGATATTGCGATAATTTCAACAGTTTCAAATCTTTCAAAAGTAAAAAGTCAATTAGAAGAAGTTGCAAAACAAGGTGTTAATATTATATCGACTTGTGAAGAGCTGGCTTTTCCCTGGCAAACACAATTTCGTTTGGCAAAACAAATTGACGAAATTTGTATAAAGAATAATGTTGTTTGTGTGGGCACAGGTGTTAATCCTGGTTTTTTAATGGATTATTTACCATGTGTTTTATCAACAGCATGCCAAAAAGTTGAAAAAATTACTGTTTCCCGGTTTCAGGATGCATCAAACCGGCGAATTCCTTTTCAACGAAAAATTGGAGCAAGCCTTTCAATCGAGCAATTTCGGGAAAAAGAAAAGCTAGGAAGTTTGCGTCATGTCGGGCTTATTGAATCAATTTATATGATTGCAAAAGGTGTTGGCTGGAAACTTGATAATGTCACCGAAGAATTAAATCCCATAATAACCGAACAAAAAATAATTGCCGATAATATTACAATTGAAAATGGTTATGCATCGGGTGTTGAGCAAATTGGAAAAGGATTTGCTGGAAATAAAGAAGTTATTTGTCTTCATTTTAGAGCTTCGATTGGAGAAAAAAAACCTGTTGACAGGATAGAAATATCAGGAATACCAAATATTATATCCGAAATTCCGGGTGGAATTAATGGCGATATTGCAACCTGTTCGATCACTATCAATGTCATAAAATCGGTTATGTCTGCATCACCAGGACTAAAAACTATGCTTGATTTACCAAACACAGGATTTTTCATTTAGCTCATCTTAAAGAACAATCAGAAGATATTGTATCCAATAATTAATGATATGGATTGGTAATTGCTTGTGTTAAACGTGTATTTGGTTAATAACTCGCGCCTAGTCCCATAATTTATCTCAATACTGTATTTATTTTTATAATTAAATCCAAACCCAAAATTCATATTGCTTCCCGGATTAATTGTTAAACTACCTATTTTTGAATTGATAGGAATATCTATTATTACAACAGTCCCACTTATAAAAACATTTGAATTTAATGTAAGAAACATATTATACTTGATTCCTATCGGGAGCTCAATTGATTGATATTCTACAGTATTTGTATAATATGGTCTTGGGTCCTTTGTCTTGTATGATTGATATGTTGGTTTGAAAACAAATGCCCATTTTTGCATATTAAAAGGAAAAATAAACTCAGCATTAAGGCCTAAAACATAGTTTAATTCGTTGGCATAGTCCAGGTTTTCAGCGTGATTTAAGGAATTCCTTTTCGAAAACTTTGATAGTCGTAAACCTGAGTTTACATATAAATTAAATGCATTTTTATTATTCTTTTTCTCAAAATTCACAAAGCCTGAATTAACACAAGTATTGTATTTTTCAAATATCTTAACAAGGTCATTTTTACTAAATTTCATCTGCTCAATGTCTTTAATTGAGATACATGAACATTTTAGATTTTCCCAAAGTTGAGATTTATAAGCATTGTTATTAGTAATTCTGTTTTTTGATATATATTCTTTATGTATTAGTTGAACCACCTTTGAATTATTAACATTGTAGAAATAGCGTTTCATTTTTCCAAATTCATACAAACTTGCTGCTCCTTCAATAATTAATCTTAAAAACACTGTTTCTTCAACAAAAACCGGATCTTTCTGATAATTTAATTGAGACATAATTTTCCCGGACTGATCTATATTAACAGTAAACCGTTGGTATTTTAAGTTTTGAACTCTAAACTCTGTAATGTCGGAAATATCTGCAGTTTTAGTATCGCCGGAATCTGATAATTTATATTTTATTTGTGTAGGGCTGTTTTTCCAATCATAATTTTTAATTAAACACTCGGTTTTTTTATCGTCATTATCAATAAAATAGCCCTTCTCAAAAACTACTTGTCCATATGAATTAATTGCTAAGAAGAGTAGCAGTATTTGCAAATACATTGCATTTGTGTATTTCTCCATTGTTCTATTCCCTTAATTATTTCTTACAAAATCATGCTTTTTTACGTGGTTTCTTACCAAAAAAACAATGAAAACTCGGTAAAATATTTTCAAACAAAATAACAAAAAAAGAATGTAACAACATATATAGAGTTTGATTTTAATTCAAATGATTTATTTCTTTAATTTGTAAATATATATTTTGTTTTCGGGTTTTTTGAACCTGAAAGATATTTAATGTTGTAACCAACAAAAGGAATAAAAAATGAATATACCGATAATAATTTCATTTACGCTTTATATTTTAGGAATGATAGCAATAGGTATCAATTTCTATCAAAAAACAAAAAACATTTCTGATTACATACTTGGAAGCAGAGGATTAAACCCAACGGTTGCAGCTCTCAGTGCCGGTGCTTCCGACATGAGCGGATGGCTATTACTGGGTTTGCCCGGCTTAATGTACACAACCGGAATAAGCGGAAGTTGGATAGCTATCGGTTTAGTGATTGGTGCATTTTTAAACTGGCAATATATTGCCCGCCCTTTGAGAATATTCACCGAGAAGTTGGATGATTCGATTACAATCCCGGGGTTTTTGGCAAACCGGTTTAATGATCCTAACTTACGGATTGTAGCAGCCGTAGTTATACTTATATTTTACACCCTGTATGCATCTTCGGGGCTTGTTGGCGGAGCAAAATTATTTGAAGCAACTTTTGATCTGGACTATAAATATGCCCTCTTAACAGGAACAATAGTTATTGTTTCGTACACTTTTTTGGGTGGATATAATGCCGTTTCATGGACAGATTTTTTCCAGGGTGTTTTAATGATGCTTGCACTCTTAGTTGTACCAATTGTTGTTATTAATGATATTGGAGGATTGTCAGCCAGCTTTCAGGTGGTTAAAAATATTGATATTGGTTATTTGGATATGTTGCAGGGCTCAACAGTAATTGGAATTATTTCCCTCATGGCCTGGGGGCTTGGGTATTTTGGACAACCACATATTTTGGTTAGATTTATGTCGATCAATAAAGCTGAAAATGTAGGCACAGCAAAAACAATAGGAATGACCTGGATGATCTTATCCATAGCCGGGTCTTTAGCAGTTGGATTTTTTGGTATAGCTTATGTTTCTGCACACGAGATAGATTTGCAGGATAGTGAAAAAGTTTTTATAGTATTATCGGAACTTCTTTTCAATCCCTGGATTGCAGGCTTTATACTCGCTGCGATTCTTGCTGCAATTATGAGCACTATTGACTCACAACTTCTTGTTTCTTCTGCGTGTTTAACACGAGACATTTATGAAAAAGTGATAAAAAAGAATGCTTCGGATAAAGAGCTTGTTTGGATTGGCAGAGCAACTGTGATTGCAATAGCTCTTGTTGCGTATTATATTTCTACCGATCAAAACTCTACTGTCCTGTCACTTGTAGCCTATGCCTGGGCTGGTTTCGGTGCAGCATTTGGGCCTTTGATTATTCTCTCTTTATATAATAAAAACATATCTTCCTTTGGAGCATTAGCAGGAATGATCACAGGAGCAGTGTCTGTAATTGTTTGGGAACAAATTGATGGAGGAATATTTGATATATACGAATTGTTTCCTGCTTTTATATTTGCATTCTTAGCTATCATTATTGTTAGCAAAGTAAAAAAAGCATCCCCGGAAATTCAGGATAGATTTGTTAAAATAAAAAGGGGAGAATAAAGACGGCTGTTTTTAAATGATGACTTTACAGGTTTCAATGAGAATTCGTCGGATTTTTTTACCAAAATAAAATTAAATATTTTCAGTATTCGTTCAATATGATTAGCTTTACGGTAATTTAACATGTTTTTAAAACTTAAAAAGCAAAAGGAGAAATAAAAATGAAAGTTATTGCTATTAACGGAAGCGCCAGAAAAAAAGGAAATACAAACCATTTGATAAATATGGTATTTGAAGAATTAAACAAGGAAGGAATAGAAACAGAACTCATTAAGCTTGCCGGGGAAAAAATCAAAAGCTGCAAGGCATGTTTTAAATGCTTCAAAAATAAAGATAAAAAATGTAAGATTGATAGTGATATCCTGAATGAAATTATAGAAAAAATGCAAAAAGCTGATGCAATTATTCTTGGATCACCTACATACTTTGCTAATGTCAGTCCCGAGTTAAAATCTCTGATTGATCGTGCAGGACTTGTAGGAATCGCAAACGATTATCTTTTCGCTAAAAAAGTAGGTGCAGCAGTTGTAGCTGTTCGCCGGGCCGGGAGTGTTAATGTTTTTGATGCTATCAATAAATTCTTTTTCATTAATCAGATGATAGTTCCCGGATCGCTATACTGGAATTTGGGTATCGGGTTACAACCCGGCGATGTAAATAATGATGAAGAGGGTGTAAGAACAATGAAAATTCTGGGACAAAATATGGCATGGTTAATGAAGAAATTGAAGATTTAATATATTACTATAAATGGTTTCTGTTGCGAATGTAGCTATGATTTTTTAGTACTCGTTTTGCGTTTTTCCTTAATTTTTACATAAATTAACTTAATTCGTCCCTTCGGGCTTTCACGTTGTTCTATTTCAAATTTTTTAATCGAATAAATCAACGGAGTCAACTTTTGAAAACCAAAGTTTCTGGAATCAAAATTTGGTTGCTTTTTCAGCAGAAGGCTTCCCACATCTCCCAAAAAAGCCCAACCATCATCATCAGCCAAATCGGATATGGTTGACGAAATCAGCTTGATCACTTTTGGAGTTATTTTATCGACATGGCTTTTTCGTAAGGATTTTATTTCAGTAGATTCTGATTCGCTTTCCTCAGATTGGTATTTAAGAATTTCAATATAAATGAATTTATCGCAAGCAACGATAAACGGATTTGGTGTTTTCTTTTCGCCAATTCCAAATACTTTCATCCCGGCCTCTCGTAGCCTTGTGGCTAAACGCGTAAAATCACTATCGCTTGAAACAATACAGAAACCATTAACTTGTTCTGAATATAGAATATCCATTGCATCAATTATCATTGCAGAATCTGTTGCATTCTTCCCTGTTGTATATCCATATTGTTGAATTGGTGTTATAGCATTTTCAAGAAGAATATTCTTCCACTTTGATAGATTAGGCTTTGTCCAGTCTCCATAAATTCTTTTTATAGTAGGGTTGCCATACTTAGCGATTTCTTCCATCATCTCCTTAACATAAGCAGATGGTATATTATCACCGTCGATTAATACTGCGAGTTTTAAATCCATAATAAATTCTAATGGTTTTTTTCTTCAAATTTAAACAATTTTAACTTGCTATTAACAATATGTGTGAATTTGTGATTTAAGTTTTGGCGGTAAGTCTTAAATATATAAATTGTCTATTATATTGCTACTTTTAGCAAACCACACGATACAATCGTGCAATAGCGGGGAATGATTGACAGGTCGTCCATACAGGACTACAACGATTTTGTTTTCTTCTTCCCTGAACTTCCGTTCAGGGTTACAAATAGTTCATTCCTACGGAATTATTCAGAAATGCATACATGTGCACCAATACGGGCTAACTATGTGTCGTTTGCTTCGCTTCATCCATACGGACTTGCTCCGCTTCGTAAACTTTGCGATTTTAAATAATTTAAATCGTGGTTTAAAATAAACTGCAATCAAAGAAATTTGTATGCCAGTTTACGTTCAGTTTATCAGATCAGATAGTCCTGTTAGGGACAAACTATTTGTAACAGCGGGCGGAAGCCCGGTGGATATAAAAAACATAAAAATAAGCCTCGTAGAGGCGGCCTGTTATTCAATGTATGTTTAATATAAATAATGCGCCGAACATTGTATTGTGTTGAAATTTGTATTAACGGTTCTTTAAACGTACTAATATTTATTTGTTTTGTTAATTGATAATTAGCAAACCACATGATACAATTGTGCGGTAGCGGGGAGTTATTATAATGTACTCGTTGCAAACTTGTGCTACCTGGGTATAATCAAATGCCAAATAGAATAAATTTACTCCAAAAGTTTTTTAAATCTATCAATTTTAAAGATTTCTTCAAATACTATCCAATCTTTAATAATGTATTTCTTTGAATAATCATTTTTAATTACACTACTTAATTTAGTATATGCATTTTTTTGATCCTTAAGCAATGCATATGCTGCTGCTTCAATAATATCTGAATGTTTTTGGATATTAAATATTTTTTCCTTTATTTTCTCTTCCTTTAATTTTCCTCTATACTTTGAAGAAGCAATAAAGTAATTAATCAATAAGTATGGCTCAGTAAAAACTGAGGGCTTTAAACATTTATTTAGAAAGTTGTATGCTTCTGGAAATTGATTTGTTTTTAACAAAAGATAAGATTCGGAAATACAAAGAGATAGGCTGTTTTCATCATGTTTTCTTAATTCTTGGATTAATTTTAAAGCTTTGGGATATTCTTTTTTAGCTTCAAGTAATGTTATTGATTTTAATTTATCTCCACCTAAGAAATTATTAAGAATTTTCTCAGCTTCGGGGAATTCATTATTATATATTAGATATTCGTACAATGTATTATATACACTATCATTTTTTACTTTAATTGATTTTAAAGTAAATATAGAACCCTTTAAATTATCGAATTTTTTTAATTGATATTTTGCTTTATTTTCTAAATAGTCACTGTCAACTTCATATATATTTTCAATTGATTGCATTCTATTTTTTAATTCATCAATATTGTTATTATCAGCATATACATCTAATAAATTAAATTCGTTTAGCTTTATGTAATCCATAGAAATAGAGTTGTCTATACAATTCTTTAAATATTGATAAATGATTTCCGGCTTTTCCTTTTTAAGATTAAATAACTGCACTTTTTTATCAACGAGTTGAGGGAAGTATTTATCCTGTTTCTCAAGAGACTCTATGATTTCATTATATTTTTCACATATAACATTATTATCTTTATATTTCTCTTTAAATAAATCAAACTTTAAATACCAAGCTGGGTTGCTGATTTTCGGATTCACCTCAATGCATTTATTAGCAACTTCAATAATATTATCTATATTATACGATAGTCTTTCTTTATCTATATTTTCATCAAATTGTCTATATAAAATTGTCGCTTTTTCATAATAAAGATTCGAATAATAGGGATCTACTTTTATTGCTTCTTCAATATATTTCTTTTTATCTACATAGCTTTTCACCAATTCTGATAAGGCTTTATAATTTGTAATATTCTTTTTATCAATAGCAACTAGCTCTTTATAACATACTATTGCTTCTTTTATTTTTTTTAATTTTCGTAAGCATTTTGCCTTTGATTCTAATAACTGAATGTATAATTGTCTATTTTTATCTATATCTATAATGTTTTTATCAATAAGAGAACAAGCATCATTAAAATTACTAGTAAACAATTCTTGTCTAACATTCATTAAAATTTTTTTTTCTTCTTCGGAAAGCTTTTCTTCATTATTGTTTTTTATTATAAAATCATTCTGCATTTTTTCTCGATTTTCATCTTTTGATTCCAAGTATTTAATGAAACTTGCAACAACATCTTGCTCTAATGTCTTATTCAACTTTGCAAAATCATTTAGGATAATATTGCAATCAGTATTTTTTAGATGGGGATTTGAAACTAGTTGTTCAATTAATTTATTCTTTTTTTCATTAAGAAAATTACTGTCAATTGGCAAAACAGCCTCATTAAGTTTAGAATGCATTTCTGCCATTAATTCATCGAAACCATCAATTTTTACATAGAAGACCCTATCTTTCCATAGCAATTTTCGAAGATCTTCATTAATTTCACTATCAGATCTTAAACACCAATATATTCCATGTTTAAAATACTCCTCATTTTTTAATAGATATGTTAAGATATCAATGATAGATCTGTCATTACCCCCATAGCCAATTACAATTAATCCATAATCTTTCGCAAATTCAATAAACTTATTTTTTATATTTTCCTCTAGCGACTCTGTTTCTCTTAAAGTACTTTTTATATCATCGAACAGATAATCACCATGTAGTTTTATTATTTTCGGTCTTTTCGAAGTTATTGTAATGCTACTTATTGCTGAATCGTGTGCGCAAAGTATCGGTCTTTCACTTGAATATTGATAAAAAGCCTCATTAAGTAAATCATCAAAATTTGTTGTAAATAATGTTTTAATAAAATTGTTTTCGATCAGTTTTATTAAATAGGAATACCCAATTGAAGGAATTTTATCTCTTACCTCTTGCTCTACGAACATTCTTCTTTGACGTGGCAAATCATATTTTTTTTCAAATAAGGCAGAATATGGATTTCTGGTATCATACCACATCTGATTAGAATAATAATCCTTGGCATCATCCTCTTTATAATCTTTTTCTTCAATATGTTTTTCTTGTGAAAAGATTTCCTTTTTCCACTGTATGATTAATTCATTCGCTGATCTAATTCCAGATGTTATTGAGCAGCCAGCTCCTAAAAAAAAACTATAATTGGGGTTTTTATCTGTTCTTGTTTTAACGAAGCGAATCAAATCATTCACTGATCTTTCTTTATTTTTTAATTCTTGTTTTAAATCATTAAATGTACTCATAATGCTTGTTTTTTATAATGTGCAGACTTTTAACTCCTACAATAATTTCTACTAAAAGTGAATTATCTCTTCTTTGAATATTAAAATCATTAAACTAATTATTTCTTCAAATATAAAAAATATTTCAATATCCAATTCATTTTTTTAAAATAATGGCTAAATAATAATTTGATATGTTGAGTGGTTTAATAGTTTTATAACTTTTATAGTATATATTTTTTCTATTTGATAAGACCGCACAATCCGCAGAGCGGATTTAAGATGAATAGCCCTGTACGTAGTGCAGGGTAATAAGATAAAAATAGCAAAAAACCCTGAAAGGGTTTAATGTTAACAACAGCCATGAGTACTTATACACAAATTCTTTACCATATAGTTTTTGCCACAAAAAACCGGAAAGATCACCAAGAAAATTTTGTTTCCGTGATGAATATGTCTTTAATTAAATGACCACGGAATTGAATTTGACGAGAAATATTTATTTATAATTATTAAACCCCGTTGGGGTTATTGTTATGTCTTTCACTTTATTACCAACAGGTTTCACCTGTGGCTATTCACGTTTAACCACTTCGTGGTTTGATATTTCAAATGAAATATTACTCAAATCTAAAAAGGTTTAGCATTAAATATAAGTCATTTTTAATATTACAGGCAATTGCTTTGCACAAGCAGAAATGTCATCCGGCATCTCAAAATATTATTTGCTTAGTTTCCTCATTCGCATTATTTGATAAACAACATAATGCATTTCAATATTAATCATAAGCACTTGATTAAAGGCTATGCTTATTTGTTCAAAGCTTTACCACATTTGTTTAACCATTTACTACATTTGTTTAACGATTTACCGCGTTTGTTTGATGGCTTACCATATTTGCACGAAGGTTTACCGGATTTGTTTAATGATTTTCCGCGTTTGCATAATAGTTTACCGGATTTGTTTAATGATTTACCGCTTTTGTATGGTGATTTACCATATTTGTTTATAGTTTGAACATGGTTTAATTATCAAACAAATACGGATTTTTATTAATCAACGCATTAGATAACATTAATCACTAATTATCAGCAAGAAAGAAATAATTATACAAATTTTATCAATGGATTTTATCGCTTAAATACTGTGTTTTTTTATCAAATTGAGAACGAAAATGATGAAAAATGCATGTTTTTGCATAAAAAAAGAAAATATATTGTGCAACATTTTAATAAATAACACAATGAAAGCTAAAATAATACGCAAATAAAGATTGCTATTGGCTTGATTTTCTATGAATTACACAACTGCCTCATCCTTTATTATATAATTTTCAAAAAATAATGAAATAATATTTGTATTTATCAGAATTTATTACCTTTATGGCCATAAAACTTTTTCTTAAACATTAATAATTTTTTTATCATGATTGAACCATTAAAAGAAATGCGAGAATTTCGTAAGAACGATAATCTTATGATTGAACAAAACCAGACAATGCACGATAACTTCCTTGAAGATATTGGCATTTTTCAGGTAAAAGTGCCAAATTTAACAAGCGAATATGCAGCCGGATGGCAAACAGATATTGATGCTGTAAATAATGTTATCTCCGACACCATCCTTGTTGACGAACTACAGGTAGTTACACATGATCTATTGATAATTCAGGATGATGCCCGCAATCATTTCCAGGCTTTGTTGTTTTATGTGAAACGTGTTTTCCATGACAATAAAGCCATTCAAAATCTTTTCGGGCTTGATAAATACCGCCTGGTTAGGAATAATACCAATCGTTTGATTGACCTTTTGCAGCAGGCTTATCGTACCTGTACAAACCAAAAATATCAGGACCTCATAGTCAGCGAAGGTTTTTCGGCTGAAGATATTGAAAAACTTAACACCTTTGCAAACGATCTTCATCAAAAAAACATTGAGCAGGAAGATATGAAAAATCAAAGGCCTGTTTCGACTCAAGAGCGTATTGTAATTCTTAACAAAGCATGGGCCAGGATGGTTGAGGTAAACGAAGCCTCGAAGCTTGTTTTTATGGACGATTATGCAAAACTGCAGCAATATCTTCTGTATCCCGAAACCGGAAGCAACAAAGCACCCCGGGAAATCGGAATGCTGACGGGTGTTATATCCGATGAATCAGGCAACCCTCTTATTAATGTAAATATCAGCCTTTCGGGCACCGAGTATTCAACCCAGTCGAATGGAGCCGGAGAATTTATATTTGAAACAGTAAACACAGGTGTTTATGGCGTTGTTTTAAGTCTTGATGGGTTTAAATCTCAAACAATTAATGATGTTGAAATAAGCGACGGACAAACAACTGAGCTTGATATTGTGTTGGAAACGGAATAAAATTCAAGATTACTTAACCTTTTAAATTAAATAGTTATGAAAAAATTTATTTTAGCTATTCTAATTATGTTTTTGGTTTTTAACCAATCAACAATTTTTTCTCAGTCTTGCTTACCAAATGGCATCGAATTTTATTCACAAGATGAAATCGACAATTTTCAAACAAATTTTCCCGGTTGTACAGAAATAGAAGGTGATGTTTGGATTGATCGTGGTAATATTAATAACCTAAACGGACTTAGCGTTTTGACTTCTATTGGAGGGAATCTTTTTATTTACTTTTTGTATCAACTGACCAGTTTGGAAGGCCTGAATTCCTTGACTTCTATTGGAGGAGTTTTTATGTTAAATTATATTCCTCACGTAACAAGCTTATCACCTTTATATTCATTAACTTCTATCGGAGGTGAGTTAAGAGTTAATAGTATGGATAGCCTGTCAAGTTTATTGGGGCTGGACAATATTGATCCTAATTCAATCACATTATTACAAATCACAGGAAACTCCTGTTTGTCAACCTGTGAAGTGCAAAGTATTTGTGACTACTTATCAAGTCCGGGAGGAACTATTAACATTAACAATAATGCAGTTGGTTGTAATAGTCAGGCTGAAGTTGAAGATGCCTGTTTATCATCTGTTGAAAACATAATCTCTGAAGATAAGTTTTCAATATTTCCAAATCCCGCAAATAAAACACTTACAATTTCCATCAAAAATAATGAAGTTTTAGAGGAAATTGTAATTTATAATCAATTTGGGCAGAAATTACAACAAATGAAACCGGCAAACAATACAATAGATGTATCAAAGATTCAGCAGGGAATATATATAATTGAAGTAGTAAGCATGCAATGGAGAATAAGAAAAAAGATAATAATTGAATAATAAAGATGTGTTTCTGAAATATAGGGTTCTATATGATTATTAGCTGATAAAGAAAGGATAGAGATTTAATGCAATTAGAGAAGTGATTATTTACTCCATTAAAACTCCTCCATCCCACCATTATCATTACCATTACCGGAACTTGGTTCTCTATCAGGTTTGTAATTGTTGAAGCGGTAACTTACGGAAAAAGTTACAATTGGAGACTCCCGTTTATATTCACTATAGTTGTAGAAATCCGGCCCGTTTGATGTAAAATCATGTTTTGCAGAGGAAAATATATCACGGACTTGTAAAATTGCAGAAATCTTCTTATCCATAAAATCCTGACGAACGGCTGCATTAATCATATAATAGCCTTCTGTTTTTCCCTGAGCTGTAACACTTGGGCCATTATACATGCTGTTGATTTGAATTTTGGTATTCTTCTTAATATTAAAAGTATTATTAAATCGTGAACTCCAGTTATTGCTTTTATTTGAAAAATCTTCGCCGTATAAAATCCCTTCTACTTTATATTTGAAGAAATTGGCCATTAAGTCAACTTCCCACCACTTGTACAATTGGAAACTAAACATAAATTCAAGGCCTAAACTAAAGTCTTTTCCCACATTTTCGGGAGTACTCAGCATAATATTTTCTTCATATACGCTTCTTACTCTTTCAACTTTATTATTAGTGATACGATAATATCCTTCCAGAGAGATCATATTGCTTTTTGCAATATTTTTAATATAGCCCAACTCATAAGAATCGATATATTCAGGCAAAAGACCAGGATTTCCCTGCCTGACATTAAAAGCATCCTCCCAGGTAATAAAAGGTTCCAGATACCAGCCACGCGATCTTTGAATTCTGCGTGTATAGCTGGTCATTAGTTGATGATCCTTTGGTAATTGATAAGAAAGGTGAAGGGTAGGAAAGAAATCCCACCTGTCAATACCAAAAGTATGAGAGTCATTGCCAGATTTAATATTACGGAAAGTGTATTCACCCCTTAAGCCTCCCTGATAACCAAAGTTTCCAAATTCTCCGGCATAAAGAGAATATAATGCATGGATATTTCTTTTATAGAATGTTGAATTACTATATTCCGGTTGAATTTCATATATCCCGCTGTTTGTATTCAGGATATAAAGTTCGGTATGGTCTTCACTTTCAGAAAAACGAGTTTGAAATCCTGCTTCAAATTTATCTTTATCACTAATTGGCAGGGTATAATCTACTTTTGCTCTAAACCGGCTCGAGGGCCCGTTTTCCACATTTTTCTTTCCATCTACTGCTATATCCGACTCATTTGTTAATTCATTAATGGAGTTATCTTCAAAATCGCGTTTACTATACGATGACTCAAGTTTTATTTCATGGCCCTTTTTCTTAAATTTATGCTGATAGTTACTGCTTATTGAGTAAAATGATCCTCCCCTCTTGCTTTCATCATTGTTTTGATAGAGGTTATGAATATCACCCGGAACCATCCATTCATCATATTCTGACCTGGTATTTCCATTCATTCTACGATCACCATATCTAAAACCCAAGCCTATAACATCATTCTGGCCAAAGCTATAATCAAGGCCGGTACGCAAACCCCATCTGCTTCGTTCACGAGTGTTGGTTCCATTCATAATGGTTTTAAAAATAGTATCTTCGGAATAAGTATGTCGTTCGTTATACCTCTCTCCGGGATAGTTTCTAAGATTATAATCGGCACCAAAATATATATTCATTTGCCGCTTTTTATAGTTAATGAGCATGTCACCACCGTATTTCTTATTTAATCCGGTATTAAGATTAACAATACCGCTAAATCCCTGAAGCTTATTCTTTTTTGTGATGACATTGATGATGCCTGCAGTTCCATCAGGATCATATTTAGCTGATGGATTGGTAATAATTTCGATATTATCAATGGTACTGGCCGGTATCTGTTGCAAAGCATCATTGGCATCCAGAACCGATGGACGTCCGTCAATTAATACCGTGAAGCTCTGGCTTCCCCTCAATGAAACATTCCCTTCAATATCGGTTTTAACAGAAGGAACATTTTCCAAAACATCCACCGCAGTTCCCGAAATTGAAGTAATTTGCTTGCTTACATTAATAACTTTTTTGTCAATTTTATAGTCAATGCGTGGATTACTTCCATCTATAACCACTTCATCTAAAGTTTGCAAAGACTCGTGTAACTTAATTTTGTGGAGATTGATTATGTGTTTATCCCTGGTAATAATAATATCGGAAATTATTTTATCATCATATCCCATAAAAGAAATTTTGATAAAATAGAGATCGGGAGTTATTTTCTCCATGAAAAAACGTCCGTTTTTTTGAGTAATAGTTCCATTAACCAACTCCTTATTATTTTTGCGAAACAATGCTACCGTGGTATATTCCACCGGTTTATTGCTAATTGAATCAATTACAACTCCACTGATTTGTCCAATGGCAGGTATTTTCCCCTGGCCATTTTGTTCTTTTTTACCAGATAAAAGTTGTTTGTTTTGGCTCATTAAATTTATAACTATTGTTAAAAAGAAAATGAGTGAGAGGGGTTTTAAATATGAGGTCATTTTATATATTGGCATTCTTTTCATTCTTTAGTATTTATCTTGTCTGTCAATTGCTTACTTGTAATAATCGCAAATTCCTTTTAAAATTTCTTCAGGCAAATTTAAAAACATTCTAAATATTCAATTCCGTTTTTTATAATATATACCCTAATCGAAAACACCTGTTATGCTTGGAAAACAATTGGAACCAGTATTATATGTTTTGCCATAAGGATATTCACATTCACTAAAAAAATCATACTTTTTTCCAATGGAATTACTGGAAATATATCTTATTCCTAATCCGGCTGAAATATCAAATTTATTAATTTTCACAGATTTGTGTTCTTTGTTGTGTTTATTTTGACATAAAATAAAATATGGAAACAATACTAATATTATGACAATTATCTTATTATGTTTGTAGTAATTCTCTGTGGTTCTTTGAGTCTCCTTTGTGGTTCTTTGTGAAATAGCTATTACACTGAGTTTCACAAAGAACACACAAAGTTTCACAAAGTATATTCGATTGAAACTGGATACTTCAAAATATTGATATAGAACAATAAATGATGTTCGTATTTTGTTTATTAGATTTATTATTATTCAATTATATGATAATTCGAAACTTCAACAATTAACACGAGATAATATGTTCACTATTCTTAAACGAAATCAAAACATTCCTGAACAATATTGCCAGCACCATCGACATTAATCCGCCCGGGATAGGAAGAATAGTATCGGCAATGTTTTTAACAGCATCAACATTTACGCCCCCTCGTATAATCGGTATTAATCTGTTGGGATACTTTTTACTTGGTATTTCCTTAACCAGGTTGGCATACACGTCAATAATACAAACCCCTGGCTTTAACCACTCAGCTTGCACATATTCCGGGCTTTTTGTTACAATAACCAAATAATCAGCCCTTTTGCAATGTTCAATTAAGTTTTTAGAATTTTTATTCACAATAGTAACAGAGTTATCACGAGGTACGGCTTTTATTGAAGCTGTCCTTACGATCATATTTGTGAAAGTATTTGAAAAGAAATCATCATCCAAAACAAAAACCCATTCCTGGTCTTTTCGAACCTGCACACCGCCATTTTTAAATAACTCAAATAAAGCAGTGGGCAAACACATGGGGTATTTATTTTCCCGTGCATCCGGCATTAACGTACTCAACATATTTTTGGGATGAAATCCTTCAATTTCTTTATCCGGGTCGATTCTATTTGTAATCCGGACAGAATTTAAATGTATCGGCAAAGGCTGAAGGAGAACAATAGCATGAATATTTTTGTTTTTATTTAATTTGTCAATCAATTCAAACAGTTCGTCTTCCTTAACATTTTCAGGTTTTATTTCCGAAAACACATAAAATCCCAGGTTTTTAGCCATTTGTATATGAAGAGGAATATTGTATTTACCGAGAGGAACTCCCAAAAATCCTATGAATGCAATTCCCGGTATTTTATTATATTTTTCCTTCAGCTTTTTGATTTCATTTTTTACTTCACTTAATACTTTTTCCTGAAGTTTATTTCCTTTTAAAACTTTTGTTTCCATAACTTTACTTCATAATAATTTATTTTAATTATAACCGAACACCAAATCCAAAACTGATTAGAAAATGACTATAATTTACTTCTGTTTTCGGCAAAACATCGCGATATGGATTTTCATTGAATGGGCCAATTTCAGACTTACCAACATATCTGTATTGAGTATTAAATTCAAAAAATAATAAGGATTTTTTTGGAATTCTTAATCCAAAATCTATTAGAAAACCAACTTTAGTATTCTTATATTCAACATCCACACCTCCCATATTGTAGCTACTTTCCCAGGCTTTTGTGAAATATACGGAAGGGCCAATTCCGATTCTCATAATATCATACGAATTGTATGAAAAGATTGGAGAGATATTAAAGACTGTATAATCAATATATATGATGTGACCAAAATCTTCAATCTTGTATCCATGTGTACTACCTAAGTGTGCCTTTCCTGCAATAATTCCAATTGAAAATGGAGATTTTAGATAATATTTCACATTGATCAACCCTGAAGGTATATAGTTATCAGTAAAAGGATGATCAGTACCTGAACTATTAAACCAACCGGGTCCTCTGTAATCGTCAAATCCGTTTTTAATCATTGCGTCTTCAATTTGTTTAGACGGGCCACCTTTCCACCAACCAATATATATCGCAATTGACAATTTCTTTATTTTTGGTAGGCCTGAAGTCAAAGATTCCTGAGCAGGCGAAGCAGTTATCATAAAACTGCTGATCATTAGAGTTAATAGTAATTTTTTCATTTTTTTATATTTTAAAAGGACATATTAAAATTCATATTTTGCATACCCTGAATGGCTATGAAAGCCATAATTGCATCAAATGTAAGACCCTGCACCCAATCCAATAAACTTTGCATTTCTTTTATTCTTTTTTATTATCCTTGTAATTTCATATAATGGAATGTACTGGATAGATTCATCATCAACCTGAAGCTTTATCATTGTATTTACTGGAATTATGTAATTATTCATCAATCTTTTGATATTATAATAATCCATATCATTTCCTTTAAACCGGACAGTTGCATACGATGTATCAATATATACTATAAATTCATTATTGCCTTCTAAATTACTGAACCATATTTTGTTATTGCCAAATCCCATGAACAATCCATTTCGTTTGAAATGGGGTTCTTTATAAATGATTTTGATACTGTCGCCTATGTCCGGTAAGAATTGATATTCTTTATTCATTTCTTTAAACTTTCTGTATTCTACTGCATAGTCTTGTTGTGAGACTCGACTGACTCCGGCATACTTTACATGAAGTTTCGTACTATCCTTTTTGTGAATAGTGATATTGCTTTTATTTTGAATTTTACTAACCTCATTAGCACCAATTGAAACCTTTTTAGGTTTTGAACTATCAATAGCAACACCAACACCTAACCCAATTACAGAGCAACTACTTACAAGTAATTCTGCAATAACAAACAGAAATATTGAAACTTTTAATAGCTTTTTTGTTTTCATGACTTTAAATTTTTAAGTTAATATTCAATGAACTGATACAAAGATAATGTCAGAAGGAAGCATATCAAAACGAAGATTCCAAAGCTCTTGGGAATAAATAGTAAATTTTAATTATTAATAATCAGAAACTCATATAAAGAAAGAAATGTGCAAATTTTTATTGGGATACCAAATATTTTAGTAATTCCCGATAATTATTTTTCCGGTATTATTAATTTTTGCAAAAATTTTTTATCTTTGAACTTAAAGTTTGAATTATGGAATTGCAAACATTATTTTTTAATCAGATAAAGGAAAAACTGCCTTCGCATTTATCTCTGGTTGATGAAATCTCAGAATTATTACAAATAAGCTACGACAGTGCTTACCGTAGAATCAGAGGAGAAAAAAAACTTTCTATAAATGAACTGAACATATTGAGTCTGCATTTTGGCATTTCAATAGATGCTTTGTTTAATTTGAAAAGCCGGAATGTTATTTTTAAGCATTTTTCTATTTCTCCACCATCTACCGGAGTGAAAGAATTGCTAAAGCTAGTATTAAATGATCTCCAGAGGATTCAGCAAACACAAATCAAAGAAATAATTTATACGGCAAAAGACCCTCCTATTTTTCATTATTTTCAGTTTCCTGAAATTGCTGCATTTAAAATGTTCTTTTGGGAAAAAACCATTTTTCAGTTTCCACAATTTGCCGATAAAAAGTTTTCAATAAGCAATTACGATACGGAAATCAAAAAACTGGGCGAGCAAATTCTCTCAATATCTCTAAAAATACCAACCACTGAAATCTGGAACGAAGATACATTCAACATAACATTCAAACAAATTGAACACTATTGGGTATCGGGACTGTTCGAGAAAACAAAGGATATTATAATTTTATGTGACAAATTGTACACCTGGATCGAACACATTAAAAAGCAGGCTGAATTGGGATTCAAATTTTTATACGGAACAAAACCCGTTGGAGTTGAAAACTCCTACAAGTTTTATGAAAATGAAGTTGTATTAAATGATAATACTATTTTCATTGAAACAGATAAATTCACTTCAACATATTTAACTTACAACGTGCTGAATTTGCTTACAACCAATGATAAAGCGTTTTGTCAGGGAGTTAAATCGTATGTTAAAGGCCTCATGAAAGAGTCTATTCTGATAAGTTCTGTAAATGCAAAAGAACGTAACCGTTTCTTCAATAAATTGCTTGAAAAAATAATTATGTTCAGAGAATCTGTTAGTTGATTTCAATCATTCCTCATTTTTGTAAATACCGGTTTCTCTATTTATTTCTTTATTTTTCAATTCTTTCACATGCAGTATTTATCCTCCTTATTGCTTCCTTTTTTCCCAATAATTCAATAATTGTATTCAAATCAGGCCCTTTATTTGATCCTACTAATGAAAGCCGGATAACATTCATTACCTGTCCCATTCCAAGATTTTTTTCACTTAGATAGTCCTTAATTGTTTTTTCAATATTGGAAGCTACAAATTCATCTATGTTTTCAAGTCTATCGCTTAATTCACATAATATTTGTGGTGTATTTTCCTTCCATTTTTTCTTAACAATTTTTGCATCATACGATTCGGGTGGTTGGAAAAAGAAAAACGACTGATCCCAAAAATCCTGAACAAAATTGGCTCTTTCTTTTATCAAACCGCATATTGTTTTCACAAAATCAAAATCGGCTTTTATTCCTTTTTCTTCTAATATATTTTGATATAAATTCGCTAATTCTTCATCATCTTTTGCAACCAAATACTGGTGATTAAACCATTTGGCTTTTTCAGGGTCGAAACGCGAACCGGACTTACCTATTCGTTCCAGACTAAATAAGGATATCATATCTTCCATGCTCATTATTTCCTTATCTTCTCCCGGATTCCAACCCAACAGAGCCAGAATATTAATAAAAGCTTCCGTAAAATACCCGCTTTCACGATATCCCGAAAAAGAATCTCCGGTTTCAGGATTTTTCCATTCAAGCGGAAAAACAGGAAATCCGCCGGCTTCACCATCTCTTTTACTTAATTTTCCTTTACCACTGGGCTTTAATGTTAAAGGCATATGTGCAAAGACGGGCAATTCGTCTTCCCATCCCAAGTATCTGTAAAGAAGAATATGGGTCGGTGTTGAATTGATCCATTCAGAACCTCTGATCACATGTGAAATTTCCATCAAATGATCATCAACCACATTTGCAAGATGATAAGTTGGCATACCGTCAGATTTATAGAGAATTTTGTCATCAAGTTGAGAGGAGTTAAAATCAATTTCTCCATATACAACATCTGATATATGAACAGTTTCGTTTTCAGGGACTTTAAGTCTTATTACATAAGGTGTTCCTTCTTGTATTAGGCGATTAACTTCAGATTCTGGCATATTTAACGAATTTCGCATTTCGCCACGTGTTTGAATACTGTACTGCTGATTTTCGCTTTTTTGCTCTTTTAATCGTTCACGCAATGCGTCCAGTTCTTCTGGTGTATCAAAAGCATAATATGCAAATCCTTTATCAATAAGTTCTTTGGCATATTTAAAATAAATCTCTTTTCGTTCCGATTGACGATATGGCCCATTGGGTCCCCCCACTCCTACCCCTTCGTCAACTTTTAAGTTACACCATTTCAATGATTCAATTATATATTCTTCAGCACCTGGTACGTATCGGGTTTGATCAGTATCTTCTATACGAAGCAAAAATTTTCCGTTATTCTTTTTTGCAAATAAATAATTGAAAATTGCTGTTCTTACTCCTCCAATATGCAAAGGCCCTGTTGGACTTGGTGCAAATCTTACTCTAACATTTTTTCTATCCATATCAAAACTGTTTTTTAAAACCCTTCTAATAATAAGCAAAGAGTTTTATCTGATTTTTTTGGCGAAATTAATAAAAAGCTTAAGTTAATGAAATTTCTATCTTTGCCGATTAGAATATTTATCATAGAAATATCGTTATTAGAAAATATTATACGTTTAAATATCTGCGAAAAAACAAATGAGCGACAATTACAATATTCTAATCCGAAAACTTGATAAATTTATTAGGAAATACTATTCAAATTTGCTTATTAAAGGAGTTTTGTATTTTATTTCCGTTTCCGTATTATTTTTTATTGTTATAAATGTTTTTGAATATTTTGCTCATTTGGGAATAATTGCAAGAACAATATTGTTTTATTCCTTTTTATCAGTTAATTCTTTAATTCTGATAAAATTGATAATAATTCCTCTTTTCAATTTGTATAAAATCGGAAAGATAATTTCTCACGAAAAAGCTGCAAAAATTATTGGGGATCATTTTGTTGATATTCAGGATAAATTACTTAACACACTTCAATTACACGAAAATCTTGATAATAATTTAAATAATGAGCTGCTTCTTGCAGGTATTGATCAAAAAATTTTAAAACTTAAACCGTTCTCTTTTTCAAAAGCAATTGATCTTTCGAAGAATAAGAAATATTTGAAATATGTATTTCCGCCCGTTTTGATTCTTGTATTAGTTTTATTTATTTCTCCGAATGTGATTACCGAACCTACTAAAAGAATTATTAAACATAAGGAATTATTTGAAAAAGAAAAACCTTTCGACATTGTTATTCAAAACGAAAAATTAGAAGTTGTTCAACAGGATGATTATATTCTTGACATAAAAATCGTTGGAGATATTGTTCCCGAGGCTGTTTTTGTTAATTCACAAAATACGAAACACAGATTAATAAAGTTATCACCTATTCATTTTCAATACACTTTTTATAATGTTCAGAATAGTATTGATTTCTTTCTTTCTGCCGATGAAGTAATTACACCTGAATATTCATTAACTATTCTTCCAAAACCGGTACTTCTTGATTTTGAAACAGAGATAATTTATCCCAAATATATTAACAAAAAAAATGAAATCCTAAATAATACCGGTGACTTGGTAATTCCTCTCGGTACTGATATTAATTGGAAGTTTTTCACCCAGGATGTTTCCAGAATCTCCGTCCGTTTTGTTGATAATACAATTGTTCTGGATAATGAATCATCAAATGTATTTTCTTGTTCGAAAAAGTTCTTCAATAGTCAAAGCTATTCTATTTCAAGTGAAAATGATTTTATTATAAATCCTGATTCTCTAATTTATTCCATAAGTGTTATTCCTGATAATTACCCAAGCATTCTTATTGATGAATATCACGACTCCATATATGATAAACGTCTATATTTTAAAGGTTTTATAAAAGATGATTATGGTTTTAATAGATTGAATTTTATGTACGGATTTCTCAATAGTTCCGATTCTGCAATTAATTCAAATTCTATAATTGACATTCCAATTGCTAATAATGTTGATCATTTTGAATTTTATCATTTTTTCGACCTTGATAATATAAACGTATCTCCCGGAGATGAGGTTGAGTACTATTTTGAAGTATGGGATAACGATGATATTAATGGAAGTAAATCCACTCGATCAATTAAAATGATATTTATTGCCCCAAGTCTGGAAGAAATCGAAAAATCTACAGAAAAAAGTAATAAAGAAATCAAAGATCAACTTAAGGAGACAATTGATGAAACTAAAAAATTGCAAAAAGAAATTGAGGATCTGAGTAAAAAACTTGTTGATAAAAAATCTCTTAATTGGCAGGATAAAGAACAAATTCGGGACTTACTCAACAAACAGGATGCAATAAAAAATAAAATAGAGAAAATAAATGAAATTAATTTAGAAAAAACCATTAATGAGCAGCAATACAGGGAGTTCGATGAAGAAATAGTCAAAAAACAACAAGAATTAGCAGAGTTATTTGAAAAAATAATGACTGATGAAATGAAAGAAATGTTTGAGGAATTACAAAAATTAATTGAAGAAGTCGATAAAAACAAAGTAAACGACATGCTCGAACAAATGCAATTATCAAACGAAGATATTAAAGATCAACTTGATAGAAACCTCGAACTATTTAAGCAACTTGAATTTGAACAAAAATTATCGGAAACGATCGAAAAGCTTGAAAAATTAGCAGAAGAACAAAAAGAATTATCAGAAAAAACTGAAGACAGAAAGAAGGATATTGACGAATTGAAGAAGGAGCAGGATGAAATCGATAAAAAGTTTGATGATTTCAAAAAAGATATTGACGAATTAAATGATCTGAACAATGGCCTGGAAGAACCAAATAAATTAGACAATACCGATAAAGAAGAAGAAGAAATACAAGAAGAACTCGATAACTCAGAAAGCTCTCTTGAAAAAAACAGAAGAAAAAAAGCAGCCGGTTCTCAAAATAATGCTTCGAAAAAAATGGATGAACTTTCGAAAAAATTATCTGAGATGCAAATGGATATGAATATGGAACAAATGAGTGAGGATATAAATGCTTTGAGAGAAATTCTTGAAAATATTCTCCAATTATCATTTGACCAGGAAGATTTAATTTTTGAAATAAATGCAACTCAAATTGCAGATCCTAATTTTGTTAAATTAATTCAAAAACAAAACAGGTTAAAAGATGATCTTAGTATGGTTGAAGATTCATTATTTGCTTTAAGTAAAAGGCAGATGAAAATAAAACCTTTTGTTACAAATGAAATTAATTCAATTGAACAAAATTTTGAAAAAGCAATAGAACAACTTAACAATCGAAAAGTACAATCTGCTGCAAGTCGTCAACAATATATATTAACTTCTCTTAATAATTTGTCACTATTATTGGATGAAGTTTTAAAAGCAATGCAACAAAATTTTCAAAATCAATGCTCAGGACAAGGTAGCCAATGTAATAAACCCGGCCAGGGAAAACCATCGGCAAAATCAATGCGGCAAATGCAGGAACAACTTAATCAACAAATTCAACAGTTAAAAGATGGAATGAGTAAACCCGGGCAAACCGGTCAAAAACCCGGACAGCAATCAATGAGCGAACAACTAGCTCGACTTGCTGCTGAACAAGCTGCAATCAGGAACCAAATGCAAAAATATGCTGAGGAATTGAAAAAAGAAGCAGGGGAGGGTAGTGGTGAGTTGAATAAAGTTTTAAAAGATATGGAACAAACCGAAACAGATCTTGTTAACAAAATGATTTCTTTACAAACTTTGAAACGACAAGAAGAAATTCTAACAAGATTATTAAAATCGGAAAAAGCCGAAAGAGAACGCGAGAAAGAAGAAAGACGAGAAAGTACTGAAGCAAAAAAACAAGAGTATAGTAATCCTTCTGACTTCCTAAAATATCAAAATCTCAAATCAAAAGATGTGGAGTTATTAAGAAAGTCATCTCTATCTCTTAAATCTTTTTATAAAAAGAAAGTTTCGGGTTATCTTCACAATATTGAAAACAAAAAAAACAACTAATAAGCTTCAATCCTTTTTCAAATAAGAATTATGACTTCATCAAAAATCAATTATTTTTCTGAAAGCATTAATTATTCAATAAATGATGAAAAAACAATTTCCGATTGGTTGCATCTTATCACAAAAACCGAAAATTTTGATATTTCTGAGCTTAATTATATTTTTTGTAATGACAAATATTTATATTCTCTAAATGTTGAATATTTAAATCATGACACTTTCACTGATATAATTTCTTTTGATTTTTCGGAAGAAAATGGAAAAATAACCGGAGATATTTACATAAGTATTGAAAGAATTTCTGAAAATGCAAAGAAGTTTAGCAAAACATTCGAGAACGAGCTTCACAGAATTATGGCTCATGGATTATTACATTTATTGGGCTATTCAGATAAAACTAAATCTGAAAAATTAGTTATGACAGAAAAAGAAGATTATTATCTATCTTTGCTCGAAAATCATAAATAAATTTTATAATTGTTTCACGTGAAACATCTCTAATATGTTCAAAGAATACGACATAATAGTTGTTGGGGCAGGGCATGCCGGTTGTGAGGCCGCAGCAGCGGCTGCAAATCTTGGCTCCCGGGTTTTGTTAATTACAATGAATATGGCAAACATGGCACAAATGTCATGTAATCCGTCAATGGGTGGAATTGCAAAAGGGCAAATAGTGCGTGAAATTGATGCTTTAGGTGGATATTCTGGAATTGTTACCGATAAAACAATGATTCAATTCCGAATGCTAAATAAATCGAAAGGCCCTGCCATGTGGAGTCCGCGTGCTCAAAGTGATAGAATTCTTTTCTCATTGCAGTGGCGGGAAATGTTGGAAAAAACAACAAATCTTGATTTCTGGCAAGACAATGTTGTTTCAATATTAACAAGAGGGAAAAGAATAATAGGAGTTAAAACAGAGTTTGGACACGAAATTTATTCTAAATCTGTTATTCTGACTAACGGCACTTTTTTAAATGGAATAATTCATATTGGAGAAAATAAATTTAAAGGGGGGAGAATAGGTGAAAACTCTTCGTTAGGGCTTACTGAAAATTTAGTGAATTTGGGCTTTGAATCATCAAGAATGAAAACCGGAACACCTGTTCGTGTCGATGGGAGAACACTTGATTTCTCAAAATTAACAGAACAAAAAGGTGATGAGGTTCCGAAAAAATTCTCTTTTACAAATACACCTCCTCTAACAAAACAAATAAGCTGTTATCTTGCTTATACAAGTCTTGATGTTCATAATATATTAAGAACGGGTTTTGATAAATCTCCAATGTTTGCCGGAAGAATTGAAGGAATAGGGCCAAGGTATTGCCCTTCGATAGAAGATAAAATTGAGCGATTTTCGGGAAAAGATTCTCATCAATTATTTGTTGAGCCGGAAGGTTGGAATACGGTGGAGTATTATATAAATGGCTTTTCATCGTCCTTACCGGAAAATATTCAGTTTAAAGCACTCCAAAAAATCTCGGGATTTGAAAATGCGAAAATATTTCGACCTGGCTACGCGATTGAATATGATTTTTTCCATCCTGTTCAACTTAAATATTCTTTAGAAACAAAACTTATAGAAAATTTATATTTCGCAGGTCAAATAAATGGTACAACCGGATATGAGGAGGCAGCAGCCCAGGGATTAATGGCCGGGATAAATGCTCACTTAAAAAATAATAATAAAGCCGAATTTATTTTAAAACGTTCAGAAGCATATATCGGTGTTCTTATTGATGATCTAATTACAAAAGGAGTTGATGAGCCATATCGAATGTTTACATCCCGGGCTGAATATAGAATTTTATTACGGCAAGATAATGCTGATATTCGTTTATCACCAATTGCTCACAAATTAGGTTTAATTTCAAATCAAAGGTATAACGAAGTACTTCGTAAAAAGGAAATAATTGACGAAATCCAAAGATTTACAAAAAAAACCAGCGTAACTCCGGATCAAATAAATCCTTTACTTGACAAAAAAAATACAAGCCAGATTATTCAAAAACAAAAAATTTCAAGCTTGTTGTTAAGGCCTCAAATATCGTTAAAGGAACTTATTTTCTGTCTTCCTTTCTTTTCATCTTTTATTGATTCAATAAAAAATATTAATGATGATATTCTGGAGGAAACAGAAATACTAATAAAATATGATGGATATATTTCGAAGGAACAAGATATTGCTGACAAATTATCCAAGCTTGAAAATATTGAACTACACAAAAGTTTTGATTACAAAAAATTATTATCTCTTTCCTACGAAGCAAGAGAAAAATTGTCGAAAATAAAACCAAAAACAATTGGCCAGGCTTCAAGAATCAGTGGAGTTTCTCCCTCAGATATTTCTGTATTGATTGTTTATTTAGGAAGATAGAGATGTTTCACGTGAAACTATTATTATGGAAACTTTAAAATTTTGCCCGATTTGTAAAAAAATCGAATTTTCAAATTTTTTGAAAACCAAAGATTATTTCTATTCGAAAAAAGAATTTACTATTCAGGAATGCCTTTCGTGTGGTTTTCGTTTTACAAATCCAAGGCCTCAAGAATTTGAATTAAATTCATATTATGATTCTGAAAATTATCTTTCGCATTCCTCTCAAAAACGAGGAGTGCTAACATATTTTTACAATCTGATTAAAAATTATTCTATCAGGAAAAAATTTAATCTCATAAAAAATCTTACCTCCGGAAAATCTATTTTAGACATAGGTTCCGGTTCCGGGGAATTTATTAATTATTTTAATAAAAAAAATTGGCAAACACTTGGTATTGAGCCTAATGAGTATGCCAGGAATTATGCAACCTCTACATATTCTATTAAGGTTCAGGATGAAACACACATCTCAAATATTAAAGATAATTCTTTCGATGTTATTAGCATGTGGCATGTATTAGAACATGTACCAAATCTTAATGAAAGAATTATTCAGTTGAAAAGAATACTTAAAGATAATGGAGTAATAATAATTGCTATTCCTATTTGCAATTCATTTGATGCAAAATATTTTGATAAATATTGGGCTGCCTATGACGTTCCAAGACATCTTTATCATTTTACTCAATCAAGTTTCGCAAAACTTATGGAAAAACATAATTTATCCATTGAAAAAATTATTCCCCTTTTATTCGATTCTTTCTATATAAGTATGATTAGTGCAAAATATAAATCCGGTAGTTCTAAAATAATTAATTCTCTTTTAACCGGATTTCGTTCAAATTTATCAGCATATTACGGCAATAAGGATTATTCCAGCCTTATTTTTGTTATAAAAAATCAATAACTGATTTTAAAGGATTTTAAGAAACGAATACCCCTCGCTAGAATATTAGTATATTTTTGTTATTTTTGTTAATTAGATTGGCTTATTTCGCCTCTCTAGTTAATTAGTTGAATTATTGCTACTTATAGATGAATAACAAAATATTTCAAAGAAAACATATAATTTTCCTTTCATTTTCAGTGTTTTTTTTTATTTCCTTAATTTTCATTCTACGTTTTACTAATTCCAATATTAATTATTCCGCTACTTTTTCAAGAGTTGAAAATTCTTTTCATAAGTATTCTGAAGAATTAAACTCAAAAATTAAATCGATTTCTGAATTGGTTGAAAATGGCCAAAATTATAATAAGCTATATTCTATATATAATAAAACCTACTTCTCTCAAAAAGGAATGATTTTTTTGATTTACTCAGATGATACTTTACGATTTTGGTCTGATAATTCATGTCCGATACCAAATATTTATAATCAAGGCATTTTCTCAAAAAGTATTCACCCTTTTGAAAATGGTTTGTTTTATGTCTCCTCTATAAAATCTTCCAGTATAAATATAATTGGCCTGTTGCTAATAAAAAACGATTATCCTTATCAAAACGACTACCTTGTAAATGAATTTAATCCGAAATTTAATTTACCCTTTTCAACTAAAGTTTCCTTAAAGAAATCTGATTTCAATATTCTCTCTTCTTCAGGCGAATTTTTGTTTTCTGTTTCTTTCGACGATAATTCCACCTTGTCTTTTCCTGATAATACGCCCGTCTTACTGTATTTTCTATCTATTATTTGCTTCCTCCTTTTTGCCTTCAACTTTTTAAAAAAATTCAATTATTTATCAAAAAATCCTGCCATATTGTTCCTTCTGTTTTCTGCTTTTTTAATTATATTCAGGATATTTCTTTTTTATTTAAAATACCCAATATCAGATTTCAATATTGAATTATTCAGTCCTATAATCTTTGCAACATCTTCGTTTTTACCTTCATTAGGGGATTTTTTACTTAATTCAATTTTTCTTCTAATTTTTTCATCAATCTTTTTTAGATTAAATTTTTCGATAAGCTTATTTTTAAAACAAAATCATTTCATTTCCTATACTCTTTCACTTCTCTTTATTCTTTTGTCCTTATTTATCTTAATTATCATTATTCATTTTTCTAATTGCCTGGTTTTAAATTCAATAATTTCATTTAATATAATTGATGTTTTAAGCATTTCTTTTTATACTACAATAGGATTCCTGATTCTTGGCATTCTTTTTCTTTCTTTCTTTTTAATATCTTTTAAATTGTTTTATTTTTCATTCAGGCTTATTACAAAAAAACAGCATATTATACTATTATTAACATCCTTATTATTTATTCTTTCAATTTGTTTTTTCGTATTTAATATTCACATATATGCTTTAATTTTCTTTCTTTTTTTTGTTTTTCTTTCTTTTTTCGTTTTCAAAAATTCACCTGAATCTATTTCCTTTATTTCAATTTTTGTTTTTATTATACTAAATACAATTTTTATAACTCATCTTTTGCATACTAATAATAGCGTAAAAGAGCAAAAAAAACGTATCAAACTTGCTGAAAAATTGGTTCCTAAAAGAGACTATTTCGCTGAATATCTCTATTCAGGTCTCCAGGAAAATATTAAATCAGATACAAATTTTCTAAATATTTTAAATCAATCTGATAATGATGTCAATATTGAATTCTTAATCACTGAATTTCTATCAAATAAATATTTCAATAATTATCTTAATAAATTTAATATCTTAATTACGGTTTGTGATCCTGACAAAATTTTATCGGTACAACCTGACAATTTTTTAATTAATTGTGATACTTTTTTTAATCAATTAATAAATAATTATGGAGTTGAAACCGAAGTTGAGAATTATTATTACCAAAATGATTTTTCATCAAATAGAAATTACATTTCAATCCTTAAACTTAATGATACAACCACAACTTTATCACAAACAATATTCATTGAATTCTTCTCAAAATATGTACCAAAAGGTTTAGGTTACCCCGAATTATTGATTGATAAAAGCTTTGTTTTATCTCCTGATCTTTCGAACTACTCTTATGCAAAATATTTTAACAATGATATGTTTTATAAGTTTGGAAAATTCTTTTATAGCATTGATCTTTCAAATTATCAATTCTCTTCAAAAGGCTCATATTTCTTTAATTATGAAAAATATAATCATTATTTTCATCGGACTGATGATGATTCAGTTTTAATAATTAGCAAACAAAACCCTACTTTTCTTGATATCATTGCGCCTTTTTCATATCTTTTTATATTTTATATTCTATTTATTCTCATATTTTTAATGATTATAAATTATCCCATACAAAACATTTTTCTTCCTTTTTCTCTTAGAAATCGAATTCAAATTTCTATAATTTCTATAATTGGATTATCGTTTATCGTTATTGGATTTACTTCATTTATATATTTAGTAAAATTAAATGATGATAAAAATTTCGAAATTTTATCTGAAAAATCGCATTCTGTTCTTATTGAACTCGAACATAAACTAGCAAACGAAAACACACTAAATGATGAAATAAAGCCATTTCTTTCCGAATTACTTTATAAATTTTCCCTGGTATTTTTCTCAGATATAAATCTATATAATACAAACGGTGAGCTACTCGCTTCATCACGTCCGGAGATTTTTGATAAGGGTCTAATTTCCGAACAAATGAATTCGCAGGCCTATTATCAACTTAATTATAATCAAAAACTTTTATTTATTCATAAAGAAAACATTTCAAACCAGGAGTATCTTTCGGCATATTTACCTTTCAGGAATTCAGATAATAAATTAATTGCTTATTTGAATCTTCCATATTTTGCGAAGCAATCAGAATTAAAGTCTGACATATTTACTTTTTTAGTTGCCTTTATTAATATCTATGTTATTTTAATTGCGCTCTCTATTTTCCTTGCATTAATTATTTCAAGACATATAACTAAACCGCTTCAAATTATAAAAGAAAAATTAGGTTCATTAAATTTAACAAAAGCTAATGAAAAAATTATCTGGCATAAAAAAGATGAAATTGGAAACCTTATTTTGGAATATAATCGTATGATTGATGAACTATCGGATAGTGCAGAACTTTTAGCAAAATCGGAAAGGGAAGGAGCGTGGCGTGATATGGCAAAACAAGTAGCTCACGAAATCAAAAATCCATTAACACCGATGAAATTGAGTGTGCAATATTTAAAAAAAGCCTGGGATGAAGATGCTTCTGATTTTTCTGATCGTTTAAATCGGTTTTCACACACTTTAACCGAACAAATTGATACTTTATCTCAAATAGCTACTGAATTTTCTGATTTTGCGAAAATGCCTATCTCAAATATTGAAAAAATTGATGTTTCGCAAATAATTTATTCCTCGATATTACTGTTTTCTGATTACCCAAAAATCTCTATAAATTTTAATCCACAAACTGACAAAAAATTCATTATAACTGCCGATAAAAAACAAATTTTACGAGTTTTTAATAATCTTTTGAAAAATTCCGTACAAGCACTCAGGCATTCCGAAAAAGGTGAAATAAATATTACAATCAAAAGTACTTCAGATAATATTATCGTAAAAATTTCGGATAATGGAATTGGAATACCAAAAGATCAAATTGATAAAATATTCACTCCAAGTTTTACAACTAAATCTTATGGGATGGGATTGGGCCTTGTTATTGTAAAAAATATTGTAAGTAATTCAGGAGGAAATATTTATTTTGAATCGGTTGAAGATGTGGGTACAACTTTTACAATTACGTTTCCAATTTAAAATTAACAAAAACAAATTACCTATATTTGCGTTTAAACTTACAAATTTAAAAATTTGAGACCGTTCAAACAATTAGCCGGACAAACAGCAATTTATGGTCTCCCAAGTATTTTAGGTCGAACATTAGGTTATTTATTAGTACCGATTTATACCAGGGTTTTTGATAAAGGTGATTACGGTACAATTATACTTTTGTACTCGTATGTCTCCTTTCTTCTGGTAATTTTAACTTACGGAATGGAGACTGCATTTTTTAGGTTTTCGCAAACAAAGAAAAATATTGTATTTAGTACTGCCTTTATCTCTTTGATAATATCTACATTAATTTTTGGTTTTCTCTCGATTCTTTTTTCTCAAAACATAGCAAATATTATTTTATATCCCGATAATAAGGAATACGTGATTTGGTTTTCGTTAATAATTTCATTTGATGTTCTATCAGCAATTCCATTTGCCAAACTCCGGGCCGATAACAAACCCAAGCGTTTTGCAATAATAAAATTTACAAATATTTCTATTAATATTGTTCTAAACCTGTTTTTCATTCTTCTTTGTCCGTTTATTCTTGCAAACTATAGTGATTCTTCGTTGGCATCATCAATAAAACTGTTTTTCGTTTTTGATAATTTAATTTCTTATGTTTTTATATCAAATCTGATTGCAAGTTTTGTAACTCTTTTTCTATTGTCTTCTGATTTTATCAAACTGAAATTTCAATTTAATTTCGTTTTATGGCGACAAATGATAGTTTACGCTTTACCATTATTAGTTGCCGGTTTGGCAGGAATAATGAACGAAACTCTTGACCGTATTCTTCTTCGATATTTACTACCACCTGATATTTCAGAAGCTCAGGTGGGGATTTATGGTGCCTGTTATAAAATTGCAATTTTTATGTCGCTTTTTATCCAGGCTTTTCGTTATGCAGCCGAACCTTTTTTCTTTTCCCATTCCAAAGAAAAAGATGCAAAATTACTTTATGCTCAGATAATGAATTATTTTGTTATAACCGTGTCTTTTATTTTCCTGATCACAATGATGTACATAGATATTGTTATTCTTTTCATCGGGAAGGAGTTTAGGGTTGGTATGGATGTTATTCCTATTTTGTTATTGGCTAATTTATTCCTCGGAATTTATTATAATCTTTCTGTTTGGTTTAAATTAACAAATAATACAAAATTTGGAGCCCTTCTATCGATTTTTGGGGCCATTATAACTCTTTCATTAAATTTCTATTTAATACCGATTATTGGTTATATGGGATCAGCCTGGGCTACTTTGGCATGCTATTTCTCAATGACGGTATTATCATATTTTCTTGGGCAAAAATATTATCGAATAAAATATAATCTTAAAAAAATAATCGGTTATACTTTCCTTTCCTTATTTCTGTTTTTTATTAGTAAACTTTTTAATTTTGAATTACAAAGTATTAGGTTGATTATTAATACTATTATTCTTATTCTATTTCTTTTTATTGTTTATATTATTGAAAAAAACAGCTTTAAAAAGTATCTGACACAATAATTAATATGATTTTTTATTCTTATTATCATTGAATAAACTATTAAATTAAAAATAGTGCTAATTAATTTTTATACTTTTGTCCGGTTAAAAGATTTTATATATGACTATCAGAATAATAAATAATTCAAAACACGAATTGCCTTCTTATGAAACCGTAGCTTCTGCAGGTGTTGATCTACGTGCTGATCTCGTTGAAGCAATCGTTATTAAACCTCTTGAGCGGATTTTGGTTCCGACAGCTTTATTCATTGAATTACCAATCGGCTACGAAGCCCAGGTAAGGCCCAGAAGCGGCCTTGCAATAAAAAAGGGAATTACGGTTTTAAATTCCCCCGGTACTATCGATGCTGACTATCGCGGTGAAATAAAAGTTATTTTAATTAATTTATCCAACGAAAATTTTGTTATTAACGACGGTGACCGCATCGCTCAAATGATAATATCTAAGCATGAAAAAGCTCAATGGGAGGAAGTGAAAGAATTAATTGAAACCGATCGAGGTGCAGGAGGTTTCGGACATACAGGCTCTTAAATGAAATTTGAAATTAGAAATTGGAAATTCAAGAACAACCAAATTTCCAATAACACAAATCAACCACATAAGATATAAACGTATGAAAAAATACTATTCCAAAATACTTTTATTAACCATAATTATTTTATTTACTGCCTGTAAAACACAACAAAAAGCTACTCATAATAATCAGGTTTCAGCAGCAAAATATAATACAGATATTTTTGTTAATGCCAATAAAGAAAAAATTCTCGGAAATATTAATAAAGCTGAAGAATTATTTCAAAAATGCCTCGAAAAAGACCCAAATGATGCTGCCACTTTATTTGAATTATCAAAAATCCATTCAGCAAAAAACAATTTCGAAGATGCTTTAGAATTTGCAGAAAAAGCGGTTGAAATTTCACCTGATAATGAATGGTATAAATTATATCTTGCTTCTCTTTATAAAAAAAATAATGAGTTTTTAAAAGCAGCTGAAATTTATGATAACCTAATTACTTCTGATCCTGATAATATTAATAATTATCAAAATCTTGCATTTTCATATATTTATGCAGAAAAATATGCTAAAGCTATTGAAACTTATAATATTATTGAAGATAAAATAGGAATAACGGAAGAAATCTCAATTCAAAAACAAAAGTTATTTCTTTTACAGAAGAAACCTGATAAAGCAATTGAGGAAATTGAAAAATTGTGTAAAAATTTTCCTACAGAAAGCAGATATTATGAAATCTTAGCAGAATTATGCATCTCAAATAATCTTCCGGATAAAGCACTTGAATCATATAAAAAAATATTGGAAATCGATCCCGAAAATCCTTATATTCATATTTCTTTGTCTGATTTTTATCGTAAATCAGGCGACAATGAAAAAGCTTTTGAAGAATTAAAAATCGGATTTGCAAATCCTAATCTTGATATTGAATCAAAAATTCAGATTCTTTTAACATTTTATTCCGTTTCCGATCTTTATAACGATCATAAAGATCAGGCTTTTGTTTTAGCTGAAATTTTGGTTAATACACATCCTGATAATGCAAAAGCCCATTCAATTAAATCTGATTTTTTATACAGATCAAAAGATTTTGAATCTGCACGTAAAGAATTACGATTTGTTTTATCTCTTGACAGCAATAATTACATAGTTTGGGAGCAATTACTTTTTACTGAATCTGAATTAAATGATTTCATATCAATGGAAACGGAAAGTAAAACTGCTATTACCTTATTTCCCGAACAACCTTTACTTTATCTTTTTAACGGATTGGCCAATTTCCAATTAAAAGATTATTCAAAATCAGAAAAATCTTTAAGACGTGGAGTCGATTTCGTTGTTGGAAATGATGCTCTTTTAGTTCAATTTTACATGTATCTCGGTGATATTTACCACAATCTAAACGATGATATTCAATCGGATAAATATTATGAAAAAGTATTGCAAATCGAACCGGATAATTCTTTAGTTTTAAACAATTATGCATATTATCTTTCGGAGAGAGGCGAAAAACTTGAATCGGCTGAAAGAATGTCGAAAAAATCTATTGAATTAGATCCTGACAATTCCTCTAATCAGGATACCTATGGTTGGATACTTTATAAGCTGGATAAATTCGATGAGGCTAAAATCTGGATAGAAAAATCGATTAATAGCGGTTCGGAAAATAGCGCAGTTGTTCTTGAACATTATGGTGATGTATTATATAAATTGGGAGAACACGAAGAAGCTTTAAAATATTGGAAAAAAGCAAAAGAAATTGGAAAAGCTTCGGAGTTTTTAGATAAAAAAATTAATGACGGTAAATTATATGAATAGACTGATAAAACTTAAATATTATTTTCTTTTATCATTTTTACTAACAATTTTAGTTCTTTCATCGTGTCGTTCCACACGAAGCATTATCAAAGAACCTATAAAAGAATATGGTGCTGATTATTTATTTGAAGAATTAAAAGATAATGAGTTGCAATTTGATTGGTTTTCTGCAAAATTTTCTATTAAAGTAAATAACGATAAATCAAAACTATCATTAAACGGACAAATTCGCATAAAAAAAGATAGTTTGATTTGGATTTCCTTTTCTCCTGCTCTCGGCATTGAAGTAATGAGAATAATGATTACAACTGATTCGATAAAATTATTAAACCGTATTGATAAAACATTTTTTATAAGTGATTACAAATATGTGAATAATTTTCTTGAAACAAACATCGATTATGATATTTTGCAATCTTTAATTATCGGTAACGATTTCTCGTATTATGAAAATGGAAAATTTAAAGCATCCATTGATGGTATGGATTATAGATTATCGACTGCCGGAAGGCAAAAACTTAAAAAATATATAAAACGAGCAGATGAACCACTCAATATTTTTATCCAACATATTTGGCTTGACCCTAATAACTTTAAAATTAAGCATGTCTCTTTAAAAGAAATCAAAAAGCAAAATAAAAAAATTGATGCTGAATATGATGATTTTGTTATGATTGATAAGCAAATTTTTCCCTCAAATGTTACATATAAAATTCTTGCTGATAATAAAATTGATGTTTTCCTTAACTTTTCTAAAATTTCATTAAAACATGATTTGAAATTTCCATTTAGAATTCCTTCAAAATATAATAGAATTAAATAAATTTCCATTTGAATGCATTTTTTTCGAAAAATATCTATTAAACATTTTTTATTTCTAATATCATTTCTATTTTGTTTAGTTTCATTTTCTCAAAATGATAAAACAAAACTTGAAAAAGAAAAAAAGAAAATTGAAGATGAGATAAATTATACCACTAATCTTATTAACAAAACAAAGAAAAACAAACAGGTTTCGATAAACCAATTAGTTATCATTAATAACAAAATAAATAAAAGAGAACAATTAATTTCGGTACTTAAAAATGAAATTTCATCTATCAACAATAAAATTAATAGAAATAACACAAAAATAAAGGAATTGTCAGGTGAATTATCTTCATTAAAGGAAGAATATTCCAAGATGATTTATTTTGCTTTCAAAAACAAAAATTCTTTTGATAGAATGATGTTCATTTTTTCATCAAAAGATTTTAATCAGGCCTACCAACGACTTAAATATTTTCAGCAATATAGTTCCTACAGAAAACTTCAGGCATCATTAATTAAATCTACTCAAGAGGAAATAAAAAACAAAACAGAAGATTTAAAAAATCAAAAAGAAAGAAAAACAAGCATACAATTTCAGGAACAAAAAGAGAAATGCCAACTTACTCAGGATAAAAAGCAACAAAACGAAACGATAAACAAATTAAAACAAAAAGAAAAAAAATTAAGAAAAGAGTTACGTGATAAGCAAAAAGCAGCCAACAAATTACAAAAAACAATTGAAAATATCATTGCTGCGGAGATGAAAAAAGCTGCTGAAGCAAAGAAAGAAGCTGAGAAAAAAGCAAGTACAAAAAAAGAAACTTATACAAGTATTCCTGAAGACATAGAATTGTCGAAAACATTTTCGTCAAATAAAGGTAAACTTCCCTGGCCAACCGAAAGTGGAATTATTTCGGGTACTTTTGGTGAGCATCCTCATCCTGTTCTGAAAAAAGTTAAAACCAAAAATAACGGAATTGATATTTTAACCAACGAAAATGAAAAAGTCAGAGCAGTTTTTGATGGCGTAGTTTCAAATATTCTCCTTATTCCTAATTTAAATACAGTTGTGATTATTAAACACGGTGAATTTTTAACCGTTTATTCAAATCTTAGTAAAGTTTATGTTGAAAGAGGCGACATGGTGAAAACAAAACAAAACATCGGGATTATTCACACCAATAAATCAGAATCAAAATCAGAACTTCATTTTGAAATCTGGAAAGGACAACAAATGCAAAATCCTGCATATTGGATAAAAAAGTAAATTATTCGATTATATTTTATAGCTTTACATCTTAAAAAAAAATTTGTAAAATGGTTGATATAATTTCATCTAATATTGATACAATAAAACAATTTTTTAAAAATCATAAAATTGAAAAAGCTTATGTTTTTGGTTCCGCTGCCAGTGAGAATTTTGACGATAACAGCGATATTGATTTTTTAATAAAATTTGAAGCCGGTATTGAACCTCTTGAAAAAGGTGAACTATGGTGGAATTTACACGATACTTTAAGAGATTTTTTTAATCGGGAAATTGATATTGTAACAGAAAACTCCTTAAAAAATCCATATTTTATCAAAGAATTAGATAATACAAAACAATTGATTTATGGATAATAAAGCAAAAAAATTATTATTCGATATTTTAACTGCAATTAATAACATTGACAGTTACATTGGCCATGAAAAAATATTTGATAAATACGATAATAATCCAATGTTGCAAGATGCTGTTGAAAGAAACATAGAGATAATTGGTGAAGCTATGAATAAGTTATTAAAGTTAGAACCTCAAATAAATATTTCTAATACTAGAAGAATTGTAGATGCTCGTAATAAAATAATTCATTGTTACGATGAAATCGAAAATGTTCAACTATGGGGAATTATAATAAATTATATACCTATTTTAAAACAAGAAGTATCACAATATTTGGAAGAATAATACCATGAATATGAAAGACAGCCTTCACAAAATTTATTTAAAAGTTTTTAGTTTATTAACACTGTTATACAAGGGTAGTAAATTTTCCGAAAAAAGAATAATTGCAAACCATTCACAATGCTAAAGAATTAAAATCAATCAGGATATAAATAAATAGTCACTACACTAAAACTATTACAATTATCCCAAACAATCTATTTCAATCCCTTCTTTTCTTTCCACAATTTATTAAACGACTTAGGCTGAACTTTAGGTAATTCTCGTCTTGGCCCCCAGGTATTTTTTACGAAAGTCTTCATAAAAAAGTTTTTCATACCGCCACTACTCATATCCAAAAGGCTACGTTTTTTCATTACTTTTTTATAGCCATACATCGAGAGTTTCTCAATACTTGTAGTATATTTGTTTTTCACAAAATAATTTCGGTTATATAAAAGCAAATCATGGAGAGGTATTCTGACCGGACAAACATCGGTGCATTTTCCACATAATGATGAAGAAAAACTCAGGTGTTTATATTCTCTTATTCCATTCATAAAAGGAGATATAACCGATCCAATTGGTCCGCTGTATGTTGTTCCGTAGGTATGGCCACCAATATTTTTATAAACCGGACAAGCATTTAAACATGCTCCGCATCTTATACAAGTTAAAGCAATTCTTTGAATTTCATGTTTTAATAATTCTGTACGATTATTATCAAGTAAAATAACATACATTTCTTCAGGGCCATCAACTTCATTTTCCTGTTTTGGTCCTGAAATTATTGAATTATAAACCGTAATATTTTGTCCGGTTCCGTTTGTCGCCAGTAAAGGCCAGAATAAATCAAGGTCATCAATTGATGGAATAACTTTTTCAATTCCGGCTATAACAATATGAACTTTTGGAAAAGAAATCGACATTAAACCGTTGCCTTCATTTTCAGTTAATCCTATTGCCCCAATATCAGAAATAATAAAGTTTGCTCCTGTTACACCAACATCAGCTTCCGTAAATTTTTCTCTTAATAAATCTCTTACAAAAGCTGTTAATTCTTCCGGTGTGCTATTTTTATTTGTACCAAATATCTCATGAAATAATTCTGCAATATTTTCTTTCGATTTATGCATTGCAGGGGTTACAATATGATAAGGTTTTTCATCTGCAATCTGTACAATGTATTCTCCAAGATCTGTTTCTAAGGAATCTATCTTTTTCTTTTTCAAGGCTTCGTTAAACTCAATTTCTTCAGTTGTCATCGACTTAGATTTCACAATATTCTTAGCCCTGTATTTTTTTAATATTGATAGTATTTCCTTTATTGCATCTTTTGCATCTGGTGCCCAAATAACTTTTCCGCCTCGTGCTGTAAAATTTCCTTCAAATTCGATTAAATAATCATCAAGTTCATTAATTACCCTTTGTTTTATAGCTTCAGCTCTTTTTCTTGCAAGCTCTATATTTACATATTGTTTTTTACCTCGAATTACAGCATTATTGTATCGAGACATATTAAATTTAATAATCTTCCTATGATCTTGATCAAAGGCTTTTTTTTGGGATTTTTTAGTAAATTCTTTTAAAACTTCCGACATAAATGCAAATCTAAATAATTTTTGATATCTTTTCTACTCTTTTTTTATGTCTCCCTCCTTCAAATTCGGTATTTAAAAATAAATCTACCATTTTTAAGGCCGTTTCTTCATTAATAAACCTTCCCGGTAATGAAATAATATTTGCGTCATTATGCATTCTTGCAAGTTTTGCCTGTTCTAAACTCCAACATAATGCTGCCCTAACATTAGGATATTTATTTGCTGTTATTTGTGCTCCGTTTCCGCTTCCACAAATTATTATTCCTATCTCATTATTTCTATCATTTATTGACTTTGAGAGAGGATGAATAATATCTGGATAATCAACACTGTTTTCTGAATCAGTACCATAATCTTTTAATTTATAACCTCTTTCAGATAATTTTACTTTCAGAAATTCTTTCAATTTATATCCCCCGTGATCACTTCCTATTACTATTATTTTGGATTTTTCAAACATTGTTAATAAGTTTTATTTTTCAAAATTACTTAAAAAATATTACATGATTAGTATTAAAGCAATTGTTAATAATTAGATTTTGATAAAACAATTATACATTATTAATATTCAAAACAATGTTTTTCTTAACAAAATATTGTTAATTTCTTGTCGAATTTGTTATTAATTTTTTACAAAAAAAATACTTTTCAACAAATTGTTGATTTCATAGTGAACTTTACAAAAAAGTAAAAAATTATAAAAAGAAATCATTATGTTTTCAACAATAACTGTTATCAACTTACGAAAAATTAAATTAACAATGTCTTCAATCTCGATAATGTTAATAATAGTTTAAATCCTTAAAATAAATACAATTATTATAATAATTTGTGTTTATAAAATGTTTATAAAATTGAGAATATTAAAAAGCAAATATTTATTGATAATTTTATTAAGAAAATTAACAAGATATATAATAAGAATAATTCTTTTTAAATAAATAATATTATTAATTAAAATTGGAAATCGAAACAGCTAATAAAAAATTTTATTCTAATTTCGGTGCTGATTTGAAATACGCAGAAATGATAGATAAACTGAAGAAAGAAAAAAATGTTATTTTGCTGGCTCATTATTATCAGATTCCTGAAATTCAGGATATTGCTGATTATATTGGAGACAGTCTTGGTTTAGCACAAAAAGCTTCCGAAACCAAAAACGATATAATTGTTTTTGCGGGAGTGCATTTTATGGCCGAAACAGCAAAAATATTAAACCCTCAAACTAAAGTAATACTTCCTGATTTGGAAGCAGGATGTTCGCTGGCTGATTCATGTCCGGCTCAGGATTTTAAAAAATTTAAAGAAAAATACCCCAATCATATAGTTATTTCTTATATAAATTGTACGGCTGCTATAAAAACAATGTCTGATGTTATTTGTACTTCGGGAAATGCTGTTCAAATAGTTGAATCATTTCCTAAGGAACAAAAAATTATTTTTGCGCCTGACAAAAATCTTGGGGCTTATGTAAACCAGGTTACCGGCAGAAATATGATTTTATGGGATGGAACCTGTGAAGTACACGATATTTTATCAACTGAAGCTATAATAAAATTAAAGATATCAAATCCTGATGCCAAGCTTGTTGCTCACCCTGAATGTAAAGCAGCAGTTTTAGAACTTGCTGATTTTGTTGGTTCTACTACTGCAATGTTGAAATTTACAAAAACCGATAAAGCAAAACGTTTTATTATTGCTTCCGAAACAGGAATACTTCATCAGATGAAAAAAGAATCGCCGGATAAAGATTTTATTATAGTTCCAACTGACGAAACTTGTTCATGCAATGATTGCCCTTACATGAAGAAAAATACAATGGAAAATTTGTATTTAGCGATGAAGAACGAAACTCCTGAAATTATTTTATCGAACGAAACTATTGAAAAAGCAAAAATTCCGATTATCAGGATGCTTGAAATTTCAAGAAAATTAAATTTAATTAAGAAATAATTTATCCTAGTTGAGATATTTGTTCTAAATTTTTTAAATCAACAATTTCAATTGTTTTTCCGAAAATATTGATGATTTTATCTTTTCTGAATTCTGAAAAAGTCCGGATTACATTTTCAGTACTCATGTTAATATATTCGCCAATTTCTTTTCTGGAGACAGGTAAATCAAAAACAAGATTATTGTAAATATTCTGAGCAAAGTAAAGTAAGATAAATGCAACTCTACCATTTAAGTTTCTTTGTTTCAGCTCAAGTGATTGTAATATTATTCTATCAGTATTTTTACTCATTTTTCTTATTAATTCTAAAGCAAAATTTCCATTTTCTAAAATAAGTTTTCTAATTTCATCAAGTTTAATATTACATGTAACCGAATTTTCAATTGCTGAAACAGAATAATTATAATGGGTTTCAGAAAAAACACTAAATAAACTTATAAAATCAAATAGTTTAGTAATATTAATTATTTGATCTTTCTTGTTTGATAAAGTTCGATGTAATTTAACAATTCCACTTTTTAGATAAATAAAATCAATTATTTCGTTACCTTCTTTTGCAATAATATCGCCTTTTTTATAGTTCTTTTCGATTTTTATTTCACAAATTCTATCTATTACTGAAGTTTCAACACTTTCGAAGAATAAGGATCTTAATTCACAACCTTCACAATCACATTTAAATACAACTTTTTGCATATATGCTAAAATTTCAATTACCTCAATTTACCAAATAGGTAATAAACAAAAATACAGATTATTTGGAATAGAAGAAATAATTATAAAAAAATAATTCCTATTATCTAATAATTTGAAACCTTTTTCAAACTCATTTTTTTCTTAATCTACGCGTCAAAATTTTTTAAAAACTCTCATTCTGAAGGGAATTCTAAACTTTATTTACTATTCTAATTTTGCTCATTAAAAACAAAATATTACGGTTTACTGAAGGTCTTAATGAAATGAACATTGAGATATTTATGTTAATATCTGAGTATGACAAATATCATGTTTTTTTTTACATGATAAATGTCA
>CAYWXI010000023.1:0-77979 GCA_964462015.1 uncultured Bacteroidales bacterium | reverse complement strand
ACCAATAGCTAAATTATATTAAAAAGATATAATATGCAAATATAATAATAAATAATTTAATAATAAACATGAAATATACATAATAATAATAAAGAATATTAAATATAAAATAAAAAAATAACAATGAATATTATGAAATAATAAAAAAAAACATGAAATATAAACCTGTATAATAAATAAAATATAAAATAAAAACAAAATATACACCTGTATGATAAATGATATATATTAAAAAAATAAAATATGCATTTGATGAATTAATACTTTATATTAATAACATAGAATATACACAAGAAATAATCCAACTATAATAGAAATGTATCCACCTGTAAGTTTAACAGATAATTGTTTGTAGAATAATAGCTTTCAATAAAGAAGCATTTTATGATATTAAAATATTTATTATATTCGTGGAATAATTTAATCCAAACAAGCATGAAAAATTCATTAATTATTTTATTATCACTTATTACATTAAATGTTTTTTGTAATTCGATTGATACAATTCAGGTAGAATCAAAAATTACTGATGTTACAGTATTTTTTAGCGGTGCTCAGATTACGAGAAATATTGATTTGAAACTAACTAAAGGGAAACATCTTATTGTGGTAGATAAGTTGCCTGTAAATATTAACCCTCAAAGTATTCAGGTTAATGGAATTGAAAACTGCAAGATTTTGTCGGTCAATCATCAGATAAATTCCCAAAATAGAAATGAAGAGGATAGTACGGAAATAGACATTAAAAGTAAAATCGAATCTCTGGAATTGAAAGCTAAGGAAATAAAGATCACAATGAATGTTTTTGATCTGGAAGAAAAACTAATTCTCGACAATAGTATTTTCGGAAGTAAAAATAGTGGAGCAGAAATTAGTGAAATAAAAGAGGCGGCTGATTATTACAGGCTAAAGCTTAATGAAATCAAACAAGGAAAACTTAGACTTTATACTGAATTGGAGGCGTATAAGAAAAAAATTAAGGAATTAAATGCCTGCATAAATCTGCTTACTGCTGGAAAACGAAGAATATATAATCAGATTTTGCTTTCAATAGATTGTGCCAAAGAAGCAAATACTAACATTAACTTAAGTTATTATATTTCATCAGCCGGATGGGTACCATTTTACGATTTCAGAGTTGAGAATATTATAAAACCCTTTAATATAGTTTATAATGCAAATGTTTTCCAAACATCGGGAGAGGATTGGGAAAACATAAACATAAAGTTGTCAACAAATAATCCATCATTAAGTGGAAGCAAACCTGAGTTAGTTCCGTGGTATTTAGGTAGAAATAACCCATATAATAAACCATCCCCAAAGAGAGGTTCAGGTAGTTCAATACAAGGAACAGTTATTGACAAAGAAACGGATGAGCCTATTCCTTTTGTTAATATCATAGTTGAGAAATATGGAACTATGATTGGAGGCAGTGCTTCTGATTTTGACGGCAGTTTTGTAATAAAACCAATTACACCAGGCAGATATGATATTAAAGCCACAGCAATAGGTTACAGGCCTTTACTTATACAGGGATTAGTTGTTTATGGTAACAGAATTACATTTTCTAAGCTAGTTATGGAATCAAGTGCCGAAAATCTTGATGAATTTGAAATTGTTGAGTATGCTGTACCATTGATTGATAAAGACCAGACGCTAAGTGGTGGAGTTTTTTCGAACGATGGCATTGCAAGAATGCCTAAGCGTTCAGCTAACGCAGTAGCAAGTGAAGTTGGTGGAGTTGGTTTCAAAAAAAGAAAAATTGAAACCTTCAATTATATTTCAAATTCTCTTAAAACAAACGTTACCAACTTAGAATACGATATTGATATTCCTTATTCCATTCCTTCGGATGGTGAGGATTATAATATTAAAATTAAGGAAGTTAGTCTGCCGGTTGATTATGCATATTATGCAATTCCAAAACTGGATAATGATGCTTTTCTGACTGCCGAAATCACCGACTGGACAGAATTAAATCTTTTGTCGGGGAAAACGAGTATTTATTTTCAGGAAACTTTTACAGGAGAATCATTTATTGATGCAGAATTTATTAGCGACACATTAAGTATTTCTCTCGGAAGAGATAAAAGTATTTTAGTAAAGAGGGAAGGAAATAAGGAAATTAGCGACAGGCGGGTAATTGCTAATAATATTAAAGAAACAATAGCCTGGGACATCACCGTAAAAAACAATAAAAACACCAAAATAAAGATCACGGTCGAAGATCAATATCCTCTGTCGGAAAAGAAATCAGTTGAAGTTGAGTTGCTTGAATCTTCAAATGCAAAAATTGATGAAAAAACAGGCAAACTGACCTGGGAACTTGAGATGGAACCAAATGAAAAAAAGGTTTTCACCTATAAATATACTGTTAAATATCCCAAGTATCTGGATTTAATGATTGAATGATAAGCTTAGCATTTAAACAGATTCATTAAAATTGAGATAAATAATAAAATATGATTCAATTAATGCTAAAACGATTTAATTATGGAAATTAAACCAATAAAAACTGAGCAAGACTACAAAGACTCAATAAAAATGATCGAACAGCTATGGGGAGCAAAAAAGGATTCACCTGAAGGAGATAAATTGGATTTACTATGTACAATAGTTGAATCTTATGAACTTAAACATTATCCGATTGCACCACCCGATCCAATTGATGCAATTAAATTCAGGATGGAACAAATGGGGATGACAGAGACAGATATGGCAAAATATTTAGGAAGTCAAAATGATGTAAATGATGTGCTTAGTAGAAAAAGACAATTAACACTAAAGATGGTGAAATCTTTATATAAGGGATTAAAAATACCCGCTGAAATTCTTTTAGCTTGATGAAAAAACATGCAAACTGACATGGGAACTTGAGATGGAACCAAACGAAAAAAAGGTTTTCACTTATAAATATACTGTTAAATATCCGAAATATCTTGATTTGATGATTGAATGAAAAGACTTCTGTTTTGGAAACATATGGTAATTAAATTAATTTGTTGTAATGAATATTTTTGTTCTGAGATTTCAGAATTATATCTGTCATAAATTGCTATCAGAGCGATGGCGTTTTAATTTCTTTACTCACTAAAAATTATTGACGGGGCTTTAATATTTGATGTGTTTTTATAAATTTGCAGAATAGTGTATGAGATTTTATTTTATTAAAACTTTGTTAATTGTTTCACATTTTTAAATATTCTTTATTAATTGTTTTAAGTCTTACGGCTTTACAAACATTTGCTTCTCCTGAAACGGATGAAATAACTCAATCAAAAATTGATGAAATCAACCAAATTATCAGTTCATCTAACAAGCACACAGCCGATTCATTGTGCATTCTATATTTAAGTCTTGGTAGTTTGTATGCAAGTCATATGAAATATGATTCTGCTTATAAATACTATGACCAGTCTTTGAGAATAGCGAATGAAACTTCAAATAAACATCAGTTAGCAATTATTAATAATATTATCGGAGGATTTTACTATCATTGTGAGAATTATGAGGAAGCGCATAAGTACTATAAACAAGGCTATAACCTTTACGAAGAAATAAACGATTCTTTGGGTATTTCAAGTCTTGCAAATAATTTAGGATTAGTTGAACGCTTTATTGGGGTAGATGATCGGGCATTAGATTTTTATTATGCAGCACTTCACATTAATGAAAAATTGCATCATTACCCAAATTTATCTTTTAACCATAATAACATTGGACTTACGTATGCACATATGCACAATTTTGATTCAGCTTTATACCATTTGAAACTGGCTGAAAAAATTGCCATTAAACACGGTCTTAATAAAAATCTGAATAATATTTCAAATAGTTTAGGTACTTATTATTTGCTGGTAAAAAAGTATGATTCAAGTTATTATTATTTGTCAAAAGCTTTTAAGCAATCTATAAGACTAAATCTTATATTTCAAATAAAGGAAAATTCAAAAGAATTAAGTCAGTTGTTTGATCAGATTGGAGTTATTGATTCTGCCTATTTTTATCATAAAACTTATAAGAATTACAATGATTCAATTCTTAGCAATAAAAATCTGATGAAAATGGGCTTATTGATGGTTACAAATAATCTGGAAAACGAAAGACGAATCGAACAAATAAAACAAAGCAGGAAGGAATTATTTTATTTTATTGTTTTTATTTCCATATTCTCTATTCTAATAATTGTTTTCTTATTATGGATCAATCAGCGAAATAAAGCACACCATTCACAACTAAAATTGGAACATCTTGCATTGGAGAAAAAATACTTAAATAATGAATTAACCAATTTTGCATTACATATCAGTGAAAATAATCGCTTAATTGAAGAGATAAAACAAACCTTAAAACAAATTGATGGAAATAAGGTAAGTAAAAAAAACATCAATGAATTAAAATTCAAGTTAAATACCGGTTTGTCAAAATCACAAAGTAAAGAAATATTAGAGCAAAAAGTTAATGAACAACATCATGAGTTTATCAGGATTTTAAAAACCGAAAATCAATCTTTAACAAAATCTGAACTAAAGTTATGTTTGCTACTTAAACTTAATTTGTCAACAAAAGATATTGCAGGTATAAATAATGTAACTCCACAAGCGATTAAAGTTGCAAGATATCGTCTCAGAAAAAAACTCAAATTGGATTCCACAATAAATATTAGTGATTATTTAAACACTCTACAACAAGGCTAATCGATTCACAGTCCGTTTTTTTTTAATTTTGTATACCATTTGTATACCCCCCATTTTTATTTTTGTATTTCTTTTATAATAATTTTACATGCTCAAATTAATAGAGATCTAATTATTTATTGAAATAAACTTAATGCGATTATGAAAAAGCTTAACACAATTATTATTGCACTTCTAATTTCATTTAGCCTTTCGGCTGAAGAATTTTTAAATGAAACTTTCGACACATGGCTGCCTGAAGGATGGACAGTAATTGAAGGTCCAGGAACTTGGGTTAACTCACATTGGTTCCATAAGGACAATAGCAGAGCCTGTGTTTTTGTTACTAGCGACAATCAAGATGAATGGCTTATTACTCCTGAAATTACTTTACCATCAACAGGCGAATTAAGATTATCTGCTGATATGATGGGATCATTCTACAGGATGGTGACAATGGATTGGGGAGATATATTTGTAAATGTAAGTACTGATAATGGAGCAAACTGGGAAACAATATGGGTTGAAGACGACCAGGAAATAGTTGAAGCTTCAGGAGTACAATGGCCATGGCTGCATAATACGTGGTTTTTCCCATCAATCAGTTTGAATGATTATACCGGTCAAACCATAAAAATAGCATTTCGTTATGTATCTCCCGATGGTGATGCCGATTGGTGGAATTTAGATAACATTGTCGTGAAAAGACTTATAGAAAACGAAGTAATTTTGGAAGAATTTGAATTTCCAGAATATGGTGTTATAAATGATGAATTTTCTTTTGAAGGGTCATTTAGAAATTTAGGAGAAAATGATGTTACCTCTTTTGAAGCTATATATACAATTAATGAAGTTGAAAGTGAAGTGTTTCTTGTAGAAAACGTTCTTATTCCTTATAATACTACATATACTTTTACACATAATATTCCTTATACATTCACTGAGGCTGAAATTTATGATATAGCACTGAAAATTATTAAAGTAAATGGATTAGAAGATCCTGTGCCTGAAAATAATGTGATTTTCAGAGATATTAGTATTGCTTCAGAAGTTGTAAGTCGCATACCTTTATTTGAAATGTTCACCAGCTCAACCTGCGGTGCCTGCCCTTGGAGTAATGAAACTGTGGATGGGGTGCTACAATCCAATCCTTCCAATACTTACAGCCTTATAAAATATCAGGTAGACTGGCCGGGATCCGGAGATCCTTATTACATTGAAGCTTGTGGAATTCGTACTGATTATTATAATGTGGGAGGCGTTCCCGACTTTTATTCAAACGGCAATTACACTTCAGGCTCTTCTTTTTCTCAGGCAAAATTCAATCAGGCTGTTGCTGAAGATGCTTATGTTGAGATTGATCTTAATTATGTTTTTGATGGCCTTAGTGTAGAAGCTGATCTTACGGTTAACCCGAAAATCAATATTTCCAATGCAAGTGCATATTTTGCAGTTGTGGAAAAAACCACTTACGATAATGTAGGAACAAACGGTGAAACCGAATTTCATAATGTTCTGATGGCCATGATGCCTGACGGAAATGGGATTTCAACAAGTTTTGCTAATGGTATTACAACTACCTTTAATGGAAGTGCCAATCTGATAACTACTTTTATTGAAGAATTCGATGATTTGATGATAGTTGCATGGGTTCAAGATAACGAAACAAAATCTGTTTTACAATCCGAAAGCTACGATTTAATTTTAAGCGGCAATGAAAATCAAACCATAGCAATTGAACCCGGTTTCCAATTCGTTTCAAGTAGAATTGATCCGGAAGATCCTGATATGATGGTTGTAGTAAACGAAATTTTAAACGATGACTTTGAATATATCAGGAATTCAGAAGGAGCAATGTTAAGGAAGATTGGGCCAAACTGGGTAAATGGAATAGGCGATTGGATAGGAACCGAAGGTTATCTGATTAAAACAAATGCCACCGGTCAATTTATCGTTGAAGGTTCATTAATTCCGGTGGATACACCTATTGATGTTGTTGCAGGTTTTCAATTTATCAGTTATCTGCCGGATACTGAAATGGATGCTTTGGATGCATTTTCATCTATTATCGGGGATAATTTGTTATATGTAAGAAGTTCAGATGGCTCAATGTTAAGAAAAATCGGGCCTAATTGGGTGAACGGCATTGGAAACTGTTTACCAAGCGAGGGGTATCTTGTAAAAATGACTGCCGATGCAGTTTTGATATATCCGGCAGAAGGAAAATCGGCAAATATTAATAAAATAAAACCAACTCATTTCCAATTCGAGGGTGGTAATGCAGCTGATCCCGTTTATACAATTTATGTTGATGGTTTGGAAATTGGTGATGAAATTGCAGTTTATGATGCAAATAAAATAGTAGGTGTAAGTGTTATTATTTCAGAAAATGTACTAGATAACTCAATAGCTGTATTTTCAACTTTAAATGAAGGGGAAGGATTCAAATCGGACAATCCTGTATCTATTGTTGTTTGGGATGCTCAGAATAGAACTGAAGTTTCTGCAAACTACACTTTTATAAATGATTATGGAAATAATTATACAAATACAACATTCCCTTCAACAGATGGCGAGTTCAGTATAATTAATGTAACAAAAGCAAGCAATGGGTTTTACACAAAGCTCGAAGTTTCTTTATTTCCAAATCCTGCTTCCGAGCAATTGAATCTTATTTCCAATTATAATATCAAGCGAATAAAAGTATTGAATTTTGCCGGACAAATAATTTTCAATAATGTTTTAAATGAAAGCAATCCTACAATAAATATTTCAGAGTTTGAATCTGGAATATATTTTATTGAAATAGAAACTGATAAAGGTATCACAACTAAAAAAGTATCTATTAATTAATTTTATTTTAAAAATAAAGGAGAAAATAAATCATCTCCCTTTTAATGATTTTAGTTAAATTATTACAAAAAGCAAATATTATGAAAATAAAATATTTACATACATTATTTCTGTCATTAATACTTAGTGTTTCTTTTGCTCAGCAAGTTCCTAGAGAGTTTGTTGTGCTGGAGATGTTCACAGGAACATGGTGAAGTGCTTGCCCGCCCCACAGCATTGCAGCTGAGGAGCTAATTGCAAATGGCAAAGATGTGGTTATAGTTGAATACCATCTTTGGGATCCATTTGAAACACTTTCTGCACCATTAAAACAAAATTATTATAATGTTAATTTCCTTCCCACATCTTATTTTGATGGAGTGGTTGACGGAATTCCTACATCCGCAAACTATGAACAAAGAAAAAATATTCCTTCTGATTTTACCATTAATGTCGAAGGCGCGAATTCACAGCAAATTGATTATGTAGTGAATGTTACGGTAGAGAAAGTTGCCGTCAACAACAGCCAGAACCTTAGGTTGATGTTTGCCCTCACCGAAACGGATATTCCTTACTATTGGATGGGTCAGGAAAAGGTTAATTTCTGTGAACGTTTTATGCTTCCTGATGCAAGTGGTACAAATTTGGATTTCTCAGAAGACGACATTCTTGAGTTTTCATTTACTTTTTCTATTGATACTGCATGGGTACAGGAAAATTGCGAACTGGCTGTCTGGATACAGAACTTATCAAATCGGGAAATTCAACAGGGGGCGAAACGAAGTCTTGATGATTTTGGCGGTTTTCCTGTCAATGAAGCAAAATTAGCAAATATCTATTCGCCTGTTACCATGTGTAATAATTCTTTTGAACCGGGAGTAGAAGTAGAAAACCTCGGATCATCAGATATTACAAGCATTGATATTGTTTATCAGGTTAATAATGAGCCTGAACAAATTTATAATTGGACAGGAAATATTCCATTTACCGAATCACTTATTATAAACTTACCAGAGGTAAATTTATCGGTAGTTGAATCCGACATATTTACAGTTTACCTGGAAAACCCCAATAATCAAGCTGATGAATTTCCATACAATGATACTTTATCAAATGTAATTATGGCAGCAGAGAATATTAGCTCTCCTGTTATTTTAGTATTAAAACTTGATGATTTTCCTGAGCAAACATCATGGGAATTATTGAATTCAAATGATATAGTATTATATTCTGCAAACAATTATACTGTACCAAATGTATTTGTAACCGAAACTTTTGACCTTGAGTCGAATGATTGTTACAGCTTTAAAATATATGATGAAAATGGAGATGGCTTAACAGGTACAGGATTATTTAAACTTATGAATGGGACCAACATTTTTCAAACAGGGAAAGCATTTGGCTATATGGATGAGGTAGAGTTCGGAATAGATATTACCCAAATTCCCGAATTAAATATCGAAACCGGTATCAGGGTTTATCCTAATCCTGTCAGTGGAGTACTAAATATAAAGTCAACTGCTGCTTTCGAATTTGAAATTATTGATGTATATGGCCGAATAATAATTAATGAACTGCTGACAATTGGAATAAGTCAGGTTGACTTATCGAATCAATTGCCGGGAATTTATTATTTGAGAATGAGACAGGATAAGCAGATAAATATTGAAAAAATAATTATTAGGTAAAAAGTAAAGATAATAATAACAAAATAATAATAATTTAATCTTTAAAATAATATTAATAATAATAAAACATAAAACGATGAAAAAATTTTTAGCTTTAATCATTTTAATTGCTATCTCATTTTCTGCTATCGCACAGGTTTATCTACCACCTCAAGATTTTAGCGGTGCTGTATATCCTCCGGAAGGATGGACAATTTACAACGGTGGAGATGATAATACATTTGTGAATGGTTTTATGCCACTTACTACTGAACCAAGTTGTGCCTGGATTGAAACATCTTCAAACATGACAAATGATGATAGGATCATTTCACCTGAAATATCCTTACCTGCAGATTCAGAAGCCAAACTTTATGCACAACTTCGTGGTTCTGTTGGATATGCACTTGCAATGTATTGGGATCCTGATAATGAAGTTCGCTACTTTATGGAGGTTTCAACTGATGGAGGCAATACATGGACTGCTGTTCTTGACCTTGATGATCAAGCGAGTGTGCAGGCTGCTGGAGTAAGCTGGCCATGGCCTGATTGGTCATGGTTTGATGTTGGTATTGATATGTCAGATTATGCAGGCCAAACCATAATGGTAGCATTTCACCACGAAAAAGAATTTATTCCTACCGGAGGTGGTAGTTTTGGTGTTACAAATATGGGAATTTGGGAAGATATTCAAAATGATGCACAATTGCTCTCAATGGATATGGCGGATTATGCTATCGTTGACAATAATGTGGAAATTGGAGGTGTTATGAAAAACATTGGAAGTAATAATATTACATCCTTCGAGGGTGAATACCTGATAAACGGAGAATTAAGTGAAACATTTACTATTGAAGGAATTGACCTCGCAGCTTTTGAAACTTATAATTTCGTTGCCGGGAATCCTGCAGTATTCAATACGGTAGATATTTTTCAGGTCGAACTTAATATTACTAAGGTAAATGGAGTGGATGACAATTCACCTGAAAATAATTTTCTTATACAGCAAATCTCTATTGCATCAGAAAGTGTTGACCGAAAACCTTTATTTGAAATGTTCACCAGCTCAACCTGCGGTGCTTGCCCTTGGAGTAATGAAACTGTGGATGGGGTGCTACAATCCAATCCTTCAAGCACTTACAGCCTTGTAAAATATCAGGTAGACTGGCCGGGATCCGGTGATCCTTATTATATTGAAGATTGTGGAATTCGTGCGGATTATTACGGCGTTGGTGGCGTTCCCGACTTTTACTCAAACGGTTATTACACGTCAGGCTCTTCCTTTACTCAGGCAAAATTCAACCAGGCTGCAGCCGAGGATGCTTATGTTGAGGTGGATCTTGAATACATTTTTGACGGACTCAATGTGGAGGCAAACCTTACTGTTGACCCAAAAATCAACATTGCAGATGCAAGTGCATATTTTGCCGTTGTGGAAAAAACCACTTATGATAATATTGGAACAAATGGTGAGACCGAATTTCATAATGTTCTAATGGCAATGATGCCCGACGGGAATGGTATTTCTACAAGTCTCGATAACGGTGTTACAATTTCATTTAACGGAAGTGCCAACCTGATAACGACCTTTATAGAAGAGTTTGATGATTTGATGGTGGTTGCCTGGGTACAAGATAATGAAACCCATTCTGTATTACAATCAGAAAGTTACGGTTTAATAATGGGTGGTAATGAAAATCAGACTATAGTAATAGAACCTGGCTTCCAATTCGTTTCAAGTCGAATTAATCCTGAAGATCCCGATATGATGGTTGTAGTAAATGAGATTTTAAATGATGATTTTGTCTATATTAGAAATTCGGAAGGATCAATGTTAAGAAAAATAGGCCCAAACTGGGTAAACGGAATAGGTGACTGGATAGGAACCGAAGGATATTTGGTGAAAACAAACGGGGCCGGTCAATTCACCGTTGAAGGTTCATTAATACCGGTAGATACACCCATAGATGTTGTTGCAGGTTTTCAATTCATTAGCTATTTACCGGATTCTGAAATGGATGCTTTGAATGCATTTTCATCAATTATTGGAGACAATTTATTATACGTAAGAAGCACAGATGGTTCCATGTTAAGAAAAATCGGGCCTAATTGGGTGAACGGAATAGGAAATTGTGTACCGGGTGAAGGTTATCTTGTGAAAATGACTGCCGATGCGATTTTAATTTATCCTGAAGAAGGAAAATCAGCAAGTATTAATCGTGTAAAGCCAAATTATTTCCAATTCGAAGGTGGTAATGCTGCCGACCCTGTTTATACAATTTATGTTGATGGCTTGGAAATTGGTGATGAAGTTGCTGTTTTTGATTTAAATAAAATGGTAGGTGCCTGTGTTGTTGTTTCAGAAAATGTTCTGGAGAACTCTGTTCCCGTATTTTCTACTTTAACCCGTGGAAAAGGATTTGAGACGGAAAATCCAATTTCACTTGTTGTTTGGGATTCAAAGGATCAAACTGAAGTTTCTGCAAGCTATACTTTTATTGATGAATATGCGAAAGCTTACACAAGAACTAATTTCCCGGAAAATGATGGTGAATTCAGTGTAATTAATGTAACAAAAGGCAACCGTGGTATAATGGCAAATGAACCTCTTGAAGTTGATATTTATCCAAATCCTGCTTCGGATGTACTAAATATTGTTTCTAATAATACTATCAATCGTTTTAAAGTTTTAAACTTTGTTGGACAAACAATGCTCGACAAGGAAGTAAATGAAACGACTCTTTCTATTAGTACTTCATTATATAACCCGGGTATTTATATTATCAAAATTGAAACTAATAACGGTATTAAGACCGAAAAAGTAACAATTAAATAATATCTACTTCTTTATTAAAAAGGGAGATTTGAATACGTCTCCCTTTTATTTATTCTTTTTTCGTATTTCTTATTTCCTGGTTTGCATTCTTATCACTTTTAGGGGATAAAAAAATTTATTTTATATTACAAGCTGTTGTAGTATGTGATATTCAACCCAATACAATCCTTTTATATTTAATCAGCTGAAATCGAAGCAGACATCGGAGGAACACAAAAATTCATTTGTTCATAGAACAATGAACAAACGGTTATTAAAAGACATTCTGTGCTTAATGAAATTTGATAATCAATAATTGATTGATTATATGATAAAATATATAACTTAGCAAAATGAATTTATTAAAAAAAGAAATTGGCCGGTTTCCATTAGGAATTTGGATTGCATTAATTGCATTACTGCTAACTTTTTTAGCTTGGATAATGCAGACATATTCACTATTAGATTGGGAAGGAGCTGTAAACCTTGGAGTTCAGGATGAAAGTTTTACAGGCGATGCTGCTGAGCGAGCAATAGCAGATGTCGAACGTGGCGTAGCAATTGCTGATATAATATGGGCGTTGCCGATCACTATTATAGCATTTATTGGATTGTTACGCAAACAATTCATTGGCTTTGTTGCCGCAATGATGGTGTTTGCTGTTTGTGTTTATTTTCCATTGTTCTACACTTTCCGGGAAAGTATGAATTTTGATATTGTAATGATAGCTATTATTTTGTGGGCAATTCCGTCACTTTTAGGAGTTATTGGATTATGGTCAAATCGAAAATTTTTTAAAATTTAGAAAAATGGCAGAACCAACAATTTTCACATGGATTATTGCAATATTTGGTGTAATTACTTTTTTGCCTCTTCTTGTTGCTCAGGTAATAATGATATTAAAGCCACAAAGCCAAAAAGCAAAGGATTTATTAATAGGAAAAGGAAAAGACTGGCGAGATAAAACCCATTTTAAATCGGCTCTTGCATTTGCCTGGGCTGATTTGCTAGTTTTATTTCCACTTTTTATTTCAGGTAGTATTGGAGTATTTCTTTGTTATTATTGGGGTTATGTTGTGTGGTTGGTTTTAGGAATCCTGTCAATTTACTTTAGTATAATCTTTTGGGTTATGGAAAAAGAATACACCTATCCATCTTGTGGTTGGTTGGCATATTATACTTATTTCTGGGGATTTTTTCTGTATTGGGGTATTGGTGCTATTGCTTATTCTATTATTCAATTAGTGTGATCAAAACAATGAAAGCAAAAGCATTTAAACAAAAATTTAAAATATTAATTATTTCCCTGATCGGATTTATTCTTACAAGTTGCTCTTCAAAAGAAATAAAGGTAATGACCTGGAATATCTGGCATGGTGGATTACATGGAAGCGAAGCTAATAATTTTGAAAAAGATACTGCAAACACATTGAATGTGTTAAAAGTTATTGAATATGAAAATCCTGATATTTTGTTCATGCAGGAGACTTATTGTTGTGGAATGGAAATCGGGAAAAAAGCCAGGTTTCCTTATTCATGGAGGGGAAGTTCTAATTTATCCATACACAGCAAATATCCGATAATTGATACGCTGAAGATATTCAGGCCTTTTAATTCGCATGGTGTAATCATTGATGTAGAAGGCCAAAAACTAATGTGCTTTAATATCTGGTTACATTATCTTCCTGATTATTTTCAGAATATTAAAACATTTTCGCCTGATTCTTTGATAATTGGTGAAAAGGAAACAAGGCTTAATGAAATTTCGGCTATCCTGATGAGTATTGATAGTTTGGAGAAATGTAAACGGATACCGGTTATTGTAGGGGGAGATTTTAATTCAGGCTCTCATCTTGATTGGGTAGAAAGTACCAGAAAGTGGCATTACAACAAAATAGTTGAATGGCCTGTAAGTAAAATGATGGCTGATAATGGTTATACTGATTCATTTAGAGAAGCCAATCCCGATCCGGTTAAAACTTTAAATGGAACCTGGGGATTCCTTTCTGATGGCATTATTTCTGACAGAATTGATTTTATCTACTACAAAGGAAAGGATTTGAAAACGAAATCCTCCAGGATCATTCAGGATGATCCACCCAATGGATTTTTCAATTCAGACCATAGAGCAGTTTTAACTGTATTTGATTATTAAAAAATTCGCAATTAATGATATCTTTCAAATTACATAAATACAAGCAACTATGAATAAATTAGTTCTGATTTTCGTCCTATTTTGTTGCTTGCCGGGGATTATATTTGGGCAGGTTAGCATTTACGATATTCAATATACCATAATTCCGGGAAATAATGGTACATACCCATCACCTTTAGCAGGTGATATTGTTATTGTTGGAGGGATAGTAACAGCAACCGGTTTTAATGGAGTTAATTATTTCATATCCTCACCAAACGGTGGTCCATGGAATGGAATTTTTATTTATGATGATAATTATGCACCTGAAATTGGCGATAGCATTCTATTTCAAGGACTTGTTCAGGAATACAATGGGGCAACCGAGATTAAAAATGTTTCAAATTTCGAGATCATTAGTTCAGGGAATCCTCTTCCACCTCCTGCCTCAATTTCAACAGGCGATGCCTTCAGCGAGGAAGCTTACGAAGGTGTTTTTATAGAATTAAATCATTTAGATGTTACACAAACCTTTGATGATTGGGGCGAATGGCAGGTTGACGATGGAAGTGGCCCATGTATTATAAGTGATGGACTATTTTCATTGTATGAAAAGAAATATCCGCTTATTTCAGGATATAAGTTTTCAAGTATTAAAGGATTAATTACTTATCAATGGAATGATTTTAGAGTACATCCCCGAAATATTGACGATTTGGTATCAGAACCTTATGCTTATATTTTATCTGTTAATGAATTAATAAATTATAACCTGAATGAAATTGAACTATTACTTAATTTGTCATTATTAGGCCAAACCAAACAGATAAAACAGTTCAATACATACAATTTTATATTGCAATATGATCCTGATGATTTAGAATATATCGGATTCAACCTGGATGAAACTATTTCTGCAAACGGAACTGTTTCAGATCTGTCAACAAATGGAATTGTTATTTTGAGTTTTTCCGGAAATTTTTCATTTTCAGGAATTGATGATTTAATAAAGTTGAATTTTCTCCCCTTAATATCCGGCGAAACAGAACTGGAATTTTCTTCTGCTTTTATAGATGGCACAGAAGTTAACTATTTATCATCGGGCCAAATTATTGTTAATGCTGAAAATGAACCAATAGGCGATACACTAACAACTATTCAACGACCCTTGCTTAATATACCGACTATTATTGTGCCGGGCGAGGAACTTGAAATAATTTGTTTAGCACCTGAAACTACAACTAACTGGCAATCTGAATTAATTAATGAAAATAAAATCATTGATCTTGAAATTGCCGAGTCATATTATAATAACGATTTGCAAAGGTGGTACCTGAAAGCTATTATACCTTATCCGGAGATATATGAGTTATATGACCTTAAGGTAACAGCATCAGGAAATATAGATGACATAAGCAGGGATGCCGTAAAGCTTATTTCTGAGCTTAAAAACACATATTATTTTGTTCACATAACCGACACTCACCTTCCAACTCATAAATATTATACTGATCCGGGATACGAAGGGGATTCAACTGAAATGGAAGACCTGCGGGAAGTGATCAAAGATATTAACCTTATCAATCCGGAATTTGTATTATTAACCGGTGATTTTGTTAATGAAGGTGAACTTGAGGATTTTCAAAACCGGAGATATTATACCAAAGCTCAGAGGATATTGACTGAGTTTGAAGTACCTGTATATCTTGTTTCGGGGAATCATGATATTGGTGGATGGCCTGAAACACCCGCACCACAAGGCACTGCCCGTAACAATTGGTGGCGTTTTTTTGGCTGGCCCTGGCTTTTCGATCCACCATCAGGCGAACCATTTTATACCCAGAATTATAGTTTCGACTACGGTACAATACATTATATCGGCCTGGAATCTTATGTCAATTATGATGATTATTTGTATTACATATACGGTAATACAAGTTTTATCCCATCACAACTTATATGGTTGGATAACGATTTGCAGAATTCCACCGGAAGCGAGTCCAGAGTTCTTTTTTATCATTATGACTTTGCAGACCAGATAAATCTTTCATCTCTTGGTGTTGACATGGCATTATGGGGGCATATTCATAATAATAATGGCAGTATATATTCATATCCTTATAATCTGGCAACGAACAATGTTTGTGATGAAAACCGTGCCTATCGTATGATCAGGGTTAATAATGGAGTGTTGCAACCTACAAATACTGTACATGCCGGATCGAATGGAGAAAATGTGAGTATTAACTTTTTTCCGGCAAATAATGGATTGAATGATAGTGTTTCTGCAGTAATTAGCAATGATCATAATCTGGTATTTGAAAATGGCATGATTAAATTTATTATGCCAAAAGGGGAATTCACGTATTTGGTTAATAATGGAAATTTAGAACAGGTTGACAATTCAGGACAATTTGCTGTGTGTTATGTTAATGTAGGTATTCCGGCAACAGAAATAAAAACTGTTACAATTAAAGTTGATACCGGTTTATCAGTAAAATTTAAGAATAAAATTTCCTCTGTAACCGTTCATCAAAATTATCCTAATCCTTTTAGTTCTGAGACAACAATCAGGTTTTGTCTTGAACAACCGGAATTTGTTAATCTTGCAGTATTTGATATATCCGGAAGGGTAGTAAAAACTTTAATAAACACAGAAAAAATGAGTGGTAGCCATTCTGTAACCTGGGATGGTAAAAATGAGAAAGGAGAATCAGTACCGGGCCAGGTTTATATTTATCAACTCCGGACCAAATCAGGTTTTATTGATAAAAAACGGATTATAAAGTTATAAAAATAATTACGTAAAAGCCAATGTGGATTTTTCAAATCAGGCCTTTGAGCAATTTTAGCAGCTTTTGAATTAAAATGAAACTTGAAATTAGAAATTCATGTGTCCCCAAATTTCCTCCGAAAACTTTCTGGATTATTTTCTATATTTTATTTTGTAATATGGCGTTTTTTTTTGTTATTTTGTAAGACATAAATTTTTATAATGATTTAAGGACTGGTTTTATCGGACTAAAAGACAAGAAAAATGGAAATTTATAATAAACATATATAGAATTGGGGTTAATTTTAATAAACATGAAGACATTTTTACTAATACTTTTTATCATTCCTATTTCATTTTATCTTTATGCACAAGAGAACAAGATGAATAAGACTATTATACCGAAAAAATGGAGTACGGGATTTGATAAAAATAAATTGGATAGCCTATACCCGGAATCTGAATTTCAAAAAAGTCCAATAATAGGAATTTGGATTGGAGAAAAGGTGAATACGGACACCTTAGTTTTTTATCCATATTATGATGGTAAAGAGCCAATTTTCAATTTAGAAAGAGGACAGAATATAAATAACAATCTACCAAAAAAACAAAGTGGCCCATATAATTACAGATTAGAAGATGGGTTCATTTGAATACAATGGTTTTTATCAAGTTCAATTACTTATGATCCATATTTTATTAGCATATCAAATGATAGTAGTGAAATGATGATTGGGAATTTTTATAGCTCTTCATACCAAAACTACGATACATTAATTTTTATTAGGGTTGATAAGTAAAAACTAACCCCAACCTGGGTTCATAATCCATAGCCGCATTTGCTACAGTTAGATAAATAGAAATCAAGAAAATGACGATATTTGATACTTACAACATTAATGAACTGAAGGCGGCTTCGTTTCATACCGCCATCTGTTGGTGGTAATAGTATAAATTAAAATGAAAGGTAGAATATCTCTATGAAGCTATATATCAAATACATGGTCAGTCTTCGATGCAAAATGATGGTAAAGGAAGAGCTGAAAAAGCTAGGAATAAAATATATGATTGTAGATCTTGGAATGGCAGAAATTCATGAAGACATAACTTTGAAACAACGGGAACTGCTCAAAAAAAACCTTCTCAGGTCCGGACTGGAATTGTTGGATGATAAAAGAAGTATTTTGATTGAAAAAATCAAAAACATTATTACAGAAATGATCCATTATTCAGATGAATTGCCTAAAGAAAATTATTCTGACTACATCAGTAAAAAATTAGGCTATGATTATACCTATCTTGCCAATACGTTTTCTGAAGTCAAAGGTATTACTATACAGCAATTCATCATCATCAACAAGATTGAAAAAGTAAAGGAATTGCTGTTATATGATGAATTAAATCTTACAGAGATTTCTTATAAATTACACTATAGTAGTGTAGCCCATTTATCTAATCAGTTTAAAAAAGTAACCGGTCTTTCTCCTTCATTTTACAAAAAATTGAAGAAAAAACGTAAAAACAACCTGGAAAACATGTGATATATGTAAGATTTTTACAAAAATATGTAATGCTTTTAAATTTATTTGTTTCCACCTTTGCACCATCATTAATTTAGATAAGTCCACACTATTCTACATATAAAGGCCATCAACCATTATTAAAATTGGTTTTGAAAAAGAAAGTAAACGAGAGTTTATTCAATTAGAAACCGGTCGAATACCAAAGCCTTATTTCTATTTAATATAATACAGTGTTCGGTATGTCAATATCACACTATGAATATATTCAATAATGGATATATTAATTAAAATTATAATACATGAAAGCAAATGCATTAGTTTATTGTGAAAATGAATTTGGAAAACTAGATGGAAAAGTAGCAAATGGACTTGCCAGACACTCGGAAAAATATAATATTGTTGGCATTATCGATAGCAGCAAGGCAGGCCTTGATGCTGGTGAATATCTTGATGGAAAAAAAAATGGGATTCCAATATTTAGTACTATTGATGAAGCTGTTGATAATATTAAATATTTGCCGGTATTTTTTATTTACGGAATTGCACCCCTGGCTTCGTTTCTTGATGCAGAACAGAAAGAAATAATCTTCAATGCAATGAAAAAAGGCATGAATATCGTAAATGGACTACCAGAATTTTTCACTGATAATGAAGAGTATATGCAAAAAGCAAGTAAATATGGTGTTCAAATTAATGATATTAGAAAACCTCCGGCCAGAAAAGACCTGCATATATTTAAAGGGCTTATTTCTAAATTAAAAACTCCGGTAATAACCGTATTTGGAACAGATTGCGCAGTAGGAAAAAGAACAACAACAGTGAAACTTGTAAATGCTTTAAGACAAAAGGGACTTAAGGCAGCTTTTATTGCAACCGGTCAAACAGGAATTCTTCAAGGTTCTAAATATGGTTTAGCAATTGATGTTCTTACCTCCGGATTTGCAACAGGGGAAGTTGAACATGCTATCCTGGATGCTCAAGCAAAAGAAAATCCTGATATTATTGTTGTTGAAGGACAAGGAGCACTTAGTCATCCGGCATTTACTTCTTCAAGTGCAATTTTAAGAGGAGCAATGCCAAATGCTGTTATCTTACAACATCCACCTAAAAGAATAAATCATTGTGATTATCCAAATATTCCGATGCCTACATTGGAAAGTGAGATCGAATTAATAGAAGTGTTCTCTAAAACAAAGGTAATTGCGATCACTCTTAATCATGAAGATATGACAGATGATGAGGTGAAAAATAAGATTTTTGAGTATGAATATCGATATGAGTTGCCAACAACGGATGTTTTAAAGTTTGGATGTGAAAAACTTATTGTTAAGCTATTTGAGGTGTTTCCACAATTGCTCAAGTCTAAAAATCTGGTATGGCAACTCCAAGATTAGAGATAAACCTAGGTAAAATAAGTCATAATATAAAAATCCTGAAGGAATTGTATGATTCAAAAGGGGTTGATGTCATTGGTGTTACGAAGGTGGTATGCGGAAACTCTGATATTGCAAATACATTTCTAAAGAATGGAATCAGTATTCTTGCTGATTCCAGAATCAGCAATATAAGAAAGATGCGTTCTGAAGGTATAAAAGCTCAATTCCTTTTGCTACGAACACCTCTACTAAGTCAAGCTGAAGATGTTGTAAAATATGCAGATATTAGCTTGAATTCAGAACTATCCGTTGTTAAAAGACTCTCTAAATTTGCAGTAGAGCAAAATACCAAACATAAAATCATATTAATGGTTGAGTTGGGAGATCTAAGAGAGGGGATAATGCCTTCTGATTTAGATAGCACCATTGAACAGATTATAGCACTGGAGGGTGTTGAGCTTGTTGGTTTGGGAACTAATTTAGCCTGTTTTGGAGGTATTAATCCTGATGAGGAAAAAATGAAATTTTTATCTTCTCTTGCAAATAATGTTGAAGAAAAATTCGGGATAAGCTTAGATTTTGTTTCCGGCGGAAACTCTGCCAATTACGATTGGTTTGTGTCAACTAAGAATGTTGGAAGAATCAATAATTTACGAATTGGTGAATCCATCTTTTTAGGACGCGAGACACTTCATCGAAAACCAATCCCTGGTTTATTTACAGATGCGTTTACTTTGGTTGCAGAAGTAATTGAGTCAAAAACAAAACCCTCAGTACCATATGGATATGTTTCTCAGGATGCTTTTGGAAATATTCCTGAATTCAAAGATAATGGCCAGATAAAACGAACAATATTGGGTGTCGGATTACAAGATGTTATGGTTTCCGGTTTAACGCCTAAATTGGATGTTGACATTATTGGAGCTAGTAGTGACCATATTATTGTAAATTCAACGAAGATAGAACTAAAAGTAGGCAACGAATTAGGATTTGATCTGAATTATAGCGCTTTACTTTCGGCTATGACATCACCTTATGTAATAAAAAAAACCAGTAATTATTTGAATGCTCAGGAATATTGCGAATCGGTAGAGAAAAAATACCGGAAGCACCAACAACTTCTTCAAACAATTGAAATTAGAGAAAACAATTCTTCTTTAATTAGTCTTAAAGATTCAGGATTTAATTTAATATTTGAACCATCTGTTCAAAAAAATTATCAATATCTGGTTAGAGAAGCAGTGCATGAAAAAATAGGGAGAATAAGCAAAATCTTGGACGAGCAGGATAAAACATTGATTATTCGCTCAGCCTGGAGATCATTTGCGCATCAACGTCTTTTATGGGAAGAAAAAGTTGATTTTATGCAGAAAGAATATCCTAAACTTGAACTGGAAGAAATCAAAGAAAATGTTTCTTATTTCATTGCTCCACCGACTAAATCATTGCATGCAACAGGAGGAGCAGTAGATGCATTGATTTATGATTTAAAAAATGACTGTGTAATGGATTTTGGTACAAATGATGGGCTTAATATTGATCTTAATGATAAATGCTACCCTTATCATCCTTTTATTCCATCTCATGCAAAACGAAACAGAGAGTTGCTAATCAACTTATTTGAGGAAGAGGATTTTGTAGTTGATCTTAAAGAATACTGGCACTTTGATTACGGTAATTCAGGATGGGCTATTGAGAAAGGTGAAAATCACTCAATATATGGTATTATTGCTTCATGAATCAGTCTCTTATAACAACCTTATTATATAAAAAACAGCTTTTCTATATCTCATTTAATGTACTTTTTTATAAGAAAATACTTCAAAAAGGTTCAAAAAAAACATCGTAAAATCTATGCAGGTCAATAGAAATTGAAGTATATAGCATAATTACAAATTGAACAATGGGTTAAAAGGTAACAGATGTATTACAAACAAAGAATTTTAATTAATTAATGATTGCTCAGGAAATACAGTAACTAATGATTTTAGGAATATGGTGAATAATAATTTATTTTATCAACACAGATTTGCAGAGCCAGGGATTATCAAACAATAATCAATAATAGTGTATCATCAAGTCAACCACAACTTAACATCCTCAATTTTCAAAGCAGCAATATTAAGTTTCATCTTTTTGCGTAATCCGCTGAAATCATTTATTAATTTGTTGGGATTGGCATTCTTTAAATCCTCAAATCCTGTCGGCTAAACGAGTATTCCTATTTGCGATTCATACATTCTAAAAAGAAAAAAGCTTAATTTTTTCTCAAAATCAGGCTTGTTTTTATTGAATAGTTTTCAATATCTATTATGATATATGGAATATTTTATGTTATTTTGATGTACAAATAGTTTTGAAATGATTTACGGCTTGGTTTTATTGAGGTGAAAGCATGAATGAAAAACAGAAAAAATAGCAACGACAAAAATGACAACTAAGACATTATAAAATGGGAATGAAATTAATTTATGGTTTAATTATTTTGCTTATATTCTTAAGTATAGGAATTGGGTTGTTTATATATTCCAGAAAGAAAAAGTCGAAAATCGGACTAACAATTTCTATTATAATGCTTTTGTTGGTAGGCCTAGCATTATTGACCAATACAATTGACGAAATCAGTATCTCAAAAAAAGATATTATTTCAGACTTAAGTCATATAAATATTGAGTTAAAAGACGACTTTGAAATCACTAATAATAAAGTGACAGGAATGCCTGAAAGAATACAAGAAACGGAAATACAAATTAGTCAAAAGGACAAAGACAGAATAATAAGTGAAATCAGAAATTCATCAAATTTCAAATCATTTGCAAATGAACAGGAACTCATAAATGACACAGACACCGAACAATTCGGGACAAGTGACAAAGTATTTAATTTTAAATATCCTACATTCTATTCACGAGAAACCTATACAAAAATTGACAACTATCCGACAAGATTATTTGTATCAATTTATGATAAAAGCAACACAATTAAATATAAAAGAATTGAAGAATAAAACATGTTAGGATTTAAAGTTTTGCTTATGACATTTGAGTGACTTTTTTCATTTCGACACCTTTACTTTCATAGACTCAAAGGATAAATCAAAGAAAATCTGATTGCTATACAAGAACTCCATAGATAACCATCAACTAATAGACAATTTTTGGAAAATAAATTTTGATTGTGTTATCATTTATGATAACTTTGCAACGTGAATAGAAAAATCATTTTTCATGGAGAATACTTTATTGAATTTTATAAAACGCTTGACATTAATGTGAAATCAAAATTTCAATATGTATTCGAGTTGATAAAACAGGTTGAAATGGTACCCAAAAAATTCTTGTCACCAATGACTGGATACGAAGGGCTTTTTGAAATCCGAGTTGAATATAAATCAAACATTTATCGGGCTTTTTGTTGCTTTGACAAAGGAAAACTAATTATTGTTTTTAATGGTTTCCAAAAAAAATCACAGAAAACACCAAAGAAAGAGATTGAAAAAGCAATTAAATTGAAAAATGAATATTTTAAACTTAAAAATAAAAAATCATGACAGACTATAGTAACATAAGAACATTCGATGAATTGATTGAACGTGAACACGGGAAAATTGGTTCAGAAAGCAGAAACGTTTACGAAGAGAGATCTCAAATGTTTATTGTAAGTGAAATGCTGAAAGAAGCTCGTAAAGAAGCAAAACTAACACAAGAACAATTAGCTGAAAAAGCAGGGACAAAGAAAAGCTATATTTCGAAAATTGAAAATGCGAAAGGAAATATTCAACTTTCAACATTAATTCGAATTTTTGAAACCGGTTTGAATAAAAAAATAGGGCTGACATTTCTGTAAGTCTAAAAATATGAATGAATTACACTCCCTAACAAATAGGCAGGATTATTCGGCGAAGCCGCATAATTATCAATAGTGGCATTAGTTTGATTAATAGCTGAATTAGCTCTTTCTTGATAATTAGCTTAAAACTTGAATAATAAACAAAAAATAGCTGAACCAATTACAATCAAACAATAGTCAATCATCAAGTCAACCACAATTTAACATCCTCAATTTTCAAAGCCGGAATCTCAAGCTTCATCTTTTTTCGTAATCCGCTGAAATCATTTATTAATTTGTTGGGATTGACATTCTTCAAATCCTAAATTTTTTGTCGGCTACACAAGTATTCCTACATTCCATAAAGAAAACAAGCTTGATTTTTTCTCAAATTAAGCTTGTTTTTATTTTCAATATTTTAAGGATATATGGAATATTTTATGTTATTTTGTTGTACAATTAATTTTGAAATGATTTACGGCTTGGTTTTATTGAAGTGAAAATATAATGGAATCGAAATTAAAATAAAAGTTAATAAAAACACAATAAATAAAAGCGTTCCGATTTGAATAATGTTTATAGTATTGTAATTAAAATAGGAGTTTTGCATAATTAATTTTGAATATGAAACTTGCAAATATTTTATCTGATAAAAGAAGAAGGTTTGTAATTGTATACACATTATTAGGTGGAATACTTATAATATTTTTTTCGACTGTTATTCTTTTTGTAAAAGGGAATATTAACTTCAATGCACTGTTAGATACAGATATAATATCTGCATATGGAACATTTATTGGAGGTTTAGTTGGTACTTTATTTACACTAATAGCTACTCTGCTTATTTATATGACATATAATAGTCAAAAAGAGGAATTAAAAAAAAACTATATCAATAGCAGAAGAGCAGAATGTTACATCAAAAAAACAACATCATACATTAGGTGTTCAGCAGTTTGAGAGTACGTTTTTTAACATGACATCAACTGTTCTAAATCTTCCTGATAAATTTCATGGAGAATTACCAAAAATTCAAGATATGTTTAATGATCCAATTCTTGACGAAACCTCTAAAGAAACAATATCTGGAAAAGAATTTCTTGCAAAATCAATAGAATGCCTCATAGTAGAATTAGATAAGCAGAACATTAGGGAAGATTTGAGCAATAAAGAACTTCTTCATAGTGTAGCTAAAGTTTATGATACATTATATAATAATTATTTAGGTATTCTTGACCACTACTTTCGTTATATTTATAACATATTGAAATTTGTTGATAATTCTCAAATAGAAGATAAAAAGTTATATGCAGATTTGCTTCAAGCTCAACTATCTAAAGATGAGTTAGGCATATTATTTTATAATGGTATAGGACAATATGGAATAAAAAAAATGCATCCTCTCCTCGAAAAGTACAATTTCCTAGAAAATTTAAATATATCTTCACTTTCAATTCATGGAAAAACTTTAATAAAACTATATCCATATACGACATTCAAATTCCTTGCTGTAAATCAGAAAATGGAAATAGTTCTAAAATCACTCATAGATAACCCAGATAATATTGAGTCTATTATTAGAATTGAAAAGTATTATTTAATGAAATATAATTTAAGCAACCAAGAAATCGAATTTTTGTGTGAAAATTTTAAAGAAACACTATTAGACAAAGGATTATTCTATGATAAATATATTCTTTAAAAAACAACTATACACAAAACTCAATAATTGTATTGAAACTTGATTCATATAAAACATCATCAACAATTTTAAAAACAGAAAAATGAAAACAAGGATTTATTTATTTTTAATTGCGATTGTAATTATTTCTGGTTCATGCTCATATACACGAAACAATTCAAAAGTATCCAAAGTCAAACTATTGAATGGTAAATTATTATATCAACTAGAAATTTCTAATGATGAAACCTATGGATATATTGAGACAAATCCTATAAAAGTAGGTGGTGTTAGTAAATTTGAAGGACCAAAAAATGAAAGAAGTTTTTTAAGTGCACTATCAGGACCAAATAAAGAACCAATTTCCTATAAAAGATTGGGAAGTTGTTGTAAATTCGAAACAAAAAATGGAATTAATGGCTATGGATTATTAGATAAATATGAAATTAAGTGGAGAGGACAAGCTAATCCTGTAATCCTTTATTTTAACATGTATGATAATGGAGAATTAAAAGTTCCTGTTGGGTTTACAATCAATCAAGAATAATCAATCATCAAGCCAGCCACAACATAACATCCTCAATCTTCAAAGCCGGAATTTGAAGCTTCATCTTTTTGCGTAATCCGCTGAAATCATTTATTAATTTGTTAGGATTGGCATTCTTCAAATCCTCAATTGTCGAAAATCCTGCTTTTCTGATTACAGCTACCCATTCAACCGGAATACCTAATTCCATAAAATCTTCATCTGTGGCTGAAACAGGTTTTTTTTCAGGCCGCATTTGAGGGAAAAACAATACATCCTGAATTGAAGCTGAATTTGTCATTATCATTGCAAGGCGGTCTATCCCGATTCCAAGTCCTGCTGTCGGTGGCATTCCAAATTCCAATGCTCTTAAGAAATCTTCGTCTAAAACCATTGATTCGGTGTCGCCACGTTTGCCTAATTCAATCTGCGATTCAAATCGTTTTCGCTGATCGATTGGGTCGTTTAATTCCGAAAAAGCATTGCAAATTTCTTTACCGTTACAGATTGCTTCAAATCGTTCGACAAGCCCTTTTTTACTCCTGTGTTTTTTTGCCAAAGGCGACATTTCAACAGGATAATCGGTAATAAAAGTCGGTTGAATAAGTTTTGCCTCACATGTTTCGCCGAAAATCTCGTCTATTAGTTTTCCTTTTCCCATGCTTGCATCAACTTCTACTCCATGTTTTTTCGCTACTTTCACTAATTCGTTTTCTCCCATTTCCGAAATATTCACTCCCGTAAAATGTTCAATAACTTCAAACATTGTGAATCTTTTCCATGGCCTTTTAAAGTTTATCAGATGTTCGCCAACTTGTATTTCAGTTGATCCTGTTAAATCAAGAGCAATTTTTTCAACCATTTCTTCAACCAGATTCATCATCCATTCATAATCTTTGTAGGCAACATAAAGTTCCATTTGTGTGAATTCGGGATTATGAAAGCGGCTCATACCTTCATTTCTAAAATCTTTCGAAAATTCATAAACTCCATCATAACCTCCTACTATCAAACGTTTAAGGTATAATTCGTTTGCAATTCTGAGGTATAAAGTCATATCGAGGGTATTATGAAAAGTCTTGAACGGACGAGCAGCGGCACCTCCATACAAAGGCTGCAAAATTGGGGTTTCAACCTCAAGATATTCCTTGCTATTTAAAAACGAACGCATTGAATTCATTAGTTGAGTTCGTTTTACGAATGTTTCTTTAATTTCCGGATTCACGATCAGGTCGAGATAGCGTTGCCTGTATCTTTGTTCGGGATCGGTAAATGCATCATAAATCTTGTCGTCCTTTTCTTTAACTATTGGTAGAGGTTTTAATGATTTGCATAGAATTCTATATTCCCTTACATGAATAGTTATCTCACCCATTTTTGTAATAAAAACATAACCTCTTACTCCAATAATGTCACCAATGTCAAGAAGGCGCTTGAAAACTATGTTGTACATGGATTTATCTTCATCCGGGCAAATTTCATCACGTTTGAAATATAATTGGATACGATCAGTTGAATCCTGGATTTCAACAAATGAGGCAGCTCCCATTATTCGGCGGCTCATAATTCTACCCGCAATGCTTATATCTTGATAAAGAGAATTATCTTTAGGAAAATCCTCATGAATTTCTTTTGCAGTTACGGTATTATCAAATTTATCAGCAGGATATGGATCAATGCCAAGCTTTAATAATTCTTTTAGGGAATTTCTCCTGATAATTTCTTGTTCGTTCAATTCTAAACTCATTTTCAAAAAAATTTTTGCAAATGTACTTAAAGAAATTGTAAGTAATCATTAATAGCAGTCACATAAATAAAAAACCTGCAAGCTTTGGTTTGGGATCCATCTTGCAGGCTAAGGCTAAAACAACTATTTAGGGAAGTATTTATATAAAGTAATAAAATTACTTGAATATACGATTTTAAATTTTTTTTATATGCTTATATTTATTTATATTTTATTAAAACATTTACTTATATTGACACTATTAGTTTCATTAAGGTTGCATGAAATTTGATTTTTTTTTTTAATTTTACATACTTTATTTTTATCATGCAGGTTTGATAACAGAGAAAAATTATTTTTATTATAATGGGTCAGAAAAAAAGAGAAAAACCTGATTGGTTAAAAACAAAAATCCCTACAGGTAAAGCATATTTGAAAGTAAAAGACATAGTAAAAAAACACAAACTTCATACAATTTGTACAAGTGGTAATTGTCCGAATATTGATGAATGTTGGGGCCTTGGTACGGCAACACTAATGATACTTGGTGATATTTGCACACGTTCATGTAAATTTTGTGCGGTTAAAACAGGCAAACCAAATCCAGTTGATTTTGAAGAACCACAGCGTGTTGCAGAATCCGTTAAGATTATGAAGTTAAAACATTGTGTTTTGACATCGGTCGATCGCGACGATTTAGATGATAAAGGATCTGGTATTTGGGCTGAAACAATTCTGAAAATTAAGGAATTGAATCCTAATACAACAATCGAAGCCCTGATACCGGACTTTGATGCGAAAACCAAATTAATTAATAAGGTTATTGAAGCTAAACCGGAGGTGATTTCACATAATTTGGAAACAGTCAGACGTATTACATCTTTAGTGCGAAGCAGAGCAAAATACGACAGAAGTTTAGAAGTAATTAAACATATTTCTGATTCAGGAATTGTATCAAAATCAGGTATTATGCTTGGAATTGGCGAAAACCGGGAAGAAATTTTTGAAACAATGGATGACCTGGTTGCTGCCAGATGTGAGGTTTTTACCATGGGCCAATATCTGCAGCCAACAAAAAATCATTTACCTGTAAAGGAATTTGTTACTCCCGAAATTTATGAGGAATACAAAATTGCCGGATTGGCAAAAGGATTTAAATTTGTTGAAAGCAGTCCACTTGTCAGGTCATCTTATCATGCAGAAAAACACGTTGAATAGAATTAAATAATGAATCCCAAAACCACATATTTTCATGACCTTGGATCGATTGAATATAAAAAAGCCTGGGATTATCAGGAAAAATTATTCTATGAAAATGTTGAGAAAAAAAAGAAAAATTTAAAACTTCCTTCCGAATATAAAACCCAAACGAAAAACTATCTGTTATTTTGTGAACATCCACATGTTTTTACTCTTGGCAAAAGCGGTTCGGAAAATAATTTGCTTGTTAACAAAGAAAAACTAATATCAAAAGGTGCGACATTTTTTAGAACAAACAGGGGAGGAGATATTACTTATCATGGGCCGGGTCAAATTGTTGGATATCCTATCATCGATCTTGAAAATTTTTCTTTATCAGTTAGGAAATATATTTTCAGTATCGAGGAAGCAATCATCGAAACTCTGAAAGAATACGAAATTCCGGCAGAGCGTTTAGAAGGTGCAACCGGTGTATGGATAGACTCTTCCTCACAGCAAAAACCCCAAAAAATTTGTGCCATTGGTGTTCGTTCAAGCAGGTGGATTACAATGCATGGTTTTGCGTTCAATATTAATACCGATTTAAGTTTTTATAATTACATAAATCCCTGTGGATTTACGGATAAAGCCGTAACATCAATGGAAAAGGAATTAGGTAAAAAACAGGATTTGGATGCGGTGAAACAAAAATTAAAATTTAAAATTGCCGATCAATTTGAAATGGTGTTCTAATTTATTCAAGTGCAAAAACCTCCATTTTTAAATTATCAAGAATTAAAGGCTTTTCATCTTTATTCCAGAGATAAGCCGAAATCTTATCGTCCGCTAAAATATTTGAATGTATTATTATATCCAACTTCAATTTATTCCATTGATTTGAAATGTAATCAGGACTTTGCTGTGAATTTGTTTCCCAAATAATTGTTTCCCCGTTTCTACTTACTGAAAAAACAAGAAAAGGCTTTGACTCTTCGAGTAAAAAAACATCGGCAGAAAGGGAGATCAAACAAAATTTGGTGTCGGCAACATCATGAAATTCAGAAATAAATCCCGGGCTGTAAACATCTTCATCCAACATTTTTAAACTATATTTTCCTGAGAAAACTCTTGTTGAATCAATCTTAGATTTCCAGTTTTCTAATTCATTATTCATGTTTTCAAAATCGTATTTTTTAGAAACAATTAATTCAGCAGAGTGAATATTTTGTTTGGAAGATTTTAGAGTATCATTAAAAGTAAATTGTTCCCATAAAATATTTATCTCATCTTTTATTAGAAATTCTTTATCGGAAAAACTAAAACGAATTCTACTGACTTTTTCTCCTGTCAGTTCATTGGAAACACGAATTAAATATGGATTAATCCATAATCCGGTCATTGAATTATCTCGTGAAAAACGATGTTTTATATGTGCTCCATTATCCAGTTCATATTCAATATAATATTCTTCCTCTTTATATAACAGGCTTTTAAGTTTACCCAAGAAAGTTTGATGAATTTCGAATTTTGCTTTTAAAACACCATTTTCAATTTCCGGGATTTTAATCCATTTATTGAATTTATAATTATTATTTCCTAAAACCAGAGGTGAATTAAATCGTGGTTTTGATGTTTTTTGAAGCAGAAGAATATCGCCATCCGTTTCAATTATTTTGTAATTATTTAAAAACTCATATAAAAAATTTCCATCGCTATTGAAAATATAACGAGTATCAATTCCTTCGAGGGTTTTGTTTGGATTCAATTCCCAGATAAAAAATTCTGCCGGCTCATCCGATGAAATAAACTCAGCATTTTCGTTATCAATTTTTGGAGGAGCAAAAAGGCATCCGTTTTGAAGCATTGGCCTCGGGCTATAATTCAATTTGTTTGGAATGATATATGAAATTTCCCATGGGAAAAAATCGATGGTTTTTTGTCCGATAATTTCAAGAATATCATGCGACAGATGTTTTGATTTTAAATTATTATCAATGGTCAGAATACTATTTTCTTTTGTTGTTTTAAAATTAAAATATATAGAGACGAAATTTTTGTAACCCGAAAAGGAAGGTTTTTTGCCCGATCCTTCAATTTCAATAGAATTTAAATTGCCGAAAAAAAATACAATTAATAAACTTAAAAGAACATATGTTATTACTTTTATCTTTTTAATATAAATCAAGAAGAAAAAGATAAACATATACAACACATTAAAGAAGAAATTCAGGTGAAAAATATCTTCTCTTGCAAAGGCAAATTTAAAGGAAGCAAAAAGTGCAAGAAAAAGTATTCCATAAAGAAAATTGACATTTTTTTGTTTTGAGATAAAAGGGATAATTATAAAAACCAAAAACATTAGCGATAAATGCAACCAATTGTTTTCAGGATTTATTGAAAATGCACTTGAATTACCCAATCCGAGAACCACAAGATTATAAAAAAACTGAAATATTCCTGAAAAATTATGATAAATTAGAAACCAGACTAATAGAAAAAAAAGAGTGCCACCAACAATTGAGAAAATAATATTTTTAAAATTCCTAGAAATAATCAAATCAATAATTATAAAACTTGCATAAATCAGCAATCCGATTATTCCGATCGTGATTTTAATGTACAAGCCGAGAATTAAAAAGAACAAGGATATCAGAAAAAATATTTTGTTATTTGTTTCTCTGTAAATCAGTATATTTGAAGTGATCAATCCGAAGAATACAGTATCGAAATTTATTAAAGTTGCAATACAAAATGTCAAAATAATTGAAAAGAGTATGTTTTTTTTTCTGAGAATAATTGACAAATAAAGAATTGAAAAAATAAATAAAAGACGAAGAATTGAAATAAAAATCACTCCAATCTCAAGATTATTTCCCATCGGGAGAGGGTGTTTTAGAAATCCAAGCGGCCCGTAAGTAAAAATCAAATCTTTAACAACTTGAATATCTGAGTTGAAAAAATGATTAAAGGCAATAAGATATGAGTTATCAATACCCGAACCAATTTTCGGATCAATTTTTGGGAATGTTAAGATTAATATAACGACCGACAAAATCGATAATAATAGAAAATTATTTTGTTTTGATATAAAGCTATAGATTTTAAAGAGTTTATCTTTTAGCATTGATCTTGTATTTCATTTTTATTCGCAATAAATCAATGGGTATTTTAATCAGGCTGAAAAATGAAATTTTAGAATCACCCATTTCAATCCAGGTGTTTAGGGGAACTTCAATTAATTTGCTTTTCACTTTTTCGAGTCCGTAAAACTTAATTAATCGTGCAAATATTTCAATATCGAACCACCATCGGGAAAGAAATTTTTCCTCGAAAATTACCTTAATCAGATCGGCTTTAATGATCTTTGCACCGCATTGAGTGTCATACACTGGCAACTTTAAAATTATACTTGCAAAAGTTGAAAATATTCGACCCGAATAATGTCGGTATGAATTGCGTTTTATTGTTGAACCTAATCTGAGAATTCTTGAACCGAACGCTAAAACATATTCAGGATCGCTATTTAAATATTTATCTAATAAAAAAATTTCAATTAATGGAGTTGAAAGATCGGCATCAAAAAATCCGATTTTCCCGAACTGCTTTTTTCTCAATAATTCGAGGCTTGCAAGCCTGATAGCCTCGGCTTTTCCCATATTTTTTTCAAAATCAATAATAAAAAACCTGTCTTCCTTACCAGTTTGAAGTTTTTTCAGAATATCCAAAGTATTATCCGTACTTCCATCATTTACAAAGCATAAGCAAATGGAGTTTGATTCATAGAAATCTTCATATTTCCTGACAGGCAAGCGTTTTTCTTCGTTATAACAAGGAATAATTATACAGATTTTTTGCATATTATGTAATTTGAAAGGCCGGGAAATTTAAGTCCTGCATTTTTTAGTAATTTGAACAATCGAAAATCAATAATAAGAAAATTCTTCAAACAATAGTCTAAAAATTTTCTTTCCTTCCATTTTGTCACACCTGTAAATGTTTTATCGCGGCTACCAAAAACTTTGGTTTTATAAGATTGTAAACATCTGATCAAAAACAAAGAAAAGAAGAAATATCCAAATTCAACGGCACTCAATCCGGCTTTATTGATTGTATTTAATAAAGTTTTATTTGAATAACGACGAAAGTGATTTAGAAATTCATCATGTGAGCTAAACAAATCATCAAAAGCAGGAACCGTTATCACAAATAATGTTTTATTGGTAACAAAACTCTCAGATAACAAGGATGATAGAAATTTAGTATCATCTTTAATATGTTCTAAAACATCTAATAATAAAATTATATCAGCCGGTTTGTTTATTGATTTTGCTTGTTGGATTGATTGAAAAATTGAAATCGCGGGATTATTGAATTTTTTTTCGAGTTTTGAAATAGTTTCGGAATTGAAAGCATTGTCGATTGCAATAATTTTTGAAGCTTTGATTTTTTTTGAAAGCCTGTCTGCAAAAAAAATATCACCGCAACCTATGTCATAAACAATGCATTCGTTTTTAGAAGAGAAATCATAATGTTTTTTTATCAAAGAAAGCACTACCTCGCTTCTTGCAAATTCCCATGGATGTCTCCCTGAGAATTCATCTGAAATATTGCTTTCTTTTAAATCCATTTATTAATGATTTTAAACTAATAAGGATCGAAAATGCAAAACATTAACGATCTAACTTATGCAAAGTTAAATCTTTTATGGTTACGACTATTGTAAAGTTTATGCGTTTTAGTATAAATGCAAAAATAGTAATACTTAGAAAATCAATTTAAAACTGTTTGAAGTACTGCCAAAGATTTAATTTCATTAAAATTTTCGATATGAATTTTGTAATAATCAATTAATTTTTCAAGCAATTGCAGCCTTTGCATTTTACTTATTTCTATTTCATTGATTTTTTCGAAAGAAATATTTAGCAAATCATTTAAAATTAAACTTAGCTCCTTATTTAAATAATGTTGATGGATTGGAGTTTCCACAACAAAAACACCTTCTGTCAAATCAAAATATTTGTACTGTTTTGCCTGCTTTTGATGTGGAAAGAATCCTAAATGTTTTGTTAGTTTGATGAGAAAAAGCAAGTGAAAATTTGCAAAATCCTTTTCCTGATGATCGAGAAGTTGAATTGAGTTGAAAAGGTACTCAAAAAGGTTTTGGTTGGGTTCTTCTTCCCTGATAGTTTTATATAGAATTTCATTTAGAAAAATCACAATAGAACTTTTTCGAATATCGAAAGGAATTGTTGTAAATTGGTAAGCCTGCCTGACTTCTGTCAAAAAATTGATTTTACTTTTTTCTTTTTTCGAAACTACTAAATCAAGTAGTGAAAGATTTTGAAAAACATTAGACTTTATTTTTGATTTACGGCTTCTGGCTCCTTTAACAATGTAGGCTTGTAAACCGAAGGTTTCAGTATAAATTTTAACGATTATGCTGGTTTCCGAGTATTTTATCCGTTGAATTACAATTCCTTTGGTTTTAAAAAACATTAGTTTATAAAAAGGATTTTAGTAACTAATGTTTCCGAGCCATCATCATTACTGCTAAAAACCATATATACACCGGTGTGTGCTCTTCTTCCATCGAAATTTTTTCCGTCCCAAATTGCCTGGCCTCCTTCTGCCTGTGTAGTATAAATTAGTGTACCGCTAATATCTGTAATTTTAACATTGGCATTATTAACAAGCCCGCGAATAGCAATTACTCCCGAATAATCTTCTCTTACCGGATTTGGGTAGGCATAAACATCATTGTTTGTTGGCCCTCCTGGCGTAGCATATCCCTTAAACGAAATAATACCTTTTGAAGTTCCGAAAAATACTTCACCATCGTCATTAATAGCAATATCAATTATATCATTTGAAAGTAAAGGGCTATTATCTTCAGTGAAATGATGAATTTGTTCGGTTCCGTCTTCTGATAAAAGAAACGCTCCTGCTTTTTGAGTTCCCATCCATTTTTGATTTGCTCCATTAATAGTTATAGCCGTAACAATTTCAGTTTCTAATAAGTATTGAACATATCCATCTTGCTCGACAAGAATTCTTTGTGCATTGACAGTACTTGATTCAAAAATATCTTCCGGCGAATAAAACACACAAATACCTTCATCAGTTCCAATCCAAACTTCTCCATCAAGGTCAACGGCCATGCTATAAACAGCTGAGCCGGGAATATTACCATAATTTGGTTGAGGTCCAAGAATTTTGGTTTCATCATCAGAAGTGTCAAGAATCGTATTGTTATCATTAAAAACGATCAAATATCGACCATCGGAAACATTAACTCTTTTTATTATCCACTTTTGATTATATGAGTCTATTATCATTCTTCCCAGGTCAATACTTCTTGCATTTGTTCCCAGATCAAAAGCCTTCCAATCGCCCTCGTAAGTTTTTACGGTTAAAAGTGAATTTGCCCCTGAATTTGCTATCCATAAATTATTGTTATTATCAAAACAAACAGCACTTATCGGAACAAAATTCTCATTATTGCTATGTGGTTGAATTTCACTATTCGCGGGTGTATAGATTTCAGTTAGTTCCCCATTAATAAACTCTAAAACACCTGTTCCCCAATTTCCGGAATAAACTTTTTGATAATTTGCAGGATCAACCGTAATACAAACAAAATCATAAATCGTATCGAGAGCGGGTATTGTAGATGAATTATAAGTCGTCCAATCATCGCCATTGAAAAAAAATAAGCCATCTTTAATATTTGCAGGTCCCCAGGTACCAGTTCTCCCACCGGGAGCAACCCAAATATCATTTCCACCAGAAGCAAGTTGAAATACATTTATTGAACCAGGCCCATTCAATTCAATTACTTCTGAACCATATCCTTTATTCCACGTTTTTATTAAGCTATACCTTCGATCTGCAATCCATACAAAGTTATCCTTATCAATTATTGCATCATTAGGTAATGTAAAGGATGAATTTACGGAGTTTATTAAATAACTCCTGGTAAAATCCGAATCAAAAACTTGTACATTATCAGAGGAGGAAATAATCATTTGATCATAATTTACAGAAATTGATCTTTTTGTATATGTTTCTTCCGGATTAAAAATTCCCCAAACATTTCCATCATACACCAATAAAATATCAGTATTATATTCTGTTTTAGAAACATTTGCAAATACTTTTCCGTTAAAAGACTGAATTAAATTATACTTTTCGTCTGGATACAATATTGTCTGGTCTTTCGTCCACGACGAGAAATTTGCCAGATTAGGATTTGTTAATGAGGCATAGTAAACTCCGCTTTCAGTTGCTGCAAAAAAAGCAGTATCATTATAGGTTAAATCAAGAATATTAATTTTATTTCCGTCAGGGCCAATATAGTAAGTATCATAAATTTCTTCTTTTTCAATATCAAGAACAACAATCCCAAATCCACATGATAAATATGCAAGTTTATCAATCAAAAGTACTTTGTTAATGGTCTTATTACCAAGTATGGTTTTTCGTTTTATATCAGGAATATTTACAATTTTATTACCTTTTATGAGGTCAATATTTGTGTTTGAATAGGCAATTATTAAGGTGTTGTGGTCAGAACTATAATTAATCGCATTTATTCCGACATCCGAAAGCCCGTTAACTTTTGTGAGTCGTTGAACGGATTCATCTGCTTTATTATAATAAAACAAACTGTAAGGGGTAGCACAATAAATAATTTCGCCGGCCTCAACAACATCAATACATTTTTTATAGGGTAGTTGATCACGCCATTGGCCTACACCAATATTTTGAGCGGTTAATATACCTGAAAAAAATAAACTTAGTGAAAATACTATAATACGGTAAAAAAAACTCATTGGTTTACAATTTTAATATATAAAATTTTTATAAAAAAAAACATTTAAACACTTTACATGTGCCTAATCTGTAAAAATCTTCATAACTTTTTATTTAACTGTTTTTTTATTCAATTATTGCACGTTTAATTTTTGAAATTTAATACACAAATCTTTTTCTAATTGGTTCTTTTAATTTTGAAAAGGTTCTTTTTGAGATCAATTTTTTGTATTTATTGAGGTGTTCTGTATTATTTTTCTTGCTTTTATACAAATTAAAAAATTTAAAACATGAAATATCTGTTTTTACAACTGACTTTTTATGCATTCAAATTTTCATCATGTAATTTTCCGTTACGAAAGAGGGATTGATGACGGAGGTTTTTCCCCGAAAAAGATTATTTTTACTTTAACAAAGAATCAGAAGTAATCTGGAAACCATAGAGAAAGTTTAAGTTTGTTTCTTTTGATTACAACTTATTAAATTTTTTACCATCGAACTACACATGTATTGATTTTAAAAAAAGGATAAGGACGTTCACTCAATTCGCAAGACGAATTTAATATGAATAGCTCTGTACGCAGTGTAGGGTACGATTATTCATATTTTAAAGTATCAACCGGATTAATTTTTGTAGTCTTAATAAGCTGATAACTTATTGATATAAATGCAATCACTGTAATAATAATTACTGAAAAAACAAAAGCTGTCCATTCAATACTTATTCTATATGCAAAATTTTCAAGCCATCTGTCTAACACAAGGTAGGAAATAGGGGCAGCAATTATGTTCGACAAAATAATTAATTTTAAATATTCCATTGAAAGCAAAAATGAAATATTTCCAACTCCGGCTCCAAGCACTTTTCTTATTCCAATTTCTTTTGTTTTTTGAAGCATATTTAATGCTGCTAAAGCAAACAAACCAAGGCTTGCAATTATTATTGCCAAAATAGCGAAAACACCAGCCGCATTGCACGTTATAACATCATTTTTATATTGTTTGTTATAAAATTCATCCAAAATAAAATAATCAAATGGATTTCCCGGAAAGAATTCCTGCCATTTTTCATTCAATTGATCAATGATTAATTGAGGCTTGTCTGAATTAATTTTAATTGAAAAAAACCTATTGTTATTTACCGGCTGGTATAAAAATAAAAGCGGAATAGTTGCTGTTTTTAAAGATAGTTGATTATAGTTATTAATTACACCTACGATAGGCCTGTTTTTACCTTGTAATCTTAGCTTTCTGTTCAGAGCATCTTTTACGCTTTTAAAACCTAAATAGGATATTGCATTTTTATTTATTATTACCGCAAAGTGCGAAACTTTAGTTGTTTATTTCTGTTTTAAACAATAAACTCCCAGGTTGTCGCAATTGCAGATCTGATTTATTTTAAGCCGCTAAATCACGAATTATATTAGCGTATTCGCGGCTATTATTTTTATCAGACCTTCGTTGTGGAATCAAATCATAAGCAAAATCAAAACTTTTTTAAGAAAATGTATTCAGACTAAAATATTTTTTGTATTCTTGTATCGTATACGATATATGAAATATGAAAGTACAAAAAATTACATTCAGGGATCAGGTTAGAAAAATAATTAATGACCAATTGTTTAGCGGAGAGCTTAAAGCAGGGCAAAAAATTTCTTTGGCTGAGCTGGCAAGAACATTAGAAACCAGTGTTACGCCAATAAGAGAGGCTTTAACCCAATTAGAACATGAAGGGATTATTCAGTATATCCCCAATATTGGCTTTTGTGTAAGAACTTTAACTATTGAGGAGGCAAAACAAACCTACAATTTAATTGGAGTTTTGGAAGAATACGCCGTATCATTAAGCGAATATTCAAATAATGATATTAAGCAGTTGTTGCAAATTATCGAAAATAAAATTCATGCAAAAACAAATAAAGAACGACAACAGCTTGATAAGTTATTCCATACTAAGTTAACAGAGAATAGTAAGAATAGGGTAGTGCTTGAGACATTGGAATATTTGAAAAAAACTGTATTTGTTTTTGAGATGGCCTTTTTAGAAGAAGTACATAAAAATATTGATTATGATAGTTTTCACCTCGATATTGTAAAACTTTTGGAACGAAAACATATTAATTCAGCAGCAAAAAAGACAAAAAAACATTGGCATCAGGGCTGTAGCTATTTAAAAAATATCAACACATAGCTATGAAACTAAAAAAAATAAAAAAACTGATGAAGTATTCAATATTGGGATTAGTGTTATTAGTAGCAATTTGGACAGTGTTTTTATTTGGTGTCAACTCGATGGCATACTCAAATGAATTTTTACGAATGCCAAATGATAAAATTGTTAAATTCCTTAATGCTGATGAAGGATATAATTTTTACCTTAACAATAAATTATTGGATAACTTCTCCGGGCTCGATATTCAATTACGTTTAGAAAAAGAAATGCAGGGCAAAGGCTTTGAAGCCTGTAAAAATGAATATCAGGAATTCCTAAAAGATCAAATATTGAATTGGAAAGGCATTGATAAAAGATTTGTCACTAAGCGTTTATTCAAAGCTTATGAGATGATTGAACAAACCTGTCCTGATGTTTTACAGGATACAATTTATATGATACTTACGACTGGGAAGCAGGAATTTGGTGGATTTCATACTATGGGAAATGCTATAGTTTGTCCGCAGGGTAAAATGCGGCTTTCTTCAATATACTTACCTTTTTTAGGATATCTGAAAAGATATTTCACCAAAGTAATGGTGCATGAATTGTTTCATGTTTATTCGACAAACAATCCTGAAAAAAGAAGTAAGTTATATGAAATCATCGGTTTTGAACCTATTAATAACCTGATATTGGATTCTGAAGTTTTATCAAAACTGATTTATAATCCTGATGACAAACCCGGATTTTATAAAATAAGATTAACCGACAAAAACTCAAAAACCGAAAAGGATTACTGCATGCTTATTTTATCAAAATATCCTGCCTGGCAGGGATACATCGAATTTAAAGGAAGGATAAGTACATTGCTGGTATATGTGGAATCATATTTTCATCAAATTGAGCGAAAAGGAGGAGAATGGGTTTCAGTATATACCGAAACCGGCAATCCGGTAATTAAACAGAAATCGGACTTTATAGATTTTTATGATAAGGCAGGATACGATTCGTATTCGCCCGAAGAAATCGTTGCACATTTATTTATAGATATGGTATTATCAGAATTTTATGAAGATATTATAAAAAACAAGCCTGAATATTACCGACAATTATTAATAAAACTCCATTCTGAAATTAATTCTCATTCATAAAAAATTGATTAAAAAATCTTTAATTCGTAAATTACAAATTCTAGAAACCCAAACATAAAAATGAATCATGATGAAATTAAAAGTTTTTTGTATACTAATAATTTTAGTTCCACATCTTTTATTAGCACAACAAAGCCAAAAAGAACCAAATTTTGAACTAAAAGTTGATCCCAAAATAGAATTGCTAACAATCCTGATGAATTACTCATATTGGGATTATTTTGGAAAGTTTAAAACCACAGAGTATAAATATTACAATAATATGAAAGCTCATTTCGACAAGTTTAGTAAGCATCCCAGCATTGAGTGGTACAATGAAGCGAGTCAGAATTGGAATTTCGATGATCCGGCATCTGTTATTTTATGGTACGACAGTTTGCCATTAAAGCAAGTTGTTCCATTTCCATTACATTCAACATCACAGATCGACACAATTGTTGTAAAGGAATTTATTGAAAAACTAAACCAATTTGCAGAAGATACCGATTTCAAAAGTTTTTGGAAGAAAAATAATCCATGGCATGATTCAATAATACAGGATTTGAAACACTCGGAAAATTATACCAACTATTTAGGACAGATGGAAAGCTTTTACGGTGAAAAAAAGGACAAGTATGTATTTATTTTATCCCCATTATTTAATGGAATAAGCTTTGGCCCACAGGTGAAAAACAAAGAGCATACAACTGCATATTTTATAACAGGTTTTGATGGTATGGAAAACGGAATTCCCTATTTCAATAACGATGATTTAAAGATGTTGATATTTCATGAATACGGTCATTCATTTGTAAACCCGGTTTGTGAAGAAAATAGAGCAGAACTTTATAAGTATGAACATTTATCGGAATATTTCAATAGCCCTTTTCTTTCGAATTATGCAAGTTGGTTTGCCTTTTGCCATGAACACATTGTCAGGACCTGCGAAAGCATACTGCTCAAAAAAGCCGGATATAAAAAGTATGCACAAGAGAATTCCAAAAGGAATCTTCGCCTGGGTTTCACATTGCTTCCCTTGTTGAAAGAAAAAATGGAGTATTATGATTCAAACAGGGATAAATATGAATCTTTTAAAGAGTTCTTTCCGGAGTTGCTAATCGTATTTGCAGAAACAGAGCCCATAAAAGCTGAACAACCAAAACCCTTAGGATTATATTTCAAAGCAACTGACACGGGAATATGTCTGGACTATATTTCAGGAAGGTCGCCTTTTAAAGACAGCCTACAGGTAAACGATATAATTACTTCAATTAATAAGCACGCTATACAATCAGAAGATGATATTTCTATCTTTAAGGATATTTATTACGATTCAAATAAAAATGATGTTATACAGCTCGGAATTTTGAGAAATGGCATAAAATATGATCTGGAAATTGAAGTTCCTTTTCAGAACAGTTATTTATTTAATAAAAAATCTAAATGAAACAAACAATTTGTATTGCCTGTTTATTATTGAAAAAGTTGAACCATTTTTATATTAAATAGTGTATTAAAGATGCAGAAAGGTTTAATATCCACTTTTCATACTTTCATAGATACCTTTTCAACCCTATATTTCTTTCCAATTGGGTATTGTAGAAGTAAATTTGCATCGATAATTTATTTAATAATCATTAATTTTATATTATGAAAACTCTAATCAAAATCACAGCAATTTTATTTGTTTCAATGCTTGCAATTAGTTCAAACTGTTTTTCCCAGGAATACATAAAAATGGAAAGGCAAAAACATCTTAGATTTGACAAAGAATCAGAAACATTAGAAGTAAAAATTAAAGTTACTGACGAGTACAACTTTTTTAAAGTAAAAATTGAATGTACTATCACAGAGGGTGAAATTCTACTGGAATTATTGGACCCAAAAGGAAATCTTAAAGGGAATTTCACAATTAAAACAGATAGTAATCTAAAAACGGGTAAAAAGACTACCGTTGAAGAATCAGTAAGGGGAAGTTTAGAAAAAACCTTTAGATATCCACTTATAGGCGATTGGATTATTAAAATAAAGCCAAATGAGGCTAAAGGAGATATGAGCATTGGTAGCCTGCTTTATTTTCACCCCAAAGCAGACATGCTCGAAATGGAACAGATTGAGGAAGACCTGGAGTCAAAAATGGAATAATCGTGAGGGAGTTCTACAAAAATTCATTATTGTTGATCATTTTGTTAAGTCTAATAACATTATCAGGGTATACTCAGATCCAGGGTAAATTACATATTGATACTACAAAATGGTCAACAATTGCCTATTTGTCAATAATACCAAATTTTAATCAGCTAAACACTATCTCTTACAACAATATTATTGAAAGAGTCAATGTGGACCCCAACGGAAGATTCGTATTTCAAACAAAATATTTACCACAAGAAAACCATTTATACAGAATACATTTCTCAAAAAAAGAGGATCCTCCTACATCATTAATTATTGGAGGCAGGGATCACAATCATATGTTCCTTTTTGCTGAAAAAAATTCAAAAATCAGTTTATTGTCGCATCCTGGTAAAAAGATTTTTAATAATCTTCAAATAGAAGGTTTTCAACCAAATAAAGGACTAAAGGATATATCGGATCTAATTAATGTTTTAGATTCTGTTGACTACTATGGTTCCAGTACAAAAAGAGAGTTAATCCAGGACGCGATATATGAAAAGCTTAGGCATTATGCCGATACTTGTTCTTTTCCTCTTGTTTCACTTTTGGCCATCTATCAGAGCAATTTTGTCACCGATTTCCAGATGAATCCTGAATATTACCATAGCTACTTAAGTCTATGGAAAAGTAATCAAACCGAATATTTCAAAACCTTTAGAAAACAATTAGGCATAAATTCAGAATCAAATTGGTATAGTATTATTTTACTAACAGTCGGATTAATCATTATTATAATATTAATTTATATTTCCTTTAAATTTTATGGAAGTAAAAGAAAAAATCCGATAAGCAAATTAACTATCCAGGAACGAAAAGTATTTACCCTATTGCAGGAAGGCAAATCTAATAAAGAAATAGCCGAAATGAATTCAGTTAGCATTAGTACTGTTAAATCACATACAAATAGCATTTATTCAAAGCTTAAAGTAAAATCAAGGAAAGAGATTTTGGATATGGAAAAGTAACAGTATTTGAGGACTTATACGGAAATATGTGGAATTTGATTGAACCAAATAAAAACAACAAAAGACTAATTGGAAAATAAATATGAAAAATACAATAATAGCAATAATAGCAATCATTTTCGTTATTCAATCGTGTTATACTGAAGAAAAGAAAAAGTCAAAAACAATTGATTACCAAAAGTATAAAACCGAACTTGAAGAAATATTCGTTCTAGACCAAAAATACAGGCTTTTAACCGACTCGCTTGAGCAATTTTACGATTGGGATTCTGATACGATCCGGAAACTCTATCAGCTTGAACATATCCAGGATTCTTTAAATCTTATTCGGGTTGAACACACAATTAGACAGATAGGCTGGCCTAAAAGATCAGTTTTGGGGGACAAGGCGGCAGACGCAGCTTTTTTAGTCCTGCAACATTGCGGCAACGTTTTTGTTATGGAAAAATATGTACCAATTATGCAGCAGGCTGCCGATAACAATGAATTATCAAAGAGCAGCCTGGCATTGTATATTGACCGGATAAAAATGTTTAAAGGCCAAAAGCAAATTTATGGTAGCCAGATGATATATAATGATTCTCTTAAGAAGTTGGAACTCTATCCTGTCGAAAACCTTGAGGTAATTGACAGCCTGCGAAAAAGTGCCGGATTAAAACCTCTTGGCGAATATCTGAAATCTTTTGGCATCGAAAAACCAAATTAATCGAAGTTCATTTAATGAGTCGAATCGTTCAAACGTCGGGTATATAATTATTTTTATATGAGAAAGAACAAGATTGAATCGAAATTTAACCATCAGGTTTTAGGAAATCACATTAATCCGGATTTAGAAATATTATGTTCTCATTTGAAAGACATTAATTTTAACGGAGAGATTATTGAATTAGGCTGTGGCGATGGGCATTTTGTAAACCAACTCAATGAATGTGGATACCAGGCAATCGGCACTGATGTTTCATTAATTGAATTAGAAAAAGCAAAATTGAAATACCCAAAACAGAATTTTTATATCGAAGATGCAGAAACTCTGAGTTTTGAAAATGACTCAATTGATGCATTTTACATGATCAATGTAATACAATATGTTGACAGGAGTAAAGCCTTAAATGAAATTTTCAGAACCTTAAAGCCAAACGGATTCTTACTGATTCATTTCAACCTTTCTATAGTTGCTTCAGATGGCACAATCCAATATCAAAATAACAAAGAAGACATTCTTACATCAGTTAACAATTTTAGAGTTATTTACTCACGTGAATATAACAGGACTGATTTTCAGCCAAAACATCATACACACAATATCTTAGAATTAGTATTAACAAAAAATAATTGAATTTATGAAATGGTATATCATTGTTTTAATCGGATTAACCATATTAACTTCTTGTTCCAAAGAAGCAGAAAATAAAACTGAATCAATTACTAACTGCCAGGTAGAAGACAGCACATATAGTAATAGCAACAATACATATATTCACCTTGCACCACAGGAATGGTATCTCAGCAAGCATAACAGTTTTTTGTCTGTAAAAGCATTTATTTCGGGTTCCACAAATGCCGATAGTATAACAATACGGACATATGGAGACGGCTTAATCATGGATACTGAAATTGAACTAAATCCTGAAAAAGAATTCGGGAAAGACATAACAGTCTCTTTCACATCAGCTCCGGTAACCGGAAAAGAATTTACACCATCTACTAAACTTGTTGTATACAAGGATTCAGATACATTACATGTTAAGTTAAAAGGTTGCACCTTGCTGTATTAACGGCATATTCATTATTTTTCTGTAATAAATAGCATATGTAAAAGTATCATTCTCAACGGGAAAGATGGTGTTGCCGTCTCTGGATATGCTGTTGCTATCGTATTAGTATTTTATAAATCATCCCCCTTACTGTTTTATTCCAGATATTTTCACATTTTTTATTTGCGTTTTCGTTTCTTTCATTACTTTTGGGGGGACGATTTATAAAATACTAATACGTTAGGCACTATTGCAAATAGATAAAAACCACTAAATAAAAATTAATAATTGATATGAAAGGTATTTTAATGACCATAGTATTAAGTATAATTATTACAGTAATTCACGGGCAAGAATCTCTACCAAATTCTCAAAAATATTCAGAAAAGGAAAAAAATATAAAATATAATTCATTATTCAAAAATGAGAAAGGCAAACTGAATAATTCAATCTATGGTTTTCCACAAAAATCATTTCGGTCTGAGACACCTTCAAATGAAAATAAAAACGCAATTAAACATGAATTAGATAGTATAGTTTTAAAAGAGTGGCATGATATATCAAATCAATGGATTTATGTAACACGTGAAAACTATGATTATGATGAAAATGGAAACATGGTGCTAAGCTTAATCCAAGATTATAATTATAATCAATGGCAGAATATATGGAAGGGGAAATACACCTATGATACTAATAATAACATGACATCCATTATTTATTTTGATTGGAATAATTCTACTCTTCAATGGCTAGAAGGATATAAAGAAGAATTTATTTACAATTCTATTGGAAATGTTTCTTCATATTATGGGTATGGCTGGGAGAGCTTAACTAATCAATGGAGCAATGACAAAAAAAACGAAGTCAATTTTGACAATTCTGGAAATCAAATATTGGATACTCGTTACAATTGGGATGAAGTAAATAATCAATGGATTCATGATAAAAAATATGAATATGGTTACAACGAAAATGATAATTTATCCACTTGTATCTTAATTTTATGGAGCGAACCATTAAACAATTGGACGGAATACTGGAAAGACACATACACCTATTCGAATGATAATATGATCAAAGATTCTGCATTCAGCTGGGATTCAAATATTAATGATTGGAGATTAAATGCAATCTATGAATATGAATATGATATTGATAACAATTTGACTCAAAGGATAATGATTGATGTATTTTTCTGCCAAAATGATTATGAGTATAAAAATGTATACGTTTATGAAAGTTCAATTCCTAATTCCAGTTTAATAATACCCTGGTGGTGGCATAATGAATATTGGTGGTGGTGGGACGGACAATGGTCTCCTAATCTTTTTAATAGCATGCTGACAGAATACACGGAGTTTGAGTTTAACAATGATGTCTGGGAGTTATCAGAAAAGGGCTTTTGTTATTATTCAGAAGTCAATTCACAAGGCATTGAATTGCAACAGATACCTGATTTTAATCTTTTCCCAAATCCTGCGATAGATTTCATAAAAATTAGCTGGAAAACAAATCATTCAAACTTACGACTTCAGATTTACAATTTATTTGGACATTTGGTTTTGGAAAAACCAATTACCAATCATGAAACTGTTTCAATTATTGATTTAAGTTCTGGTATGTACATGTTCAAACTAACAGAAAATAATCAACTCTTAGGAAATGGGAAGATCTATATTAGATAGCAACAGTGCCTAACAGCACCTAATAGCAAATGGGGCAGGATTCGACCGGTGGACAAATCCCAGGTAGCAATATCATCCCCCTACCGTGTGAAAATGTCGATAGACATTTCCCCACTTACCATAACCGAAAACGTTGGTGTGCCTCAATGCTGTGTTAATGCAGTAGATGCAAATCCTATCGGTGCAATTTCCTCCTCACCCAAAAGAAAACCGAACAGATAACTCCGTGAACAGGAAGCTACAGCTTCATTCTTTCTATCAGCCTCTTCTCTTCGCATTAAGCATAAAAACACGCCTAATTCAATAATAATTTACGGCTATTCTATCCTATCAAATTCTCCATATTTCACCAAACCTCTCTCTGTGTACCTTAGTGCTACTCCGTGTAACTCTGTGTTATAGTTATTACTAAAAGTACTCAAAGAATTTTTAAAGCTTCACAAAGAAAAACCACATTTTTATATTACATTGATGGGTCCGGTCTAAAAACTAATTTCACGCAAAAACCACAAAATATATTTTTTTATTATCAGTGCTTTGCGTACTTTGAGATTCGTCTGCGAACTTTGCATGAACCATTGTCAATTATGTTATTACCGGGTACTTTTCATTTGCAACTTTTGCCTTCTCTTAAGTCGCTTATAATGACAAGACTAATATATACAATGCAGTCGATCTTTTAAAAACCTTGTAAAATAGGCAACCATAAGCACTAATAATTTGTCAAATAATATAATGAAAATAAAGAAAATAGAAATAGGAATACATAATTATAAAATCCCTGTTTTTGTTAATTCTTATTTTTGATAACATAAACATTAACATAACAAATCTATTTACACATGAAAAAAGTATTTCTACTATCTGCAATAGTACTTTTCTTTGTATTTTCAGCTTTCGCTGATGGTTGGAGAAAAGGAGAAAAAGAAATTAAAGTATTCCTTAATTCGGCTGCTGATTACACATTATTAACCGATTTGAAATTAAACGGTGATATTTATTCCTCCAAAGGAATTGCAATAATGTACGTAACCCCCGATGAACTTATTCGACTTGACAAAACAGGTTTAAATTACGAGATTTTAAAAGATGATCTGAATGAATATTATCGTGATTTTTGGAATCAGGATGTCCCACCGGGTTATTATTCTTATGAAGAAATAATAGAAATAATTGACAGCTTAGCTCTGAATTTCCCCGACATTTGTAAAAAAGAAGTTATCGGAACTTCTTTGGGAGGACGTCAATTAGCTGTTATGAAGATCAGTGATAATGTTGAGGTTGATGAAGCTGAGGCTGAATTGATCATCGATGGTGGTATTCATGGCGATGAAATCGGTGGTGCTGAAAACCTGATTCGTTTTTCAAGAATGCTGTGTTTAGAATATGGTGAAGATTTTACTATCACAAATTTAATTGATAATCGCGAGATTTGGATTTTGTGTATGGCTAATCCTGATGGAAGAGTGAATATGACAAGGTATAATAATAATGGAATCGACCTTAATCGTGACTGGGGATATATGTGGGATGGCGAAGGCGGAAGTACCGGTGCCTATTCACAACAGGAAACAAAAGTCTATCGTGATTTTATGAATGATAATGAATTTGTTTTAAATCTTACTATGCACAGTGGGGTTGTGGTTTTCATTTTTGCATGGTTCTACAGATATGATCCCTCTCCTGATGATAGTGAAAATTATTTCATTGGTGATCTTTATTCAAGTACATCAGGTTATACAAATTTGGAATTTGGCCAATGTGCAAATATACTTTATCCTGTAAATGGGGGATCGTGTGAATCTTTTTATGGTGTGACCGGAACCCTTAGCTTTGCTCAGGAAATTTCAGATAATAAGCAACCTTCTGCATCACAGGCAACTGTTTATTATAATTGGAATCTTGCACCTACAATTGCAATGATTGAAGTTTCGGGATATGGATTAGAAGGAATTATCACTGATGCAGTAAGCGGAGAACCTGTTGTTGCAGCAATCTTTGTTGATGATTATTTGCCAAATTACTCCGATCCTGAAGTCGGTGACTATCATAAATTTATTATGCCCGGAACTTATTCAATAACAGTTGTTGCAAACGGGTATGAATCGCAGACAATCGATAATGTTGTAGTCGAAGCAAACAGTTCAACGACTGTTGATTTTCAACTGCAGGAAGTCGAATCACATTATGCTTACAGAGTTAGCAGTTGTCAAATACCGGGAAATAATCACGACGACGAAGGCAACACACCCGGCATCATAGGTGCTCCCGACAATATCAATTATTCAATAGGAAGAAACGGTTGGATAGTTGTTGATATGCAATTCCCTGTACTTGACGGCCCTGGAAATGATATAATAATTTTCGAAGGCGACATTACTCCCGAAGGTTTCACCTGCTATGCTTCAGAAACAATGGACGGCCCATGGCATGAGTTGGGCGATGGCGAAGGAACTTCGGAATTTGATCTGGTTAACGGAGGAGTCTTCCAGGCACAATTCTTTAAAATTAAAGACGACGGCGACGGTTCATCCAGCGGTGATAATGCAGGCTTCGACTTTGATGCTATTGCAGCATTAGAACATATTCCCGGAGTTTATCTTTCTTTGATGGATTATTATGTTGATGATGCAGCAGGAAACGGAAACGGAAAAATCGATCCTGGCGAAACTGTGGATATTATTGCTACAATTCGTAACAATGGTGATGAAATTGCCCAGGACATTTTAGGTGAAATTGAAGTAAACCCATCCGAATATACAATCGTTACTCAATCGGCAAACTTTGGAAACCTCGGACAATACGAAACAGCCGAAGGTACTTTTACAGTTACTGCAAGTGCCTCAATTCCAACAGGACAAATGACCGAGATCATTCTCAATGCATCGGCAAATGCAGGTTCTTACACAAACAGCTTTACTATGAACTTCTGTGTAGGTCAAAAACCTGTTCTTATTGTAGATTTAGATGGAAATCATAATTCAGCTTCTGATATTCAGAGTACAGTAACTGCAGCAGGATATTCTTCTGATCTCACAACTAATATTCCTGCTGATATTAATATTTATACAAGCGTTTTTGTATGTCTAGGAATTTATTCAAGTAATCATGTTTTATCCTCATCCGAAGGACAAACTCTGGCCGCTTATCTCGATAACGGAGGAATGCTTTATATGGAAGGTGGCGACACATGGTATTATGATAGTCAAACCGCAGTTCACTCAATGTTCAACATAAACGGACAAGCCGACGGATCAAGTGACCTCGGAACAATAAACGGACAAAGCGGAACATTTACCGAAGGATTAAGTTATAATTACTCGGGTGATAATAGCTGGATAGACCACCTTGGTGCCATCTCTCCTGCAGTTATGATATTCGAGAACCAATCACCTAACTATGGTTGTGGAGTTGCTTATGATGGGGGTGATTACAAAACAATTGGTGCTTCATTTGAATTCGGCGGATTAGATGATGGTGGATCAACAAAAGATGAACTAATGTTGAAATATCTCGAATTCTTTGGATTAACACCCGGACAAGAAATTACACAAAACCTTCCATTAAGTACAGGATATCAATTCGTTTCAACAAGAGTAGCTATTGAAGAAACCGACATGCTTGTAGTTTTGCAGGATATTTTAACCGATAATCTTGATTATGTCAGAAATTCAAATGGAGAAGTCTTAAGAAAGATTGGCCCTAACTGGATAAACGGAATAGGCGACTGGATTTCGACAGAAGGATATTTATTTAAAATGTTCGGAGCAGAAACTTTGGAAATTACCGGAGAACAAATGAATCCCTTAGCACCAATACAATTAACTTCAGGTTATCAGTTTGTAAGTTACTTACCTGAGGAAGCAATTGATGCTTTAGAAGCTTTTATTGTAATATTAGGAGATAATTTGGATTATATCAGAAATTCCAATGGAGAAATGCTGAGAAAAATTGGTCCTAACTGGGTTAACGGAATTGGAAATGCAAATCCGGGAGAAGGCTATTTAATAAAAATGTTTGCCGACGATGAGTTAATTTATAGTGTCCCTGTTAAATCTACTTTGTCGTCAATAGACTCAAAAACAACAACTCACTTCACTTTCGAAGGCGGAAATGCAGCCGATCCGGTTTACACAATTTATGTTCAGGGTTTGGTGATTGGTGATGAAGTTGCAGTTTTCGATAATAACAAAATGGTTGGAGCAAGTGTAATTGTTTCTAAAAATGCATTTGATAATTCTGTTCCTGTTTTCAGTACTTTAAACTCAGGTGAAGGATATCTCGAAGGAAATGAAATTAATTTGAAAGTCTGGAATTCAACTACCGGTGAAATCATTGAAGCTGATTTCACTTTTGAAACAGAATACGAAGCATATTCTGAAAAAGTCTATCCTGCGGAAGATGGAAAATACAGCATTGCCAATGTAACAAAAGGCGCTACTGTTTCAGTCAATGAAATTCTAATTTATCCTAACCCGTCTACTGACGTAATTAATATTTCTTCAGCCAATGAAATTAAAAATGTTTCGATTTTAAATTATGTTGGCCAAACAATTTATAATGGAACCGACAATAAAATAAACACAAGCAATTTCGAAGCAGGTATTTATTTAATTAAAATTGAAACTAAAGAAGGAATAGAAACTCAAAAGATTACTATAAATTAAAAATTTAGTTAAATATTAGTTAATAAGAAGAGGGTGTAAGCCCTCTTTTTTTTTGCAAAAAAATTTTAAAACATTCCAAAAATTAACATTAGTTTATAATTTTGAAAAAAAGTATTAATCAATAATGAAAACCTCAAAAAATGAAAAAATCAATAATTATTTCCTTCATAGTTTTTTTTCTGATAAAAACAACCGTTCCCTGTACAAATATTATTGTAACCAAGGGTGCTTCAAACAATAATTCCACTATGATTGCATATCTTTGTGACGGAGAGTTTCATCCTACATACAGAATTTTGCCTGCTGCCGATCACGAAGAAGGTGAGTTTGTTGAAATTCATGATTATTCAGGGAATATTCTTGGTAAAATAAAGCAAGTTCCACATACATATAAAGTTATGGGTTATCATAATATGAATGAGTTTCAGGTGGCAATGGGTGAAACTACTTTCGGTGGAAGAGAAGAACTAATTGATACGACAGCTTTTTTAAGTTACTGGCGATTAATGAACGTAACTTTACAGAGATCAAAAACTGCACGTGAAGCCATAGATGTAATGACTTCTTTAGTTGAAGAATATGGGTATTCGAGTAGTGGAGAGTCATTTTCGATTGCCGATCCGAACGAAGCCTGGTTGCTTGAGATGATTGGAACAGGCCCCCATGGAAATGCACCTGTTTGGGTTGCCCGGAGAATTCCCGATGGATATATTTGTGGTCATGCCAACAAAGCCAGAATTGGGGAATTCCCTCTCGATGATCCTGACAATTGTGTTTATTCTGACAATGTGATAAGTTTTGCCATCGAAAATGGATTTTATAACCCTAAGTCAGGTGAGCCGTTTCGATTTAATGTAGCATACGATCCTTCAAACCCGGGAAATCTCAGATATTGCTCAGCAAGGGTTTGGAGTATTTATAATCGTACTGATACGGCTTTAAATCTTTCATCTGATTATCATCGTGCCGTGAAGGGAGCCGAAAGATATCCATTGTGGATAAAACCGGATAAAAAACTTGGTGTTTCAGATATCATGGCTTTAGTTAGGGATCATTATGAAGGAACTGATATTGATATGACAACCGGGCCGTCTGCAGGGCCTTTTGGAAATCCAAATCGTTGCAGGCCTTTGGTTTTCGATGTTGACGAAATGAAAGCTTCCTGGGAAAGAGCAATTTCGACCTATAATACCGGATTTTCAATAATTACACAGTCACGATCTGAAATGCCCGATAAAATTGGTGGATTGGTTTGGTACGGAGTTGACGATACATATTTTACATGTTACACACCTCTTTATCTTGGAATTAATGATGTTCCCGATCCGTTCGAGACCGGAAGCATGAAAGAGTTTTCGTGGGAATCGGCTTGGTGGCGTTTTAATCTTTTGGCAAATTATGCAAATACTAAATTCTCTTATATAATTGAAGACGTAAAAGATAAACAAAATAAAGTTGAGGGAAAATTTTTACAAATGCAAGACAGTATCGAACAAATAGCGTTATCAATTTCTGATAAAAAAGAATTGGAAAAGTTTTTGACAAATTATTCTTCAGCTCAAAGTGATTATGTGATGGATGAATGGGAAAAATTGTCTTATTACGTTTTTGCAAAATATAACGACGGTTATGTCAGGGATGAAAATAACAGGCCACGTTCCATTGGATATCCTGAAAAATGGAGTCGGGAAATTTTAAAAACCGATGAAAGAATTAAGCTTCCCGTTTGGGATGAAAAGCAAAAAACTGTGGAACCTACCGATTTCTAAGTTTTTTAATTAAACAGAAAATCACAAGATCACAAGTGAAAAATCTCCGGAACATCCTTCTCTGAAAAACCAAACTTCTCAATTGAAAACACATAATAGTCTCCAAAAACGGGTAATAGTCCAACGGTTGGCAATATGCGGAGGCCGGGATTTCGAAGCTCCAATTTATCAAACCGTTACAATTTTGAGTAAATGTACAAAAGTTTAAATTTACCACAATCCCCGGCTTACGTATATTGCGTGTTAGGCTTTCGTGCATTATTTTCCGTTTATTACTTTTATATTTTTATTCTCAGGCAAATTACGAATCTTAGTCCAATATTCCTCCCGAATGTCATCATCTATCTCTATCGGTGTTCGCTCACCATAAAGTCTATCCGAACCATCTTTTTTGCAACCTGAAATCCAATATTGTTCTCCATTTTCAGAATCGACATAATTGGCCTTAAATCCTCTTAATCTCTGAAAAGATTTGCCTTTATAATATATTGTTTTGCCTGTTTTCGAAAATTCAACTCTTCCAATCCATGCCTGTCCAGAAAGAGGAACCATGCCTAAATCTGGCTCATGTTCTTTTCTCTCGATATACATTATTCTTGAATCCATGTCTATAAAATTCTTGTTCGTTCGCAAATCTCAAATTCCTCTGTCTTGATATCTTTTATTTGAAACTCTTGGAGTCTAGCGTTAAACCAATCTAAAAAGTCACTTAATTTATCTTTCTTAAGAACAACTCCTAGATCTCGGTTTGAATCGTAATTTGTTACAATAATAAAATCTGTTGAGTCAGGAAATATAAACTTGTCATTAATTTGTCCAGCGTAAAGATTATCCACATCTCTTATATTATCAGAAAAGCAGTCATTGTACCAATCAACGATTTTATTAATCTCAAGTGGAGAGTGTTTATCTGTTGCGAGATATATATAACTGCCACAAACAAATTGATATAAGAATTTAGAGTCATTGTGTGGTATAAACAAATCAGATTTAAAAGCATTTCTGGTCTTAAGTCTGAAAAGTCCATATTTCTCATTACCTACTTCGGCTACATATTTTACGTATCTCGTATCAAGATATTCAGGAGGCAAAGCAAAGGTCGATTCCTTCTGAATTATCTGTGTGGTGTTATATGAATCAAATAGTTTTTCAAATATCACATCTTCAATTAACAAATCTCCTAAGTAGAAATCAAATCGGCGATTTACTTTTGAATCCAATTCGTAAACGAATATTGTAGTCCTATTTATCTTTTTTCGACTCATGTGTCATGTCTATCGTGCAGCCCCTGCATGAAGCCTAACGTATGAATATACACTATTGTTTTTATTTCTCCTTTATCAACAAAAAAAGGTGTATATATACAAGCATTTTCTGCGAATATAAACACCTTTCTATAATGAATCAAAAAAGATTTCATCCGGCAGGTTTGTATTATTTTTTAAAATTAATGGCTCCATTATAATTTCAATCTGTATATTTTTTTCAAATTCCGGTTTTTGCTCTTTTTTTCAATTCAAGAAGCCAGTCTTAAAATCATTTCAAAATCTAATTGTCCCACAAAATAAAACAATATATCGCAGATACCATAATAAAAAATAAATTTAATAAATAAAACGATCTATTTATTAATACTTCACTAACAAATTGCCTGAATCCAATCTCAATGCTTTTTATAAAATTTCTTTCGATGAAGCCTTAATTTCTTATGATAGTTCATTGATGGCTTTCAATAAAGCATTGAGGCTTTTCGATGAAGCATTGAGACCTTTCGATGAAGCATTAAGGCCTTTCGATGAAGCGTTGAGGCCTTTCGATGAAGTATTGATGCTTTTCGATGAAGCATTGAGGCCTTTCGATGAAGCATTGAGTTCTTTCAATAAAGTATTGAGCTCTTTCAATGAAGCATTGATTTCTTTCGATGAAACATTTACAACCTCAATGTTGTAAAAAAATACTATTTTGCTCTATCGAAACAGATTTTTGCTTTATGGAACAATGATTTCCTATCATCGAAAGATATCATTGTATTATTGAACAAAATCTTTTATTTATCGAAAGAACTTTTTATTTCATCGAAATGAAACATTGTTTCATCTAAATACATACAACTAAAATAATAAGTAAAATGGTTATCTAAGTTAAAAATCAGTGTTAATCAGTTTAATCAGTTTAATCAGTCAAATCAGTGTTCTATTTTTGTTTGCAGCGAAGCTGCGATATGATATTTAACAGTTTTTATATGATTTTCTAAAAAAGTAGATGAAATTTGCAACTAAAAGAAGTGAGTACTGTCTTACGTAAATATGTTATAAATTAAAATAAAAATACTATGAAAAAAATACTTGTTTTACTTTTGTTTTTATCGGTGTTTTGGTTTCCAACATCAGCCCAGACAACTTTCTGGGAAGATGATTTTGAAATTAATACCGGATGGAGTTTGGATAGAACCTGGAAAATCACTGAAGATGTATTACAATTAAGTGTTGATTCACTTATGTTCGATTTCGATGTATCAGCAATATCTCCAATAATTTCCGTACCTGATGATCCTCAACTTTTTTATCTTACTCAATCTCTTGAAATTTTTGATCCGAGTGTAACAACTGAAAAAGCTGAGATCTCAATAATTTATAATAATAATGAAGATGTTATTTGGTCTTATGATTTAAGTGAAGGAAATTGGGGTGGTTATAACGGCACAGAAATTTCATTTCCTGTTGATGATTATGCAGGATTAGATATTCAGCTAAGATTCAGAAGCTTTGGCCCGACTAATAATGCCTGGATTATGTGGAGGACTTATAATGTATATCTAACTACATATTTCGATAATGATTTGACAATAGTCAGTATTGATGGCCAAAATAATATTGACTTAAACGAAACAGGGACCTGGAATGTTGAAGTAAAAAACCTGGGATTAGAACCTCAATCGAATTATAATGTTGAGTTATACAGTCTTAAATCCAATGATTGTTTGTATTCAACTTTGGTAACCGATGAGTTGGCGGCTGGCGAAACAGAAACAGTTTCTTTGTCGTGGACACCAACACAAGTTCATAATACCGCTATATATGCAAAAGTAATTTTGACCGGGGATGAGTTTGAAGGTAACGATATGTCACCAAATCACTTCCTGCGTGTTGAACCTGATTTTGACTATAATGTTCTTGTCTGGGACAATGATAACGGTATTCCAACTATAGTTGATCCAGAGAGTGGAGCTCTGATTGAGGGACATGAGGGTGTCATAAAAGCTTTTAACAGATCAGGGATAACTTATGATTTTGTTAATTCATTACCTGATGATATTTCAAATTATGATGTCATTATTGCAACAATGGGTTGCTACTGTTTAAGTTGAAGTAATACTCCTCCCGGTACTGTATCTGAAACAGACCAGGCAAAATTTATTGAGTATCTCAACCAGGGTGGTAATCTTTATATGGAAAGTGTTAATATTGCTAATGATCTTTATGGGACTGAGCTTCTTGAATATATGGGTGTAAAATGTAATAACACCGGAGATCTTTATGAAGTTGATACAATAAATGCGATCGAAGGTTCTTTCTTATCGGATTTATATTTCTCTTACGAAGGAGGTGATGATCCTCATTTTAGCGTTGACAGGCTTGGGCCTTCTGATTCTGAAGCCTTAGTAAAAAGTGATGATGAAGTTGTTAGAATTACTATAAAAGAAACCGATGATTATAAATTAATTTCTTCTTCTATCATTATTGGTGCAATCGCTGATGGTAATGAGCTAAATATTAAACCATACTATCTTAGTGAAATAATTAATTATTTTCTTGATATTACTACTTCTCAACAAATTATTGAGGTCAACGAAGGCTTTCAATTTGTATCGTCTAATATTGATCCCGAAAATCCTGATATGACCGTAGTTGCTCAGGAAATTATGACAGACGACCTAGATTTCATCAGGAATTCACAAGGCGAAATGCTCCGTAAAATCGGCCCAAACTGGGTAAACGGAATAGGTGATTGGATTGTAAGCGAAGGATATTTGATTAAAACTTCTGCTGCCGGACAATTCATAGTTGAAGGTGCTCAGGTACCGATAAATACTCCGATCCAGGTTTTAGCAGGTTTTCAGTTTGTAAGTTATTACCCGGAAAGTGAAATGGATGCATTTAGTGCTTTTGAAACTATAATTGGCGATGATCTTGATTTTATCAGAGATTCGCAGGGGCAGATGATACGAAAGATCGGGCCAACCTGGGTAAATGGTATAGGTAATTGCATACCCGGCCAGGGTTATCTGGTGAAAATGTATGCTGATGGAGAAATCATTTATCCGGCAGCAGCAAAATCAAGTTCCTATACAAGGGCTGTTCCTGAGCATTTCAATTTTAAAGGCGGTAATGCTGCCGATCCTGTTTATACAATTTACATTAAGGGTTTGAAAATTGGCGATGAAGTTGCAGCTTTTGATGGTGAAAAAATAATAGGCGCAATGCAAATCTCATCTTATGATGTTTTTGATAATTCACTTGCTGTTTTTAATACTCTTAATGACGAAGAGGGTTTTAGAGTAGGGAATCCAATTATTTTAAAAGTATGGTCTGATTATAAAGTTTCTAAAGTTGATTTCACAATGGAATCAGTTTATGATTCTTATGTGTCGGATGTATATCCTCAAAATGATGGAGAATTTAGTGTTGTAAATGTTACAAAAAGCTTATCTGCAAATAATAATGATATTGTTATTTATCCAAATCCGGCAATTGATTTTGTAAATATTGTTTCTCAACAAGAGATTAAAGATATTACTGTTTTCAATTTTGTGGGACAAGCAATTTATCAAGGGAAAAATAATAAATTAAATACAAGTAATTATAAATCGGGTATCTATTTTATTAGAATTAAAACCGACAAAGGTACCCTTACGAAAAGAATTACTATTAAATAGTAATGTGTTAATAATAAAGTGAATGAGAGAGGGCGAGAGCCCTCTTTTTTTATTCAACTAAAAATTTATAAATTGTTTTTTGAAAATATTTTTCCCGGGGATTTAAAACCGTACTTGGGAAATTTATTTGATTTGGTGAATCGGGAAAATGTTGAGTTTCAAGACAAAATGCCGTTCTGAATTGATACTTAACATTATCTTTACCTATGTCGGTTCCATCCAGAAAATTACCCGAATAAAATTGTAAACCGGGTTCCGTAGTGTAAACTTCTATTTTTCTTCCCGATTCTGGTTCAAGAGCTTCAGCAGCAAGTTTTAATGAATCTTCTCCCATATTTAAAACCCAGGTATGATCGTAACCCCTGCCAAATTGTAATTGCTCAAAATTATTGTTAATTCTTTCGCCGATAATTGTATAAGCAGTAAAATCCATAGGTGTTTCTTTAACATTAAGAATTTCACTTGTTGGAATTAATCCACTGTTAACAGGAATAAATTTATCAGCATTTATTTTTAACTTATGGCCAAGAATATCACTTTTTCCACCATCTTTTAAATTAAAAAACGAATGATGCGTTAGATTTACTACTGTTTTATTGTCGGTTTCAGCTTCATAGTCAATTATCAGTTCGTTATTTTCAGTTAATGTATATTTTACAAAAACTGTAAGATTGCCGGGGTACCCTTCCTCGCCGTCTTTACTAAAATATTTCAGCTTAACAAAGTGGTTCTTGTTGTCATTTTTATAGTCTGTAACATCCCAAATCACATTGTGAAAACCACCCGGCCCACCATGCAAATGATTGTTGCCGTTATTTTTAGCTAAAGTATATTCGGTACCATCTAGCGAAAATTTTCCTTCAGCTATTCGATTGCCATATCTGCCAATAATAGTTCCGAAATATGGATTACCGTCGATGTATTCTTCTGGATTGTCGTATCCTAAAACAATATCGCCGATGCTTCCATGTTTGTCGGCAACCTTAATTGACATTACCGTAGCCCCGAAATTTAAAATTTCAACATAAGTTCCCTGATTATTTGTAAGAACATAGGTTTTTAATAAATCTTTATTTGTTTTTTTCATATCACTGTTACACGAAATAATTGTTAATGATAAAATTAGAATAGTTAAATAACTGTTTTTTATGATTATTTTTTTCATGGTATTGTTGTTAATTTATAGATTTTTGGATTAAATGTACAAGCTGTTATCAATTGGTTTTATTATGTTTTGGGTTATAATTATTCAATCAGGGCCTCTAAGATTCAAAATTCTTTATCCAAAATTGTTTCAATAATCTGTTTCAATTTGGTTAAATCATTTTTTGCAGTCTCCCAAACAATCCAAATTTCTATTGCATGATATTCGTGTAAAATAAAATTTCTAAACGACCTGACATTATGCCATGGGTAAGGATATTTATTTAGTAACTCTCTGTCAATATTAACTACTGCTTCTCCAATTATTGCAAACTGAAACAGAGTGGCATTTTGCATAATATCGCTATTTAAAAAGCTTTCTTTCGATTGCCCCTCAATAAAGTCATTTATTTTGGAAATAGCTTCAAGAATATGCTGCAAGCGTTCTTTATTTGTAATTGAACTATCTCTCATATATTAATTTTAAATCAGGTTTAATTCTATCCATAATCTGAGGTTTTATACCACCTTTCATAACCACATCAATTTTATATGGAATATTTCTTTCCAACTGATACTGTATTTCTGCTAAATCAAAAAGGGAAAACTTTGAATCATCGCTTACATGAATCATTAAATCAATATCGCTTTTATAATCGTTTTCTCCCCTTGCAAACGAACCAAACAACCATGCATTACTAACTTTTGAAAATTGCTTTAACTTATTTGAAATTTTTTTTATGATTTCATTCCTGTCCAATGCTTTAAATGCATTATATTCAATTTTTTCCTCAGCAACCTTTAATGCTTCTTTTGCATAGTCTTCATTCCCGATTTCATAAATAATTTTGTCACTTAAGAAAGTAATAAGCATTTCTTTTTCATTATAATTAAAAAAACCGGCTAATTTTATTACTTGTTCTTTTGAAAGTTTTCGTTGCCCTCGTTCAATTTTACTTAAAATAGCCTGGTCAATATCCAAATAGGCGGCAACCTTTCGTAAAGGAAAGCCCTCTTTTTCTCGTAATGTCCGTATTAATTCTCCAATGTTTTGCATTTTGAAAATATTATTTTGACAAAAATAGTCAAATTATTATTTTTAATCAAGAATTATGTCAATTATTTTTCAAAATTTATTAATATTTTAGTGAAATTTCAGTTTTTATACTACACTTTTGAATTACTCCACCTTCCATTCAAGAATTCCACCGGAGTAGTTATCTTTTAACTCAATTACTAATCGAAGTGCTTTGGTTGTTACCGGAGAAATTTCAATAGAATTAAATTCATCTTTCGAAACAGGATATTTTCCATGTTTAAAAACTTCTTGCCAGTTTCCATGTTTTTCATATAACAATTTCCATGTTTTCGGAATCCGGCAACCACCATTTGGTTCATCATCAAACCAGTAAATATGAACAAAGCTAACCGTCGTTTCTTTTTCAAAATCATATTGTATCCATTCTGTTGTTCCTTTATGATTCCAGAAAGTGAATCTCGGTATTTCATGGTCGTTGGAATTTTTTGGAATTATCTGGTCGTTAACAGCATTGACCTTATCGTGATAATACGATACAGACACTTTACTTTTGGATGCAATTGTTGGTGGAGGCATAGGATTAGCAGACGATAATTCGTAAGGCAGCCAAACTATCATTTCACCACTACCACGATGTGCCCAGGCATAGTATGGAATTGCTATAAAGTTTTGTTCCGTTTCAATTATTGAGTTATCTTTTTCTGACCTTGATAATGCGATGGCTTTACCCTTAATAATGTCGATACCATCTATTAAATTATCGTCATGTTCAACAGTGAAAGAACTGTTTTTATTTACTAATAAATTTCTTACTTTATCATCATTATCAACCCACTCGGCACAATAGACGAGAGGGCCTCTTTCGATGGAAAATTTCCCTCTATCCTCGATAACTTTTTCGTTGGCAATAACTTTTTTTACAGACATAGGGAAGTCAAGCTCAATAATATCTCCTTTATCCCAGTTTCTGTCGATCTTTGCATATCCGTTTATCAAATCAAATTTTACTGTTTTACCATTAACTCTTATTATTGGTTTATTGTCGGATTTTGTCATGTATTGGTATAAATCGCCCGGCAATGGTTTATTTATCCATCCCGGTATTCTTACAGAAACTGTGAAATCGGTTTTTTGTTCAGGGTAAATGTTTATTTTTACTTTTCCATCCCATGGATAATTAGTAAATTGCTCAACCTTGATCTTCCCAAAGTTCATATTGACCTCAGCTTTATTACCAATAAAAAGATTTACGAATAATTCATTTTTTTTGTGTGCATAAACATATCCTGGAAGAGACGGTAGAAAACGTACAACATTAGTCGGGCAACATGAACAATTAAACCAGGGTTTACGTTTATGACTGCCATCGGATTCTAACGGATTTGGATAGAAAAATTCGTCACCATGAATAGAAATGCCTGAAAGAAAACCATTATACAAGGTCTTCTCTAAAACATCAATATATTTTGAATCACCATTTAAGAGGAATAATCGTTGGTTCCACAGCATATTAGCTATGGCGGCGCAAGTTTCATTATATGCTGTGAGATTTGGCAGGGAGTAATTATCACCAAATGCTTCGCCAGCTTGTTTTGCGCCAATTCCTCCGGTAATGTATGTTTTTTGGTTAATTACATTTTGCCATAATTTATCTATTGCATTTAAATATTCTTTATCATCGGTTAGAGCTGCAATATCGGTCATTCCTGAATACATATAAGCTGCTCTTACAGCATGGCCTTTAGCTTCAAATTGTTGAGTTACTGATATATGGTCTTGTGTGTAAACCTTATTGCTACCATCAGTTCCGTAAACATAAAGATTGTGGCCTTCTGCATTACCTCTTTCATCAAGGAAATATTTAGCTAAATCCAGGTATTTCTTTTCACCTGTAACCCTGTATAATTTTACCAATCCTATTTCTATTTCCTGATGTCCCGGAACACCATGAAGTTGATCTTCACGAGGCCCGAATTTTTGATCTACCAAATCGGCACTTTTTAGAGCAACATCCAATAATGTTCGTTTACTTGTAGCCGTGTAATAAGCAACTGCAGCTTCGTACATGTGACCGATGTTGTAAAGTTCATGACTATCTTTAAGCTGCGACCATCGTGTTTTGCCTGTATATGGTGGCATACTGTCAGGATTTATGGTTCGACAAGTGTAAAGATAGCCATCGTTTTCTTGTGCTGCTGCAATTTTTATTATCAAATCATCAAGGAATTTCTCAAGTTCCGGATCAGGATGAATCGATAAAGAATAAGCGGCTCCTTCAATTACTTTATAAACATCAGAATCATTATATCTGATACCAACAAACGAACCTTCCTTAAGTCCGCCGGCTACTGCAAAATTATTTAGTCTGTGGGTTTCTTCACATTTCATAAAGTCGTACGGAATAGTGATAATTCTATTTGTATCTAATCGGGGTAACCAGAAATTATCAGTAAATTGTATATCGGTAAATGATACCGGTTTTATGGGATAATCACTTATTTTATTTTTATTGGTTGAGCAAGATCCTAACAAAATTATTATTACAGAAAATATGAAGAGGTTTTTCATGTTTCAATTATTTTTTATGAAACAAATGTAGCTTATTAACTTTTTATTTACATTAATGATATCATTCCAATTAAATCATCTTGTTTTTTATTACTAAAGTTCATAACAAATTTAAACAAATAATCATATCAGTCTTATTGGAGTAAATGATAATCAATTATTTTATAATTATGATTACAGAAAAAAATAATGGCAATTATTTACAACTCAGGCTGTTGGTTTCTAATAGGGCAGAATGTATCTCAAGTATATTAATAAATCATTTTTTTTATTTTCATGTATTTTAAAAATAATTTATACTTTTGCTGCCGTATTCAAATCTTTTTTGATTTTGATTTATAGAGAAGGGTGGAGAGATTAGGCTCTGTGAAACCCTGGCAACCTTCCGGTTTCGGAAACGGTGCCAATACCTAACCCGAAAGGGAAATTATAAAATAAAATGTATGATAATAATTCATATTCATAGTAAAGGCAAAGTTTCAGACAAGAATCTCTTTTTGTCATTCATGCCTATGTCCATGCGACAGGCAAGACTTTTTTAACATTATAGTCTTGCAATTTCTCTAAATAGGGAATAGCTGCAATTGCTGTTCTCTCTCAATTAATTTCTCAAAAAAATAACTTATTAATAAAATTATTATGTCAAAAATTGTCATTAAATACGGTGGTTCAAATTTGAAAGAACCTGACGGTATTAAAAAACTCAATAAGATCATATCGTCTCATAAACAGCCTGTGGTGGTGGTTGTTTCTGCTTTATTCGGGATTACAGACTTTCTTGAAACTTTACCACAAAAGGTTTTCAAAAACATGGACGATATTAAAAATGCAGTACGATTTCTGTCTGAGGAACATTTCAACATCGTTCAACACAATGTGAATTCCATAGAGCATCAGAAAAAGATCAAAGATATTCTTGATAACAAGATAAAGGAATTGGAAAACCTACTGTTGGGTATTTATTATATAAAGGAAATTCCATGTTTTTTGAAAGACCTGGTTTTGAGTTTTGGAGAACGCCTTAGCTCACTCGTTATATCACAGGTCTTGTGCACAAACGACATTGATTGTGAGGAGGCTTTACCTGAAAATATTGGCCTGGTTACTAACGGTGAACATGGAAATGCTTCGGTGGAAATCACTACTTCTCAGAGTAAAGTAAAGAAATCACTTTCTGCCGATAAAACCTTTATTATTCCGGGATTTTACGGTATTTCCATCGAAGGTAAGGTAACCTTGTTAGGGCGTGGAGGAACGGATTATGCAGCAGCTTGTATTGCCAATTGCATTGATTCACCTTATTTGGAAATATGGAAGGATGTAAAAGGATTTTTAAGTGCCGACCCGCGTTATATAAATAAGCCGACAAGACTGGAGCAGATAACTTATATGGAAGCTGCAGAACTGGCTTATTTTGGAGCAAAAATCCTTCATCCCCGTACAGTCGAACCACTGATTGATAAAAGTATTCCGGTAAAATTATTCTGTACGGCTTCCGGCGCATTGAATCCTGAACCATTAACGGTGATCAACTCCAGGGAAGAAATTTCCAAAAATGTGGTTAAAAGTATTTCATTTAGTGATGACTTCTGTTTATTGAAGTTGAACGGACCCGGAGTTGGCATTAAACCCGGAATACTTGCAAAGGTTACTTCTGCTTTAAATGATGCAGGCATTAACATCAGTTCAGTAATAACTTCACAAATTTCAATTAATATTCTATTATCGTCTGAAGATGACGAAACTGCAAGACAACTTGTTAATCAATTAGAACTTCCTTTTGTAAAGGAAATTCAATTGATAAATGACATTTCTCTTGTGGCAGTGGTTGGGCATGGTATGATGGAAAAGTATGGAGTTGCCGCAAAAATTTTTACTGTTCTGGCAAACAAAAGCATCAATGTGTTGATGAGTTCAATGGGTGCTTCCGAGGTAGTTACTTACCTCATCATCGATAAAAAGAACAGCAATATTGCCATTAAAGAAATCCATAAAGAATTTTTTAATAATTAAAAAATAAAGAAATGAAATCCAACAATTATAAATTTGAAACAATACAAGTTCACGGAGGGCATAAACCTGATGAAACAACATTATCAAGGGCAGTTCCTCTTTATCAGACAACAAGTTATGTTTTTAAAAACGCTAAGCACGGAGCTGACCTTTTTGCTCTGAAAGAATTCGGAAATATTTATACCAGACTGATGAACCCGACAACTGATGTGCTTGAGCAACGTTTAGCACAACTTGAGGGCGGAGTGGCTGCTTTAGCAGTTTCTTCCGGGCACGCAGCTCAATTCATTGCGTTAAACAATATTCTTGGTGTTGGTGATAACATCGTTAGCTCTCCTTTCCTGTACGGCGGAACTTACAATCAATTTAAACTTACTTTTAAAAATCTTGGTATAAATGTAAAATTCACCGATTCGAATAAAATACAGGACTTTGAATCCCTTATTGATGATAATACCAAAGCAATTTACCTGGAAACAATAGGTAACCCTTCATTTAATATTCCTGATTTTGATGAATTTGCAAAACTTGCTCAAAGATACGACATACCTCTTTTTGTCGACAATACATTCGGGTGTGGAGGCTACTTGTTCAAACCTATTGATCATGGAGCTAATGTTGTTGTTGAATCTTGCACAAAGTGGATAGGCGGTCATGGAACAACTATGGGAGGAATTATCATTGATGGTGGTAATTATAACTGGGGCAACGGAAAATTCCCTCAATTTACAGAACCATCAGAAGGTTATCACGGATTGGTTTTCTGGGATAATTTTGGGGCAAATTCTTCTTTCGGAAACATTGCGTTTATTGTCAGGGCACGGGTCGAAGGCCTTCGTGATTTTGGCCCATGTATCAGTCCATTTAATTCGTTTCAGTTGATACAAGGTATAGAAACGCTTTCGCTCAGGGTTCAGCGAACATGTGAAAATGCTATGGCACTTGCAAAATGGCTTGATAAACACCCTAAAGTTGAAAGTGTAAATTATCCCGGGCTTTCAAACAGCCCTTATCATGAAAATGCCTTGAAATACCTGAAGAGCGGATTCGGAGGTGTTTTGTCCTTTGTTGTAAAAGGCGGGAAAGATTCGGCTGAAAAACTTGTTGAAAATCTCAGGCTGGTCAGTCATCTGGCAAACGTTGGAGATGCAAAAACTCTCATTATCCAGCCTTCTGCTACAACTCACCAGCAACTTACTATTGAGGAACAAAAAACCGCGGGAGTTGTTCCTTCACTGCTAAGAGTTTCTGTTGGGATTGAACATATCGATGATATTATTTTTGATTTTGAGAATGCCCTGAGTAATATTTGATAATTTGAAGAAACCATTTGTGTAATTAAAAAATAAAAATTTATGCCAATAAATATACCGGATTCATTACCGGCCACTAAAGTTCTTAAAGATGAAAACATCTTTGTGATGACAGAAAGCGTAGCTGTTTATCAGGACATCAGACCTCTAAAAATTGCAATTTTAAACCTTATGCCAAAAAAAATTGCAACAGAAATTCATCTACTCAGGTTGTTATCCAACACGCCTTTGCAGGTGGAAATAGACCTGGTAAAAACAAAAACATATGAATCAAAAAACACCCATCCTGATCATTTGAAAACTTTTTACAAACCTTTTGACGAAATCTGTCATCAAAAATATGATGGAATGATCATAACAGGTGCTCCTGTCGAACATCTTGAATTTGAAGAGGTGAAATACTGGAATGAAATAAAAAACATTATGAGTTGGGCGCATGAAAATGTCACCTCAACCCTTTATATCTGCTGGGCTGCCCAGGCAGGATTATTTCATCATTACGGTATTCACAAACATCCTCTTAGAAAAAAATTATTTGGTGTTTACGATCATTACATTATCGACAGAAAATACCCGATCATTCGCGGATTTGATGATTTGTTTCCTGTACCGCATTCAAGATATTCGGAAATAAAAGCAAGTGATGTGAAAAAGAATAATGATTTGAATATCATTTCCCAATCAGACAAATCAGGAGTATATATTGTTATTTCTAAAAATGAAAAGAGCATTTTTGTCACGGGACATTCAGAATACGATGCACTTACTTTAAAGGAAGAATATTTCAGAGATGTAAGTAATGGAGTGAAAACTCCTGTCCCTGACAATTATTTTCCTGATAATGATCATTGTAAACCTCCGATAGTCAGATGGAGAAGTTATGCCAATTTGTTATTCTCAAACTGGCTGAATTATTATGTTTATCAGCAAACTCCGTATGATTTAAATGAATAAGAATAATGAAATTGGAAATTGGAAATTCGGAAAAAGCCCCAATTTATAATTTCTAAAAATGCAATCAACTACAAAATATATAAACAGATGAACCATCCATGGCAAAACAATTTTGACACACCGGAGAATGATTATATAATGAAACTTGAAATTAGTCCCGAAAGTTTTCGGGAGGAAATTTGGAAGTAGCCCCAATTTCTAATTTCTAATTTCCAATTTTCATATCTGGATTTAGTAAAATGTAATAAACTAAAAATGTAACAAATACAAAAAAATATAAACAAATGAAAATAGCAGTAATAGGTGCAACCGGCCTTGTAGGGAATAAAATTATAGAAATTCTGGAAGAAAGATGTTTTCCTGTTTCAGAATTCATTCCGGTGGCAACAGAAAAATCAATGGGAAAACAAATTATGTTGAATAATAAAGTATATAAAGTTGTTAATGTACAAAATGCCCTGGATTCAAAACCGGATATTGCAATTTTTTCTGCAGGAGGTAGTTTATCCAAAGAATGGGCGCCAAAGTTTGCTGATGCAGGAACTTTTGTCATCGATAATTCCTCAGCCTGGCGTATGGATAAGAATGTAAAACTCATTGTACCTGAAATTAATGGAAATATAATTGAAAAAACTGATAAGATAATCGCCAATCCGAATTGCTCAACCATACAACTTGTAGTGGCAGTTGCTCCTTTGCATGAAAAGTATCGAATAAAAAGGATTATTGTTTCTACATATCAGTCTGTGTCCGGTTCAGGAGTTAAAGCACTCAGCCAATTAGAAAGCGAAAGAAAAGGAATTGATCATGAAAAAATTTACACATACCGGATTGATAAGAATTGTTTACCTCATTGTGATGTGTTTTTGGAAAATGGTTACACGAAAGAGGAAGTAAAAATTGTAAATGAAACCCGGAAGATTTTAAATGAACCGACTTTAGGAATCAATTCAACAGCAGTAAGGGTTCCAGTTACGGGTGGACACTCTGAGTCTGTTTACATTGAATTTGAAAAGTATTTTGAGTTGAATGATATAAGAAAAATTTTAGCTGAAAGAGAAGAAATTGTTTTGCAAGACGAACCTGCAATAAACTTGTATCCCATGCCAATTAATGCAGAAGGGAGTGACAAAGTTTTCGTTGGAAGAATAAGAAGGGATCTTTCAAATCTGCAAGGTTTAAACCTCTGGGTTGTATCAGATAATCTAAGAAAAGGAGCAGCAACGAATGCAGTACAGATAGCTGAAATAATTATTAAAAAGTATCTGCAAGAAAACATCGGTGCTTGAAAATTTGTGATGAAATAGCTGCTTTTAATGGTGAAATTTCATCGAAAAAATGAAAATTTCTATTATTTAGCATTGTAAATATTATAGAGATGTCAGGGCAGAAAGATGGTACATTGATGTAAAATATCAATTTAGCCATATACCAATTTACCAATTAACTTTTATTACTTTTGTGAACTTTTTTAACTGATCGAAATAATATTTAATGTTAAGATTTCAAATCAACAGGTTTATATTATCTATAATTAATCTGCTTTACATTCCCTTTAAGAAAATCATTCCTCCCGAAACTTTTCGTTATGCTGTTACCGGGGGTTTTAATTTGTTATTAGATATTTTTCTTTATTTTATTTTTTATAATTTTATTCTGCAAAAACAAATTGTTGACCTTGGAATTATCGCAATAAGTCCACATATTGCAGCATTTATATTTGTATTCCCGATAACTTTCACAACCGGTTTTCTCTTCGCAAAGTATATAACTTTTACCAGCTCATCTTTACAAGGAAGAGTACAATTATTCAGATATGCTTTATCCGTTGGAGGTTCTATTTTGTTAAATTATATTTTATTGAAATTATTTGTTGAATACTTATTTATCTGGCCGACAATTTCAAAAATGATAACTACGGTTATTGTTGTAATCTACAGTTATGTTATCCAACGTTATTATACTTTTAAGACAGCCGTTTTGATAAAGAAAAAGTAAAAATCCATTTTTTAAAAAACATAAATTTGGTATTTTTTAGATAGTAATTTTATTATCGAATAATTGGTTGGTTAATAATTGCTATTTTTGAAAAAATTAATAAATGCACTTCAAAAATATAATTGTAATAAGAAAATATTTTTATGAAAAATTTAATCACTATCATATTATTAATATTAGGTAATAACTTGATATTTGGACAGCCATCTACTCCTTTACACGTAACATCTGCTAATTCCTTCGTGGAGCAGAAATTCGACTGGGCAATTGATAAAGCACTTAGTTATGTAAAGGTAGGACAGGCGGTTGCCGGCTATGGTGCTGCAATGGACACCTCGCAATTTTGTGCCAGGGATGTTGCTCACATGGCAGAAGGTGCCCATATATTAGGACTTGACAATGAAAACTGGGAAATGCTGTATGCTTTTGCATATGGAGCTAATCGTAGAGTAACGCAAGATTTTTATTGGCCAAGATGGCATTATAAATTTGATGGTTCGGATTTATATGACTTTGGAAGTTGTCAATGGAGATGTTTGCCCACAACTTTTGATGTAATGCAAAGTTGTTACAGACAATATCTGTGGACAGGTGATAATAATTGGATATATGATGAGGAAATGTTTACATATTATTCAAATACACACGACTACACTAAATTTATGCAATACCAGGATGTAAACAATAATGGTGTAGCAGATGAAACCATACAATTAGCTACTTACTGGGAACAATCGGGAGATGATTTTATCGAAGCTTCGGATGCCATCACATATCAATATATGGCTTTACTTGATTATTCCAAAATACTTGAAGCCAGGGGTGATGTAATTGGTGCAGCTACTTTTGAGGGCATTGCAGCAGATCTTAAAAATCATTTCGAAACCGAATGGTATTCCGAAGATGACAGAATGTATATAAGAGGTTTTGATGATTCGGGAAATTTTAAGACTGATTGGGGAAGAGAGTCCACTTTTCTTATGCCTTATAGCCAAATTTCCGACCTTGGCCCAAAAACTGAAAAACATCTTGACTTCATCACCGAAAATATTTATAATTTAGGTATCAATATAGAAGCAACAACCTATTTAGCCGAAATATTTTATTTACATGGAAGAAATTCTACAGGATGGCACTGGTTGAAAGGACTTATGGCAAGTATGAATTCTTATCCTGAAGTTTCATATTTGATAATAAACAACACCATTAGTGGACTGATGGGTGTGAGGCCTGATTCACCTAATAATAAATTTTATACTTTACCAAAGTTATCACCTGAAGTACCATGGATACAAGCTGAACATATACCCATTGGTGAAAATGACCTGACCATAAGACATGATGGCACAATGAAGTCAACAGTTACCAATAACTCGGGCTCTACAATATCATGGGAGGCACAATTTTATGGAGAATATGCTACCATTACAATCGATGGAGTACCAGTAGCGGTGAATACAAAGAGCGAATGGGGTAAGACTATTTCCTATGTTACAACTTCAGTAAACGTTGGACAATCAATCGTAGTTGAAGCCTCTGATCCGATTGATCAGGGTTATGTGTTTTTATCAGATATTAATTGGATATCAAATAATAATACATCAAATACCCGAAAAGATTTCAATACTGTGGGGAACCTGCTTTTTATGGATGGTAATAAAAGTTACGAGAAGGGCTTGGGGGTAATGTCAAACACTGAAATAATTTATGATATTTCAGGTGAGGGATATAAGAGCTTTATCACTGATATTGGTGTAGATGATGAAGTTGAAGGAAATGGTACAGTTACTTTTGAAATATGGCTGGATGGTGTTAAAGTTTTTGATAGTGGATTGATGACAGGTAATACACCCAAAAAATCAATAGCAATTAACATAGTGGGAGGCAATAGTTTAAAACTTGTTGTAACCGATGGTGGTGATGGTACACTGAATGATTATGCCGACTGGGCTGATGCCCGCCTGAGTGATGAATTTGTTTCCATTTTACACATAAGTTATGAAAGTATTTCAGGAGGTAATGAAAATGGTATTTGTGATCCGGGAGAAACCCTCGACATTGGTGTTAAGGTTGAAAATACGGGAAATTTAACTTCAGCACCCCTGACCTCCACTTGTACGGCAATTGGGGATAATACCGGCTATGTAACAGTAAATAATCCAATTATTAATTTGGATACTTTAGCTCCCAATAATTCAATTTTTTATTCTCATAATATTTTCATTGATGAAAATGCCCCTGTTGGAGGGGAAATTAAATTATGTTTTGAATTATCTGATGGTAATACAGTAGTTGAAATGATCAGGGAATTTTTCATAACTGATATGTATCTCAGTGATGCCGAATATACTTTTGCATATTTTCAGTATGGTTCTTTAGTTAAAGATGCCAGTATAAATAACAATCCAATAACACTGAATGGCGTAACTTATGAAAAAGGACTTGGAGTTCACGCAAGCTGTGAAATCAGGTATGATTTGGGAGGAAGTTTTTTAAAATTTATTTCTGATGTTGGAGTAGATGATGAAGTTTCCGTAAATGGTTCAGTAACTTTTGAAGTGTGGACAGATGGAGTAAAAGTATATGATAGCGGATTAATGGAGCCCGAAACTCCAACTGAGTCAATTGATTTGGATGTTGTTGGGGTAAATGAACTGAAATTGATAGTAACGGATGGTGGAAATGGCATAAACAGCGACCATGCCGACTGGGCCGGCGCAAAAGTATGCAGTCAGGGGTCAAATTCACAAACAATTCCGCTTTCTAACGGTTATAGTTTTGTTTCGTCAAGAATATCAGCAACTGACCCTGATATGATGAGTGTGTTGGTAAATAACTTAAATGATAACCTCGATTTTGTAAGAAATTCGCAAGGTGCAATGCTACGCAAAATCGGCCCGAATTGGGTAAATAATATTGGCGACTGGATTATTGATGAGGGTTATCTTTTTAAAATGTTTGCTGCTGATTCTTTTACAATCGAAGGTATTGCTGTTGATCCTTCAACTCCGATTCCGCTTTCTTCGGGATTTCAATTTGTGAGTTATTTTCCTGAAGCCCCAATGGATGCATTGATTGCTTTTGAAACCATCATTAATGATGATCTTTCTTTTATTAGAAATTCAAAAGGAGCAATGATCAGAAAAATCGGCCCGAATTGGGTGAATGGAATTGGCGATTGTAATCCGGGTGAAGGTTATCTGATAAAAATGTTTGTCGATGGAGAAATTATTTATCCCATTGCTGCAAAATCAAGTGGAAAAGTAAATATAATTCCTACTCACTTTAAGTTTGAAGGTGGAAATGCTGCCGATCCGGTTTATACGATGTACATTTCAGGTTTGGAGATTGGTGATGAAGTTGCTGCCTTTGATGGAGATATTTTGGTTGGTGCAATGAAAGTTAATTCTCAAAATGCCTTTGATAATGATCTTCCGGTATTTAATACGATTAATAGCAGACAGGGATATACTCCCGGAAACCCCATTTCTCTTAAAGTTTGGTCAAAGGGCGAAGTTATAAATGCTGATTTTAAAATGGAAACAGTTTTTGATTCTTATGTGGCTGATGTTTATCCTGATGAAGATGGAAAATATAGCGTAATAAATATTTCGAAAAGTGTACGAAATATTGAAAATGCTGAAAAAGTCATTTCAATATTCCCAAATCCTTCGGAAGGATTATTTAATATCTTAATCGAAGGTGTGAGTGAAAAAATTCAGATGAAAGTGTTTGATGTTCATGGTAATGAATATCGTTTCTTTGAAATTGAAGGAACAAGAAATATGATAACAGAAAAACTTGATTTAACTGGATTGGCTGTCGGAGTTTATTTTATAAGCTTTAGCGGAAAAGACTTTAGTAGGATTAAGAAAATTATTATTCATTAATTAAAAGTCATCGAATAAGTTATTCTTCCATATAATCAGGGATTGACTTCAAGTCAATCCCTGATTATAAAATTTCCAGCCTCCAATCTCCGGTATCCGGATTTCAGCCTCCGGCATTAAATTCTAAGATTAAAAATTATTCATATATTTGAATAAATTTTATTAATATAGACAACCATAATAATTTAAAGGTGTTTTATAAATAAAATAACTGAATTTGATATAATTAAAAAAACTTAACAATATAAATGAAGGAAAACCAATGAAAAAAAATGCAATCACTCTAGCTGTGAATAAACTAATCAACCTGGTTTGTTTATTAATCGGTATATTATTTATTATACCGCTAATTTCTTTTGCTCAAAAAGGCAATAATAAATTTGATAAAAAGAAATCAATGCACCATGAGGTGCCTAATGACAGGTATGTTCCGGTATTGCGTGAAAGCATGGAAAAATCTCCTGCTTATCAGTTTAGAAGCAGAAGCATATTCACTACACAGGTGAATGTTGATGAAGATGGATATAATATTGTTGGAGATGCCGGAAATGAACCATCAATTGCTATTGACCCAAACGATCCAAACAGAATTGTAATAGGCTGGCGTCAATTCGACAATATTAATAACGACTTCAGGCAGGCAGGCTATGGTTATTCAACTGATGGAGGAGAAAGCTGGACTTTTCCCGGAGTCATCGAACCGGGAGTTTTCCGATCAGATCCGGTTTTGGACTTTGACGCACAAGGAAATTTCTATTATAATAGCTTAACTCTAAGTGGTGGTGATTATGAGTGTACTGTATTCAGAATTCTGGATGGTGGAGTTGAATGGGACGATGGTGTTTTTTGCACAAGGAGGTGATAAACAATGGATGAGAATTGATAGAACAGAGGGAATAGGTTCAGGAAACAATTATTCATTTTGGACATCATACTATAGTGTTTGTTATCCGGGTTTTTTTACACGCTCTATTGATGGTGGTAATAGTTACGAGAATTGTGTTCCGGTTTACGGTGATCCGTACTGGGGAACATTGGCAGTTGGCCCAAATGGATATTTATATGTTGTAGGCGCAGGAAATCAATATGATATTGTTTTATCAAGGTCCTCTACTGCAAGCAATCCGATTTATACAGTAACGTGGGATTTTATCACCGGTGTTAATCTTGATGGTGAGCTTACAGGTTGGGAACCTATTAATCCTCAAGGATTAGTCGGGCAGGCATGGGTTGATGTTGATGTTTCAGATGGGCCGGGGCAAGGTAATGTTTATGTGCTTGCATCTGTCGATCGTTTTTCTAATAATGACCCTGCTGATGTAATGTTTTCCAGAAGTACTGATGAAGGCCAATCATTTGAACCACCAATTCGTATTAACACAGAGATTGGAACGGACAATTATCAATGGTTTGGAACTATGTCGGTTGCTCCAAACGGCCGTATTGATGTAATTTGGCTTGATACCCGCGATGCTCCCCCGGGAGACGAATATTTTTCAGCATTATACTATTCTTTCTCAGCCGATCAGGGTGAAACATGGTCGGAAAATGAAATGCTTTCTGAGTTGTTTGATCCTCACATTGGTTGGCCTCAGCAACAAAAAATGGGTGATTATTTTGATATGATTTCCGATAACAACGGAGCACACCTTGCATGGGCCAATACATTAAACGAAGGCCAGGATGTTTACTATTCATTTATTTCTCCGGCTGTCTCAAATATTGTTGAATTGAACGAGGGTTTTCAATTTATTTCCTCAAATATTAATATGGATGAAAAAGATATGACACAAGTGGTGGCTGAAGTTTTAAATGATAATCTCATCTATATTAGAAATTCAGAAGGTTCGATGCTCAGGAAAATCGGGCCGAATTGGGTTAACGGTATCGGTGACTGGGTTGTTGAAGAAGGATATTTAGTTAAAATGCTTGCCGATGATTCATTTACTATTCAGGGTGAGGCAGTTGATCCTTCAACTCCAATTTCTGTACCAAATGGATTTAAGTTTGTAAGCTACTTTCCTGACACTCCAATGGATGCAATATTGGCTTTTGAAACAATTCTTGGTGAGGATTTAATTTATGTTAGAAATTCTCAGGGAAACATGCTGCGGAAGATAGGCCAGAATTGGGTTAACGGTATCGGCGATTGTTACCCGGGCGAAGGTTATCTCGTTAAAATGTTAGCCAATGGTGAAATTGTCTATCCCCAAGCTGCAAAAAAATGTGGGGAAATGAAAGTGCTTCCTACTCATTTCAATTTCGAGGGTGGGAATGCAGCTGATCCTGTTTATACCTTATATGTTTCCGGTTTGGAAATTGGTGATGAAGTGGCTGCTTATGATGGAGAAAAACCGGTAGGGGCAATGAAAATTAATTCATTGAATCCAACTGATAATGAATTAGCTGTATTTTTTTCAATTTATAGCGGACAAGGCTATACTCCCGGAAAACCCATTTCTCTGAAAGTTTGGTCAAAAGGCGAAGTTGTAAATTCTGATTTTACGATGGAAGCTGTTTTTGATTCTTATGTGGCAGATGTTTATCCTGATGAGGACGGGAAATATAGTTTTGTAAATATTACAAAAGGAGTCTCGGAAATTAATAATGAAATTCTGATTTACCCTAATCCTGCACTTGATAAAATAAATATTTCTTCAACAGAAGCAATAAGAAAGGTTACAATTATTAATTATGCCGGACAGTTGGTTTATGAAGGTTGTAGCAGTAGTATTTCTACGGTTGGTTTTATTTCAGGTATTTATATTATCAGAATTGAAACAGATAATGGGGTTGATACACAAAAAGTAACAATAAAATAGTTTATTATTTCTTTTAAGGTTGGTTTTATGTTTTTCAACCTGAGTCAGTTTAGTTTTTTGATCTTAAAAGCTCGTTGATTTCTTTTAAATATTTGTTTTCCTGCTCAAGAAGGCTGTTTTTGTTTTTTTAGAAATTTGTTTTCTTCTATGGTTTGATGTGTTTGCTTGGCTGATTTATCAGTTTCATTAAGGAAATATTGAAAGAAGTTATGGTTTAGGGCTTTGGAGATTTCGTTTAGACGTGTGAGGTGCATGGTGTTTGAGTTAAGGATGCGGTAAAGTGCTTGAGGGCTTATGTTAAGCTTTGAAGCGAGAGTGTAAATTGAGATGTGGTTGCTGTGGCAATGTTTTTTGATGATGTTTCCTATTTTTATCATGGCGGATGCTTTTTTAATTTCAACAAATATACGATATATTAAACGTTATGTTGATATTAATAAACGAAATATTGATAATAATAAACGGTGAATATATTTTCATAAATGGATTATAGAATATTATAAACGTTATATTGATATACCTAAACGGTATATTGAATAATAGAAACGGATTATTGATATTAGTAAACGGTATATTGAATTTAATTGACGGAATGCTGAGCCTGGAAGGCTAATTGGGAAAAGGCTAAAGTTGAAAGGAAAAAGTAAGGAAATGCTTGGGAAAGGGGAGATTATTAGTGAATAGTGATTGGTGAAGGATTGTGCTTCGCTTTATGGGGAAAGTTTACCCAACGAAGCTTTTGTGTAGTTGGGGCCAAATATCTTTCCCTGTATTTTTTTTATGAAAAACTCATGGCTTCTTATTGATTTATTTTCCATGCTTATTTAGATTCATTATGAATTTCATTATACATAATTTAATTCTTGACTTTTATAAACTATTGATGTATATTTACACCCGGCAATTTTTCTTATTTCAAGAACCAAAAAATAACACCATGAAAAACATTTTATTTTCTTTAATTTTTGTTTTGCTATCAGGCTCGCTTTGGGCGCAACAGCAAACTGATGTGTTACATCAAATGGAGCACAGAATGTATAATGATCCTTTAATGGAACAATATGCAAATCCGGATCAAGATCAAATGATTGATGGTGAAATGGATCTTCTAATACCAAATCTGCAAAATACTACAACAGTTATTTTAGTTGATTCTGTGTTTGTTTTTACGGATATTGGTAACCTTAAGATAACTCTTACTTACGATAACAATGGGAATATGCTGACTTATTTAAATAAATACTGGTATGTTACATGGGTGAATGACAGGTTAGGTACATACACTTACGACACCAATGGAAGTTTGCTGACTTCGGTATTTAAAAACTGGTCAATTGACAAATGGGTGAATCATCGATTATATGAATACACTTACGACTCTAATGGGAATAAGCTGTCCTACTTAATGAATAATTGGGAAAACGGAGAATGGATTAATTCCAGTTTATTTTCCTTCACATACGATAGCATTGGGAATATGCTAACTGAATTATATCAATACCTGGAAAATGATAAATGGGTAAATTTCAATCAATATTCCTATACCTACGACACTAGTGGGAATTGTTTGATCAGCTTATTTCAAGACTGGGATAACAACTATTGGAAGAATAAACAGTTATATACATGCATGTACAATAACAATGGGAATAAATTAACTGCTTTAGTTCAAGACTGGAGAGATAGCGAGTGGGTGAATGAATGGTTATTCACAAACACCTACGACGATAATGGGAATATACTAACATGTCAATGGCAAGACTGGGAAATCGGTGACTGGGTTAATTACAAATTTTACAATTACACCTTTGACAACGATGGTAATCTGCTAAATGATTTACATCAACTCTGGGAAAACAGCGAATGGGTGGATGATGAAAAATATGAGTATATTTTTCATAAGGGTAGGGTAAATGCCATAGCTTATGAATGGGATGGAAGCAATTGGGTAGAAAGCTTTTATAATGCTTTTTTAAATATTATCATGGGAGGAGAATATGTATATGATCACTTTGCCTTCAACCTTGAACTTTATTACACAGATTTCTCCGGCATAGAAGACCCCCAAACAAATTCAGAAAACTCACCAATCCGTTGCTATCCAAATCCCGTAACTGATCAAATTAATATTGAAATAGAACCAACATGGCAGGCAAAAAATTATCATTTGGAATTGTTTAGCCAAACAGGGCAAAAAGTAAAATCTTTTGAAATATCATCAAACATTGGCTCATCAATAGCTCCAATAAAAGTGGATGATGTTCCTCCGGGTTTATATCTTTTACGAATTGAGGCCGGGAAACAGATATTCTCGCAAAAGATAATTATTTCGAAATAAATTATAAATAATTATTTATCTATCTGACATTGACAATTCATTCTTATTAAAAACCAAAAAAATAACACCATGAAAAACATTTTATTTTCTTTAATTTTTGTTTTGCTGGC
>CAYWXI010000022.1:0-78755 GCA_964462015.1 uncultured Bacteroidales bacterium | reverse complement strand
AGATTATTATTTATTATTATTAGATTATTTATAATATTATTTGAATTATAGTAGTCTTTGGGTGAATAAAAGTAATCTTGCTGAGGTTAAAAGTGATCTTTAGATGGATAAACTGTTATTGGATCGGTTGAAGGTATTCTTGCAATGGTGAAAAGTAATCTTGGTTGAGGTAAATATTGTCTTTTGGCTGTGGAATGGGATGTTTGTTGAGAATAGGTAAATTGTTATCGATACGGACCCATGCGGGCTAACTTCGTGTCGCTTGCTTCGCTTCGTGTGGTTATATTGTTGAGGTCTAATAATAGTAAACCTGTTTTTCTTTATTTTAATTCGAAGCCCTTACAAAGACTATTTTTATTTTTTGCAACATCAAACCACGAAGTGGTTAAACGTGAATAGCCACAGATGGAATCTGTGGTTAAAATAGTGAAACACACGAAAATAACCCCAAGGGGGTTAAATAAATCAGAATAAATGTTATGTGTTTGATTATGTTGATTAAGGCTTTGCAATATGTTTTTATTGAATCCTTTTAGGATTCTAAATTTGGTATTGGTCTTATCATTCCCTGCACTGCGTACAGGGCTATTCATGTTTAATCCACTCTGCGGATTGTGTGAAATTTCCTTTTTCCTTACTCGCCGAAACAAAGCTTAAAGAAAATGTTATAAAAACAATCAAATTAATTACTCCATTGTATATTAAAATTTAAGTTTAGCCAAGTCCGTTAAATAGTTTGAATATTTAGATATTTAATATAAATTTGCATAAATAAAATCATGAATATTTGTATAAAAACAAAGAAACAAAAACAAAAATATGACAGAATGAATATAGAAAAAGACCTTGCAAGGCTAATGGAAGAAATTAAAAAGCAAGGATTTGAAACAACAGATGAAATAAATGATTTTCTGAAAAATATGCAGGGTCAAAGCATTGATGATTTGCCTGCAAGAACTGATAAAAAGGGACGCTCACAGGATTTAGTTTATGAAGCTTACGAACAACCTGTTTCAAAAGAAAGAAATTAGTTAAACAAGCTCTTGAACTTGACCCAAACAATGCTGATGCCTATAATTATCTTGCAAGTATAGAAAAAGACATTGACAAGGCAATAATAATGTTTGAAAAAGCTATTAACGCAGGAGAGAAAACACTTGGAAAGAAATTTTTCAGGGAAGAAAAGGGAAATTTCTGGGGAATGATTGAAACACGACCTTATATGCGAGCAGAAGCTGGACTTGCTGATTGTTTGTATGCTAAAAAAGAAGTTGATAAAGCAATTGAAATCTATGAAGAAATGTTGGTATTAAATCCACGTGACAATCAAGGAATTAGATATTTACTATCAACTTTATTGTTGAGTAAAAACGACTTGACCAAGTTTAAGTCATTTATAGACAATAACGAAGAAGAAGATTGTGCAGTTTGGAATTATAATAATACTTTGTATCACTTTAAAAAATCCGGACGGACAGCGAAAAGTAATAAAGAATTACTCAAAGCATTTAAAAGCAATAAACATGTGATTGACTATATATTAGGGGTTAAAAAAATGCCAGATGAGCTACCTCAATATATTGGGCGAGGAGATGAAAATGAAGCGATTTCTTATGTTTATGATGCCTGGTCAATTTGGAATAATACAGACGGTGCATTAGACTGGCTTTATGAATTTAAGCAGAAAAGACAGAAATTGAATTAATTACCTTACCCAACAAATATACATGATCATTCGGAAAAACCGCATTAATTTTACCCTAAGGCCTTGGTTATTTTCTTAATTCATTATTTTTGTATTTATGAATCAGTGGTGAATTTGATTTTAAATAAGAACTAATTTTGTTTGTAAAATAATATTAAATGAAAAAAACTGATAGTGAAAATTCCTTAATCAAAATTTATAACGAAGCTACCGATTTATTTCTCAGGAATATTGATCTAAGCCTTGACCTTGAAGAGGAACATATTCATAAACTTAGAGTTGGCATTAAAAACCTCAGAGCCATAATAACTTTAGTAAAAACAATTAAAGGAAAAGAATTTAGAAAAAAGAAAATTTCTGCCCTAATTTCAAAGATATTCAAGCCCACAGGTGAACTTCGTAATATTCAAATTGAAAGCATGATACTCGATCAATATAATGCAAAAGTTATTCAAATATATAAAGATCATCTTGCAGAAATTGAGGAAAAAACCGGAATAAATGCAAAAACAGCTCTTTATGAATTTAATAAGAAAGATTTCAATTTAAAAAATGAAAAAGCAAAACGAATTATTGAAAAAATCAATAATGAAGATCTAATTACAGGAATAACAAATTTAATTGATAATGAATTTGAAGAAATAATTAAAATCATAAATAAGCTCGATGATGTTAAAGCATTACATGAAATAAGAAAGCATTTGAAAGTGTTAAAGAGTATTTTAAAAATCAAACTGATAGTTAATCATAATAAACAAGCTGAAGATTTACTTAGACAAATAAATTCTACCGAAACCCTGATCGGAGACTGGCATGATAAGGAATTATTGATTGATTCGATAACACAATTTATTGAAAACAATATAAATGAGCCGAATATTAATCCGCTTGCAAATCTTGTTGGAGAAATCAGGATGGAGAATAAAAATTCTGTAGAGAAAATTGCTTTAAATTTAGATGAAATTTTCTAAGAGAATATCCTTTCAGGAGAATGATTAATAAATAATCATCTTTTTATTTTGATAGCTATGTCTTGTTGAAAGTTTATAATAATATAATCCGGAAGGGAGGCCAATATTCTGAAATGATACCTTGTAGTCACCAGGCTGTTGTTTCTTTTCTCCCATTATTGTATACTTTTCCCCGAATGAATTAAAAACCTCCATTTTCAGATCAATATTTAAGAAAACCCTATATTCAATAATTGTTTCCTCCGAAAAAGGATTTGGGTAATTACCAATTAATTCAAACTCCTTCTTTTCGTTTGCAATGGTCCTGCGGCTAATTCCTGAATAATCAAATTGCAACACATAAACTCCGGCATCCCCAGCAGAAAGATAAATATAGTCACCATAAGGAATTGCCAGGGAGGGCTGTCCTCCGGACTCGAAACTCGCTATTTCTACCGGATTGTATGGATCAATCACATCCAACACTTTTAATCCGAAATCTTTAATTGCAACATAAGCTAAATTATCGTCTACCCATATCCCTCTTGTGTCACCACCAATATAATATCCAATTTCAACCGGATTTACAGGATCACTTACGTCCAATATCCTAAGGCCCATATATTCATAAGCAACAAAAGCAAGGGTATCGGTTGCATAAACATCGAATACATTTGCGTGTCCGGTATCGTACTGACTTAAATGAATAGGGTTATTTGGATTACTTATGTCAATGATATGTAATCCATTTTGTCCGTCAGCATAATAAACATAATTACCTGACACAAAAATATCCCATCCTGCGCCTACAAGTTCAAGATATCCCGCAGGTTGGGGTGAAGAAGGATTACTTATATCAATTATCTGTAATCCCTCTCCCGTATTATATAAATAATTACCAGTTGCACAAATCCCTCGGAAGAATCCATTGTATGATCCGATTTGTGTTAAATTATTTATATCACGGATATCAATAACCTTCAGGCCAGGATAATCAGTAAAAAATGCATGATTACCTAATACCCAAATATCTTTTGCTTCAATATTAGCCAAAAAATTATTTACTTCATGGAAATTGCCTGGCTCATTCAAATCGAACACGACCATACCATATTCACCATTCGCTAAAAACAAATGATCACCTGAAATTGAGAAATCATAAGAAGTACCCCCCCTGGTTTCAATTTGTGATTTTAAGGAAAGATCACCGGACATTGAAACATCCAATATATTTAACCCGGACCATGTTGAAGCCATATATGCGAGTGTGTCCAATACAAATACATTCTTTGAGAAATGGTTAATTCCATTATATCTATCAACTTCAAATAAATTGTGTGGATCAGAAATATCAATAACAATCAGATCTCCATATTCTTCAGGAACAAGGTATGCAAATTGGCCAAGTATTTTTAAACTGGTTAGGGGTCTATCGAATTGGATAGAATTTATTTCTTCCGGTTGAGATGGATTACTTACATCAATAATAGTTAAATTTCCCAAATCATCAACGGCATAAAGTAAATTATTGTTATACTGTAGATCAGGAATAAGTTGAGGATATTCCAGATAACTTAATAATTCAGGCTCCGATGCATTACTCACATCTATAATATATATGCCGTTTTCATTTGTTGAATAATCATCATAAGCCGAAACATAAGCAATATTATTTGAAACGCAGACTGCAATGGGTTCTAACCAATATGATTCGAAAGTATATGATCCTATTTGGTTTGGATTACTTGGTTCACTAATATCAACTATATCAAGCGTACTATGTGTGCAAATATAAAGCATTGAATTCAAAATATCAAAATCATCGTAACTTCCAGAATATAATTGCCCAATTTCAAAGGGTGAGTATGGATTACTTACATCAATTATTCGAAAACAATAATCGTCTGACATAAAGACGAGATTTTCAGTCGTTTTAATATGTGTTGCATATCCATCTGTATAATATTGAGAAATATGATTTGGATTAAACGGATCAGATACATCTATTATTCGTAAACCCTCAGCTCCGTCAGCAACATAAGCTATTGTATCAATAACACTGACATCAAATGTTTTGCCACTTGTACCCACATGGCCAACCATACTAATCGTATATGGATTACTTATATCAATAATATGCAAACCATCACTTTCAAAAGCAACATAAGCATGATCGCCTTGTAGACTCAATTCCCAGGAGTCTTCATTAGTATGATAGACTCCTACTTCGCTTGGATAATAAGGATCACTTACATTATAAATAGCCACACTTCCACAGGTATAACCTCCGGCTGTATAAATGAAATTATCCCGCTTTGTAATTGATCTTCCTCTAATATATCCAAAAGAACTAATTTCATAAGGATTTGTTGGGTCGCTTATATCAATAATATTAAATCCGCTTGCTAGGCTGGAAAGATAAGCATATTGACCTTCAACATAAACACCATTTGAGAACGATAATTCAATTTGTCCGATCTCATTAATATTAGATAAATCAGATATATCCAAAATCCTGAGGCCATCGTTCCTACTTGCAACGTAGGCATAGTTTTCAACAACAAATACATCAGCAAAATACAAGTGTGGGTGTGATGAAGGAAACATTCCCAGCTGTTGAGGAACATAAGGATCTGAAACATCAATGACCAATAGATCTTTATTAACTAAAAATGCGTAGTCTCCCGAAATAAATACTTTCGCTGCCTCTTTGGGTGTATCAAGAAAACCTATTTCTTCCGGCTCATTTATATTGGAAATATTAATAATTCGTAAACCTTTATTCCCATTGGCAATATAAACAAGGTTGTCTTCAACCCAAATATCCCTGACTACTCCGGGAGTTGAAAACGAGGAAACCAATTCCGGATTTACAGGATCAGATATATTGTGGATTTCCATAATACTACCGTTACCCATAAACATATAATCTCCTGAAACCGTAGAAGTATAACAAGGCCCCTGTGCCCATCGATTTATTAATGAAATATTATTATTTTGACCAAAAGTGAATGATACTGTCAAACACATAGCAATTTGTAAAACGAGAGTTTTCATTGTTGTTTTGTTTTAATTTTATTACTGTCTCTATAAAAGATTAAGCTCGTTACAAATATATAAAATTTTTAGGTTTTATACTATTATCTTATATAACTTTGTTTTTTTTGACAAAGTTTATTCTGTAAAACATGTTAAATAAGAGCATTAAACTTGTTTAAAAATCCGTGTAAATCTGCGTAATCCGTATCATCCGTGTTCTATTTTATGTTTGCAGCGAAGCTGCGATATGTAATTAATATTCTTAGGAAAATAAAAATTAGTATTAATTATTTATTCAAAAACATATTGTTGTAATTTTGCAGCATATTTTAAACAAAGTATTAAATGAAAGAAGATAATATCGAAAATGAAGGCTTAGAGATCAATTCTTTAGTAAATCGTTTTGAAGAGATGTTAAGGAATGATGATAGTTATTATTTCGATGTTGCAGAATTTGAATCAATTATTGATTATTATTTTGAGCATAATAAATTAAATAAAATTAAATTTGCAATTAATCTTGCATCCGAGCAACACCCTTCAAGTGTGAATGTTATGCTAAAAAGAGCAAAATATTTTGCCTCAACAAATAAGGAAAAAAAGGCACTTGAATTGCTTTCGGAAGTTGAAATGCTTGAACCCAATAATTCTGAGATATTTTTTACAAAAGGTGCTATTTACAGCTTATTAAATAAATATAACAAAGCCATTGAGGAATATCAAAAAGCAAGTGTTGACAGCGAAGATCTTGGTGAAGTTTATATAAACATAGCTTTTGAATACGAAAATCTCGGGAATTACGAAAAAGCAATTGAGTATCTGAAGAAAACACTTCAAATTAATCCTGAAAACGATTCGGTTATTTATGAACTTGCGTTTTGCTACGAGATCAACACTAATTCGGATAAAGGAATTGAATATTTCCTGACATTCCTTGACAAAAATCCATATTCATCAGCTGCTTGGTTTAATCTCGGAGTTTTGTATTCCAATATTGAATTGCATGAAAAAGCCATTTATGCTTATGATTTTGCTATTGCTATTGAGGATAATTTTTCATCGGCATATTTTAATAAAGCAAATTCCCTGGCTAATTTGAAAGAATTTGAAAAAGCCATAAATACTTACAATGAAACCTTTTTATACGAGGAAGAGGATGCCTTAACATTTTTTTATATCGGTGAATGTTATGAAAAACTAAATAACAACGATTTAGCCCTCAAATATTATTTCAAAGCTACGAAGTTAAGTGATAATTTCCCTGATGCATTCATGGCCATCGGGATAATTTACGAAGATAATAATCAATACGAAAAAGCTTTAAAATATATGCAGAAAGCAATCGCATTAGATGAAAATAATGCTGATTATTTATATAACCTCGGTGATCTGCAATATCAAAATAAATTTTATGATGAAGCGCTAAAATCTTATGCTAAGGTTATTGAAATCAATCCCTTAAATTCTGAAATTTGGCTTGATTATTCTGAGGCTATTGCAACTCAAGATAGCATTGAAAGGGCAATTGAAGCAATTGATAAAGGTATAGAATCGCAACCTGAGAATGCCTCGCTTTTGTATCGAAAATCATCTTATCTGTTTGAGTCGAAGAATATTAAGGAATCATATAAAATTCTAATAAACGCACTTGAATTGAATTTTTCAAGTTTTGAGGAATTGTTTTATTACAAACCCGAACTAAAAGAAAATCCAACAATTATAGAAATAATTAATTCCTTCAAAAAGAGAAAAGATAATTGCTAAATTGTTTTATTGTTAAATTGTTAGGGATTAAGAACTAATTTATTAGGTACAATATCAAGTGTCATTTATTGAAATTAATTACTTTTTATCAACTCGAATTATTTTTTTTTACAATTATTTTAGGATAAATATTCTAAAGAAGTGTTAGAATATAAAACAAATATGTAATTCTTATTGTTTTTTTTCTATTTTTGCGGCTTGAAATTTTAGCCTCAAAGAGAAAAAAAAATGAGTAAATATTTAATTCTAATCTTAAAAGGTATTGGAATGGGAGCTGCAAATGTTATTCCTGGAGTATCGGGGGGAACAATTGCTCTAATTACCAATATTTTTGAACGCCTGATTAATTCAATTAAATCATTTAATTTTCATGCAATAAAATTACTTTTCACCGGAAAAATTAAAGAATTTATAAAATACACCGATTTGTATTTTTTAATTTCAATTTTTGTAGGTGTATTAATTGCTATTATTAGCCTGGCTAAAATATTCGATTATCTTTTCACTAACTATCCTGTATATATTTGGGCATATTTTTTTGGATTAGTTCTTGCATCTGTGTTTTTTGTGGGCAGAACTGTCAGTAAATGGACAATTTCAGTAATAATTTCATTTATAATAGGTACATCTGTTGCTGTTCTGGTTTCAATATTAAATCCCGCCACAGAAAATCAAAATTTCTTTTACCTGATAATTTGTGGAGTTGCAGCAATCTGTAGTATGATTTTACCAGGATTATCAGGTTCATTTATTTTATTTATAATGGGCAACTATCAATTAGTTGCTATTGATGCAATTAATGAAAGAAATGTCGAAATTCTGATCCCGGTTTTGATAGGTGCAGCTGGAGGACTTCTTATATTTTCACATATTTTATCATGGGTCTTTAAAAATTACCGAAATCAAACAATTTCATTGCTTACAGGTTTTATCTTAGGATCGGTTAGTATTCTATGGCCCTGGCAAAAACCTGTTTATTTATTAGATAAATCAGGTACAAAGATTTTTAATGATGGAGAGGCTGTTATTACAGGTTACAAGAGAATATTGCCTGAAACAATTAATACTGAATTTTGGTTAGCAATCGTATTTATTGTAGTTGGGATTATAAGCATTTGGATTATAGAAAAGGCTGCCGAAAATGAAAAAAAAAATAGCGTCACTAATGTCTAATATTTAATTAATTATAGAACATCAATAAATTCAAAGCATTAACTTTACAAACTATCCAAATCAATTGAAAATTTTATTCAATTGTCATAAATAATTATTATTTTTGATGAATTACATAAGGAATCTATTTTGTTTAAGACCTTGTTGCAAATCATGGGGAAAATTTAGGGCTATGGAAAAGAAACTTTTTGGATTAATAGGATTTCCTTTAACACATTCTTATTCTGAAAATTATTTTAATGAAAAATTCAAGAATAACAACATTGCAAATACTGAATATAAAACCTTTGCTATTTCAAATATAAAACTTGTTAAAGATATTATCAATGATAATCAAAATTTATGTGGATTAAATATTACATTTCCATATAAAGAATCAATATTAAAATATGTTGACGAAATAGAAAGAGATGCCCAACTGATCGGAGCAAGCAATTTGATTAAAGTATTTCGCACTGATAAGAAAACAAAATTAGTAGCTTATAACACCGATGTGTATGGTTTTAAGAAAGCTATAACTCCCTTCATAAAACCTTATCATAAAAAAGCCTTAATTATTGGAAAAGGAGGAGCTGCAAAAGCTGCAAAATATGTCCTTACCCAATTTGGAATCGGGGCGAGTTTTGTTTCAAGAAACCCTCTGATTTCAAACCAAATTAGTTTTTCTCAAATAGACCGATTCATTTTGGACGAGCATAAAATTTTGATAAATGCCTCCCCTATAGGTATGTTTCCAAACACAAACGAGCTTCCCGATATACCCTATAATTTGTTAACAAAAGAACACCTGGTTTTTGATATGATCTACAATCCACAGGAAACAAGGTTTTTGAAAAAAGCAAAAGAGCAAGGTGCGACCACTATCAATGGACTCTCAATGTTTCATAATCAGGCTGACAGGTCATGGGAAATTTGGAATAAAATAAGAACCTAAATCAATTTATTATTGCCGATTTTTATTACTTCACAAATTCCTGTTTACAATCATTTTTATTATTTGGAGGTTCTTATTAAATTAGCTGATTTTTAAAATCAAAATCAATGGATATACACATTATAACAGAAATAATAAAAAACACAATTATGATCACCGGTTTTGTACTGGTAATGATGTTAATAATTGAATATATCAATGTTCAAACAAGAGGAAGTTGGAGCAAGCAACTTAAACAAAAAGGATGGCTTCAAATTGTGTTTGCCGCATTATTGGGAATAATTCCCGGCTGCCTTGGAGCATACACGGCAGTATCGTTATATGCTCATAAAATATTCAGTTTTGCTGCTCTCGTTACAGTTATGATCGCAACTTCGGGAGATGAGGCGTTCTTTATGATTTCGGTAATACCTAAAACAACAATTCTTCTTACGTTAATTATTTTCGGAATAGCAGTTTTTACCGGTTTTATGATCAGTATTTTTATGAAAAACAAAACCTTAATGAAACTTCCTGAAAATCACATGAAAATCCATGATGATGAGGCTGATTGTATTTGTTTTAATTATAAAACAATAATTACTCAGCTAAAAAAAATGAGTATGCCGCGAGCAATACTCATTGCAGGATTATTATTATTTATTTTTGGATTGTTAACAGGAGATTTTGGTCATAATCATGATTTTGGATTAATACATGAGCACGATTCGCACCATCACGACCATGGGTCTGATTGGAATTGGATAAGCGTAACATTTCTAATCGTTTCACTGATTGCATTATTTATAATTATTACGGTTAATGATCATTTCCTCGAAGAGCATTTATGGGGTCATATTATAAAAAAACATTTTTTAAAAATATTTCTCTGGACTTTTGCTACACTCCTATTCCTCAATTTTGTTAATCATTATTTGAATATTGAAGATTGGATTAAAACTAATCATATTAAAATATTGCTGATTGCAATCCTTGTTGGGATTATTCCTCAATCAGGGCCTCATTTTATTTTCATTTTTCTATTTGCCGACGGTACTATACCATTTAGTATTTTACTTGCAAATTCCATTGTGCAGGATGGACACGGAGCTATACCCCTGCTTGCCGAATCAAGAAAAAGTTTTTTCGCAATGAAAGCAATAAATATTTTGATTGGGTTTGTTGTTGGTATGATTGGGTTTTATACCGGATTTTAGTTTAATGTAATCTCCTATAAAAAGGAAATATAAAATTTTACTTTCCTTGAAAAAAATCAATATATTTGTAGTAAATATAGTAAGAATTTTATTTAAATTATAAAAAAAATAATAAGAAACAGTTATGAAGAAAATTTTAGTTCCTGTAGATTTTTCCGATCACACCGAAATTTCCTGCAAATATGCATTGGAAATTGCCAAAAAATTTAATTCCGAAATACGTTTATTTTATTCCTACTTCGACCAAATTATTGTTACAGATAGCAGCTTTCCTACTTCTGTTGACACGGGAACCATGCTTAATGAGCAACTTATGCATGACATTGAAGTTATTGCAAAAAACGATATTAGAGAAATTCAGACGAAAATATCAAATCAAATTCACAAAGAACATATTAAAGAAGTAAAAGTAACCTATACAATTGTTCCGGGTGAAGCTGAATTTGAGATTCAACAAATTTGCGATGAATACAAACCCGATCTTATAATTATGGGAAGTAGTGGAAAAGGCAAAAAAGACCTTTTTTCAGGTAGTGTTTCACGAAAAATTATGAATCGTGCCAATGTTCCGGTTCTTGCAATCCCTCCAATTTCTGAATATCAGGAGATAAAAAATGTGATGTATTCCACCGAATTTAGTGATGTCGATGTTGATAAAATTAATAAACTTTTCAGAATTTTTAATGATTTCAATATTAATATTAAATGTGTTCATTTCAATTTTGATGGTAAAAAAACTGATCCTGAACAGGACATGAATAAGCTAATGGAAGGTTTCAAAGCTAAAATTGAAACCGGCCGTTTATCATGTAAAATAATCGACTGTGAAAACCTCGAAGATGACCTCAATGCTTTTGTTGAAAATAATTCAATTGATGTAATCGCATTTATTTCACATAAAACCAACTTCTTTTCACGATTATTTAAACACCAACAAATCACAAAATCAGATCTGTTCAAGGCAAATATTCCATTGTTTGCTATGCATGAATAGATGAAATTTCGATTAGTTTTAAAAAAAGCCTTAATTGACATGTTGTTAGTTGAGGTTTTTTAATAATTGTAAAAGTCTTTTTTCTAAAGGATACCGGATTATAATAAAAATATTTGAAAAGCTATTTAGATAACAATACAGAAAACAACAAACATCAAAACTGATAAAAGAAAATTAGTGCATGAAATCATTTGGAATATGTGAGATGTAATTGAATAGTCAGGAGGTAATCAAACCATTTAACTGCTCACCAGCTTAACAAAAATATTTTGACATGATAAAAACCAATAAAACCAAGGAGCAACTTCTAATAGAGATCAAACAGCTAAAGGGTAAAATCTCAATGCTTGAGAAATCGGCAGCCGAGCATACGAAAAAAGAAATAACGCTTAAAGAAAACGTAGAAAAATACCATGATATGATCCTGAATTTAAAGGCAGGATTCTTTTCTGCTACTTTGGGTGGCAAACTCCAAGTCTATAATACCGAGTTAATCAATATATTAGGACTTGATCCAAAAAAGGACAATGTAGGAATTGAACTATCGGATTTCTGGCAATATCCGGCTGAAAGGAAGAATTATATCAATGAATTCATTAAAAAAGGATTTATTAAGAATATCTTAGTCAATGCAAGAAAGAAGGATGGAGAAAAGATTATAATCCAGGTAAATTCCAGGCTTATCAAAGATGAAAAAGGAAATCCATCAATGATTGAAGGAACATTACTCGACATCACCGAGCGAATACAAGCTGAAGAAGCTCTAAAGAAAAGAGACGCATTATTGATAGAGTCACAGCACATTGCACAAATTGGAAGTTGGGAATTAGACTTAACTAAAAACACTCTTTATTGGTCGGATGAAGTTTATAGAATTTTCGATTTAGAGCCAGGGCAATTCAAAGCCACATATGAGGAATTTCTGAAGAATGTTCATCCCGATGATATAGCTTTTGTGGACAAAGCTTACACTGATTCTCTTAAAAATAAAATCCCTTACGAAATTGTACATCGCTTGCTGTTAAAAGATGGAACCTTAAAATATGTAAATGAGCGCTGCAAAACATATTATGATGAAGAAGGAAATGCGGTTCGATCAATTGGTACAGTTCAGGATATCACTGAACGAAAGTACTTGGAAAATAAATTGGAAGATAGTGAAGAGAAATATCGGATATTATTTGAAAATATGCTAAATGGATTTGCATACCATAAGATTATAAAAGACAAAAAGGGTAAACCATTAGATTATAGATTCGTTGAAATAAACCATGGTTTTGAAAAATTAACAGGATTAAAAAGAGAGGATATCATAGGTAATACAGTATCTCAAGTCCTTCCCGGAATTGAAAATGATCCTGCTGATTGGATTGGCCGTTACGGCAAACTTGATCAGAAAGGGGATGAAACTCGTTTCGAAAGCTATTCGGAAAAATTAGATAAATGGTTTGCCGTTTATGCCTATTGCCCTAAAGAAGAATACTTTGCTACAATTTTTGAGGATATTACCAAACGTAAGATTGCTGAAAAACATAATCTAAAACTCTCCACAGCAGTTAAACAAAGTCCATCAGTAATAGCAATCACCGATTTAAATGGAAATCTGGAATATGTGAATCCAAAGTTCAGCGAACTTACAGGGTATAAAAGCGAAGAAGTATTAGGCCAAAACCCGAGAATTCTGAAATCAGATAAACAACCAAAGAAAGTATATAAAGAGTTATGGAATACTTTATCTTCAGGAAAGGAATGGCATGGAGAGTTTCTGAATAAAAAAAGGAATGGAGAATTATTCTGGGAATATGCCTCAATTTCTCCAATTTTTGATAACAATGGCAAAATAACTAATTATATAAAAGTAGCAGAAGATATCACTGAGCGTAAGAAGACAGAAGAAGCTTTATTAAAATCAGAAGAAGAGTTAAGAGCTTATACTGTTTATTTTGATACAAAAGTAGAAGAAGAAAAAAAAAGAATCGCCTCTGAAATCCATGATGGTATAGGTCAATTACTTACTATACTGAAAATGGATTTATTATGGATAAAAAAGAAAATCCCGGAAATAAATATGCAAATAAATGATAAATTTGATTCAATGAAAAATATGATTGATTCAGGAGTACAAATGGTTCAGGATATTTCAATGCGATTAAGGCCCGGAATGCTTGATGACCTTGGATTTGTAGCAACAATTAGATGGGAACTTATTGAATTTCAAAAACGTACAGGAATAAAATGTGTTATATTTTTTGAACCGAATGATTTAAAGATTGATTTCGACCGATCAACAACATTGTATAGGGTAATATTGGAAGTGTTAACAAATGTTTACCGTCATTCCGGTGCTACTCAGGTTGATGTCAGTTTAATAAAAAAACAGGATGAGCTAATTTTACGGGTGCAAGACAATGGAAAAGGAATTACAAAAAATGATATTGCCAGCAGCTTTTCTTTTGGTTTAATTGGTATAAAAGAAAGAGTAAAAATATGGAAAGGTAAGGTGGAAATTGTCGGTGTCAATAAGAAAGGAACGATTGTAACAACCAGGATTCCGCTATAGTTTTTGGTTTCGGGTTTCGGGTTTTGAGTTTCGGGTTTAACCAACTCAAACCAAAAACCGAAACCCCAAACCAAAAACCCCAAACCAAAAATTATGGCAACAATAACTAATTTTGAGGATCTGGATATATGGAAAATGGCCAGAAAATTATGTCAGGAAGTAAATAATATTATTACAACAACAGCTTTGCAGAATGATTATAAGCTTCGTGACCAAATAAATGCATCATCAGGATCAATAATGGATAACATTGCTGAAGGATTTGAGCGGGGAGGAAAGAATGAATTCCGACAGTTTTTATCCTTTGCAAAAGGCTCATGTGGGGAATTCCGTTCCCAATTGTACCGAATCTATGATAGAAACTATATTGCAAAGGAAATATTTGAAAGTATGAGAGACGAAACATTATTAATTGGAAAGAAAATAGGTTCATTCATTAAATATTTGAATGATACGAATTATAAAGGAATAAAATATAAGAAATAGTTGGTTGGATGTTTCGAGTTTAAGGCAACCCGAAACCCAAAACCTCAAACCTCAAACCTGAAACCAAATGAAACTACTTATTGCCGATGATCACCCAATTGTAAGAAATGGAATTAAACAAATAGTTAGCGATATCTCGGAATCGTATTCTATTGACGAAGCAGAGGATGCTAATGAAGTTATTCAAAAAGTAAACCAGAATGATTACGATTTTATAATTTTAGATATTTCAATGCCCAAAGGTGGAGGTTTATTTGCTTTAGAACAGATAAAAAAATCCAAACCACAAACAAAAGTATTGATTTTAAGTATTTTTAATAATGAGCAATATATTTTTCGTGCAATGAAGGCCGGAGCCTCCGGATTTCTCACAAAAGCAAGTGCAACTGAAGAATTGGGCCTCGCAATTGAAAAAATTCTTTCAGGTGGAAAGTATTTTAGTTCAGAAATTGCTGAAATAATGGCTAATGTGTTGGAAACTGATTTTAAAAAACCAAAACATTTTTATCTATCCGAAAGAGAATACCAAATATTTTGTTTGATAGCTCAGGGGAAAGTCACAAAAGAAATTGCAAATGAATTGTATATAAGTCCAAAAACCGTTAGTACTCATTATTATCGTATCCTTGATAAAATGGAAATGAAAAAGAATTCTGAAATAATTCATTATGCCATAAAATTTGGATTAATTGATATTCCTTAGTCATTTGACCATCAATTACAATTGAATGATGCCTCTAGGGCAATTTATTATCGAATAATTCATTTTATAGGGAATCTACCTACAAAAAAATCATCTTATTACCTATTGACAAACGTATTTTTATATTATATTTTTACATAAAAAAAACTAAACTATTATTGTATTTATGTTAAAGAACAGTCATACAAAAGAACAATTAATAATAGAGCTTGCAAAACTCCGTAATAAAGTTTATAAACTTGAAGACGAGAATCACGACAAGAGAAAATTAGAAAAAAAGATTTCTGATCTTCAACTAAAGATCGATCTTAGTAAAAAATCACAAATTAAATTAAATACTAAATTAAAAGAAATTCTACTTATCGATATTGATGAGATTAATGAAATATTGAATGAATATGAAAAAACAAACAATGAATCACTTTTATTTAAAGCTACTGATAAAATTTCCCTAAGCATATCTAAAGTGAAAGAAAAAAAATGCAAATCAGATTATTAAACTATTTTTTATCAAGCATATAAAAAGATAATTGTGGAAGAAATAATTAAAAAACAAAAAAAGCTTGTTGTATTTCGCCTGGATGATCAACAATTTGCTTTATCCCTACCTACGGTGGAAAGAGTTGTTCGGATCGTTGAGATAACATTCTTACCAAAAGCTCCTGATTATATTAAAGGTATTATTAATTTTCACGGAAAGATAATACCTGTTGTTAATGTCAGGAAGCTTTTTACTTTACCGGAGAGAGAAATCAAATTATCAGATCTACTTATTATTACAGAAACTTCTATGCGAACTGTAGCACTTTGGGTTGATTCAATTAGCGAAGTGATTGAAAGATATGAGGAAGAAATAATCAACTCCGAAAAGATTTTATTGGGAATTGATTACGTGGAAGGAATTATTAAATTAGATAATGGAATGGTGTTAATTCATGACCTTGATCAATTTCTTACAATTGAGGAAATAGGTCTTCTAAAAGCTGCACTTAAAAAGCAAAAAGAAAAGGAAGATAATCTGGAACTTGTTGAAAAGAAAAAAATTAATGCGATAAGAAAGAAAAGTAAAACTTATAAACAGGTAAAAATGAAATAATCTAAGGTTTTGAGTTTAAGATTAACATGAGGCCTAATACACGGAGCACAAAACAAAAAACAATGTCACAGCCACCATTAATAGAACTAAGAAAGTATTTATTAAACAACTTAGGATTAAATTTTACAGAAAGTCGTGAAAATGAACTTTATAAAAAAATGGTGCATGCAAAAAACGATTTTAATTTTAAAAATACCAATGATTTCATTAACTGGATTTTAAAAAATAATGTCGATCCAAATCATGTCGAGAAACTTGCTGCTTTCCTTACAATTGGGGAGACTTACTTTTTTAGGGAAATAAAAGCGTTGGATTATTTGGAAAATGAATATTTACCGGAGTTAATTAATAATCGCAGAGGAAAAACTCAAAGTTTAAGAATATGGAGTGCCGGTTGTTCATCAGGTGAAGAACCCTACTCTGTTGCAATAATACTTAAAAGAATCATTCCGGATATTAAGAGCTGGAATATCACAATACTTGCCACTGATATCAATGCAGAGTTTCTTGAAAAAGCAAGGAAAGGAGTATATTCAAAATGGTCATTTAGGAGACTACCGGAATCATTTATAAAAAATCATTTTAATGAAGTCAAAAAAAATGAATTCCAAATCTATCCCGAGATTCAAAACATGGTAACTTTTTCATACCATAATCTCGCAAAAGATATCTTTCCTTCCATCAATAATAATACAAATGCTGTGGATATTATATTATGCCGTAATGTGTTTATTTATTTTTCTAACAATGGTATAAGAGAGGCAACATCCCGAATGCATAAGTGTCTTACCAACAATGGTATTCTGATTGTAAGCCCTGTAGAAACCTCAATTTTGATCTCAGCAAAATTTAGTTGTGATCGATATAAGGGGATAACTATTTATAAGAAATCTAAAAAAGAAAAGAAAGTATTTGACAGGGAAATTCCGACAAATATTAAACTTCCTTCCACAAAACGCTCTTCAAAAAATGTCAATGAGAAAATTGAAAAGCCAACTAAAGAAACAATAAAAACCAAAGACAGGGATATTAGTAAAATTCCTTCTCTCAGAACAAATGAAGAGCAAATAGAAAAAAGTAATTCTGCAGGATTTTCAGAATATAAAAAAAACTTTAAATTATTTAAAGAAGGATTATTTGAGGAGGCTGAAGCTAATCTTTCATTTAATTTAAGTAATAATAAAGAAATTTGCGAATCAAATATCTTACTTTTAGCAAGGATAAAAGCTAATTTAGGAAAGTTAGAAGAGGCTGAGCAACTTTGTAAAAAATCTATTTCCAGTTATAAACTTGATCCGGTTGCACATTATCTGTTAGCAACTATACAAAGCGAGCAAGGGAAAGAAGAAGATGCAATTATATCGCTAAATAAGACTCTTTTTCTTAATCCTGATTTTACGCTGGCACATTATTTACTAGGAAGTTATTCGGTTAAATATGGCAAAATAAAAGAAAGTAAAAAATATTTTGATAACGCGCTTAATATTCTTTCCAATTATAAACCTGACGATGTATTGACAGAATCTGATGGTTTAACGGTTGGAAGGTTAACTGAAATTATTAAAACGATAAAAGGATAAAAATGAAAACAGAAACCACAAATAAACCTGATTTAAGCAGCGTTCAAATTGTAAATATTCTTAAAGAGCGGGCAGATTTATTAAAAATCCAGATAAATAAAGAAGACATATCAGATGAAATAATTGAAGGACTGGAATTCATTCTTGCTGATGAGAAATATTTAATTGATTCAACCTTTATATGTGAAGTTATTCCCCTTAAGGATATTACAATTTTACCATGTACTCCTGATTTTATTATTGGTATTATCAACGTACGCGGAAGAATTATTTCTGTAGTTGAACTAAAAAAACTCTTTAATCTACCTGAAAAGGGAATTACGAACCTAAATAAAGTTATTATTGTTAAGCATGATGGTATTGAACTGGGAATTCTGATTGATGAAATAATAGGTAGTAAAAAGATTTCTTCAAACAAACTTCAATCAAAAATTACCTCAATAACCGAACTAAGGGATGATTTTATCTATGGAGTAACTGAAGACAGGTTAATTGTTTTGGATATAAAAAAATTCCTGTTAAACGATAAGCTAATTATCAATGAAGAAGTATAGTAATATATCAGTTATTAAATGAAATATAATTATGAAAAATTTATCAATAGGATTTAAAATCGCTGTAGGTTTCGCTGTAATACTAATAATGTTCATCATTGTTAGTATAATATCAATACAGAACACAAAACAATTATATGACGAAACTAAGAGGATTAAGCATTCAAACAAAGTTTTAACAAAAATAGAAATAGTTCTGGGCCATATAAAAGATGCTGAAACCGGACAACGAGGCTATATTATAACAGGTTTTGAAAATTACTTAGAACCCTATAATAGAGCTCACGAGGCGCTGCTTGATGAGATTAATGAACTAAAAACTTTAACAGACGATAATGATAACCAGCAGCTTCGAATTATTAAGCTTAATGAATTGATTGAAGAAAAAATTAACGAACTTGAACAAACTATAAACTTACGCAGAAATTCCGGTTTTGAAGCTGCCAGGAAAGTTGTTATTAGCGACCTTGGAAAACAAATAATGGACAACATTCGGGAAATACTTTCAGAAATGGCAACTGAAGAAAAGAATTTACTTAAAGAACGTGATGGCATGGGTAAAAAATTTGCCGATAGTTCAAATGCAACCATTATCTGGATTACCATAATATCTTGTTTTATAGTCGTTTTATTGATTATTTATTATACAAGAACTATTATCTTTCCAATCAGGAAATTATCAATAATAGCAAAGGGGATTGCATTAGGCGATTTGACAGAAGAAATCAGTATTGTTAACAGAAAAGATGAAATAGGTGTATTAATCAAGGGAATAAACTTGATGTCAGATAAGCTATTTAAAGAAATTTCTGAAATTAATGATGGAGTGAATGTTCTCACATCATATACGAGTTCAATTATGGATTCAATATCTCAGCTTGCGGGTGGAGCCTCCGAAACAGCTACTTCTGTTAGTGAAACAACTTCAACAATGGCAGAAATTAAACAGACTGCTGAGGTTTCTAACCAAAAAGCAACACAAGTATCCGAAAATGCCCAAAGAACAACTAAAGTTTCACATGAGGGTACAAAATCTATAATGGAAACAATTGAAGGTATGAATAGAATAAAGGAGCAAATGGAATCAATTGCAGCTATTGTAGTGCGTTTAAGCGAACAAAGTCAATCAATTGGCGAAATTGCCGGTTCAGTAAACGATCTTGCTGAGCAGTCGAATCTGCTTGCTGTAAACGCTTCTATAGAAGCAGCAAAAGCAGGGGAACATGGAAAAGGTTTTGCGGTTGTGGCTCAGGAAATAAAAAATCTTGCTGAGCGTTCAAAGGAATCAACCACTCAAATACGATCTATTCTTACTGATATCCAAAAAGCAATTAGTAGTGCGGTTATGGCAACTGAGCAAGGTGGAAAAGCAGTTGATGAAGGATTAGAGCTTTCATCAATAGCTAATGAAGTAATCAGATCACTTGCCTCAAGTATTGATGAAGCCGTTCAGACATCTATACAAATTGCTGCATCCAGTCAGCAACAAGTTCTTGGAATGGATCAAATTACTATAGCAATGGAAAATATTAAGGAATCAAGTATTCAAACTGCAGATAGTATAAAAGAAACGGAAGAGTCAATAAACGAATCATATAAGCTTGGAGACAAACTTAAAAAAGTATTAGAACAGTATAAATTACAAGATAAATAAAATAATTAAATTCAAAAAACCATGAAAAAACTTATCAAATTTCCAGTTATGTGTTTATTTTTTGTAATGATAACGCATATTGTAGAAAGTCAGGAAACCATTAAAGCCATTTACATTCCTTTGGCTGACCATTATGCAGGAATAGTTGCATATGAAAAATATCACGACGAAATGAAACTTGCAAACTATCAGATTGAAAGAATGAAAAGCTGGCCTCTGTTAAGAGCCTATTTTAATTCAGGTGAAGTGGATATGGCATATATTATTTGTCCCATGGCTGTAGATATGTTTGCCGAAAACCCGAATTTTCGTTGGGTAAGTTTAATGCATCGCGATGGAAATGCTCTTGCAATTAACGATTTATTAAATAATGATGTACATTTACATAAGGATCGTACACTAAGAAAACCTGATAAAAAAGTTGCAGATGCCTTTATTAAAGCAAAAAACGATATTGGGAAGCCAACTGAATGTGGTGTTCCGTCATTATTGGCAACACATACTGTTGTTCTTTATAAATATCTGCGTGATAACAATAGTACATTAACAATGCGATCAAATAAAGATGGTGATGTCATGGCAATTGCCGTTCCTCCACCCAAATCGCCTTCTTTTATAAAAATGAAAAACAGCAGGGGAATTCCGGCATCTTTTGAACAATCTTTACCTTGGGCTGATGTAGTAGAGACACAAGGGTTTGGGCATGTTGCATGGTATTCAAAAGATGTAATTAAATGGCCTCACGGGCATGTTGAATGTATTGCAATTGCTACGGATGAAAGTATCAATAATAAAAGAGAAGCTTTAGAAGAAGTAATATACTATATTCATAAAGCAGGACAAGATATTGAAAAAGCGAGAAATGAAGGTGGGGAAGCAATGATTGAAATTGCAAATATGATACGAAAACACATTCCCGAACATAATCAGGAAGCAATAATTCAAAGCTTATCTCCTGATTTGAATGTAATAAATTATAGATATATGAATGTGGATAAGGAAGGCCTTCGACAAATAATGAATTTAGCCATTGAGGGTGGAATTCTAAAAAAGGCCATTGACATTGATGCATTTGCCGATGAAAGCTTTTCAACAGAAATTACTGAAAAATAAACACCTGGAACTTAATAATGATAAAATGAAAAAAAACAGACTGTTAAAAAAACAAAAGATATTTAAACTAAATATGAAAAGTGGATTGGGACGTACACTTCTTTTCTGGTTTCTTGCTCTAGCATTAGTTCCACTCCTAATTGTCAGTATTATTAATTATATTAATTCATACAACACAATTCATGAAGATGCAAAAACATTTCTAACAGCAGTATCATCTTCCAAAACTGAATACATCGAATTCTATTTTAACCGAATTTTTACAGACTTAAAAGAACAGTCAAATAATGTGCATAATGTAGATTTTTTAAATAAATTGGATGACGAATATAAAAAAAGCAGTAAATCACTAAATGACTTTGTGAAAAGTTACCGATGGGTAATTCTTGATGATGAATATGGTCAAGAACTTAAGGGAGTACGAGACGCATACGGTTTTTATGATATTTTTTTAATAGGAAAAGAAGGAGACATTCTTTTTTCTGTAGCTCAGGAAACGGATTTAGGGACAAACCTTTATAATGGAAAATATTCAAACACTAAATTTGCAAAAAGCTGTAGAAACACTTATCAATCAGGAAAAACGGGATTCTCTGATTTTGAGATATATGCCCCATCCAATAATGAACCCGGTGGATTTATCACTTCATTAATTGTTGATGAATACGGTGATAAAATTGGTGTGATTGCATTTCAAGTATCAATAGAGCAGATTAACCAGATTGTTCAGGAAAGTTCCGGACTTGAGAAAACAGTTGAAATATATCTCATTGGCAGTGATTTAAAAATGAGATCAAATTTATCCCGGCATGAGGAAGCAACACTTCTAAAAAAAACAATCAATACTGAACAAACTGATGCATGGCAAAAAGTTCATGCTATAAAAGGACAAATTGAATGCGATCATAATCCCAATGTATATATAGGGCCCAACGGTAACAAAGTACTTGGAGTTCACTCAAATATAGTTATTATGGGAGTACCATTTGGCCTTATTGCAGAGATTGATGAATCTGAGGCTTTTGTAATGATTTCACGACTAAACATTACAATGATATTTGCATTTATTATCACCGTTATTATTGTAGGCATTGCCGCAGTAATAGTTTCAAATAAAATTGCAAAACCCATACACCGAATATCTGATATTGCCGATAAATCTGCTGATGGAGAAGTAATAGATATTACAGAGGATTTGAACAGAAAAGATGAGATAGGAACAATGATGCAGTCTTTTTCCAAAATGAATAAATCTGTTTTAGATATGACTCATATTGCAGAGAAAATAGCTGATGGAGACTTAACTGTAACCATAAATCCAAGGTCAGAAAAAGATTCATTGGGAAAAGCTTTGGAAACTATGGCAAAAAATATTAAACAGCAGATTATTGAAATCCAAGAAGGAATTAATGTGCTTTCTTCATCATCAAGCGAGATAATGTCATCAAGTTCGCAACTTGCTATGAGTGCAGCACAATCTGCTTCTTCTATTGAAGAAACCAGTTTTACTGTAGAAAGGATGAGACAAAATTCTGTAAGTATTTCCGAAAAAGGTACTCATTCTGTCATAGAAATGACAAAAGGAATGAATGGTATTCAAAGTCAGATGTCATCAATTGCCGATACTGTTGTAAAATTAAGTGAACTAAGTCAAACAATAGGCCAAATCACTGCAACTGTAAATGACATTGCCGAACAATCCAACCTTTTGGCTGTTAATGCTGCAATTGAAGCTGCAAAAGCCGGTGAACATGGGAAAGGATTTGCTGTAGTAGCTCAGGAAATTAAAAATCTTGCCGAACGCTCAAAAAATTCAACCAAACAAGTGCGCGGTGTTTTAAACGACATTCAAAAGTCAATTAGTACTGCCGTTATGGCCACCGAACAAGGTAATAAAACAGTTGAAACAGGCTTGAAATTATCAACGGAGGCAGGGAAATCAATTGATGAACTTTCCTCAAGTATTGAGGAAACAACTCAACTCTCAACCCAAATGGAAATTATTAAGGAAGCAAGTTTGCAAATCGTTACAGCAACCAAACAAACTGAATCTTCTGTAAATGAACTCTATAAATTGGGTGAAAAATTAAATAAAATAATGAAACAGTATAAATTAACAAAATAGCCTACGTTTTATAATTATAAAGTTTTTGATTAATTAATTCTGTTAAAAAAAAATAATTATGAATATTAAAAAACTATTTTTATTCGTTTTTCTTGGAATAACTATCCTGGCAATAGCTGTCCTGATTATGATTTTTGTTATATTTAATAATCAACGTAAATTATCACATAGTGAAGATATTCGATTTAGTTCATACTTAAGGGCTCAGGAACTTCGTCAAAGCTCTGATGATTTAACAAGGTTGGCACGTACTTATGTTGTTACGGGCAATCCAAAATACGAAAAAATGTATTGGGATATTCTTGCAATACGAGATGGAAAATTACCTCGCCCAATTCAATATGAAAAAATTTATTGGGATTATGTTTCATTCGACGGAAAAAAGCCTCGTCCTGACGGAGAAAAAATCCCTCTTGATACATTATTTAAACAGGTAGGAATTACAAAAGATGAATTTCTGAAATTAAAAGAATCGCATGATAACTCAGATGGCCTGGTTGACCTCGAAACAGTTGCAATGAATGCGGTTAAAGGATTATTTGATGATGGCTCAGGAAACTTTAATATAAAAGGTGAGCCAAATTTGGAATTAGCGCGAAACTTAATGCACTCAATAGATTATCATAAAGAAAAAGTAAAAATCATGGAGCCAATTGATGATTTCTTCACATTATTAGATGATCGAACAAAACAAACTGTTGAAAAATACAAAGCACAAAGTATAAACTATTTATTCATACTTATAATTTTCACGGTATTATTGATATTTATCTGCCTTATAGGATACGTAATGATAAACAAAATGGTAATAAAAAAGCTTGGGTGTGATCCGACAGAAATTGAAGACATCACTTCAAAGATATCAAAAGGGGAACTTGAGTTTAGTATTGATGATATTTCTAAACAATCGGTTGGAGTTCTAAGATCAGTGATAATGATGAGAAATTCATTAAATGAAATGGCAAAAATTGCCGGTTATATTTCAAATGGTGACCTTACGGTTAATATAAAACCACAATCTGATAAAGATGTAATAGGGGTTGCATTTAAAACTATGGTAGAAAAACTGAGGTTTCAAATTAATACAATTAATGAAGGAATTAATGTCATTTCTTCATCATCAAGCCAGATTATGTCATCAAGTTCACAACTTGCCATGAGTGCATCACAATCTGCTTCTTCAATTGAAGAAACCAGTGTCACGGTAGAGAAAATGCGACAAAATTCTGTAAGCATTTCCGAAAATGGCACACATTCCGTAAAAGAAATGACAAGTGGTATGAATGAAATTCAAAATCAAATGGCATCCATAGCCGATACTGTGGTCAAATTAAGTGAACTAAGTCAAACAATAGGCCAAATCACTGCAACTGTAAATGACATTGCCGAACAATCCAACCTTTTGGCTGTTAATGCTGCTATTGAAGCTGCAAAAGCCGGTGAACATGGGAAAGGATTTGCTGTAGTTGCTCAGGAAATTAAAAATCTTGCTGAACGCTCAAAAAATTCAACCAAACAAGTGCGCAGTGTTTTAAACGACATTCAAAAGTCAATTAGTACTGCAGTTATGGCTACTGAAGAGGGTAAAAAAACCGTTCAAACAGGCTTAATATTATCCACTGAAGCCGGAAAATCAATTGATGGGCTTTCTTCAAATATAGAAGAAACAACTCAACTTTCAACTCAAATGGAAATTATTAAGGAAACAAGTTTACAAATTGTTGCAGCAAGCAATGAAACTAAATCTTCTGTTAATGGCCTACATAATCTGGGTGAAAAATTAAATAATATAATGAAACAGTATAAACTTAATTAGAATTTTAAAAGATGCAAATTATAAAACTCATTCTACTTTTAAAAACTAATTACCCATCAACGCTAAAACAACGTTCGGGAATAATATTTAGATTGTATATGACTTCAAAATAAATGAAAAACATGGACAAAAATGAGGAATTTTTAAAAAAGTTACTTGCAACTTTCAGAACTGAGGCCGAGGAGAATATTAAAAGTATGTCAGCCGATTTGATTGAACTTGAGACGAATCCTCCTGACTCACGAAAAGCAGAACTCATTGAAGTAATTTTCAGAGAAGCACATAGTTTAAAAGGTGCTTCCCGTGCAGTTAACTTGTCAGAATTTGGATCTGTATGTCAGTCATTTGAAAGTGTATTATCTGCGCTAAAAAACACCCTGATTTCACTGGCACCTGAGGTTTTTGATGTATTACATCAAACTGTAGATATTCTAAATGATATTTTAATCTATTCTGAGGGTGGAATAAACCAGGAAATAAGAGATCGGATATCGGATGTTTTATTAAATCTTTCGTTGGCTGAATCCGGAAAACCTGAAGAAATAAAAATTAGAAAAACGGAAAAAAAGAAATCAGATAATCCTGAGACAATTAAAAATGAAGAAAAAGAGATAGAAAAAATCGAAGTTGTGTCACAAAAAAATGAAAAAGAAACTTTTAATGTGCTCAAAAAAGAAATGATTTCCAAAACCAAAAAAACTTCAACCGAAACAATCAGAGTTTCAGTAAAAAAACTTGATAAATTGTTATTTCAGGCTGAGGAAATGCTCTCACTTAAGTTATCTTCCATTCAACAAACCGAAAATCTAAAGAATATCCTGGATGATTTGAGTATTTGGAACAAGGAATCCTCTGAGGTTTTTTCAATAGTAAGAAACATCAAACAAATCCTTGAAAAGAAGGAGAAACAAGAAATTTTATCAAAAGAAAATCAAGATATTTCTAAGATTATTCGATTTTATGATTGGGGATTATCTCATATTAAAAAACTTGAGAATGAACTAATACAATTAAGAAAATTTTCAAGTCAGGAAGTATATTCCTCCGGTGCTAAAATTGAAACCCTTTTAGATGATGTAAAAGAAATTATTACAGTTCCTTTTTCTACTATTCTTGATATTTTCCCAAAAACAGTCCGTGACCTTTCAAAAGATATGGAAAAAGAAGTTGAATTAAAAATAATTGGTGATGACATAGAAATTGACCGCAGAATATTAGAAGAGATACGAAACCCACTTATACATCTTGTACGAAATTCAATTGACTACGGTATTGAAAAGCCGGATATTAGAATTTCGAAAAATAAAGCAAAAAAAGGAATTATCACATTTAATATCGAAAGACTTGAAAACAACAAAATTTATGTGATTATTTCAGATGATGGAGAGGGATTGAATATAACAAAATTAAGAAATCTATATGCTAAGAATGAAAAACTTTCTGACGAAGAAATAGAAAAAGTTTCAGAGAAGGAATTATTTCAATATATATTCAGATCAGGCATTTCAACCAGTGACATAATTACTGATATTTCGGGAAGAGGTTTGGGTTTAGCCATTGTTAAGGAAAAAATTGAACACCTGGGTGGTTCAATTTTAGTGGAATCGAAAAAAGATTTGGGCACAGAATTTAAAATAACACTTCCTTTATCACTGGTAACATTCAGAGGTGTTTTAATAAAAGCATCTGAAAAGGAATTTATTGTACCAACAATAAAAATTGAAAGAGTTCTAAGAGAAAAAATAGAAGAGGTAAAAACAATCGAGAATAAAGAAACAATCTGTATAAACGGACAGGTTATTCCATTAGTTAATCTAAGTAATATTCTAAAATTACCAATAAAAAAATCTGATTCGGAATATGTGCTGGCATTAATCTTTAATATTAACAATAAACAAATCGGATTTGCAATTGATGAAATAACAGATGAACAGGAAGTGCTGGTAAAAAATTTCAATAAACATCTTATGCGGATCAGGAATATATCAGGTGCCACTGTGCTTGGCTCTGGAAAAGTTGTTCCGATATTAAATATTTCTGATTTATTAAAATCTGCTATAAAACAAACTACAACAATAACAATACAAAAATCATCAGAAGATACTTCAGAAGTATTAAAATCAATTATTGTTGTTGAGGATTCAATCACATCCAGAATGCTTTTAAAAAACATTTTAGAAACTGCCGGGTATAAGGTTACCACAGCAATTGATGGAGTAGATGGATTTACTAAACTCAAGGAAAACACTTTCGATGCAGTTGTATCTGATGTTGAAATGCCCCGTATGAATGGATTCGACCTCACTGAAAAAATTCGCTCAGATAAGGTTTTATCTGAAATACCGGTAGTGTTGGTTACTTCACTCTCTAAAAAAGAAGACAGGGAAAAAGGTATAGATTGTGGAGCCAATGCCTATATTGTGAAAAGCAGTTTCGATCAAAGTAATTTATTGGAAATTTTAGAACGAATGATTTGAGAAGTGAAATAGAAATTAAAAAATAGTAACTTGAAAAAAACAAGTAATGGAAGAAAATAAAACAATTGTAATTGCTGAAGACAGCCCTACTCAAGCTGTAAGATTACAATTTGTACTGGAAGAGAACAATTATAATGTGCATTGTGGGAAAGATGGAAAACAAGCACTTGAAATTATCAGGGAAGTAAATCCTGATTTAATTATTAGTGATATTATAATGCCTGTTATGGATGGATACGACCTGACCAAACATGTTAAGAAAGATCCAAAAATAAACAAAATACCTGTAATCCTCCTGACATCACTTTCCGATTTGTCTGATATTTTAAAAGGCCTGGAATGCGGAGCCGACAATTATATTATTAAACCATTTGATGAAAATGACCTGATATTAAAAATTGAAAAAGCAATTACAAAAAATGTTAAGGGAATAACAGAATATTATAAAGGAGATTTAAGAATTACTTATGGCGAATGCCTTTATAAAATTGACTCCAAATCAACAAAACTTGCTGACTTTTTAATTACAACCTGTGAAACTGCTTTACAAAAAAACAAAGCACTTGAAAAGGCTCAAAATGATTTACGAATCTTAAATGAATCACTTGAAGAAAAAGTTAAAGAAAGGACATATGAACTGCTAAAAGAAGTGACTGAAAGGAAACAGTATCAATTTGCCCTGGAAGAATCTGAAAAAAAATATCGCTTCTTATTTAACGATGCCCCCGATGGTATTATTCATATTGATTCAAAAGGAATAATAATAAACTGCAATGAGTATGAAAGCGAATTGGTGGGGTATAAAAAAGAAGAAATTATTGGGAAACACCTGACTTTTTTCGAAAACAAAGAATCAACAAATAAATTTGAGAAAAGGCTGATTGATCTGCAAAAAAAAGGATATTTGGAGGCTGAAGTGTTTTTATGCAGAAATGATGGAACAGTATTTCCTGTTTGGCGAAAAGTATCGGCACTATATAATGATAGAGGAACTTTTACGGGTGCAATTGTACATACTCGTGATATCACCCAACGTAAGAAAACAGAGGTGGAACTTATTAATGCTAAAGAAAAAGCCGAAGAATCCGACCGTTTGAAAACAGCGTTTTTAAAAAACATGAGTCATGAAATACGTACTCCCATGAATAGCATTTTGGGTTTTACCTACCTGTTAGATGAACCTGAGCTTACAGGTGAGCAACTCAATGAATATGTTGATATAATCAGATTAAGTGGTGACCGTATGCTAAACACGGTTAATAACCTTATGGATATTTCGTTAATAGAGTCGGAGCAAACAACAATATCAATATCAAAAACTAATGTTAACAAGCAAATTGAAAAACTTTATAATTTTTATAAACCTGAAGTCGAGTCAAAAGGAATTCAACTTCATTATTACAATTCCTTACCTGATGATGAATCAATTATTGAAACAGATGAAATTAAATTCATCGCAATACTGACAAACCTTATTAACAATGCAATTAAATTTACCCTTGAAGGTATAATTGAATTTGGATACAAGAAAAAAGATGGATGTCTTTTGTTTTTTGTAAAAGATACAGGCATTGGAATCCCCAAAAACAGGCAGGAAGCTATTTTTGATCGATTTGTTCAGGCTGATATTGAAGACGAAATGGTTTTCGAAGGTGCAGGCCTGGGATTATCTATTTCAAAAGCTTTTATTGAAATGTTAGGAGGAAGAATTTGGGTTGAATCGGATGAAGGCAAAGGTTCCCGGTTTTATTTTACTATTTCTTATGATTCCAAAATTGGTTTAAAGCAACCAGAGTTTGATGAGAGCTCCGAGAAAATAATTGAAAATCAAATTGGAGGAATGAAAGTATTAATTGCTGAAGATGAAGAGACTACTGACGCTTACCTATCAATAGTAGTTAAGAATATTAGCAGGGAAATTTTACATGCTAAAACCGGAATTGAAGCACTAGAACTTTGTCGGAAAAATCAAGATATTGATTTTATACTAATGGATGTTAAAATGCCTTTAATGAATGGTTACGAGGCCACTAAGCAAATCCGTGAATTCAACAAAGATATTATAATTATTGCCCATTCAGCTTATTCTAATGCTAACGAACGGTTTAGAGCTATGAATGCAGGATGTAATGATTATATTTCAAAACCGGTAAAAAAAGATAGTCTGATAGAGATTTTAAAGAAACATGTTTTGTAAACATAAGAACAAAATGTAAAAGATATGATAAAAGTTTTAATCGTTGAAGATTCAAGAGTAGTTAGTGAATATTTGGAATATATTCTTAATTCCGATCCAAAAATTAAAGTTATAGGAAATGTTAGCAACGGGAAACAAGCAATTGATTTTATTAAAAGCAACAAACCCGATGTTATTACAATGGATATTGATATGCCGGTTATGAATGGTTTGGAGGCAACCAAAAGAATTATGGAAACCACTCCTTTGCCTATAATAATTATAACAAGTAGCAGAGATGCCCATGAAATAAAAATTACAATGGAAGCATTAGCAGTTGGTGCACTAATTGTTATTGAAAAACCACATGGCATAGGCCATCCAAACGACCAAGAAAATAAAGAAAAACTTATAAGCCTGGTTAAAGGTTTATCTGAAGTTAAGGTTATTAAATTACGACAGATAAAGGCAAGAAAACCAAACATAAAACCCGTTTTACAAAATTGTTTACCATCACAAAAATCCTTTAATAATAAAAAAATTGTAGCCATTGGAGTTTCATCTGGTGGCCCTCAGGTTTTAAAGCAAATTTTTTCAAAAATTACAGGACAATTCCCCTATCCTATCATAGTAGTTCAACATATTACGGAAGGTTTTCTTGATGGCCTGGTTAGTTGGTTGGGCCGCCTTTCATCTATTCCAATTCATATTGCAGGCGATTTAGAAACCATATTACCGGGACATATATATTTTGCACCCGATAATCATCAATTAGGAATAATTGATTTTAGAGTCAGGCTTCTTGAATGCGCAACTAAATCAGGCAACTTATGTCCTTCTGTTGCACATCTTTTCAGCAGTCTTGCCAAGAGTTACGGAAAAGATACAATAGCAATGATTTTAACCGGAATGGGAACAGATGGAGCTAATGAGTTGAAAATGCTCAGGGAGGCCGGAGCTATTACAATTGCTCAGGATAAAACAAGTTCATTGGTTCACGGAATGCCGGGTGAAGCAATAAAGTTGGGTGGTGCCACATATATTCAAAATCCGGACGATATTTCCGATCTGTTATTTGATATTGAAAAGTATAATTTAAACAGGTGAAATATGAAAATTGAAACAAACTAATCATGAAAAATAAGAAGAAAATAGTAATAGCAGAAGATAGTCCTACTCAGGCAATGAGACTGCAATTTTCTCTGGAAAACTATGGGTACAGTGTCCTCCATGGCAGAAATGGTTTAGAAGCATTAAAACTTATTGAAAATGACATACCGGATCTTGTGATAAGTGATGTTAATATGCCAATAATGGATGGCTACGAATTGTGCAAAAAAATTAAAGAAAATGATAAAATTAAAGATATCCCGGTTATTATTCTTACTTCACTATCTCAAATAAATAATGTTATATTTGGACTTGAGTGCGGTGCTGATGGATTTCATACCAAACCTTTTGATGAGGAAGAGTTGATTAAACAGTTAAATGAATTTCTTGGAAACGAACCTCAAACTCATATAGAATTTTCTGATAATGAATTGATAGTTTCCCTTAATAATTCAACATATAAAATCAACTCTGACCCTGGAAAAATTTTAAGCTTTTTAATAGCTACTTACAGAATAGCCAACCAGAAGAATACTGCTCTCGAAGAATCTAATAAAAAACTAAATAGCTTTAATGAGCTTCTTGATCAGAAGGTAAAACAAAAGACGCAGGAGCTGGTTGATGAAATTCAAATTCGTAAAAATGCTGAACAACAACTTCGCTCCAAAACCAGCCAACTTATACAATCAGAAAAAACCTCAGCAGTTGGCACATTGGCAGCAGGTGTTGCTCACGAGCTTAACAATCCTTTAATGGGAATTCAGAACTTTGCCGATTATTGCAAGAAAAAAACATCACCTGATAACAAAATCTATGATGTAATAAACGATATAAAATTTGAGGCTAAAAGATGTTCTGAAATTGTTGCTAATTTACTTACTTTCACCAGGCAGGAGGATACCGAAAATAAGAATTTTATTAATACAGATATTACCGGTTTAGTAAATAAAGTATTACGTTTACTGGATTATAAGATTACAAAGAATAACATTAAAGTAATACTTGATTTTGAAGAAAACTTACCTGAAATAAAAGTACTCCCAAACCAAATTCAACAGGTTTTGCTCAATATAATTGGCAATGCAGTTGATGCTCTTGAAAAAAGTGAAACCAAAGATGTTATAATAAAAACTATTTCAAATGATAGTCATATAATTGTTAAAATAAAAGATACCGGGGAGGGTATCAAGGAAAAAAACAAGAAAAAAATATTTGATGCATTTTTTACAACAAAAGAAACTGATAAAGGTACAGGACTTGGCTTATCAATTTGTAAAGGTATCATAGAAGATCATAAAGGAGAAATTAGTTTTGAAACAGAAGAAAATACAGGGACAGAGTTTATGTTAAAACTTAATATTGATAAAAAGAAATGAATGGATTTAATGGTCTTACAATAGTCATTCTGTTATTATTTATTGTAATTCAGTGTTCATGAAATGTAAATTTAAAAAAGTAAAATATCGTTATAATGAATAAAACTAATATAATAAAAATAGAAGAAAATTTGAAAAGAAATAATTATTTTTGTTAAATAAATTTAGTTACTTATGAAAAAAAACATATTAGTAATTGATGATGATCGTGCTATTCGTCAATCGTTTATCCTAACATTCGAGGATACCGATTTCAATATTGAAGTTGCCGAATCTGGATACAAAGGGATAGAGAAATTTATAAATTCAAAATTCGAATTGGTATATTTGGATTTAAAAATGCCGGGAATGAATGGTTTGGAAACCTTAGTGGAATTACGAAAAATAAACAAGGATATTCCAATTTATATCTTCACTGCTTATCACAACGAGTTTTTTAAAGAACTTCAGAAAGCTGCTGAAATTGGCCTAAATTTCGAAGTCCTTCATAAACCATTGGACAGTGAGCAACTTATGGAGATAACAGAAGCGATAATTAATTAATATTGAAAATTCAAATATTATGTCAGAATATAAATTTAAAATATACTTGGTTGATGGCACTGATAGATCAGTAGAAACATTAAAACATGTTAAAGAAATATTTGAGGATGCGTTAAAGGATAATTATTCTATTGAAATAATTGATATTTTAAAAAACCCGGAACTTGCATCAAAAGATAAAATATTAGCTTCTCCGACTTTAATTTTAGAACTTCCTGAATCGACAAAACGAGTTATTGGAAAAATCCCTGACAAAGAAAAATTACTTCTAAAATTAAATATTCAAAATCATGGTTAACAAAATCCTTATTATTGATGATAATGCAACTATTAGAAGTTATTTTCAAGGCGTAATTAGTTCAAACTTTGACAGCGAGGTAACAAGTGTAATATCTGGTTTTGAAGCTCTTAAAATTACTAATGAAAGTAAATTTGATATTATCCTAATTGATATTTGCATGCCGGGAATTGATGGATTGGAAACAGCACGAAGGATTAGAAAACAAAAACCAAATAAAGAAACTACAATAATATTTATTACAGCTTACGATCCGAAAAAACTGGATATGGATAAAGCCTTAGAAGCCGGAGGAATTGATTATCTTATTAAGCCTGTATCTCCTTCTTTTCTTATTCAAACTATTAAATTGTATTTAAGATTTATTACCAGAGAAGAAGAACTAAACAGAAAATTAAGGGATGAAATCATTGAAAAAAATAATCTTCAAAATGAAATTAATTTGGCAAAAGAGAATTTTGAAAATATCGTTGGTAAAAGTGATGCAGGTATTTTTATTATTGATAATGAGGAAATTCTTCGTTTTATTAATAAATCAGGTGAAAAAATATTTATGCGTAAGGCCGATGAACTTATCGGTGAACCTTTTGGGATGATGTTCGGTTATGAAACAAAAACTGAACTGGAAATAATAAGAAAAAACGGTGAAGTTGGATATGGGGAGGTTAGTATAACCCATACGCAATGGAAAAATAACCCGGCTACCCTAATTATGATCAACGATATAACTGAGCATGTAAAACTTCAGAATAATTTAAAAATAGCTACAATTAAAGCACAGGAATCCGATCGCCTGAAATCTGCATTTCTGGCAAATATGAGCCATGAGATCAGAACTCCTATGAATGCTATTCTGGGATTTTCTCAACTACTTTATGATGAAACTATTTCTCATAGCGAACGAATAGAATATTTGGAAATAATCAATTCGCGTGGAGCAGATTTAATGGGAATAATTACTGATATAATTGACATCTCTAAACTTGAAGCGGGAATAGTGAATATCAATTCGAAAGAATGCTCTGTAAACAAGTTGATTGATGATATTATCAATACATTTAAACAGAACACGAAAGTTGTAGATGGTAATATAAAATTGCAATATAGTAAAGCACTTAATGACAATGAATGTATATTTTTAACTGATGATATAAGAGTACGCCAAATATTAATTAATCTGGTAAACAATGCAATAAAATTCACTAATGAAGGTCAAATTAAAATCGGTTATACTATCGAAGAATATAATAAAAAGAAATATTTGCAATTTTATGTTGAAGATACCGGTATTGGCCTATCAGAAAGGGACAAGGAAATTGTTTTTGAGCGATTTATGCAAGCTAATGATTCAAATATTATGCAACATGATGGCACAGGTTTGGGATTATCAATATCAAAAGCTTTTGTAAATCTATTAGGAGGTGAAATATGGGTTGATTCAAAACCCAACGAAGGTTCGATATTTTATTTTACGATACTTTTTGAACAAATATTAAAAAAAGAAAAACAAATAGAAGTCAAGGCTGATAAAACTTCTGAAATTAAAAAATTAAAAAAAGGAAATACCATTTTAATCGTTGATGATGTAATAAGTAACACACATCTTTTGAAACTTATGTTAAAAAAGAAAGCTGATACTATTACTGCAGGTAGCGGAGAAGAAGCCATTGAGATTTGTCGAAATAACTCATCGATAGATTTAGTTTTGATGGATATTAAAATGCCTGGATTAAATGGATATCAAGCCCTTAAGAAAATCAGAAGTTTCAGAAAAGATTTACCCGTTATCGCTCAAACAGCTTATGCCTTAGGAGGCGATCGCTAAAAAACCTTAATTGCAGGATTTAATGATTATATAACAAAACCAATTAGGAAACCTGATTTGCTTGAAGTAATTGATGAATATATTTTGTGATTTTCAGAAACACATTACCCTTTTTCTCCTAATATTCAATTCTGAAAATTCAGGAGAGTTTATAAAATTTAATAATAATTTATGACTTGCGATCTACTAAAATAAAATCATACAAAATACTGAGATATAAGCTTTAATGCTTAAATGAATATTTTATTGAATTTTTATTTTGAATTTCCGGATAAACATTGTATCTTTGATTAATTATTAATGGAAATTAACTAACAAACTGAAACTGTTTTAAATAAGTATGGTGTTAATAGTATGGAAATAGCAGAGAAAATTTTAGAAAATTGCTGTTTCCAGGGGTAAAAAAATTGTGATGAAAAAAATACTTGCAATCTGCGAGAACAAAAAAGATCTAACAAGTATAGAAGTAGTACTCAATAATAAATTTCCTGATTGCCGGGTATTAACTTCACAAACGGGAGAAGAAGGAATAATAATTGCCATCGAACAACAACCCGATACCATCCTTTTAGATATCAGTATTCCTGGAATGGATGGATATGATATTTCTGAAAAACTCAAGAATAACGAATTTACAAAGCATATTCCTGTAATCATACTCAAGGCTAATAAAACCAATAAAGAAAGTAGCGTAAAAAGTCATAAAAGTAGCGCAGATGCATTCTTATCAAAGCCTATCGATCCAGTAGAACTTTCGGCACTGATAAATGTAATGCTGAGAATTAAAGAAGCTGAAGATAAATTGCAATCAACAGGAAAACCATTCGATGAAAAAGTTAAAAAAAGTACTAATGAATTAGAACACATCATCCAAAATTTATCAACACAATTTGTTGGCTGTGTAGCAGAGAAATTTGATAGTGTTATAGATTCCGGATTGGCTCAACTCGGAAAATTCCTTGAGGTTGACAGGGCGTATGTTTTTCAACATTATCATGAGCAGATGGTTGTAAGCAATACCAATGAATGGTGCGCGGAAGGAATAGAACCTCAAATAATGCATTTGCAGTGTATTCCCTTCTCTACTATTCCGGCCTGGATGGAACAGTTGGAAGCTTTCGAGGATATTCATATCCCTTCAGTAGCAGATTTGCCTGAAAGCTGGAAAGCGGAACAAGAAATTTTAGAAGCACAGGATATTCAATCACTGGTGGTTGTACCTATTTCCGTTACAAATATCCTACTTGGTTTTATCGGATTTGATGCTGTCCGTTTTAAACGTATCTGGAAGCAGGAAGAGATAGCTCTCCTGAGACTTGTTGGAAATCTAATTGGAAATGCTCTTTATCGCAAGCAGGTGGAGGAAAAGGTTCAGGAGAGCCAATTGCGGTTCAAAGAAATGGCAGAGCTTATACCTCAACCTATCTGGGAAACTGATCTGAAAGGGAATTTCATCTATACAAACCATGCCGGTTTTGAAATGTTCAACTACACAAGAGAGGATATGTATGAAGGAATTGGGATATCTGATTTGATCGTACCGGAAGATAGAAAACGGATATATGGGAACTTAAAAAAGATACTCTCAGGTGAGTCTTTTGAGGATCATGAATACACGGGCTTGAAGAAAGATGGTACCCGGATCCCGATTTTAATATTCAGCTCTCCAATTATCAGTAAAGGAAAACTAACAGGAATAAGGGGAATAACTTTAGACATCACCAAACGCAAGCATGCAGAGGATGTACTGCTGGAAAGTAATGAGAAATTTAGAAATCTTGCGGAAAATTCCCCTAATATGATCTTTATAAATCAAGGTGGTAAAGTCATTTATGCAAATAAAGTATGCGAAGATATTACCGGTTACACCATAGATGAATTCTATTCCCATGATTTTGATTTCAGAATATTGATACAATCCGATTACTTAGAACAAATACAATCAAATTTCGAAACACATTTGAAAGGAAAAGATGTTCCACCATGTGAGTTCTCAATAAGGACAAAATCAGGCAAAAGAGTTGTAACGATTCTTAACACTAAGTTAATTACCGTTAAAGGAGAAAATGCGATACTTGGTATTATGACAGACATCACAGGGTATAAACTGGCTGAAAAAGCCCTGAAAGAAAGCGAAAACCGCTTCAAAGCCTTCTCGGAAGCTACTTACGAGGCAATTTTTATTACCGAAAATGGTTTTATTGTTGATGCAAGCGAAGCAGCAAATAATATGACCGGCTATTCTTATAATGAATTGAAAGGTATGTTTGCTACTGACTTAATTGCCGATGAAAGTAAAGAGTTTGTGAAAAATAATATGCTTTCAAATTATGAAAAACCTTACGATGCAATTGCTCAACGCAAAAACGGCACAAAATTACATGTCGAAATTCACGGGCGAATGTATGATTTTAAAGGAAAAAAAGTACGAATTGCTTCAGTAAAAGATATAACAAAGCAAAAAGAAAATGCAATATTATTACAAAAACGTCTTGATTTTATCCGTTTTACAAGCAAATTATCAACTGACTTTATCAATATTAAAAGCAGCAGAATTGATGAAACCATCACAGAATTATTGAAATTAACAACACAATTTAACAATGTTGAACGTGCATATGTATTTTTACTTTCACCTGACAAGAAAAGACTTGAGCTAACCCATGAATGGTGTGACGATAATGTTATTGCACATAAGGGGATATTAGACGGCATAAATGTAGATGATTTTGTGGATTTTGTCGTTACTTTGAAAAGAAACGAAATTGTTCAGTTGAATATTGTTGATTTAGAACCTGTACCGGAAAACAAGTCAATGTTGGATATCCTGAATTTATTGGAAATAAAATCCTTCATTAATTTACCAATGATAGTTGGAAATAAATTTATTGGATACATAGGTTTTGATTCAACAGTAAAACAAACTGAGTGGACACCTGAAATGATTGATAGTTTTAATTTATGCAAAGCTATTATTGCTAACACAATAGAACGGAAAGTGGTTGAAGAAACCTTGAAAGAAAGTGAAGAAAAATATCGTAATTTATTTGAAAATATTGGAGAAGGTGTTTTAACTGTTGATCTTGAAGAAAATATCATTCATTGTAATCCTGCTGCTGAAAAGATTTTCGGTGTTCCTCCTAATAAACTTATAAAAAGAAATTTGAATGAGTTTACAACACCCGAAACATTTAAAATAATTCACACTCGTACAACAGCAAGAAAACAAGGGAAAAACAGCACTTATGAATTTTCAATAATTCGACCTGATGGTAAGGAACGGCATTTATTGAATACAGTATCACCCAAATTTGATAAAGATGGTAATGTGATTGGTTGTTTTGGCATTTTTCATGATATTACCGATCGCAAAAAAGCAGAACAAGCTCTGCAACAGCACACCCAACAGCTTCAGGAACGTAACGAAGATTTAGATGCTTTTGCGCATACTGTTGCCCATGACCTGAAAAACCCACTAGGGAATATAATGGGTTTTTCTTCACTTTTAAATGAGAATTATACCAAACTCCCTCAAGTTGAAATAAAAGAATACATTGGCGCATTACTTAATGGTGGCAAAAAAATGAAGCAAATTATTGATAGCCTGCTCCTATTGGCAAATTTGCGTAAAACCGAAACTAAGTCTGAAGAATTAAATATGAGCGATATTGTTGCAGAAACGATAAGCCGTTTAACCTTATTGATAAAAAAGACCAATACAGAAATAATTATACCTGATGTTTGGCCTGTAGCTTTAGGTTATGCACCCTGGGTAGAAGAGGTATGGATAAACTTTTTAAGCAATGCCATTAAATACGGTGGTACCCCGCCAAGCATTGAAATTGGAACAAAAGTCGAAGATAAGAATAAATCGTCCGAAGGAATGATCCGTTTTTGGATTAGAGATAATGGCCCTGGTATTTCTAGCGAAAATCAGAAACTATTATATAACAAATTTGAGCGTCTCGAACAGGTTAAAACCGAAGGGCATGGATTAGGTTTATCAATTGTACGCCGTATTATCGAAAAGCTGGGTGGACAGGTAGGCATGGAAAACAATAATGATAAGAATTGGGAAGGGCAAGGAAGCACTTTTTATTTTACCCTTCCTTATACCGGTAAAACCATGGTAAATGTTTTAAATAAAGGTAAAACGGCCGACATTAAGAAAGATAATGAATTGAGCGATCTAAAAGTACTTATAGCTGAAGATGTAGAATCAGCAGATTTACACCTAAGTATAATAATGAAAAATATTAGCAAAGAAATTCTGCATACTAAAACCGGAAATGATACAGTTAAGATATGCCAAAACAATCCTGACCTTGACCTTATATTAATGGATATTCAAATGCCGGAAATGAATGGATATGAAGCTACCAGGAAAATCAGGGAATTCAACAAAGATGTAGTAATTATTGCACAAACAGCTTATGCCCTGAGAGGTGACCGCGAAAATGCACTTGAATCAGGATGTGATGATTATATTTCGAAACCTATAAATAAAGATATGCTTTTGGAAATGATTGAGAGACTATTAGGTCAATAAAACCAGGTATTCATTAACAAATAAAATCATAAAAAAAATCCCAAGCCCTGAATATTCAGGCTCGGGATTTTTTATCTATAATATCTAATTTTCTATTTTATCGTAAGTTTTTCGATAATTCGTTTTGAAGGTGTTTGAATACTTATAAAATATAAACCGGGTTTCAAATTTGAGACATTCATCTGAATTTTATCGGAATTCTCAATACTTATAATCATACTTTTTCCGGATGAATTAAATAGTTCAACTTTATTCATGATTTCATTGGAAATTATGTTGATAAGGTTATTTGCAGGATTTGGGAATATATTTATTTTACTTACCGTGTTTTCGTTCACAATGTTTTTTGTGATATTGATTATACTATATTCACCATCATCGACCGGAAAAGTGTTCTCCGACCATGCATCTCCATACGGATTTAAATATTCAATATTTACAGGAACTTCTTTTTTAAGTTCACTATCCCAAACTTTTATTGATAAATTATTACCCGAAACGTATCCCGTTTTAATATTCAAAGTACTGAAAACAGCAATACAATTTTGCATTCTTTTATCAGAATTCACTTTTCCATAACCAACGATAATATTATTATCAAAGATAGCTACTTCATCGCCTCTGTCAAGACCTTCGAGATAAATTGAATAAACAGGATCGGCAGGATTTCCCCCGTCAAAATTAAAATGAACCGGTAAAGGTTTATTAGAACTAATTGTTTTTGTACTTTCAGGGGCATTATAAATCAAAACATCATCAGAATACATTTTAATTAAATAACCTTCACCAGGCAGGGCATCTCCAATGCCATTAACCCAATTCGGGCCTATCTTTCTTAAAACATCAGCATTAGAATTTCTGATATAATGCAAATTATCATTTAAAATACTTTCGAAAACCATAATCGCATCTCCGGCATTCTCAGGAAGGTAGCTAACAAACTGATATCCTTCATGTAAAACTATAGGTGTTGTTGGGTCCATCAAACCACCTTCAAAATTCACCTGGTTTTCAGCATTCATTTTAAAAAGATAACCTTCAGTTGTACTCCAGTCACCTATTCCATTAACCCAAATTGGACCAATTTTCAATAAAGTTTCTCCATTAGAGTTTCTGACAAAACCAAGATCATCATTTAAAACACTTTGCAGTACCACAAGCATATCAGGATTAGTGTGAACTATTCGGCTTGAAACAAAACTATATCCGTAGTTTAATGTAATTTGCTGCTCACTTGTTTCAACTAAAATATAATTTATTTTCACTTTTGTATCCTGTAGGTCTCCGTCACTAATAGTTAATGCAACAGAATAATTTCCGTTTTCGTTGTAAATCCATTCAGGATTCTGTTCATATGAATCAATTGTTCCATCATTATCAAAATCCCATTGCCATGAAGTTATTGGGGTTTGCGATTCTGAAAGATCAGTAAACTGAACTGTTAAAGGAGGAATTCCAAATAATGGTTCGGCTTCAAAATCAGCAAAGAAAATAACATGAACACTATTAACTGCTCCCGGTGTGCCGTGGGCTTCTGAAGCTGCCCAACTTTCGGGAAGTGCATTATCAAGATGTGCATTAATTAATTCGAGTGTAGGCCCATTACCATCCGGTTCGGTTGGCCAGGGATCATTATCATCATATTCAACAAAATCAACAAGATATCCGGTTGGATCATATAATCTGAGGAGTTCTCCTCCCCCACTGAAACCAAAATTCATCTCACCAATAAAATTGTTAACATCAGGAAAATTAGCTTTAAAAGCTACTGTATCAAAACACAAAACCAAGAACCCATAAGGTTCAATTACAGTATTTTCGGGAAATGTAAAAATATGTTCATCATCTTCATCTTTAAATTCCCAGTTTGTTATATCCATTTCAGTTGGCATTGGATTAAATATCTCCACCCAATCGCCCGGATTGAAATCATCAGCCGAATGATAGTTTATTTCATTTATTACTAAGGAATCGGTTAAAATCCGTGGTTTGAAAAGGGCAACAATATTATCAGACTGATTTAAATCCAATACAACTTCAGTACTGGTGCTAAAAGGAAAAACAGTATGATTTTCAAGCACCCATTGATCAAATTCGAAATACGGATTATTGGATATTGCTTTTAATTTTATATCAATTCCTCCAAAATAATTTCCATCCCATGGGTATTCTTCCAGAACCAATGAATTTAGTTGTACTATTCCTGCATCCGCAGGCTCAATATTTACAGTAATTGGATAAGGGCCGGTAATATCATAACAATCAATTAATCCTTCAGGAAAATATCCATGTCGGTTAGTAATAAAATTCCTGATTTTTTGCACATTACTGCGCCATTCAGTAACTGTTCCTCCCCATCGGTTAACATGGTTTTGCATTTCGGGAAGCATTTTATCTTCAATTTCATCCAAATATTCTATCATTCTGGCGGGCTGGAATGCAGTATTATAAAGATCAATATATCTTGAAATGTAATACTGAGAAAATTCCGCATTATTTCTTAATCTGTTAAGAAGAACAATATGTTCTTCCGGATCGGAAGATAAACCCTCAGGAAAACAAGGAGGTACGTACGGACTTATACCGGGTACACCCGTATAATTAATATAATGAGCAAAAGTTGCATCTTCATCCCATAAAACATAACCCCATTTCTGGTGGCCTCCTTCGGGATTTGTTCCTCTCCACCAACCTACATTCCAATTGATCCAATCAGAGCAAACAACAAATGAATTAATAATCACGTAATCAACCAGGCTTTTATAATCAAGTTTTGATATTACATATTCATAATTCTCCTGATTACTCATATCATTATTCTTGGCAAAATTATGGAGGGCATTCCAATCATCCCATGCAGCCTGGCCCCCGTATTCGGCCCAACTTCCTCCCCACAACTTAAGATAATATATATCGTATTTCCCCTGGTTATAATAATAATTCGTGAAGTCATGGTCACTTACTTTTTCACGATAACCATAAACCCCCCAAAATATGCCATTTACATAAAGCAAACCTTTTTCTCCTTTTCTCACATCAAGATGCATATTTTCTCTACAGGCAGTATTTTGAACAAAAAAGTCTCTTAAAAGTGCACTTGTGTCAATACCGGGGTAATTATCATCACCCGCTGCCCTAAGAATTACTCTTTGAAATTCATCACGGTCGGTTAATGGTATCATTGGTTCACGAATTGCGTAATTATAACCACATTCATCACGGGTAATATAGTCGACACTTCTTTGATCATGTACCCATGAATCCTGCCCATGTTCGTTAAATTCTCCGTATCCAAAGGTTGTCCTCTCCCCTTCTTCATTAAAATATTCAAATGTACCGAAAGGTTTTAACCATTGATTTCCATTAAGTAAATTATCTAATTGTGCTGCAGAAGTTGACATAACCGCCAATTCATGAGTAACTCCTATAAAATATGTGTTGAAATCTATTAATCCCGGTAAAACATTGGGGTCATTACTTATTGTACGAGCGTTAATTATCGTTGTTTCCGTAACGTTTATAGGAAAATTGTAAGTTTGTGAGGATGATGTAGGTTCTGACCCATCAGTAGTATAATGTATTTCTGAATTGAACTCATTGCAAGTAATGGTAACGGTAATTGCAGAAGGATGGTATCCTGCAACTTTATCCATCACAGGTTTTTCAGCATAACGTGTATAAGCTGTCTGATTATTATTTGAAGTACCCGGAGTCGGGTTAGTGAAAATCCCCCAATTGTTGCTGCCATTTACTACCCGGCCTCTCGAATGATCTTTTTGTGTAATAATAAGCTCATGTTCTTCAATAAGAGTTCCGTCAGGATTTGAAAACACAATAAATTCCGGTGTTGTTTTAGTTTGAGTTAGCTTGAAATTAGTATGATAATTATTTCCCGAAAAGACATTTCTACCGGAAATCCAAATCTTTAAATAGGCACCGGATTGTATAGTTGTACCGTCCGGAAAGTACCATTTTGTAGGATCAGTCCGTTTATCACTTAGATAATATCCACTAAGATCAACTGCCGTAAGACCTGTATTATATAACTCAACCCAGTCTTCATAAGATGAATAATTATCAGTGATAGTAGAAAGATTTGATGCAGAGTACTCATTTATGACTACTTGTGCATTTGATGATAACTGAAATATTCCGATTAAGAAAAGGAATAAAAACTTGTAAAAAAATGATTTCATATTAATATTTTTTTTGGTTTATTTTAAAAGTAGTTTACATTATTTACATTAGACAGTAAAAATAATCTTTTCGTTGTATCTAAGTCTTATTTTATTGGTTTTTTGAAATTAGTTATTAAATTCTTTCTAAAAGGAAAGGAATATTTATTTCAACCTTCAACTTATAATAAAAAAAGAATTTATAAAAAGACATTAAAATACGGAAATATGTAAAAATTTTTGAAACAATGTACAAATAAAACTTATCTTTGTTACTTATTTTATAAAATATCAAAAGCTATGCTGAAATATATTCAAAAAATTCTTATTCGTTTAGGCTATAATCTTGTAAAGTTCGATGAGTTACCTGGTGATATTGTAGAAAAAGATTTTCTGAAATATTATGAAAAGGATAAACATTTTACAATGACCGGTTTATTTAGGATGTATGCTCTGTATCATGCAACTAAATATGTTATTGACAATAATATTGAGGGCGATATTGTTGAATGCGGAGTTTGGAAAGGTGGAAGCAGCATGCTAAGTGCCGATATGCTTGCCGAAAAAAAACTATTTGACAAAAAGCTGTATTTATATGATACTTACGAGGGTATGAGTAAACCAACCGATAAGGATCTCTATCATGGATTTCAACAAAAAGCTTTAAAAGATTGGGAAAGCCGTCAAACCGAAACGCATAATACATGGTGTTATTCTCCAATTGAGGAAGTGAAATCTAATTTACTAAGTACCGGTTATCCTGAAGATAAAATAGAGTTTGTTAAAGGAAAGGTTGAAGATACGATTCCGGGAACTATACCAAAAAAAATCTCTTTACTTCACCTTGATACCGATTGGTATGAATCAACTTATCATGAACTCGTACATTTATTTCCATTACTCAGTAAAAACGGAGTATTAATTGTTGATGATTATGGTTTTTGGCAAGGCTCTCGTGAAGCTGTCGATCAATATTTTGAAGAAAAAAACATTAAAATGCTCTTCAATCGTATTGATTATAACGGAAGAATGTTTGTAAAAACTGAGGATTGATATCGGAACCATTCAGATATGGGGTCTAAGACCCCGAAATTAAAAATATATTGACAAAGATTAGTGCTGATTAAGTTTTATTGAAATGATGAGGTCTTAGACCCTTTCAGAATAAATGTATGAGATTTACTTGCTATGACAATGAAATCATGGCAATTGCGCTAATTGCCAATAGAATCCCTATCCAATTAATAAATCGAAGTTTTTCTTTAAAGACAATGGATCCAACAATAGCGGAAAGGGCAACTACACTTACATTATAAATTGGGATAAAAACAGAAACCTCGAAAGCATCAAGGCCTTTAATAAAATATAGTGTTGACCACCAATTAAGTAATCCAAGAATAATACCGGCAATAATATTTTTAATTGCAAATTTTTGCTTTTTAATTTTAAAACCTAACACAAACAAACCAAAAACCAATGCAAAGAAAAACGCTGTGGCTAAAAATTTTACAAAATCACCCTCAATATAAAAATGTTCTGTAAATTTTATTAATGAATCATTAGCTCCAACGGCAAGAAATAGTAGAAGTGGTAGAAAAAAATATTTCTTTTTAAGACTGATTTTTTCTTTCTTTTTAAAAGTCAGATAAAAGGCAATTAACGCTAGTATTATACCTGAGATTTTAATCAAATTACTACTATCTCCAAATAATATAAAGCCAAGAATAACAGGTATTACTACCGACATTCGACTTGAAATTGCAGTTACTGCAACTCCGGCTTTTTGAGCAGATAATGCAAAAAAATTAAACGCAATTATCAAGGTTAAACCAACCATTATTGCAAAAGGAAACCAATTTGAATTAATAATATTTTGTGCATTAAAACCTCCATCAATAAGAAAACCAAAGCAAGAAGCTACAAAATAATTTATGGTGATTGCCTGTACTATTACAATTTTAAAATGTTTAAATATTCGAAATGTTATGATTATTAGAGTTGATGTTATAATCGCTATGAATAAATATATCATTTTAGAGTTTTAATTGATTGTTTTTAATTTCATCAATAACTTCCTTTGAATTATGAACTCCGGCTTCAAAAATTTTTACATCTCTAAGATTCCAATATTCAATTACTTCTTTCAAAAATGTATTTCTTACAACAAAAAGAATCGGAACCTCAGAATTCTTTACAATATTAGTAAAAGCGTCATGCCAGATTTCTCCTCTTAAATCAATCTTCCCGATTTCATCAATAATTATTAAGTCAACATCAGAAAGTAAGTTAATATTTAGAATTTGATTTCCAATTTTAATTGCTTCAGGATTAAAATAATAATGAAATGTTTTATTCCAGTCTTGAATTACTTTTGTGGTGCAGAATTTCACTTTTTTATTTGTAGAAACATTAACCAAATCAAACCCCGAGCGTTTGTTATCTTCCCAATAACCTTCGGCATAAAAGCCCTTTAATTTAATAGAATTACTTTTCAAGATAGATATTACTTCTTTCAAGAGGTTTGTTTTGCCTTGCCCCTGCCCTGCTGTGATAATGATGAATCTGTTCAAACTAAAATAGAATTAATGATTATTAAAGGTTTAAACACAAATAATATATCAGTATAAATCCGTGCAATCCGTGTCATCTGTGTTCTATTTTCTTTCTGATCTTTTCAACAGACCGCAATATCAATTCGTTAGTAGCAGGAAGTCGAAACTCAGGTTCAAATTTATGATCACCAATGGAAGAAATAGCATGTTTTATTGCTAACCAAACTGAGAAGGAAAGCATAAAAGGTGGTTCTCCGACAGCTTTACTTTTACGAATTGTATTTGGATTTGGAATTTTTTGCATTAAGTTCACTCTAAAGTCTAAAGGAATATCGGCAATTGTTGGAATTTTATATGTATCAGGTGAATTGTTTAATAGAAATCCTTTATTGTTCCATTTTATTTCTTCAGTGGTACACCATCCAACACCCTGAATAAAACCACCTTCTATTTGCCCAATATCTATATCTTCATTCAACGAATCTCCGACATCATGCAAAATATCAGTTCTAAGAATTTTGTGATGGCCTGTTAATATATCAATTTCAACTTCGGAAACTGACATCCCAAAGGCAAAATAATGAAAAGGATTACCTTTTCCTGCATTCGAATCATAATGAATTCCGGGAGTTTTATAAAAACCGGTTGCACTCAAACTAATACGATTTAAATAAGCAATAGAAACTAATTTATTAAAAGAAATTTTCCTGTCCGGTAATTCTATATCAAAAACATGATTTTCTTCAAAACAAATATTTTCTTTTAGAGAAATTTGTTTTTCTCCTTTATTAAATTCTCGAATAACAATTTCAGCAAGGCGGGATTTAAGTTTTTCAACAGCATTTTTAACCGCCATCCCATTTAAATCGCTACCGGAAGAAGCAGCAGTTGCCGATGTATTTGGGACTTTTGATGTGTCAGTTGGTGAAGATTTTATCTGCTTAATATTTATACCTAACTCGGCAGCAGCTATTTGATTAATTTTTGTAAAAAGCCCCTGCCCCATCTCAATGCCTCCATGATTAATCAAAACGCTTCCATCAGTATAAATATTAACCAATGCTCCCGCTTGATTCAAAAAACTTGTTGTGAAAGAAATTCCAAATTTAACGGGAGTTAAAGTTATTCCCCTTTTTATAAATTGGTTTTTTAGGTTAAACTTATTAACTTGATTGTATCTGTTTTTGTAATCGGAATCAATTATTAACTTATCAAATAATTTGAATAAACGGTTATTTTCAATTTTTTGGCCATAATGGGTAATATTATTTTTTTTGATTCCATAAAAATTTCTTTTCCTGATTATAGCCGAATCAATATCCAGGTATCTCGCAATTAAATCAATACAATTTTCGATGACAGCCATTCCCTGTGGTCCTCCAAAACCGCGAAAAGCCGTATTAGATGGCAAATTTGTTTTATAGGCTTTTCCAACAACTCTTAAGTTGGGAATAAAATAAGCATTATCAACATGAAATATAGCGCGATCTAAAATTGCAAGGGATAAATCGATGGATGAACCTGCATCCATATTCAATTCAACATCAAAGGCTTTAATTACTCCATCATTTCCGAATGCAATTTTATATTTTGATAAAAACCTGTGACGTTTTCCTGTAATTGCCTGATCCTGTTTCCTGCTAAGATGAATTTTTACAGGCTGGCCGGTAGTCTTTGCAAGTAATGCTGACCAGGCAGCATAATGATTTGCCTGTGTTTCTTTTCCACCAAAAGCTCCACCCAATCTTGTAACTTCAACCCTGATAGCATTTTTTGGCACACCAAGAACTTCAGAAACTATTGCTTGTGTTTCGGAAGGATGCTGAGTTGAACTAAAGATTTTTAATTCATTTCCCTCTTCGGGAATTGCAAGACATGACTGGGTTTCAAGATACCAATGTTCCTGCGCTCCGGTCAACAATTCTCCTTCAATAATATTTTCAGCTTCAGCAAATACCTTTTCAATATTACCGGTTTCAATTTTTCTCGGATCAGCGATTAGTGTATTCTTTTCAATTGCTTCTTCTAATTTTACTATTGGCTGCAACTGTTCATATTCTATATCAATTAACTTTTCAGCTTCGAGTGCAATTTCTTTGGTTTCGGCAGCTATCAGGCAAATCACCTGTCCGATAAATTCAACTTTATCAGTTGCAAGACAAGGTTCATCGTGAATCACAGGCCCCATTTGATTAATACCAGGGATATCTTCAAAAGAAAGTATTGCATGAATTCCATCAAAAGCTTTAGCATGTTCGAAATTTCGGGAAATAATTTTTGCATGGGCATACGGGCTTGTTACGATATGGCCATGGAGTAAACTTTTATTTACTTCAATATCATTTACGAAAATAGATTCTCCGGTTAGGTGTTTGATTGCACTTTCGTGTTGGAGTTTTTGAGGCATAGGCGTTAAATATTATAGAGTATTTAATTAAGTAAACAAATCAGTTGTACTAAATTTTCAATATCATTAAAACATATTTATTATTTTGATGTTAAGCACAACGTGCCACAACGACTATGATTTGTTTTTGTGCCACGTTTTTTACTCTCCGGATTTTATGTCTTTAATTTCTTTGATTATGAGAATCAACTCAGGTTCCTTGCTTTCTATAATCTTATCTTTAATATGTTTGTGATGGGGAAAAGTGCTTAAATGTGGATAATGAGGCATATTATCATATCTGAAAATAATTGAATCATCATTTTTTCTGAAATGGTATTTATATTTTTTTTTTATTGGCTCATTGTATTCGGATATTCTAACAACTTCCAGAAAATCTAGAATTCCATTGTGAAAAAACACTTTACCGTTAAAAATTCCAAATGTATCATTAATTATTTGTTTGCTGATTTCTATTCGTTCTATAAAACCGCAATTATTTAAAACATTCTCAATATTAGAAAAATAACTATTAATCATGTTATTTGCTTAAGCTCTTTGTTGAATTCTTGCCATACCTCAAATTCTCCACTCCACTTAAAATAATCATCATTATGTTCATTAATTTCACCATTTGAAAATTTTTTATAAAAAGTTTGGGTTGATATTCCATATTTTTTTTCATAATATGTAAAGTCAATTTCAATATTACGGATTCCTCGTTTCAATTCCATGATCTTATATTTAAACAGTCCATTAAAGAGATCATCGTAATTACCATCATATAGTTCAAGTAACCTTTGAAACTTATCTTCTGTATTGTTGCTTAAATTAAATGTTATCATTTTATTAATTTTATAGCAAATTTATCATTTTTTTGGGACAAAAAAAACATTTTATATTTTTTGATTTATATCCAACCAAAATTTAATCAACAAATTTTTAATTACAATTCTTCGTGTCTCAGCTTCAGATCGTGCATCTGTGATCGGGTTGAATTCATCATATAATATTTCACCGGCCTTTTTAATATTATCAGTATTCCAGTTTTTTCCGATTAAAAATTCTTCGGTTTTCTTAGCATTTTTGACAATCTCGGCCATTCCTCCGAAAACAAGTACAATTTCTTCAATAATATTAGCCTCATCAAGCTTTAAACCAAAACAAGCACTAACAGTGGAGATGTCAAGTCCTTTACGCTTTGAAATTTTATAGAATCTATATTTTATATTTTTATTTGGCTTAGGAATAAGAATTTCTCTAATAATTTCATCCTTAGCAATATTTGTTTTTCGATATGATTTAATAAAATCAGAGATATTAATAAGTCTTTCGGTATCTGAATTTTGTAATAAAAGTTTTGCATTTAAGGCTATTAATAAAGGTATAGTATCGCCAATAGGTGAAGCCGCTGCAATATTTCCACCGAGAGTTGCCAGATTTCGTAATTGTAACGCACCGAAATTTTTCAGAGCTTCATTGATTACAGGAATTTCGGTAATAAATGCATTCTTAAATTTCTCAATTGAAACCCCTGCCCCTATTCGATAATAGCTTTTTTCAAAACGGATTTGTTTTAATTCATCAAGTCCTGATAAATCAAGGATTTCTTTAAACTTTTCATTATTTTTTGTTTGACGCAAAGCAACTTCTGAAGCACCGTTAATTATAATTGCTTTGGGATATTCTTTTCTTATTAATAAAGCTTTTTTGATTGTTAGTGGCCTGAAATAAGTTTGTTGCTCAGTTGCAATTTCAAGATCAGAACTATTTTCTTTAATACTTTTCAGTAGTTCAATTGTTTTGCCTTCATTGTCAGAGAAATGGTCGTTGTTATAATGAGAACAAGCTTCCTTAGCTGCTTTCCTGATTGAATTATACCCGGTGCAACGGCATAAATTACCGGTTAAAGCATCCTCAATTGTTTTAATTGAAGGATTTTGGTGATTTTTATATAAAACAAACATCGACATAAGCATTCCGGGAGAACAATATCCGCATTGTGTACCATGGTGTTTTAGAATGGCTTCCTGAACAGGATGAAGCTGCTCGAAATTAGCAGGTTTGCATGCCAGATTTTCTGTGGTGATCAATTGTTTTCCATGAATCATTGGAAGAAAAACAATGCAACTTGTAATGCTTTTATACGAAAGTTTGTTGTTTTCATCAAGCTCGGTAATAGCTATAGTACATGCGCCACAATCACCTTCTGCACAGCCTTCTTTTACGCTTTTATGCCCCCGAACCGATCGTAGATAATTCAAGACGGTTGTAGTTGGTTTAAGATCATGATTTTTAGAAAAATCTATCTCAACAATTTTCTCATCTAAAACAAAACTTATCTTACTATTGTTTTTCACTATAATATTTTCATTTTTTTGATTTCAGTTTAAAAACCTATTTCAGGCAATAGCTATAGTTTTTTTAACCGCAAAGAACGCTAATAAAACGCTAAGCTCAGATAGCAAACAAACCTCATAAGTTGATTCAAATAATCCAGGACATGATTCTTTGTGCACCTTAAAAGCATAATTAATTATTATTTTTCCAATTTCATTTTCCGTCATAATTTTTGTTTCAATTACCTCAAAGAACGCTAATAAAATGCAAAATAATTTGCGTGTCTTTGCGATCTTTGCGGTTTACTACTTGTTTTCCACAGAATTTTTCACATCAATTAATTTAGCCACAATGCTTATGGCTATTTCTTCGGGAGTTTGGGCAGCAAATTTAATACCTATCGGCATGTCGATAGATTGAATTTCTTCCGGCGTGAGTCGCCTCTCTTCAAGAAAAACTTTTTTTGCTGTTACCACTTTTCTTTTGCTTCCAATCATACCGAGGTAGGTATGAGGTTTTTTTGCACAAATTGCCGTTATTTCCTCATCGTAAGCATGTTTTGGTGTTGTAACAACAATGAAAGTATTATTATCAAAGTTTGCTAACTCAATTTCTTCAAAATAATTTCCCTGAACAAATCTCATGTTTTCTAAAGAAATATTATTAAAAATACCCTCTCTTTCATCAAACAAAGTAATTTCAAATCCGGTTTTTGAGGCAAATTCAGCAACTGCTTTTCCAACATGGCCTGCTCCAAAAATAAATAATTTCGGAAGAGGAAATACAGGTTCAATATAAACTTCAACATAACCTCCACAAGTCATATCAAGGTCGCTTTCTAAATTAAAAGTATATTTTTGTGGTGTATTATTCCTAATAACTTCAATGGCTTTATCAATAACATTGAACTCAATGCTTCCTCCTCCGATAGTTCCGTAAGTTCTTTTATCACTGAGAACTATCATTTTCGATCCGGCTTTACGCGGTGTCGAACCTTTGGTTTCAATCACAACACATAAGGCAGCATTTTTACCGGATTTTATTAATTCATTTAATTCAGAATATATATTTTTCATACCTAAGCTAAAAGTTTCTCATTAAATCAATTCCATAAATATCATCTCAACATTTCTTCATCGTATCACAATCGTATTCCGTTCATCCTAATAGAAATCTAAATAAAATTTTAAAAACCTGTCTGCTATGGCTTCCCAGCTAAATTCTTCCTGACAGGTTTTATAAGCCTGCATTCCAATTTTTTCACTTAAGTCTTTATTATTAATCAAATTTATCATTGCATCAGCAAATTCCTCAGGTTTTGAAGGATCAACAAGAATTCCGTTTTCACCTGATTTAATTACATTTCTGATTCCGCCAAATTTTGAAGCTACAACAGGTCTGCCGCATGCCATTGCCTCTTGAGTTGTCATTCCAAAAGGCTCGAAAAGCGATGGTAAAACAAACATTTCTGATTGTTGATAATATGTGGGCATTAATTCATCAGCAACATAACCGATTAAACGAACTCTGTCTTCCATACCCTTTTCTTTAATGATTTTTCTCATTTTATCATAAAGCCCAATCTCTCTTTGCTTTGGATTTGGGGATCCCCCACCAATAACAAGATCAACATCTTTTATATCTTTTCTCACGAAATCAAATGCATATAAAAGAAAATCATGTCCTTTATTAGTATCAATCCTACTAATACAGAAAATATATTTTTCCGGCAGGCCGGTTTTCTTCTTTTTATTCTCATCCGAAGGTAAGTGATAAGTATGAATATCAACTCCAGGAGGAATATCGACTATATTATCAGCATGAAAATCATACAATTTTTCAAGCTTTTCTAATTGAAGAATAGAAGTAACGGTTTGCGCATTAACCGCTTTAAAGATTCTAATTTCTTCAGCAATTCTATGATTGAAATTGAATTTCTCCTCCATTTCATCAGGATCCCCTCCCATTTGGTCGCGTTTCCATGCTCCGAGTGAATGAGCCGTGAAATATGAAGGTTTTTCAAAAGCATCAGCCACTGCAATTGTTACTATTCCGGCATCAACATAATGCCCATGATAAAGATCATAATCAAAATTATTTTTCCTAATAAATATTTTCATATTTTCAATTAACTCGGGAAGAACCTCATAGATTCGTTCTTTTGGAATAAATTCCCAAGGGCCTGATTGAATTCTAATTACATTTACGTCCGGGTATCCTGGAACCGGGTCAATTTGCTTTTGCGATTTGTCGAACCATCGGGTGAAAATATCAACTTTTATTCCAAGTTTGGAAATAGCTTTTGCTAATTCCAAAACATAAACTACCTGTCCCCCGGTATCTGTTCTGCCAAGTTGAGGCACCGGATCGAAATATCCGTGTGTACTTAGCATAGCTATTCTTTTAAATTTTTTAATCATAATTTTTTATTTATAATACTTTGTTTCTCTAATAAACTTTATTGAGACAGAAGTCAGGAGCCCGAAGTTGGAAGAAGCAACTCCTTACTTCTGTTTACCAACTTCTGACTTCTGTCTTCCGACTTATAATTTAATTGCATTATAATCTTTTGTAATAATTACATCAGCTAAAGCTTTGTGTGCAGAAATAATCTTATGTTCAATCATAAGGATTTTTTCAAGATATTCATCTTGTTTTTCCCTGTTTCGCTTTAATCGTGAGGCTTTTGTATCGTAAAGATCACGGTCAATAAAAACTTTTTGATCAATATTTTTTAAGGCAGTTGTATAGGTCCCCTCAACAATTAAAACATCTGCATCAGCAAGATCAACTGTTTCTTTATCAATTCTATCCTCTTCAAAAATAACAAGAGGTTTTTCGATTTTTGTTTGTCCTTCGCTTACCATTTTCAATTCATCATCAATCAGGTCAAGTTTCACCTCTTTTTCCCCTACCCAATTAATGTCCTTTTCACGTGTTTTTGCATTTGTTTTCGGTGGGTAAACAAAATAATCATCTTGCTGAAAAATAAAACATTTAAGCCCTTTCTTTTCTAATACTTCTGCAATTGACGCAGCAATTTCCGATTTCCCGGCACCTGACTCACCTGCAACTGATATTACAAATTTCTTTTTGGATTTTTCAATTTCCGGGAGAATTATTTCAACAGCCTCTGAAGCTGCTTTTCGATGATTATCATCAATAATTAATATATCGCCTCTCATATTTATAAAGTTTTGATTTTTTTCTCAAAAATACATTTTTTTCATTACTTTCGACCTATGAAAATTCGATCGAACAGAATTAAGGATGTTATTGACTATTATTCTAAAGAACTAAATAAACATTTTACTGAAAAAGAATGCAAGAGTTTTTTGCAAATACTTTTTGAACATTATTTTAAGTTTTCTAAAATTGATATTATTTTAAATCCCGAAAAAACTATTAGTGAATCGGGTTTATTAAAGATACATTTTGCAGTAAAAAATTTAATAAATCACAAACCAATTCAATATATAATTGGAAGAACAAATTTCTTAGGCTTTGATTTTATTGTAAATCCTTCGGTATTGATTCCAAGACCGGAAACGGAAGAGTTGGTTCAATTTATTCTTGAAGTAATTAAAGGTAAAGATCGTGTTATAAATATATTAGATATTGGAACGGGTTCAGGATGTATTGCAATTGCTTTAAAAAAACTTCATATAAATTCAAAAGTTTCAGCAATAGATTTTTCATTAGATGCATTTGAAGTTGCAAAAGAGAATGCAATAAATAATGATGCCGAAATTGATTTTTTTCAGTCGGATATTTTAGATTCCAAAAGTTGGAAGAGTTTTGGAAAGTATGATATTATTGTAAGCAATCCTCCTTATGTCAGAGAATCGGAAAAAACAATGATGAAACAAAATGTATTGGATTTTGAACCAAAAGAAGCACTTTTTGTTGCAGATGAAAATCCCCTGATTTTTTATGAGAAAATATCTGAATTTGCAAAATCGCATTTAAATAAAAATGGATTATTGTTTTTTGAAATTAATGAAGAGCTTTCCATACCTGTTATTGAATTATTGAATAAAAAAGGATTTAAAGAAATTATTATCAGAAAAGATATAAATCTGAAAGAAAGGATGATAATGTGTGGTTACTAAAATTGAAGGCTTTAATTAGAGACAATTTAATATTTAAATATTAGTAGTATTTTTGCTGTGAAATAATTATTAATGCTAATCAATTATATTAATTCTTATAAGAATGAAAAAAATCAGTACAATTTGGGAAAAAGGAAGAAATTTTTTAGGTGTAGAATACCCAATAATTTCGGGTGCTATGACATGGATAAGTGACTACGATCTTGTTAAAGCAGTTAGCGATAATGGAGCCTTTCCGGTTTTAGCCGGCGGAAACATGCCTCCAGAACTATTTGAAAATGAATTGGATAAATGTATTAAAAACATAAAAAAACCTTTTGCCGTAAACCTTATAACAATAGCTCCTAATTTTCAGGAACACTTAAATATAGCAAAAAATAAAGATGTAAAATTTGTTGTTTTTGCCGGAGGATTTCCAAAATCAAGCGAAGTTGAAGCAATTAAAAGTACAGGAAAGAAAACTATGGCTTTTGCATCAACAGAATCGATTGCAAAAATGATGATAGACCATGGTGTTGACGGATTAATTCTTGAAGGCAACGAAGCCGGAGGACATATAGGTTACGTTAGTCTAATAGTTTTATTGCAGCAGGTTTTATTTGAATTTGATCAATTTCCGGTTTTTGTTGCCGGAGGAATTGGAACAGGCAGAATGATTGCCCATTTATTGTTAATGGGAGCTGCCGGGGTTCAATTAGGAACACGTTTTGTAATGAGTGAAGAATGTACTGCTCATCCAAAATTTAAAGAAGCTTTCAAAAAAGCTAAAGCCCGAACAGCTATCAGTACGCCACAATATAGCTCTAAATTACCGGTTGTTGCGGTCAGAGCCTTAAATAATAAGGCTATGGATAACTTCGGGAAATTACAGTTCGAGTTATTAGAAAAACTTAAAAACAAAGATATTACCCGTATTGATGCTCAATACGAGGTTGAAGCTTATTGGGCAGGTTCTCTCAGAGATGCAGTAATCGACGGAGATATTGAAAACGGTTCACTTATGGCAGGCCAAAGTGTTGGCCTTGCAAAAAAAGTACAGCCACTCAAAGAAATAATTAATGAACTCGTTTCGGACGCAGAAAATGAAACACTTAGGGTGAAAAATTCTTTGTGTTAAAAAGTTGGCAATCACTTAGTGTCTAATCTTTTTTCCTAATACCTGGTAATATACAAAGCTTGAGATAAATAAAGCAAGCCCGATTCCCACGTATATTACAACCAAAAACATTTTTGGAATCATGTTAGATGTTCTCAAAAATACACCCATCGAAATCATTATCATTATTAAAAAATAAGTTTCCCATTTAATAAAAGCCAAACTACTAAGAAATGTATATATAATCACTGCAATATTAATTTTGTTGTTACTTCAGTTTTTTTTATCTTCACAAAATATTTGATATTAACATTTATTTCTGACTAAATATTAATATTTAAGAAAATGAAAAACAATTCTGTCAATTTCGATTATCTGCTAATATCTTCAGCTTTACATGATTCAAATGAATTCGAGAGATCGGTTTCCGGTTATATTCAATCATTTAATAACCATAGCGGACTTCGCCTAAAACCGGAAAGAATTGAGACAATAAATCCATTATTTTACTTTGTTGTGACCGGAGGTACCGAACAAAAGATTCTTGAGCTTCATACAAAAAGAAAAAAATTCATATCAAATGAACCGGTTTTTCTAATCGCTTATCCTGAAAACAATTCACTTCCTGCTGCTCTTGAAGTACTTGCCCGATTGATTCAAACCGGCGAGAATGGAAGAATATTTTTCCTTAATAGTCCTGATGATGAACAAGGTATTCAGAAAATAATTGAGGCAACACTATTTTCAGAAACATTAAAATCTTTACAACATTCAAAAATTGGAATGGCCGGGAATGCTTCAGAATGGCTCGTGGCAAGCAATCCAAAACCTGAAATTATAAAAAGTGTTTGGGGGCCTAAAATAATCCCTGTTGAACCGGAAGATATTTTTTATAAATCGAAAAAGTTTTCAGCGAAAGCTGTTGAATCCATTCTTAATTCTTTTCTTAATAAAGCTGAAAAAATTATTGAGCCTACAAAAGAAGAATTATTTGAGTCAGCAAGTATTTACCTTGGAATTAAAGAAATAATCAAAAAAGAAAGTCTTAATGCTTTTACTTTGCGTTGTTTCGATCTTGTTATTAATTATAAAATCACAGGATGTTTTGCGCTTGCAAAATTAAATGATGATGGAATAATTGCAGGTTGTGAAGGTGATATTCCTTCAACGCTTGCCATGTTATGGATAAAATTGCTCCTTAACAAGAATTCATGGATGGCTAACCCTGCTGAAGTTATAATTAATGAGAATTCATTATGGCTTGCACATTGTACCATAGCACCTTGCATGGTTGATAAATACATTATCAGATCACATTTTGAATCCGGACTTGGAGTGGGCATACAAGGTGAGATGGAGCCTCAAAATATAACATTATTAAGAATTGGTGGCGAAAGACTTGAAAAATATTGGCTTGCGGAAGGAAGAATAACAAGGCCGGGATTTTCTGAATTTCGATGCAGAACACAGGTTAAAATAAAATTATCAGATAATTATAATGTTGAGGATCTATTAAAAGCACCTTTAGGAAATCACATTGTTCTTATAAAAGGACATCATGCACATCATTTGTCAAGATGGCATGAATTGATGATAAAAGGCTATATCAATTGATAATTTTTTATTGTCGATTGATAACTGAAACCGCTAAGCGGGAATTTGTTTCCTCCAAAATAAACCACATTTTGGTTAGTTTTTCTTTTTAAGAGGCTAGAAAAATATCGGAGTGTAATCCGAGAAACCTAAACTTAACCCATTTTTCTTAATGTTTCGGGAATAAATCCCGAACACATTTAATTTGAAAACTCATAATGTAATTTTACATTATTGAGTTAGTGCTATTAAGTCAATTTGTGTGAAGTTTTATTGTATCAGATTCTTCCCGGATAAACCTTAAGAGCCTCACTTAAACATTTCATCGCACCTTTAAGATCATCAACATTCAAAACATAAGAAATCCTGACTTCATCTTTACCCCGTCCTTTGGTTGAATAAAACCCGGATGCAGGAGCAAGCATTACGGTTTGATTTTCAAATTCAAAATCTTCGAGTAACCACTGACAGAATTTGTCGGAATCATCGATTGGTAGTTTTGCAACAACATAAAAAGCACCTTTTGGGTTAGGGCAAAAAGCACCCGGCATTTTGTTAATTTCTTCAACTACAACATCACGACGGGCAAGATATTCAACAATCACCTCATCAAAATACGAATCGGGAGTGTCGATAGCTGCTTCAGCAGCTACCTGGCCAAAACTCGGAGGGCTTAATCGGGCCTGGGCAAATTTTAAGGCAGTTTGCATGACTTCCTTGTTTTTTGAGATCATACAACCTATCCTGACACCACATGCACTATATCGCTTTGAAACCGAATCAATAAGGATTACATTTTCTTCAAGGCCTTCGAGATGCATTGCAGAAAAATGTGTTTTTCCATCGTAGCAAAATTCACGGTAAACCTCATCTGCAATTAAATAAAGATCGTATTTCTTAACAATTTTGCTTAAGATTTCCATTTCTTCTTTTGAATACAGGTAGCCGGTCGGATTATTTGGATTACAAATTAAAATTGCTTTGGTTTTTTCAGTAATCGACTTTTCAAAATCGGCAATCGGAGGTAAAGCAAAACCTGTTTCTATTGACGAAAAAATAGGTTTAACTACAACTCCGGCATTAATTGCAAAACCGTTATAATTTGCATAAAATGGTTCGGGAATAATAATTTCATCGCCTGGATCAATACAACTTTGCATAGCAAATAAGATCGCTTCCGATGCACCCGCACCAATAATTATTTCATCAGCATTTATATAAATATTATGTTTCTTATAGTATCCGGCCAATTTTTTTCGATACGAAAGATTTCCTGCTGAATGACTGTATGCTACAACTTTATCACTAAAATTCCTAATTGCATTCAAAGCAACATCTGGAGTACTTATATCAGGTTGACCAATGTTTAAATGATAAACTTTTCTACCTTTTTCTTTAGCTTCTTCTGCATAAGGAACTAATTTTCTGATTGGGGATTCAGGCATCATTCTCCCCTTTAAAGAGATTTTTGGCATTATTACTACTATTAAATATTCTACAAATTAGCAAACTTCCTTTATAAATAATTGGAATTAAGTTTTTAAAATCTGATTGTAATTATTTCTTTTTATTCATTGGTGATGACGATTTATCATATGATTTTTCAGGCATGGTATTTCCGGGCTTTGCAATTACCTTTCCTTTAATCCTGAGTATTACCTGCTTGTTTTTTGCATTTGAATAAATTGTAACACTTTTGTTTATTGGCCCGATTCTTTTGGTTGCATAAGTAACTTTTATTTCATCACTTTGTCCTGGTAAAATAGGTTGTTTTGGCCATGTTGGGACTGTACAACCGCAAGATGATTTAGGCTTTGAAAGAATTAATGGTTCTTTACCTGTATTTTCAAATTTAAATTTGCAAACACCATCTGAATTCTGATAAATAGTGCCATAATCATGAACCAATTTATCAAATTCAATTACAGGTGCATTGTGGTTTTCTTCAATTTTTTCCTGTGCGTTTGCAAACATAAAAACTAACATTACAAAGCTCAATCCTAAAACTATTTTTTTCATTTCTTTATTATTATTTAAAAATGATTAACTTACAACATATTTATTAAAAAAATCAAATTGTTTAATATTGTCACTTTTTTTAACGCACAAATTTATTAATAAATATTTACAAAACAGGAAAAATGAGATATTAATTAAAAAATTTGCTTAAAAAAAATCATTATGCTTATATAAAATAGAAAAGATGTAAATTAATTGATTAGCTATTTTATATTTAGATATGAAATTCAGGGCTTTAAAATATTCAAATAAATAAATGTAATTATTTTCAACTAAACATTGTATATTTACAACATTTATTATTATATTTGCAACATGAAATCAAGAAAAATATATAATCGAATAGCTGTTCTACGAAGAGAAAGAAATCTTTCGAGGAAGGAACTTGCTGAAATAATTGGTGTTAACTTTCAAACTGTGGGTTATTTAGAAAGAGAAGAATATAATCCAAGCCTGGATTTAGCCTTTAAGATAAGCGAGTATTTTGGCCTGCCGATAGAATTAGTGTTTTCAACTAATCCCCTGAAACCATTAAGCCAGGAATTAAATGATTTAAAAAATAAAATTGGAGGAAATTAAAATGAAAAAAAACATTTCAAGAAAAAAACGTAGAACAATGATAATAATTAATTATCTCAGTTTGATTATATTTTTAGCGTTTTATTTTGTTGGAAAATATTTCAACTGGCCTAAATCATTAATCGTTATTGAAATTATTTCAATAATCCTGTTAATTTCAAGTTTTTATTTTGGATTTGTAAAAACCAAACTTTGGAAATTCGTTCATGCTTCTGAAAACAAACTGGATGAAAGGCAGATACTGGTTAATTTAAAAGCTTTAAAGTATTCATACAGTATTTTTGTTATTATCTGTTTATTGTTAATTTACGCTTTTGCTATTGCAGAAGAGGGGCCTTTAGATGTTTTGATAGCATTTTGTTTGCTTTACCTGGCTCATACTTTACCTGCAGCAATTTGCGGATGGATTGAAAGAGAAATTTAAAACCTAAAATTTATTGAAAATATTTATACTTTTGCTTTGATAAAGGAGTTTTGAGTAGAATTTTTATTTGAAAAAATCAATGAATAGTATTAATGAAAATATTTGTTTGGAGAAATTATTAAATATTAAAGACATAAGTGTTAAAACTTATAATATATGCAAATATAATAATTTAGTTGACCTGGAAACAATTCTAAAGCATTTCCTGGAAAATGGTAATTTTAATAAAAATAAAAATTTCTGCAGCCAAACAAACAAAGAGTTACTCGATGTATGTAATAAATATAATTATTTACTTCCACGTATTGTAGGTCAACCAACTGATAAAGCAGGAAATAATGTACTTAATAAGAACATTGAGAATCTTTCATCCAGACAAGAAATAATTATAAACACCCTGATATTTTCTAAATTCCAAAATTTATCATCACGAAGTTCTAAAGCTCTTTCAGAATATCTTTATAATTCAATAAATCTTAAAAGCTTAAATGAAAATATATTTAAACTTCCGCTTTTTAATATTAGTGTTTTAAAAAATATTGGAATTTCTGCAGAAAATGAAATAAATACCTTTTTAAAGGATGTCAAAGATTTTATTGAGCATATTTCCAAGATAAAAGAAAAAGGGACTTTAAATAAAGAATTATTAATTGCATTCCTAACTAAACAGTTTTCAGTTTCGCAGGAAACAATTAATGCGATTTGTAATGATTACGATTTTAATAATGGTATTCCAATTTTTAAAACAATACACTATCTCATAGAACATAATTATATTTTTAAAAAAAAAGAGAAAGTAGTTTTTAACTCAGCACTTGGTTTCTTTGTACAAAATACCCCAAATACATTAAAAAGCACAAGTGAAAAAATTGGTTTAACAAAAGAAAGAACAAGACAAATACGAATCATATTATTAAAGAAATTAGATACTGTTTTTAATTTATTTTCAGAATTAGATATTGATTCAATAAACTTATATGGAATAAACTTAAATAATGAGTTTATTTATATTGATAATCAATTATCGGAGGAAATTTTAAAAACTGAATCTGTTAATTATAATATTTTATTTATCAATCGTTTCCTTGCAAAAATTTTGTATAATAGTTTTTCTTTAGTTGGAGATGATCAGAACATCGTTTTCAGAATATCAAAAAGGAATTTATATAATTGGAAAACTACATATTTAGTCTCCAAATCCATCTGTTCGATTTTCGATTTCGAAAAGTTGGTTTATGATGTTGATTTAAAGCTTTCTAAAAAAATCAGCAAAACGTATAAACTTGATTTGCAATCGTATTTACATAGTTTTAAAGCAACAGGAGATATTGAACATCCTGATTCGGTTTTAAGAATTTCCAAGCATATTCTTTTTAATGAGTTTGGATTAATCACGGATAAAGAAGAAAATTTAATTTTGAAGCGAAATACACAGAAACTAATAATAGAATATATCATTGAAATATTGGAAGAGGCAAATAAACCTCTCACAAACCATGAAATATTTGAGAGATTAAATAAAACTAAGCCGGGAATTGTTAAAAACCTCGAATCGGTAAGAAGTAATAGTATAAAGGAAAGTAAGATAATATGTTTTGGTAGAACTAGTACATATGGATTAAAATCCTGGGAGAATAGAGAAGACAATATTAAAGGTGGTACAATGCATGACATTGCCGAAGAATATTTGTTGAAATACAATACACCAAAACATATCGACGAAATCGCGGAATATGTCAATATTTTCCGTAATAATATATCTTCGAGAAATCTTCTGGATAATTTAAAATCTGCAAGAAATAGAAGGTTTGTATTTTTTGAAAGTAAACATATAGGTTCATGTAAAAAGAAATATGAAAATTTTCACAAAATCTCATTAGATATTAAGAAAATAACTATGCGATCGTGGGAGGAAAATTTTAAAACGATAAATGAATTTGTAACAAAAAATAATAGATTACCTTACTCAAGCGGTTGTAACGATGAAAAGAAATTATATAGATTTTTGAATACGCAAATAAGAAAGTTAGATAAATTAGATAAAGCCAATAAAGAAAAAATCCGGAATTTATTAACAAAATACAAGTATCAAAAAGGTGAAAAACATATCAATGAACAAGTATTTGATAGGTTATATGAATCATTAATTAAGTTTATTAATGAACACAAAAGAGTTCCTATCGCTACAAATGAGAATGAAAAAGCCCTATATGATTTTTTCAATTCACAAAGAAAATTGTTTCATGAAAAACGAATACCTAAAAAATACGGAAATCAATTTTTGAAAATTATTCGATTAATAAATGAATTAGATAACTAATGCAGAGTATAATAAATACTTTGTTTGACCTATATACTAATTGTTAAAAATTTGATCAACTTCTCTATATACAAGCATCAAAAAATTATTTTTTTATTTTTATTTCTTACCAACTTTTCACTTTTTGCCCAATGGGATCCGGATGCAGGTTTGATTCCCTCATTCACAAACAACTGTACTTTAATAACATCCTCGGGTAATGATGCCTATAATATTATTGATGGACGAATTGAAACATTTTGGTCGTCGGAAGCAGCACTTCCAATTAATTTTTATAAAAGAGGGGACCTTAACTTTTTACATCAAAACAATAATTTTTCAATTACAACATCTTCATCAAAAAATATTAGAAATGTAACAGATGCTGATATTAATACAAGTTCAATAATTAAAGTTGTTAATGAGAAAGCTTTTTGTAAAATTACTTTTAACAAAGCAATTGTAATTAAATCTTTTATTGCAAAATGCAGCACTCCCGAAAAAATATTTATTAAATATATTTTATCGAATGACGAAACTATTTCCGCAGGAATATTTTCCAGATCTGAAAATTATTCAATGCCTGATTACAAAACTCCTGAGTTTCCGGTAAAAGAAATACTCTTTACTTCAAAAAGGGAATTCACTATTTTTGAAATTGCTATCCGTACAAAACCTGTAGAGGAATTTGTTATATTTGATTTACAAGATCAAAAAAGTATTGGTTGGATAGAAAGCAAACATTTTTCCGAAACATCAAGAACAATCGAACTTCTTTTAAGTAACGATAAGGAAAGTTGGGTCAAGGTTGCTGACCTTAACCCTCATACATCGACAATGACTACAAATATTATTGATCCTCCTATATTGGCCCGATACATTAAAATTCGTCATGTTTTATTTGAGATCGATTATGCAAAAGCATGGACCTGGGAACTTAAAGTTTTTGATGAGAACGGTCCTTACGGCACGATACCAACAGCCAGGAAATCGAAGCATACGATATCCGAAATGCTCGGAGTAAATGGATTTTGGGGTTGGGGCCATAATATTTATTCCGACTCCTTAAAAACTGGAGAAGGCCCTACCCTTTATAACAAAATCGCAGGTTTTGCACGAAATTATCATAATTATGATTGGGATGTTCCAAATCCTGAAGTTATTCCTGATTTTGAAAAAATGGCAAATGGAGGTGGGACAAAATCATTTTGGTGGTTAAATTGGGATAAAGAGTATAAAGCATGGATTGATGCCGGTTTAGCTGTTGATGCTTGTATTACATTTAATAAAAATATTTTGCCTTCCGAAAAATGGAATAATCCATATCAATCTGCTTATAATTATGGTGTAGAATTCGCAAAACATTTTGGCCCGACTTACGGTAATTCAATGATAAATGTAATTGAAATCGGGAATGAACCCTGGGGTTATCCTGCCGGATGGTATAAAAATATTTTACTAGGGATGGCAAAAGGAATAAAAAATACTGATTCGGCTATTGAAGTTTTTCCTTGCGCACTTCAGGCAGCTTTCCCCGACGAAGAATATGAAGGAGGAGGAAATTATATTGGAGTTCGATTATCACCTGAAACAGCACAATATCTTGCCGGAATAAATTCACATTATTATAGCCATGTAATTAATGAAAACGGTGAAAGAATTTCTATCTTTCCCGAAGATATCCGTTCAGGATTAAGAGGTATATTCAACGATATAAGATTCAGAGATAAAAACATGCCCGGAAAACAAATAATTTTGAGCGAATGGGGTTGGGATAGTAAAGGAGGAGGTGAAAATTGTACTCATCCGGCCTGTGTCAGCGAACAGGCTCAGGCAATATATGCAATAAGATCATTGTTAATATTTTCCAGATTAGGAATTGATAAAACTATTTGGTATTTCTTTGCAAACGAAAACCTTGAATCAAGACTTCATGGGCGTTCCGGTTTAACTGGTTCAGCAAAAACCGGTTTTAAAATAAAAAAATCGTTTCTTGCTTTTGAATCACTGATTAAATTATTGGGAAATAAATATTTTCTACATGCAATAAAAGAAGATAAAACGGCCTATATTTATTTATTTGGCGATAAAGATGGAAATCCGACGCATATTGTAGCATGGAAACCGGTTGATTCAAGTGATAAAAGTATTTCAGAAATAAAGCTAAAAACTAAAGATATAGCCAAGTCAGCATGTCTTATCGATGGAAACTCTTCAAATGGAAGTATTACCAAGACACCGGTTTATAAAAATGGAGAAATTATATTAAAAGTATCATCAACACCTCTGATTGTTACACTTCTTCAGACTGAATAAAAAAAAGCCCGGCAATTACGCCGGACTTTCATTTCCCTTAATATATAATCCATTAATATATCAAGTCTTCATTTCTGTATCCGGGTTGATCCTGATACCAATCAGGATATAAAACTCCATCACTTTCTGCCCATTCGGCAAATTTTAAGTATGCACCTATTATATCTTGCTTTTCGATTGGGTGGTCAAAACTTTCAGGAATATGTATAGCCCAGGGTAAGTTATTAACTGTTTTATAATATCTTCCTTGTGCAGGATTGCTATCGTCATTAATTGTCCCGAAATATCCTTCATCTACAAGATCGGTTGGTGGGTAATCCGGCAGATGTACTTCCTTACCACGATCTTGATTAACAACAATAAATGGATTAAAATTACCAATATCAAGTTCACTGTAGGTAACCGGTCCTCCCGGGGCGGGTACGCCGTTTTCCATAAATACAATTTGCATAACAATAGTATCGGGAGTAACAAATGGCGCAGAATGCTCGGTATTAACTCCTATTCCCATTCCCGGGTGTTGCATTATCCTGTAGGCATTATCAAAAACGATGATCGTTGCATCGGATTGACCGCTTTCAAGGCCATTTGCATCAAGATTAAAAATACTTCCTGCCCCAATATCATAACCACTTGCAGTAATAATATTATTGGGCGCAACATCTGGGAAACTAAATCCAAAACCATTTAAATAGCTTGCACCAAAAGCTTTTGTAATAAAGGTAGCTGTAATATTTTCAATTTCTTCCTGATCATTTTTTGTAATTGAGAAATTATAGTCAATTACAAGATCATTAAAATCATAATCCCCTTTTGCCGGCCAAAGATCTTCATAAGCAAGGTAGCCACCTATTTCAACGGTGCTTCCACCTCCACCGGTATTATCGCATAGCGGCCCTCCATCTTTACTCTCTCCGGCAACAATGTAAAAGTCTCCAAAGGTCATTCCAACTTCAATTGGCTGAGAACAACTTGTGTGAATTTCTGTATAATTGTTATTATCATCGTTTATTGTGATTCGGATTTTTGCACCGAGTTTGTTATAAGGTCCGGTCCCGATAAATGAAAAAATATCTCCGTTACTAACATCGTATTCAGTATGTATAAGTTTATCAGGTTGCACTTTATCCTTATAAACCTTAATGGTAGCATCTACTTCCGTTCCATCAAATCGTAAAGTCAGTGATGTCATTTGTCCATCACATGGGCCGCAATTAGCACCGGTGTTGTCGCAAAGAGGCCCTCCATCTTTACTTTCTCCGGCTACAATATAAAAATCTCCGAATGTCATTCCTGCTAAAATTGTTTGCGAACAGCTTGTATGTATTTCTGTATAATTGTTATTATCATCATTTATGGTGATTCTGATTTTTGCACCCATTTTATTATCAGGTCCTGTTCCAACAAAAGAAAAAATATCGCCATTACTAACATTGTTTTCAGTATGTATTAGTTTATTAGGTTGTACTTTATCCTTATAAACCTTAATAGTAGCATTAACCTCTGTCCCTTCATACCTCAAAGTCAATGACGTAACTCCACCGTCGCAAGGCCCACAATCATCAGTCGTACCTTTTAACATGTTATTGAAATCATAATACAGACTATTTCCATTTATTTCAGCTACAGCTGTTTCAAACTTCAAACCGTTACCGTATTCTAACTGCAAAATCTCCTCATAAGAAGGAACAGTTATTTTAGTCGTTAGATTATATGAACCATCTTCCGGATATCCTGAAAAATAGTTTTTTAACCCATCAGCAGAAATAATTTTAACCTGTTGAATCGGGATTCCAAACGGTAGGATTATTTGAACATTAAGTGTGTTTGTAGTTTTCCAATCAAAATTATCACTTATCAGTAGCTCATCCATGCTATTAATACCGGAATTGTTGATATTTGAATTGTTTTCATTATTAATATCCTTCTCAAAATAATCTTTTTGACATGCGCTAATACTTAAGATTAGGCTGAAGTAAATTAGCAATTTTTTTACAGTTTTCATAATAGTAATTATTTAATAATTTTCAAATCTTATTAGTCAATTCCTATTCCATGATTATAAAACCATATTTACTACCTGATAAACAACCCTATATGCATACTCCCATTATTGCATAAATTCCATAATTGGGAATTTTATTCTAAATTTTGTACATATTTTATTACAAAACTTATCAATTGAAATCTACAGAATTGCTTAGTCTTTGTATATTTGCAGAAAACGAAAATTAAAATTGTAAAAACGAAGTTCAATAATTATGAAAAAAACTATTTTCTTTTTAATATTATTTGTAAGTATATTCATCGTAAATGCGCAACAAGTAAATTATCTTAACTATAAGCAATACTTTAAAAACAAGACAATGCGCCTTGATTATTTTCACACTGGAAATTCAACAAGCGAATATTTTGCTGTTGACCGTATTTTGTCAGACGGACAATGGAGTGGTAGTAAGAATATACTTCTCGACAAGCTTAATCTCGGTCCTTATTTTTATGAAATTTATGATTCTGAAACCGGGCAAATGATTTTCAGCCGGGGTTTTGCAAGTATTTTCGGAGAATGGCAAACTATCCCGGAAGCAAAAGAGCGATGGGGTACTTTTCATGAATCCATCAGATTTCCCTGGCCATTGAAGAAGGCAAAACTTGTTATGAAAAAGCGAAATAAAACAAATGACTTTGTTGAAATATGGTCAACTGAGATCGATCCCTCAAAACGTGCTGTCAATCCCTCCGATAACAAATCGAAATATAAAACATGGACATATATGGATAATGGCCCTGCTACTGAAAAACTTGATATTGTGATCCTTGGTGATGGTTACACTGCTGATGAGATGGATAAATTCCATAACGATATTGAAAGGCTGTCAGAAAAACTATTTGCCGAAGAACCTTTCAAAACCCGTCGATCAGATTTCAATATCCGTGCTGTTGAAACTCCATCTGAAGAATCTGGAGTTAACCGACCCCATCATGGAATTTTCAAACGCACTCCCCTATCGGTTTCTTATAGCAGCTTCGATTCGCAACGATATGCTCTTGCTTACGATAATCGAACAATCCGTGATGTTGCATCGGCTGTTCCTTACGACTTTATGTATATTTTAATTAATGAACAAACCTATGGGGGTGGAGGTATTTATAATTTATATGCAACAGTTTCAGCTGATAATAAATTCTCGGATTATATTTTTATTCATGAATTGGGGCATCATCTTGCCGCACTTGCTGATGAATATTATTCATCCTCGGTTTCTTATGAATTATATAATGTAATGGTTGAGCCCTGGGAACCAAACATAACTGCCTTGTTTGATAAAGAAAATTTGAAATGGAAAGAACTTGTTGAAAAAGAAACTCCGATTCCAACTCCCTGGGATAAGGCAATATTTGATGAACACGGAATAAAAACTCAACAAGAAAGACAAAAACTCAGAGAACAAAATGTTAAGGAAGAAGTGATGGAAGAATTTTTCGATAATCAAAAAAAAGAGGAATCCGAAATGATCTCAAAAATGAAATATACAGGAAAATCAGGAGCTTTCGAAGGAGCCGGTTATATGCAATTCGGCTTGTATCGACCATCTACTGACTGTATTATGTTCACAAGAAACAAAAATTCTTTTTGTCCTGTTTGTCAGGCAGCTATCAATAGGGTTATTGACCAGTACTCCAGGTAAGAGGAAAAATTGTAATTGAACATCCCCTAAACATTGAATTGAAGTACAGATGCTAATAATGGTTTAGAAAAATAATGGAATGTTTTAATAGCAATTTTAATAAATTAACATAATCAGTTTTCTATTCTTAAAATAATTATTATCTTAGCGGGTACTTTATTTTGGTATTAATAATTAATTTACCGAAAATGAAAAATACTCTCTTTGCATTATTCCTAATATTTGCATTATTTTCCTGTAACAGGAAGAATAATTTAATTTTAAATGAGAGGGTAATGGTTGTTCTTGATTCTGCACAATGGAATAAAACTCAGCTTCTTGAAGTGATCATAAAGTTTAGTCAACCTGAGGATAGTTTAAAATTAAAGGCAACATATTTTCTGATTGAAAACATGGAAGGACAGGTTTTTGAATCGGTTGTTCCTGTGGATTCAACTGATAGTATCGTTGAATTTGAAGCTTTAAAATATTCAGATTTTGAGAGCATGCTTATTGCATGGGATTCAACAATAAATGCAAGAGGGAATTTAAATTATAAATGCAAATGGTTTAAAAAGGATTATGATACAATTACTGCCAAATTGCTAATAAGCAATATTGAATTAGCTTTTAATGCAAAAGAGAAATATCCATTTGCAAAACAATTTAGTTTTGATATTTTTTGTGAATACATATTGCCTTACCGAATAAAAAATGAGCTTCTTTACGATTGGAGGCTGTTTTTCACCAAATACCTATCATGGTTACCAGATTCGATGAAAAATAGTGAAGATATTTTAAAGGCAAATTATTTAATTAACAATTATTTGAAATCATGGCTAAAATATGATCCAAAATATGAATATTGGCAAACTGATCAAACACTATATGAGTTACTTGAAGATAGTGCAGGCCGTGTTGAGGACATGGCCTCTATTGCAGTTATGGCTCTTCGTTCGGCAGGAATACCGTCCACAAGTGATTATATTCCTTATCCGCCTTCGATAAATAATGATAATTACTGGAACATAATTTTTACTTCTGAAACAGAGTTCTTTCCTTTTAATGGAGTTTACTTAAAATCAGAAAAATTTGAACCTCCAAAATTTCCACCGAAAGTTTATCGAACCACATATAAAACTGATATTAATAGCCCGGCAAATATCGTAAGTGATTCAAATAATATCCCCTGGAACCTTCACAAAATGAATTATTGTGATGTTACAAGCTTTTATACCAAAACCACTGATCTGGAAATTCAACTGTCAAATATACCTGATAGTACTTTATTCGCATATCTTTGTGTTTCAAAATTTGGTGATTGGATTCCAATTCACTGTGGAAAGATTAAAGAAAATAAAGTTATTTTTTCGGATATGGGTGTTAACAATACTTATTTACCGGTTTTTTATAAAAATAATGAAATAATTCCTGCAGGCAACGAATTCTTTTTGGAATGCGATGGAAACATGAAACAAACTGAATAAATGTAGATCGGGATAATAAACATACAATAAAGTCTGTTGTAGAATAAACAATTATTTCATTCTCAATCCGTATCAGTTTTATTAGTGTAAATATTGACATATTATCTGTGAAGAATTAGATTGTTTTTGTAAATTTGTAAAAAAATTATAAGTAAATATTTCTTTAAATTACACTTTATCACCCAAATAATAATCATAATGAATTATAAAAACATAATTAGATCTATATTAAATTTTCTTCGATTAGATATAACTAAAAACCTAAAGTATGATAGGTTAACAAAATTAATAATGAAGAAAGTAATAAAGAACAATTCAAATTGCATAGATATTGGTTGTCATAAAGGAGAAATATTTGATATAATTTATTACTTTTCTCCAAACGGGAAACACTTTGCTTTTGAACCCATACCCTCATTATTTAATATTTTAAAAGAAAAATACAGTGATAAAGCTACTATTTATCAATATGCCCTATCCGACAAAAATGGATTTTCAACTTTTAATTATGTTAAAAATGCTCCGGCATATAGTGGAATTAAAGAAAGAAGATACGATATTGATAAACCGGAAATCGAAGAAATTAAAGTTGAACTGAAAACCTTAGATGAAATCATTCCTTCTAATATTAAGATTGATTTTATAAAAATAGATGTTGAAGGCGGAGAGTTTGGAGTATTAAAAGGAGGGAAACAATTACTGAAAAAGTTCAAGCCTACGGTAATTTTCGAATGTGGATTAGGTGCAAGTGAATATTATGGAACAAAGCCTGCTGATTTATACAATTATTTAACAAAAGAAATCGGACTTCAAATTTCTCTATTAAAATCGTTCATCAATAATGATAAGCCTTTAGAATTGAATGAATTTGAACATTATTATAATACTAATAAAGAATATTACTTTATTGCATATAATCATTAAAATTACGGATAACTTTACCGGAAATGAGAATTAAGGCTAAAGTGAAAAGGCTAATGGCAAAAGTATAAAGTAATAAGTGAAGGTATTGACAGATTTCTTGTCAAGATTTAGATTGTTTTTTGTAAATTTGAAAAAATTCATATTCAAATATGTTTAAACATATTATTTCACTTCTTATTATCATTCTTTTCACTTCTATTTCTGTTTCATCACAGCAATTAACAAAAATCAGGTTTTTGCCTCATTGGTTACCACAAGCTCAATTTTCCGGTTATTATGTTGCAAAAGAAATGGGTATTTACAAGAAATACGGCCTTGAAGTTGAGATACTAAGTGGGGGGCCGGGTTGCCCTGCAGCAACAGAACTCGAAAATGGAAATTGTGATGTTGCTTCAATGTTTTTATCCGGCGCAATACAGGCTTACGGCGAAGGATCTAAATTTGTAGATATATGCCAGCTTTCTCAACGATCAGCTTTGATTTTTATCGCAAAAAAAGAAAAAGGAATTTCAAAACCCGAGGATTTTAATGGCAAAAAGATTGGGATTTGGAGGTCTGACTTCCGGGAATTACCAATAGCTTTTCTCAAAAAATATAATATTGAGGCTACAATTGTTCCAATCGAAAGCACTGTAAATGCCTTCTATTATGACGTTATTGATATAATGTGTGTAATGTGGTATAACGAATACCATACAATTCTAAATTACGGAATTAATCCCGACGAGTTGAGCATATTTTCCTTGTTTGATCATGATCTTAATTTTCCTGAAGACGGAATTTTTTGTAAAGAGGAATTTTATAACAATAACAAGAAAGTTTGTGAGAATTTTGCCAAAGCAACATTAGAAGGATGGAATTATGCATTTGAACATGAGAACGAAACAATAGAATTGGTTATGAAATATTTGAAGAAAGCAAATATTTCTTCAAATGTAACTCATCAAAAATGGATGTTTGAAAGAATGAAAGATGTTTTTAATTATAAAAATCAGGAATTAAAGGGGGAATTATCAAAAGAATTATATTTAAAAACAGGAAAAGTTCTATTAGAAACCGGAAAAATTAATTCAATTCCTGATTTTAAGGAATTTGATAAAACAAAATGAAAATATTTACAATAAAAAACAGAGGAATTGCTTTTAGGTATAGTCTTTCAATATTGACTATAACTATATTGATTTTTACTATATTTTTTATTGTAAACCTCAACATTTCTAAAAGAATAATTTTAGAAAACGTCGAAAATAATGTTGAGAATCTTACTATTTCCACAGCCAATAAAATTGAAAGTTTTATTAAATCTGTTCAAAAAATTCCTGAAAACCAAAGCTCGCTCCTACAGAATTTTCATTTTACAGCTGATGAAATTAAAAAACTATTAAGAATTTCATTAGAAACAAACCCGGAAATATTTGGTAGCTGCATTGCCTACAAGCCTTATAGCTTTTATCCTGATTCACTATATTTTGAGTCTTACTATTATCGCTTGGGCGATTCATTGAAATTTGAATATCTTGGCAGTGATTCGTATCAGTATTTTTTCCTGGATTGGTATCAAATTCCAAAAGAACTTGGAAAAGCATTTTGGTCAGAGCCATATTATGACGAAGGAGGGGGAAATATTCTTATGTGTACCTATTCGGTTCCCTTATTTAAAAAAGCCGAAGGAAAAGAGGAGTTTCTCGGTATAATTACCGTTGATATTTCTTTAAAATGGCTTGAAAAACTAATGTCAAAAATAAAATTATTTGAAAATGGATATGCATTTTTACTATCAGGAAATGGAACATTAATAACTCATCCCGATGAAAATTTAGTTTTTAACCAGACTATTTTCAGCATTGCCGAAGAGAGGAATTTACCAAAACTTCGTGAAATTGGAAGAGATATGATAAATGGAAACAGCAATTTTGTTTCATATACATCGATAGTTAGTGGTAATGACGGATGGATTTTTTACGCACCACTGAAATCAAACGGATGGTCAATGGGTGTGATTATTCCGAGTGATGAATTGTTTGCCGATTTATATAGCCTCAATCGCAAGCTATTAATTTTAGGAAGCATAGGAATAGTATTATTATTTATTTTAATAATATTTATTTCTAAAAGGCTAACAAAACCCCTAACAAAACTTGCTAAGATAACTCAAACAATCGGGGCAGGAAATTTTAATGCCAACACTCAGGTTTCTCATGGGAGCAAAGAAATTGTGCAATTAGGAAATTCAATTAATCAAATGCAGTTAGAACTGAAAAACTATATAAAAAATTTAAAAGATACTACTGCTGCAAAAGAAAAAATTGAGAGTGAATTAAAAATCGCCCATGATATTCAGCAGGGAATTATCCCAAAAATATTTCCACCTTTCCCTGAAAGAGAAGACATTGATCTTTATGCCGTTTTGAATCCGGCAAGAGATGTAGGCGGTGACCTGTATGATTTCTTCTTTATTGATACGCATAAAATTTGTTTTGCTATTGGTGATGTCTCTGGCAAAGGTGTTCCGGCCTCATTGTTCATGGCCATTACCCGAACATTGTTAAGATCAAAAACTACTATTAATTCAACACCGAAAGATGTTGTTAACGAATTGAATATTGAATTATGCCAGGGAAATGATAATTCGATGTTCGTAACATTTTTCTTTGGAATATTGGATACCAAAACAGGAATTGTTGAATTTTGTAATGCCGGACACAATTACCCGTACATTATTAGAAATGAAAATAAAATCGAATGCATAGAGGAAACACATGGAACACCAATTGGAATTTTCGAGGATATTAATTATAAATCAGGAACATTTCAATTATTAAAAAATGAAACACTCGTTTTATACACTGATGGTGTAACAGAAGCTATGAACATTGATAATAATTTATACGGCGATAAAAGATTATTTAATTTGCTGTTAAAATCAATGGATCACCATCCCAAACTCATAACGAAAACAATTGTAGATGATGTCAATAAATTCGTAGGTAAAGCCGAGCAATCCGATGATATTACTATTTTAATATTAACTTACTATTTGGATGATTAACAAATAGGAATGTTACAAGTAAATGAAAAAGAAAAAATTAATTATAAAAAATAATGTTTCCGAACTTGAAAAGGTGAATATTTTTGTTGAAAAAATTGCAGATGAATGGAAAATTCCTGAAAAGTTTGTTTTCAACATCAATCTTGTTCTTGAAGAAATTATTACAAATATTATTTTTTATGCTTTTGATGACAATTCCGATCACAAAATTCTGATTGAAGCAAAACTCCTTAGCAATGATTTGGAAATATTAATAGAGGATGACGGAAAAGCTTTTAATCTTCTGGAAGCCCCCGCTCCTACTGATCTAAATGCAGGTATCGAAGACCGGAATATTGGTGGATTAGGTATTCATTTTATAAAATCACTTATGGGAAATATTGATTATAAAAGAGAAAATAATAAGAATAAGACCTATTTAAGAAAGAAATTAGAATTTAGAAATTAGGAGGTATCTCCAATTTCCAATTTCTAATTTCAAACAATGAACATTTAAAATTGATTTAAACTTATAAAATGAAAATAACAAAAAATAAAATTTCCCTTACAATACCTAACAAATTAAGTTATATAACCATAACTCAAAGCCTTGTAAGAGAAATGGCAACAATTATGGGTTATTTAAAGCCGGATATATTGAAACTTGAGTTAGCTGTTGAAGAAGCAGCGAAAAACATTATTGAGCATTCATTTGCGCCGGGTGAAGAAACAACTTTTGATATGATAATTGAACCCCACGTTTCAGGAATTATTATTGAATTTAAAGATAAAGGCTTTCCATTCGACCCAACCGAAATTCCTGATTATGACCCAAAAAATAAAAGTAATGTTTTAGAAGCAAAAGGCTTAGGTACTTTTTTAATAAAACAACTCGTTGATGAAGTTTCGTATATAAATCTGGGGAAGGATGGGAAAGAGATCATTTTATTCAAATATCTTGATAAGAAATCAATAAAAGATGTAATAACCAAGCTTGAGATTAAGAATGCCGAAAAAGATAAAAAACAACCACTACCGGTTGGTTCAGTTGATTTTAAAGTTCGCAGAATGAAACCTGAAGAAGCAATAGATGTTTCAAAATGTGCTTACACAACATACGGCTTAACATACGTACATGAAGATATTTATTTCCCTGAACGCATTCGTGATATGAACATAAAAGGTGAGCTTATTTCGTATGTGGCTGTGAGTGACCGCAATGAAATAATGGGTCATATTGCACTTGAAATTGAAGATCGTGATCCAAAATTCCCTCAGCTTGGAATGGCATTCGTTAATCCGAAATTTCAAGGCCATGGATGTATGAGAGTAATGAATACGAAAATGATTAAAGATGCCGAAAACGATGACTTCTATGGAATTTATGCACGTGGAGTTACAACTCATCCATATTCACAAAAAGTTATTGAAAAATTCGGGTTTAATGATATGGCAATCTTTCTTTCCAGTGGCGTTGGACGTGAATATAAAGGAATTAGTGATGATGAAACCAGACGTGAAAGTGTTGTAATTATGGGACTGTATCTTCATCCATTAGAAGAAATGATAATTTATTATCCAAAAAAACACACAAATATTATCAAGAGAATTTATGATAATCTGAATTTAAAACCGAAATTTATTGAAGTCAACCAAAAAAAAATAAATGAAAAAAACCAATCAATAATTAAAGTTAGTATTGATAATGTTAGTCATATTGCTATTATTAAAGTTATTGAATACGGAAAAGATGTTTTATTTGAAATTAAAGAAACTTTGAATGATTTCTGTCATAAACGTTACGAAACAATTTATTTATATCTGAAACTCAGCGATCCCCTAACTGCAAAATACTCACCTGAATTTGAAAAAATGAATTTCTTCTTTTCGGGAATCATGCCCGGATCAAATAATAACGATGAATTAGTTTTACAATATCTAAATAATTATGTTGTGGATTATGATAAAGTTGTTGTAAATTCTGATTTTGGAAAAGAATTAAAAGAATATATTAAATCACAAGACCCTCAAAATCCGGAATAAATTTAAAGTACTACTACGAATTTAATGGTACCTGACAAATGATAGAATGATAGAATGTTAAAATGCGAGAATAAAAAAAATATACAAAATGGAAATTAAAAGACAAAAAATCAATAAAAATGTAGTGCTGGAAATTATCGGCAGGTTAGATACTACAAACTATAGCGAGTTGGATGAGATTTTTACTGAGCATATTAGTAAAAGCGAAATTAATATTATTGTTGATTGTAAGAATATGGATTACATAAGCAGTTCGGGATTGCGAGTTTTTCTTACAGCTTTGAAAAAAATTAACGCTGCTAAGGGTAAGTTTTTCCTTTGCAGCCTGCAGGACACAATTCAGGAAATTTTTAAAATCTCCGGCTTTACCAGCATTTTTAAAATTTTTGATAATCAGGAAGAAGCCTTGAAAGAAATATAAAAGCCACAGATTAAATCAATATGAATTATGGTAAAATTTATTAATTTTAAAGATCCCAATTCACGGGGAATTGAAAAGAAATTAAAGGAAATTCCGAAATGTCCGGGTACTTGTTTTTTTATTGACATCATTAATTCAACAGATATAAAATATAAAACAGGAATTCAAAGCTGGGCTAAAAAACTTAATAATACTTTTAATTTTCTTACTTTTTTAAATGATTTTCCTGAAAATGTCGTAAAAGGAATTGGTGATGAAATAATGCTTTACATTCCCGATAATGTTCTGTCTTCAAAGTCAACATACAATAATCACTATGCTTTGCTTGAGGAAATTTATGCTACTATTGATAATATTAAAAACTTCCCGAACGAGGATATGTTTTTAAACTGTAAGGTCTCAATTCATTATTGTACGGAGGTTTACAACATCACCTTCCTCAAAGGTGCTAATGATTACTATGGGCAGGACATTGACCTGACTGCACGCTTAATGTCCAAAGCAAAAGCGAATCGTATTGTGCTCAGTGAAAGATTTTTCATAAAAGTTAACAACGATATAATTAATAACAACATTAACACAAATGGAACTTGTCTTGAAAATATTTCAGGAAAATATATCGAAGATTTCAAAGGTGTTCCAAACTCTACGGAATTTAGGGTTATTGATGTGTGAGTTGGATACCGGATACAAGATACTTGATGGATATACCCAATAGTTGAGAAACTCACGGGGTGACTTCAAGTCACCCCGTGAGTAAACGACACAAGTTTAGCTGTTTATTGAACAACTATCTTCTTAACCCGACTAAAGTCTTCACTACTAAAGCTAATAAAATAAACCCCGGCAGCTAATTCTTTTAGATCAAGTTTTTCTGTTATGTTTCCAATACTTTCAATTTCAAAGAAACGATAATTATTTCCATGAACATCAAACACTTTTATTTGAACTTTTCCACTCACACCTTCGAATGAAATATTAAATATTCCTTCTGAAGGATTAGGGAATATTGAAATAGTTTCATCGGCATTATTTTCAATTCCATTGCTTCCTTTCAAAATATTAACAAAACTATATTCACCATCAGTTGATGGGAATATCTGCCCGGTATAAGCTTCAAAACCTGATTCAAAGTAATAGGTTGAAACAACTTCCATTTGCTTTTTATTATCCCAAACTTTTAATAAAATAGCGTTTCCGGCATTATAACCTTTTTCATTAGTTAAAGTACTGAATAAAGGCAAACTGTTTTCAAATTTATTACCAGATCGTATAACAGTTGAGCCAACTAAAATATCACAATCGTAAACAGCAACTTCATCACCAACTTTCAAGCCTGAAACATACATTGTAAAAACAGGATCGGCAGCATTTCCACCTTCAAAAATAAAATGTTTAATTACTTTAGGTGTAAGATTTGATAAAGTAGATTTTACGGGAATGTTATAAACCAATTCATCATCGGCAAACATTTTAATAAGATAACCTTCACCAGGT
>CAYWXI010000021.1:6483-87481 GCA_964462015.1 uncultured Bacteroidales bacterium | reverse complement strand
GAAAAATAATATAAATAATTAAGAAAGATAAATTAGAAATTGATAAAATAAAATTAATAATTGAGCAAAATAAATTAGAAAATAATAAGATTAAACTAAAAATAAATGAAACGAATACTTAATTTAATAAAAAAACGTTTAAATATACTATTAGAATACTAAAAACGATAAAAAGAATGCTATTATTAGAAAAAATAGTGCTATTATTGACATAATAATTGCAGCAATTTTCAAAAACAGCAGGGATATTTAAACCAAAACAAAGGAGGATTTTATGGCAATATTTGAAAGCAACCAATTTTCTATAGACAACCGTGACGAACGAACTTCACGTTTACAGGCACTTAAGACCTATATTAACGATCATGCCGAAAGTATTGCTTTACCACAGTCATTAACCGACTGGGCACTTAATGCTTATGACGAGTGGACTAGATTGCTTTCGCTTTCGGGTATTGAACGGGGCGAAGCTGCCGAAGCCCGCCAAAACATGACAGAGGCCGACAGTAAAACTTTTAGCTATTGCATGAAATGCCGGAAACTATTAAAAAATCGTTATGATAATAATGATAACCTTTTGAATGTCTATGGTATTTCGGGTGAATTTGCAACAAAGCGGAATGCAAAGATAAAATCGGTTCAGGATTTGCTCGACGGACATAGCAGGCTGAAAGCAGAAGGCGACCCCAATATTCTGCCTGAGGCTTTCATTGAAAAATTGCAGACATATTATGATGAAAGTAATGAATGCTACGCCACATTGTTAATTAAAGAACTGCCCGAAGCCGGTAAAGCAAGCCAAAACCAGAAAGCCGCATTTAATATTGATACAAAAAAACTCCGTACATTATATAACTGGACTTTAATGACCTGGAGTAAATACGATCCGTTTCTTGTTCAACTCGGTTTTGCTCCTAAAATAAAGCGAAGAAGTGGAGGACAGCCCGAAGTGCCGGCTACCTTTATTTATGAGTGGAATGAGTCCGAATTGAAATTATCGTGGGATGAATGTGAGAAAGCAAGTAGCTACCAACTTGCATTTTGCGAAGTAAAGAATGTTTGGGAAGAACTTTATGAGGGCCGTCAAAATTCATTTTCATACACCGCTTCCGGGGGTAAAAGAAAATTCAGGGTACGTGCCAGAAATGCTAATGGCTTTTCGGAATGGAGCGGTGAGATTGAATTTGAGAGGCCACAATGATTATAATCTTAAATACTATACAAAGTGTTTAATGAATTAAAACGATTGAACATGTGATATTCAACAATATAATATAACTTAATTCAGAACAGGGAAGACACACAGTAATAATTTTGTATTTTTGGATTGTAGTTTATTAGTGCGATAGAAGTAGGAGTTCTATAATAAAGCTAATAAAAATGAGAATTTATTATTATAAATACCGAAGAATTATGGCTTTGAAACTAAAGCAAATACTTTTAATTATAATTCTATTACCAGCCGTCTTACTTTTAAAATCCTGTGATAGCAAAAACCCATTAAGCCCTTCGGAGATTTCAACAACAAATATCCCTTCATTGTCAAATAGTGAAACTGACAAAATTATGCATAGGGATCTGGTTAAGGTGTTGGATTCTGCTGTTATTTTAGCAAAACGTAACATGAGACATCAATCTCAAAGATTGATTGATAGTGTAGCAGCGATTGCGATATCCATGAAAGACTCGAACCTTTTAGCTAAAACATATGTAGCTAAGTACACTATAGATAGAGGAACCGGAAACTTGACATTGGAAAGTCAAAAGTTTATCGATACTGCAATTGCTTATCATCTTGAAGATAGTTTACTGTCAAGATCATATTTGATATTAGAATCTAATTATCTTCAGTTTCACAATTATTCAAAAGCGTACGAATCCCATTTGAAAGTAATTGAATACGGTGAAAAAAATGCTCAATATAACAATATGGCAATATCTTTTAATTCGATTGGAAATCAATACCATACATGGGGTATCCAGGAAAAGGCAGAAGAATTCTACAGGAAATCATTAAAATACGCTAAATTAAGTAATGATAGCAATCTCATCGCTACTTCCCTAAACAATGTTGGTCTTATCTTCATGCACAGAAATAATCCGGATTCTGCAACAAAGTATTTCATAGAGGCTGCTAATATTAATGAGAGAAATAATAATTATCTTAAATTAGGTATTAATCTTGGTAATCTTGGCGACATATCCTTACAAAGAGGCAATTATAGTTTAACTCAAAAATGGTATAAACAGGGATTACACTATGCTTTGATATCAAATGATCCATATAGTATGACAATTGCATACAATCAACTTGGTAAAATTGATCAATTGAATAAAAATTGGGAATCGGGATTAAAGAATTATCAATTGGCTAATAATATTGCAAAAAATAATGACCTAAGATACGAGCAACAATTTGCTTTAAAAGGCCTTAGTGATATTTATTATCAGATGAATAAAAAAGATTTTGCATTTTTCTACTTACAAGAATACAATAAACTTAGTGATAGTCTGGCCATAGAAAAAACTACCAACACACTTGAGTTTCTTAAACTAAAAATTGAAGACGAAATATTTAAAGAAGAACAATTAAGATTAATAGAAGAGGAAAAACGAGCCCTGGCCAATAAATTAAAATATCTTTTTTTTACAACACTTATTGTGATTATAATATTGATAAGTATTAATATTTACAATAAACAGAAAGGTAAGCTTAAAAATCTCAGTCTGGTTAAGCGTAATCTTGAACTCGAACAAACAGTCCTTAACAATGAGCTTGTTGATTTTAGCTTACATATTTCGCATCGAAACGATTTGCTTGAAGAAATTAATTCAGATCTTAAATCAATTCTTCACAATCCGGATAATAGTGAAATTCTGATCAGGGACTTGATTTTTAAAATTAATAACACCAAACAATCTCGTGAGGAATTTGAGTTAATACAATCTAAAATAGGGAATATTGGTCATAAATTCTTTAATACAATAAAGAATATGGAACCAAAGCTTACAAAAAATGAGATTCAGTTGTGTACTTTGCTACGTATAAATTTATCTACAAAAGAAATTGCTTCTCTAAATAATGTTTCGGTAAAAGCAGTTAAAATGAGCAGGTATCGTCTTAGAAAGAAGCTTAATATTGGATCGGAAATTGACTTAGTTGACTATTTTAAAAAAATGTAATTGTGAATAATCTTTTTTAAGATATCATCTATATTCTGAAATAATGATTGTCTCATAAGTATAACAATTTTATTGATTTCCGGATTAAAATTCAAGTTCCATTTGTCCATCGGATTCTTCTGATTTAATATCGCTGCTTTTATCGGATTCGATCTCGTTATTCTCAGGCGGAATATTATCTTCGGTTTTTTGGACTTCCTGTTCAACATCATTTTTCTGTTCCGGTTCTTTGGGAATTTCATCTTCTTTTTCTTCATAGGGAAGCGGATCAAGTATCTTAATGGATTTTATATCAAAAGTAGAAATGCGTTTTCCCTTAGCTTTATAACTCTTTATTCCGATAAATTCATCGATATTAATTATTTCTTCAAGTACTTTTTTATTGCTACTTTCATCAAAAATTATTTTAATTATCGGAAAATGATCAATACTGATATTCAATAGTTTTGAATCCCTGCTTTCGGGAATGAACAAGTTTTTTTTACTCGTAATTTCAGGATGGAAACGCTTGACATATTTTTGTTTTTGTTTCCCATCATAATAAATAGCACTAATAATTCTTTTCGGATCAAGTTTCTCAATAAGGATCAGGTTTTCATCAAAATGATTTGAAATGTCATAATTAACAACCTTGAATTCACCGGATTGATAAACAGTAAGAATTTTTTCATCACCAATAAATGCTCCGAGGTACTTTCCCCTTTCTTCAGTATTAAGCCTGTTTACCGTTTCGTCGTACCAAATATCACGTGCTCCCAAAGTTGAGACACCTTCCTCTCGCTGTACGATATTTCGAACCTGATTAGGAGTTAAAGTGTTTCCCGTAGCACTTCGTCCTTTAATTGCAAGTCCGCTGAAATCATATTCAAAAGATAATTTTCGCAATTTGGGTTTAGGACGCAATGTAACTTTAACAATTTCCGCTTCTCCATTCGGATTTGCTGTAAAATATAAAATTTTGGAACCTTCACTGCCTTTGGTTAAAACATATTCCTTGTCACGGGTAATGCCCTTCACCGGAAAACGTTTCACATAAACTTTACCTTTTTTACCATCACGGTAAATCATATTATAAATTGTACGATCATCATTTTTCTTGAATACATCAATATGAATTATATTTTTTCCGACAAATGTTTTGGTAGTAACTTTTGTGATTATAAAAGTTCCATCCTCCCGAAAAACAATAAAATCATCAATATCAGAACAGTCGCAAACAAATTCATCCTTTTTCAGAGAAGTTCCTGCAAAACCTTCTTCACGATTTACATAAAGTTTTTGTGTGGCTGCAGCAACCATTGTGGCCTGGATAGTATCAAAATTCCTGATCTCGGTTTTTCGTTCACGTCCTTTGCCGTATTTCTTCTTAATTTGTTTAAAATAATTAATTGCAAAATCAATAAGATTTGCTAAATGGTTTTTTACTTCATCAATTTCAGATTCAATACCTTTAATAATATCATCAGCTTTAAAAGAATTATGTTTTGAAATTCGTTTTATTTTTATTTCCGTAAGTCGAATAATATCGTCAGTGGTGATTTCTCTTAAGAAAAGTTTGTGATAGGGTATTAACGCTTTATCAATAGTTTCGATCACCGATTCCCATGTTTCACATTCCTCTATTTTTCGATAAATTCGTTTTTCAATGAATATTTTTTCAAGTGAGGCAAAATGCCATTGTTCTTCAAGTTCCTTTTTGCGAATTTCAAGTTCTTTTTTTAATAAACTTACTGTGTTATTTGTTGAAATTTTCAGGATTTCATTAACCCCAAGAAATACAGGTTTGTCATTTTGAATAATACAGGAATTGGGAGAAACTGAAACTTCGCAATTTGTAAAGGCATAAAGTGCATCGATGGTAGTATCGGGTGAAACTCCTGTTGCAAGATATATCTGTATCTCAACATTCTCGGCCGTATTATCATCAATTTTTTTTATTTTAATTTTGCCTTTATCGTTTGCCGTAATAATTGACTCTATCAATGAAGATGTTGTTGTTCCAAAAGGTATTTCACTAATTACAAGAGTTTTTTTATCTTCTTGATGTATCTTAGCCCTGATTCTTACCTTTCCTCCTCTTAAACCGTCGTTATATTTCTGGACGTCAATTTGTCCTCCTGTTTGAAAATCAGGAAAAATCTCAAATTCCTGGTTCTTCAAAATTTTTATTGAAGCATCAATTAGTTCGTTGAAGTTATGAGGTAAAATCTTAGAAGCTAAACCAACAGCAATTCCTTCAACGCCTTGTGCTAATAATAATGGAAACTTAACCGGAAGTGCCAAAGGCTCTTTGTTTCGTCCATCATAAGATAATTTCCAGGTTGTTGTCTTTTGATTGAAAAGAACTTCGAGCGCAAATTTTGATAAGCGGGCTTCAATATATCGCGGAGCTGCAGCGCTATCGCCGGTTAAAATATTTCCCCAATTTCCTTGTGAGTCGATAAGTAATTCTTTTTGCCCTAAATGAACCAATGCGTCACCTATTGAAGCATCACCGTGCGGATGATATTTCATTGTATGACCGATAATGTTAGCAACTTTGTTGTATCTGCCATCATCGAGGTCTTTCATTGCATGTAGTATGCGTCGATGAACAGGCTTTAGTCCATCGTTAATATCCGGAACTGCCCTTTCAAGAATTACGTAAGAAGCATAATCGAGAAACCATGTTTCGTACATTCCTGACAAATGTAAGATCTTATGTGAGTCATTTTGTTGCTCTTCAATGTTTTCCTGTTCGATGGGGTCAGTTTGTGTATTCTTATCTTCCATGTTTCGCTTCAATTCCTATCCTGATATTTTGTATTTTTTTGAAATTATTATTCTGTTATTAATTTTGCTGCCACTTTTTTACTTCCAAAAGTGCAGCTTTTTCATCTTTCCATCCTAAAAGTTCTACTCTTCCTTTTCCTTTATAGTTTAGAAACCATTCTTCGATGATTTGTTTTACTTTAGGATATTTTCCTGAAAGTTCAATAAAGTTTATTGCTTCGATTATCCGGATATCCTCATTAAAAGGAACAGCAATTATTTTTGTGTCTGTTTCCCCACTATCGTTTAGTAATAAAACTCCAATTGGAATTATTTCGATTATACTGCCACTTACCTTTGATTCCGAAATAATTAATACATCTAAAGCATCTCCGTCACCTCCACGTTTTTTATCCATTTTTGTTGAAGGAATAAAACCGTAATTTCCGGGATAAGGCAAGAAATCAATAATCCTTTTTTTTCCGTCAACTGAATCAACGATAATTTTTTTCAAATTATAATTATATTCCAATTTATGATTTGTTCCGGCAGGTATTTCAATAACGGCCTGTAAAATATTATTTTCAGAATATGCAGGTAGCAATCCGGGATCATTATTTTCGCAAGATGAAACAATGAGAACTAATAGAAAAAACAGAAAGAGATTGTATTTATAAAGAAATCTTATTTCCATAGACGAATAATTAATACTTCAAAAAGTAAAAAAGTTAGGGCTAAAATAATAAATAACTTCCATAAGTGGATTCCGTTAGTCAATTCTTCCAAAGTTTGTGATAATGCATTATTATCGTCAATTATCAAGGAAATTCTATCATAAGCATTTTCGTCAATGATTTCTTGTATTTCGTTTTTTGAAAAATAATCCAGATCCGATTCTTTTCGATTGTAATTATACGAAATCCCCATAATATTTTCATTCCCTTTTTTCAAGGTATAATTTGCTGCATTTTTTATCTGATCGTGAGTTAGCAAACGTACTTGAAAATTTTGACTTTTATATTCCGGAATAATTTCAAACTCAGAACTGTTTTCTTTGATTTTATAAACAAGTTTTTCGTTTTGGGTGTTTTTTGGATATAACTCAATTACTTCGTTAATACCAATTATATAATATAATTTTCCTGAAGGCTTGCTAAGTAAAGCTATATTATACATTGTCGGGACAAAGACGGGATGAACCGGAAAATTTGAAAAATCAAAAGAAAGCGGGCTCGCTAAAACATAAACTTTTCCTTTTCCATTTGATTGAACACTTAGAAAATTATCCCCATTTTGTAAAAATAGCAGAGTTTCTTCGTTTGTTTGTGATGATCTTTTAGTCTCAAAATGAGAGTGAACAACAGGCAGGTCAATATTTGCCGGGAGTTTTTCTATGCTATTATCATTATTTTCAAAAACATCCGAATAAACCGCATGATCCAAATTAATATCACTTACATTTATTGAGTTTGTGTTTTTTTTAATAAACACACCTGTGTTTAGCGATGTTAGAAAATTACGATAATTTGCAAAATCCGGATCAGACGAAGGAATAATAATTGTACTTCCTCCATTTTCGACAAATCTTTTTATTTCCATACTCAACCCGGATGAAATATCATCAATTTCATTAAGAATTATTAAATTGTAATTATTGAATGATGAATAATCAATGCTGTTAACAGGCATATTATTAAAAACGAAGGTTGAGTCATTATCATAAATAGAATTCAGGTAAATGCTTTCTTTTGAATCATTTATACATAAAATTCTTATTTGTGAACTTACCGAATATGAAAAATAGAATTTATCGTCATAAGTTATCGGATAATCGGTTATTTCGAGTACGGCATTTTGTATTCCTGTTTCGTAATTTGTAAATGTCAAAGGAATTTCACAGGACGACCCGGATTCAATATCAAAACTTGCCAGGGCTTTTTGTTTGTTGTTTATGAGAAGTTTAACAGGGATTTTTTCATAACTGACATCAGAAGAATTCTTAATTCGAACTATTAATTTAACCTGCGAATTGATTTGTTGAACCGGAGACTCAAACCAACACGAATCGATAAAAAGATTATTAGTCATTTTAGCAGAAACAGGAATTAAAAAAGTATTAATGCTTGTATCGTTTTCAAGTAAATTAATATCGCTGATACTTTTCTGGAAATCTGAAATAATGTATGCCGATTTATCATGTCCGGGTTTAGAATCAAATAACTCAATCTGTCGTTTATTTACATCTGAAATATTTTTTACTGCCGGTGAAAGCGATACTTTTTCCAACATCTCAAGAAATTCATCACGACTTACAAAATGCTGATGAATAGATTCAAAATCGTTTGTTAAAAGCTGAAAAACATCAGATGGATCATAAATCGAAGCTATTTCAACTGCATTTGATTTTGCATCGTCCAGCAAATTTCCGCTCTCTGATTCAGCTTCAAGACTAAATGAATTGTCAATAAAAATACTTACGGCATTAGTTGCTCCCTGATTAATTAAACTTTGATTTACAGGTATAAATGGCCTCGCAAATGCAAAAACCAGGCATGCAACTGCCAAAATTCTGAATAATAAAATCAGTAAATGTTTGATTTTTGATTTCTTTTTAGTCTCTTGCTTAATTTCCTTAATAAACTTAACATTAGTGAAATAGACTTTCCTATATCTTCGAAAATTAAACAAATGAATTATTATCGGAATTGAGATTGCAGCAAGACCAAATAAAAAAACTGGATTAACAAACTCCATATTATTTTTTCTCTTCTTTTGACTTAAAAATATTGAAGCAAATTTAGACTTTTTTCAAACTCAACAAAAAACAGTTTTGGTTTTAATATTTATTTTTCTTTTTAGACAATGAAGAATCGGAATTATAAATTTGACAGAAAAGCATCTTTATGAATGTTTTTCTTGCAAAAACATTGATATTTGTTTAATATGAGGATTTTTTTTTATTTTAATTATAGCTCATAAAGAATAGAAAAACAAGCTAATACAACAGGTTGTTATTTAGATTAATTATAAATTACAAAAAAACCGCTAACAAAATCCGTTTTTTGCAATTAATAGAAAAGGGGAAGTCCTTTTGACTAAAAACAATTGAAAAAATAAGAATTGTTTTAAAAATAAAAAGAAATGAAAACACATTACATTACATGGTGGAATCTCGAAAATCTGTATGATACTTTTAATTCAGTAAACAGACCCGAATGGCTTGCTAAGAAATTATCGCATGAACTAAAAGGATGGACTAACGAAGTACTTGAAAAAAAGCTCGAAAATCTTTCCTCGGTGATAAAGCAAATAAATTCAAATAATGGGCCGGATATTCTTGGCATTTGTGAGGTGGAAAACGAAATAGTTATTCAAAAATTAATTAATAAACTTGATATTCCAAGCCGCAATTACGGAGTCGTTCATTACGATACTAAAGATAAACGAGGAATTGATATTGCTTTCGTCTATGATAAAAAGAAATATACTTTTGATGGAAAAATGTTTCATTATGAGGTTTTGAAACGTTCGGCAACACGTGATATTTTTCAAGCAGGTTTTATTACTAAAAGTGAAAACCGGCTGATATTGATCGGGAATCATTGGCCTTCGCGTTCAGGAAGTCAATATAAATCTGAGCCATATAGAATGATGGCCGCTGAAACATTAAGCTATTGGTTAAAGAAAATCATAGAGATTCATGGTAATAAAACACCCGTAATAGTCATGGGTGATTTCAACGATGAACCGTTTAACCGATCGTTAACAGAATATGCTTTAAGCACAAATAACAGAAAAAAAGTTGTTTATGGAAAAAATCCGTATTTATATAATTTAATGTGGAAACTTTTTGGAGAAAAAAAGGCAACATATGTTTTTAACTCCGAATTACAAATAATTGACCAGTTTTTGGTTACTAAGGGACTACTTTTGTCAGGTAGTAAGTTTTCTTATGATGAGTCATCCGTGCGTATCGATTATTTTAATGGTATGTTTAAAGGCAGGTATAACATCCCGGTACGCTTCGGAAGGCCATCTAAAAAAAGCAGTTTTAATTTAAATGGTTTCAGCGACCATTTACCAATCTCGTTTGTTATAAAAGAAAAATGAAACAACCTATAAAACATATTTCACACAGATTACGCAGATAAACACAGAAAATTTATCAGCGATATTCTGCATAATCTGCGGAAAAAATTTTACCACATGAGAAACTTATACCAACTATTAGATTGCCCGGTTCCGGCAAATACCGACAAAATCCAAATTAATCAATTCAATGATCTGATATTTATGGAACTTGCTTTTAATTGTTCTTTAACAAAATTTCATCCGGAATGTCCGTTTCTTTTCCTTCATCAAATGCCTTTTCGAGAAAGAACAATTTGTATTGAGAATCTTAGCAACAAAGAAAAAGCAAAACTCATTGATGAGCATCAAAAATGCCTGACAAATGAAGAAAAAGAAGTTTTCGGGAATATATTTTTAAAACCTTAAAACAAAAGAAGTCTCAATGCCGGGATGTGAACTTACGTTTATGCTTCCGTTGTGCAAATGCATGATTTGTTTTGATAAACTTAATCCTATACCTGAGCCATTTTTTTTTGTTGAATAAAAAGGAATAAATATTTTGTCCTGCTCACTTTCCGGAATTCCTTCACCATTATCCTGAATCTTTATAATTAGACACCCCGTTCCTAACATATATGCCTCCATTCTGATATGTGGGGCAATTTTATCAACAACAGCCTCTATGGAATTTTTAGTAAGGTTGATTAACAGTTGTTCTATTAATGCTTCATCTGCATTGAGTTCAATATCTGCTGACACTTTGCTTTCAAATTGGATGTTCTGCTGAATGAATTTTTTCTGGTAAAACTTCTGTACTCTTTGAATTACCTGAATAATTTTGAATTTCGATAAATTGAGTTTCGGACGTTTAGTAATCTCTTTATATACTTCAATAAAATCAATTAATCCCTTCCCCCTCTCCTCAATTATCTCTGTATTTATGGCAATATCTTTGATAATTTCATCACTCAAGGCTGATACTTTTTTTATTACCCCTTCCTTATGTAAATATCTTCTTATTGTTTTCGAGAGTGAAGTAATTGGTGTTATTGAATTTATGATTTCATGATTCAAAACCATGATTAGTTTTTGCCATGATTCCAACTCATTATGATCCAGTTCTCTTCGAATGTTTTGGAAAGAAATGATATAAATAGTATTATACCCAATGTTAATTATAGTTTTTTTAATGGAGAGATTAAGAATTTCATTATTCAAATTCAATTTTACTAACTGTGCTTTTTCATTTACTGTGCTTGTAATCATGTTGTGAAAAGCCGGAAGTTTTTCTGCAAGTATATTCATGAACTGAAAATCTTCGCATTGCAAAATCTTAATTGCTTCCGGATTGAAAAGTTCAATTTTTCCTTTGTTGTTAAAAGCTATGATCCCGATTTTTACATGATTAACGATAGTGCTCAGGTAATGTGTTTTTTGCTCATTTTCAATCCTAAGCTGTTGTAGTTCTTTGTTGATTTGTTCAAAAGAAACGTTTAAACCCTTAAAATTTTTCAGAATATGATCGTCCGTATAATTAACAGAAGTATCTTTTGATTGTATTCGTAATAGGAAGGAAGCCAGATTTGTGTTGGTTTTATTAATGTATTTTATTAACATAATAGTCTGAATGATGATCAATACAAGAGATATTAAACCTGCCATAATTTTATCTTCTTGACTTATAAAAAAAGACAGGAAAATTCCGGTGATGACGATTAGTATTACCCTGACGATAATGACGATATAGAATTTATTAAAGCCCATATTTTTCAATCTTTAAATATAAGGTTGTACGTGAGATATTCAACTCATTCGCTGCTTTAGTCAGGTTACCACGGTGTTTGTCCAACACTTTTCTAACAATATATTTCTCAACATCAGCAAGTTTATTCGACTGACCGGTATCCCATTCATTCGATGATTTTTTATCAATACCGAAATCTTTTGATCTGAGGATATCTGATTCGGCAAGGATCACAGCTTTTTCAATGGCATGTTTGAGCTCGCGGACGTTTCCCGGCCAACTGTGTTTTAGCAGAGTTTTGATACCTGAACTACTGATCTTCATTTCACCTTTATTGTATTTTTTAGTATATCTTTTAAGGAAATAATCAGCAATAAGTAATATGTCGTCACCTCTTTCACGCAGAGGAGGGAGATTAATTATTATTGTATTTAACCGATACAGTAAATCCTCTCTGAATAATTTCTGATCCACCATTAATAAAGGATTTTTATTTGTAGCTGAAATCAAATGTATATCAACATTCACAGCCTTATCTGCTCCAACAGGAATGACTTCTCTGTTTTGCAAAACCCGCAAAAGTTTAGATTGCAGGTTTACTGAAAGATTGGTGATCTCGTCAAGAAACAACGTACCTCCGGATGCTGCAACAAATCTGCCCGTTCTATCATTATTTGCATTAGTAAAGGCACCTTTCCTGTGTCCGAACATTTCACTTTCAAATAGGTTTTCATTTATCGAACCCAGATCAACACTAACAAATAACTCTTTTTTTCTACTTGAGAGTTTATGAATCTTTCTCGCCACTAACTCTTTTCCAGTACCATTTTCACCAAGTATTATAATATTTGCCTCTGTGGATGCTACTTTTTGTATTGTCTTAAATACTTCAGCCATTTTTGGCGAATTTCCCAGAAATTCATCAGGAGTATTCATTGAATTTTGAATTAATACTTCCTGATTTTCTTCCAGTTTTTTTACTTTCCTTTCCGATTCCCTAAGTTTAAAAGCAGCGTGTAAACCGGCAATCAGTTTATCAATATCCCAGGGTTTAGTTATGAAATCGTGAGCTCCTTCTTTGATTCCTTTGACAGCTAGATCCACATCACCATAAGCTGTTATCAAAAATACGAGTATATCAGGATTACTTTCCCTGATTTTTCGTAGCCAAAATAAGCCCTCATTACCGGAATTGATTCCGGTTCTAAAATTCATGTCCAATAGAATAATATCCCAATCTTTTTCGTTCAAATAATTTGGAATCAAATTCGGATTACTGATTGTCTCGATTTCTTTAAATTCGTATTTTAACGATTGTTTTAGAGTAAGTAATATGCTTTCATTATCGTCAACAATTAGAATTTTTCCTTTGATGATGTTCATAAATATGCAACTTCTAAGAATGCAAAATTATGAAAATTGTTCAGTTACAGAATCGAAATTGTTCAGTTTCTGAACAACTAATGTAAAAATGTGCTTTGGGTGTTATTTATGTCTTTGAAAGATAGAGGTAAAGGAGCTTTGGCATTTATTTTGATTAATATTTTTTATAATTCAAAAATTGAAAACATGATCATATCTTATTTTAAAATTGCATTACGAATTTTTACGAGAAATATCACTTTCTCCCTAATTAATCTTTTAGGATTAAGCATTGCTTTTGCTTTATTTATTTTGCTTTCGCTGTATATTACTAGCGAACTTACTACCGATAAACAGGTTGATAATGTAGAAAATATTTATTCTTTACATGAAAGAAATAGTCATTCCATATTTACAAACGGATTGTTTGCTAGATATATTTATGGTCGCTATCCTGAAGTAAAAGAAACCTGCACTTCTTTTGTTTGGGATGCTAATTTTTTTCTGAAAGATGGTCATTCTGTTCACTTCGATCATTATGGAGCTGTTGATTCAAACTATTTTCAGATTTTTAAAAATGAAGCAATTTTAGGGAACCTGGAACACGCTCTTGATGGAGATAATGGAATGGTCCTGACCGAAACTGCCGCAAAAGCTTTGTTCGCTGATAAGAATCCAATTGGTGAAGTTGTGAGTATGGATAATGAATTTGATTTTATTGTAAAAGCAGTAATACCTAATGTGCCTGAGAACTCCTTCTATCAAGCAGATTGTTTCATCTCAATCGAATGTTTTTTAACATTAGCTGAAGGATTAATTACTAATGAAGGCAATTGGTCAGTACATACTTTTGTTGAACTGGAAGAGAATTCTAATGTTCCTTTATTGGAAGAAAAGTTGAGTAAAGATTTGTTGGCGCAATTTGGTCGTAAAAGTAATTTTGGTTTGATTCCTTATACGGATCTTTATTTTAGCGATGTTCATATCCCCGAAGAATTTGAACACGGGAATATGCAATTCGTATTTTTATTTATTGGGATTGCATTATTTATCATTGTTATTGCATGTATCAATTATATAAACCTAACTACTGCAAAAGCTGCCAGTCGTGCCAGGGAAGTTGGAATCAGAAAGGTAGTGGGAGCTAACAAACAAAAGCTAATTAAGCAGTTTTTATCCGAATCAATAATTCTTATTTTCTTGGCACTCATCATTGGTTTTTTATTAGCAGAGCTTTTTATTGGTGAATTTAATTTGCTGGCTGAGGCCAATTATCATGTAAAGCGGTTTTACCTATTCCCGTATAATCTATTCTTTTTCATGGGTGTGATCATTTTGGGAATTATTTCCGGTTTATATCCTGCATTTGCATTAACTTCTTTTAATACAGTAGAAGTCATCAAAGGTAAAATATCAAAAAGTAGAGGTGGTATTATTGCCAGAAAAGTATTAATGGTTTTTCAGTTTATAATTTCCTTTATAATGATTGTTGGTTCTATTGTAATTTATCGTCAGATAAATCATGTAAGAAATACAAATGTTGGGTTTACGAAGGAGAATGTAGTTCGATTGAAAACAAATGAATCTTTGGCTTTTGAAAATGCTCAGTCTTTTAGAGATGAATTGCTTGCAATCCCAGGTGTAGAGAATATCTCCTTTTGTTATGGTGTACCGGGTGAAGTAGGTCACGGAATGGAAGAAGATGTTAATGGTCAATATGTTAAAATGCGGATGTTAGAATGTGATAATAATTTTGTTGATGTAATGGAATTAGAAATGGTAAGTGGTCGAAATTTTTCAAGTGAAGATAAAAGCGATTACGGCCGATCCTATTTATTAAATGAAGCCGCCCTAAGAAAATATGGATGGGAAGATCCTTATAAGGTTAATTTGTGGGGTAGATGGGGTTGGAAACTTGTTGGTGTTGTTAAAGATTTTAATTTTGAAAGCTTACACCTACCTGTTAAACCATTATTTATGCCATTCTGGGGAGACTTGGATAATATAGCAATTCAGATTAGTCCAACCAATCAAACAGCCATTATTGAAAAAATTGAAGAAGCCTGGATTAAGCGTTACCCTGAAATTCCTTTTACATATAAATTTGTTGATCAAATTATTGATCAACAATACAAAGCTGAGCAACGCCTCGGGAAAATTGTAAGTTACTTCTCTGCTTTTGCACTGATTATTGCCTGCATGGGTTTGTTGGGAATGACATCATATATGGTGCAACAGCGGAAACGTGAAATTGGTATCCGCAAAGTACATGGAGGATCAATAAGTCAAATTATTAAAATGTTATCCTTTGAATTTGTGAAGTGGGTTGTAATTGCGTTTATCATATCTGTTCCAATTTCATATTTTATGATGAAAACGTGGTTAGATAAAAATTTTATTTCTCAAGTTGATATAGAGTGGTGGATGTTTACAATCAGTGGACTATTAGTAATTATTATATCTTTGCTAACAGTGAGTATTCAGGCATATCGGGCAGCAATGATGAATCCTGTAGAAACTTTGAGATATGAGTAAATCTGAAAGTCTTAAAGATAGACTCCTAATCTTCCATCTTCTGTCTACTGCTATCCACTAAAATCATAGTAGATCTATAAAATTATAAAAATAATTAGCTACTTTCTGGTTTTTTTTATATCGAATCATATATGTTTTTATATTTGTCAGCTAAAAAATTAACAAATTGTGGATAATAAAATAATTAAATAAACGCTTTTTGTTATAATTTTGCGAATTAAAATGTAAGAAAAACTACCACAATGACTATTAAAAATAAATTTAGAAAAATCACATTATTATTTATTCTTGTTTTGGTAAATCTTGTGAGCTTCTCACAGATATTAGAGCCTGTAAAATGGGATGTTGAAACAAAAAAAATTAACGAAAACGAAGTAGAATTAATTTTTAAAGCCAAAATTGATAAACACTGGCATTTGTATTCTCAGGATATTGAAATGAGACCACCGGCAACAACTTTTTATTTTGATGATATTAAAGGCTATGAATTGCTTGGAAAAGTTAAAGAAAGTAAATCAATTGAAGAATTTGATCCAAACTTCGATATGAAGTTGAAGTATTTTTCAGATGAAGCGGTTTTTACACAAAAAATAAAATTTCTTGTCGATTCAGCGGTAAGTGTTCATGGAGCTATAAATTTTATGTGTTGTGATGACAAAAGGTGTATTCCTCCGGCTGATTTTGATTTTGAATTTAATTTTGATTCTGATGGAAATATTGTTCAAAAAGAAACACAGGAAGAAACTATTACCACTGCTGATTCTCCTTTAAAAGGTGCTGACGGTTCATTATGGTTGTTTTTCTTTATTTCGTTTGGTGCGGGTTTACTTGCAATACTCACACCATGTGTTTTCCCAATGATACCAATGACCGTGACCTTTTTTATGCACGACAATAAAAGTAAAAGTAAAGCCATGCTACAGGCAATTGTTTATGGTTTGTCGATCATTGTAATTTATACTGTACTTGGAACCGTTGTAGCTCTTACTTTAGGTCCGAATTTTGCTAATTTTCTTAGTACTCACTGGATTCCCAACGTTTTCTTTTTCCTGATTTTTATGTTTTTTGCAGCATCGTTTCTTGGAATGTTTGAACTTACATTACCAAGCTGGATGATTAATAAAACCGACAAACAGGCTGAAAGAGGTGGATTGTCCGGTGCATTTTTTATGGCATTTACTCTGGTTTTGGTTTCTTTTTCATGTACGGGGCCTATAGTCGGGGCTATTTTAGTTGAGTCGGCTGGAGGACAGGTTTTAAAGCCAATTATTGGAATGTTTGGTTTTTCTCTGGCATTTGCAATACCTTTTGCTTTATTTGCTGCATTTCCTTCATGGTTGAGCGGTTTACCACAATCAGGCGGATGGCTTAATTCAGTAAAAGTTGTTTTAGGATTTATTGAAATTGCTTTAGGATTAAAATTCCTTAGCATGGCTGACCAGACTTATCATTGGGGTATTCTTGATCGTGAAATTTATCTTGCTTTCTGGATAGTTATCTTTACTTTAATGGGATTTTATTTATTAGGGAAGCTAAAATTTGCTCACGATTCCGATGTTAAATCCATTAGTGTGCCGAGATTAAGCCTTGCAATTATTACATTTACCTTTGTTATTTATATGATACCCGGAATGTTTGGAGCTCCTCTAAAATTTCTTTCAGGATATATGCCACCACAACAATCACATGATTTTGATTTAAATGATATTATTCGTGAGAATTCAGGAGGAGGGGGAGCAATTGTTGAAGTAAATTCAATATGTGAAGATCCTAAATATACTGATTTTCTGGAGCTTCCACATGGCTTACAAGGCTATTTTGATTATGAGCAAGCCCTTGCATGTTCAAAAGAACAAAACAAACCGTTATTCATTGATTTTACGGGCCATGCCTGTGTTAATTGTCGTGAAATGGAAGCTAATGTGTGGTCTGATCCAAAAGTATTGCGGCGTTTGCGTGAAGATTATATAGTAGTAGCTTTATATGTTGATGATAAGAAAGTATTACCTGAGTCGGAATGGATAACTTCAACTTATGATAATAAAGTTAAAAAGACACTTGGAAAAAAATATGCCGATTTTCAAATATCCCGTTTTAATGTTAATGCTCAACCATATTACGTTCTACTGGATGAAAATGGAAAATTGCTCGTAGAACCAAGAGCTTACGATCTCGATATTGAAGAATTTGTTGAATTTCTTGATAAGGGAGTTGATAAGTTTAAAGGGAAAAGGTAAACGTTTACATAGCTTTAAATCATAATACTATAAATGGTTTAATGGTAAAATTGTTATATTGTTAAATGGCTAAATTACAACCATCTAATAATTTATTATATTATTAGATGATAATAATATTATTTAGTCGAAAATAAGTCCTGAATACTCCGGATGACTAATTAGAATGTACTTGATCATATAACGATATAGCAATTTACAATTTTTATTATTCTTCATTTCTATGATACTCTACAAGTCCTTCGATTGGAGTTTTGATAATTTTTTGAATTTCTACACCATTTTCGCGAGCAACCTCCTTTAAATAGTCCTGAAAATAATAAGCAATTGACCCGACACAGCCAATTGGTGCTTCTTTATATTTGAAATATTTACGAATTTGCTCCGAGAAAAATCCCCGGAATGTAGAATAAATTAAACCTTTCATAAATTCATTTGATGAATTTTCATTGATAAACTTTGTAAACGAGGCTAGGAATTTTCCTGGTTTTGGTTGATTATAAACAGCGTCCAGGATATTTTCAAGTGAATAATTATATTCTTTCTCAAACAAATCTTTAATCCCAACCGGAATATTTTCTTTCAAGTAGTTTATAATAAATGATTTACCGAGATATGATCCGCTACCTTCATCCCCAAGAATAAAACCTAAGGAAACAGCACTTTTTATTACTTTTTTACCATCAAAATGGCATGAATTTGATCCTGTTCCAAGTATGCAGGCAATACCTTCATTATTTCCAAACAATGCTTTAGCTGCCCCAACTAAATCATGGTCAATACTAATATCGGCATTTTTTATATGTTTTTCGAATGCCCTGCTAAGCATCTGACATTTTGTTTCGGTTGAACATCCTGATCCATAGAATTTTATTTTCTTAATCTCAGCAGGATTAATTTTAGGAATCAGATCATGTTCAAGAATTTCAATAATATTTTCATAAGATTGATAATATGGATTTATTCCTGATCCTTGAAAACTGTCTACAATGTTTCTGTTGTTAAGTACGACCCAATCCGTTTTTGTTGAGCCGCTGTCTGCTATTAAAATCATATTAAAATATTTTTGGTATAAATATAATTAGTCCAATTACTGCTGCCGTAATTGCTGATATTAACACTCCTCCGGCAGCCATATCTTTTATTCTTTTAACTTTTAGGTTGTTCTCGGGTGATACTAAGTCAGATACATATTCAAGTGCAGTATTAATTATTTCAAGTGAAAAAACCAATCCAATTGCAAATGCTATTAAACACCATTCGGTACTATTTAGCTCGACTATAAATCCCAAAATTATAACCAATATTGCTGCTAATAGATGAATCCATGCATTATGCTGTGTCTTAATAAAATATAATATTCCCTGAAAAGCATATTCAAAACTTTTTATTCGATTATTGATTGAGAGTTTTGTTTCCTTGTTTATCTCTTTTTTCATAAAAAGTTAATAATTTTTTGCTGCGAAGTTAGTGATAATGTGAAATATTTCCATTTTGTGATTCTTTTTCTATTAATTTCAAAAATAATTATTGACTCCTATAAAATTTTCATTTTGACATTTTTATGATTATTTTTAAGAAATACCAAATTATTCAAAAAGAAATCTTTTATTGCATGGAAATAGGTGTTGTTAATACAATCAGATATTTAGGAAATAAATTTGTTATAAAAAAGTCCAAATATTAAATAAAAATAATATTTAGCAATAGTTTTTAAAATCATAGCATTACCATTTTTTTTGTAATAGCAGAATTTGCAACCACTAAGCTGTAAAAGTATATACCGGGTTTAACAAATTTATCTTTATTGGTTTTTCCATCCCAAAAGATATTATGATTTCCTGAATTTAATTTACCTGAAAATAAGTCTTTAATTTTCCGTCCGTTTATATCAAAAACAAAGAGTTCTACTTCGCACCTTTCTTTTAATGAAAATGAAATACATGTTTCTTTAGAAAATGGATTCGGATAATTCGTTAGTTCCTGAACTGCAATTTCTTCATTTTCCCGGATCCCGATCGGATCATATATAATATTAAAAGCATTTAAATATCGTTTTAATAATTCCATTTTAGTTGTAGGAAATTCACCATCATCTAATCCACCGAATTCAAATGAAACCCCAATAGTTTTATAATTACCTGCATCATAATAAACTCCACAACCTGTAGTATCGGTAATATTCTCAAATATTAATTGAGCCGGAGATTCAGGTACAAAATACATCTTATTAAAATAATAAGTTCCACTAAAACCAAAATTCATTGCCTCGGTAAAAGTGCCATTTTGTCCATAAACTGAATCGAATATTACAAAAGAAGGAAAATAGTTAACATTAATATTAAACATTTCATGCAAATCGGTTAGCGGATAGGAAGTACTCCAGGTTCTGCCCCACTCCAAATATAAGTTACCACCCTGTAATAAATAATTACGAAGAATTGCATCAACATCATCCGGTAATGGCATTAAAGCCTTACATTGACATGCGAAAATTGATTTATAATCGCTTAGGTTTTTTGGAATTGAATCGAAAACATCATGTTTTATTTTTAAGGAGTCGAGCAAATTACTTAAAACCGGAGGAGAAACATCAGTCATATCCATATCAACAATCAAAACAGGTATTTTTCCGACCAACAAATCAAAAGGAATTATTTTTGAATAACCGGAAGCATCCGAAAAACTCAGGTTAAAGATAACTTTTTCACCCATAGGAGTGTGATTATCAGTAGTAACACTGAACGAAATCATTCGACTTTCTCCACCAATCAGCTCATCGATATTTCTCGAAACCGGATCATTAATTTCAATAAATTCGTTGTCTGTACTCAAGTCAATCGTTAAATCACTTAATTCCGCTAATCCGTGATTTTTGAAACTAATTAGTATATCCACAGTTTCTCCTGCATCAAGGTTAGCATTTTCACCATCAACAACAATATAATTTTCAAGCTTTAACATTGGCGAATGAACTGTAAGATAAAGTGGTTTAAGCCAGAATTTTTCATTAATATTTGTTCTTAAATTTAATGTAAGTAAATACTTAGTAATATTAATTTGTCCTATTTCAAACGAAAAAGCATTTTCAATGGTTACTTCTTCTCCAGCTTCAACCAGATTTATTGTTTCAGTTGAGTCGGTTTTTATAACAAATTCGTCATCAGTAAATAATTCAAAACTAATGTTTTCAATTGCTTCTTCTTTAATGTTTTTTAGAACTATATCAACAAAAACAGTTTCGTTACTTTCAATTAAATTATCATCTTCGGTTCTTGTTACGAAATTCAAAATAATTCCATTAGTTGTAAAAGGTAAAATTTTTGTGTCGGAAATATTATTAAAATCTTCAACTAAAAAATTGATATTATCTGATAAAATATCAAAACCCGGATCACACTCAAAAACACCATCTTCTGAAATTTTCATACCCGGAGGATATTGTTCAGGATAAAATTTTATCATTTGAAATTCAGGAGTATTGGATAAGATAGTTTCTTCCGCAATATTATAATTTAGTTTATTCCCTTCGGATATTCCTACAACAAAATCAAGAGGCTGATATAAGATAAAATCACCATAATAGAATTCTATTTGACCTGACGGATATAGTTTTACTGCAAAATTAATTTCATTATTATATTCTTCTTGATATAATGAAACTTTCCATCTGAAAGTTGCGGAATTCTCATCACCTTCATACCAAATACCATCATCATTATAATTTTGAATTACAAGTTCAGGATTAACTAATGGACCAATTGTTTTTATACTTTGTAAAAGTAATTCCTCATCCCAAATATAGACATATGGGTAATCCTGATCGTCAAACATCAGAAATCCATCAACGTGTGCGGCGATTTTGGTATAGATTTCTCCATAAAATGGAAATTCAAAATCAATTTCCTGCATAACAAATCCGGTTTCTAAATTTTCAGGTATTAACTCATTTGAGATCACATGTGGAAAATCTCCCGAAGAATATTCAGCGTAATAATCTTTTTTCAAATTCCATTTATAAGAAGGGGTTCCACCTTCAACCGATAACTGACAAGTGTAATCCTCTTTATTTGAAACCGGTGTAAGTTCTTCGGTAACAATCTCCGGTTTTAAGAATTCGGGAGAAATTAAAATCGATAACATTGTTCTCCCATTATCAATTAATTGAACATTTGATTCGGAACAAACAACCTCATTGACTTCATCGGAATAATTTATTACCGAAAAAGAATCAATGTTTCCGTTTCCTGCATCTTCAGGATCATTCTCATCAATAATTAAGAAGAATTTAGCGGGTTCTCCTGAATTTATTTCGCTTAGTAACGGAGTAATATCAAATCCAACTTCAATGGTTTTATTTTCTTCCAGGATTGCCCCACCTTGCATATAATTATTCCCTCCCTGGTAATTAAAAATCGGGAAATCCATCTGCTTTGTAGGCAATAAAGAGCTTGTATTTTGAGAAACACCGGCTGAGATTTTAATTTTATTTCTCGAATTATGTTTAAGCTTTACTTTCATTGTTAATGCAGGCGAATATTCATCTTTTACATCTAATACTAAAACAGACTCATTCCATATTCCGGCATGATTATAATCATACGATAAACTTTTATACATCATGTAACAAAATCCGCTATCAGCCCATAAAGAGCCGTAAGTATTAGCAAATTTAAAACCGCCTATTTCCCAATCTTTCAAATCAATAACGCCATCGTTATTAATATCTTCATCATTAGTATATTTTCCATCCTCATTGTAATCGTATCGTATGGAATCGTTGTATCCAACTATAACCATTCCATGTGTGGCTCTTGTACCCCAATCAATCATAACATATTTCCCTTCTTCGGGAGTACCAGATGGCAATAATTTTTTATTCCAGGGGCTTTCTGCAGAAAAAGACAATATTCCACCAATCTCCGATCCATCCAGATGATCGTTAAGATAATGTTTTAATGTTAAAATGCCTTCAATTGTATTAACAGGAATTGAATAAACTTCTCCCAGGCGATTATGCATTGCTTTATAATATTCATCATATCCGGTCATCCATCTTTCCGGGCCTCCGAAATATAATCCACCATAATCAGCAATATTGGGATTACCACATTTCTTAAGGATATTAAAACTATTATAATAACTGACTCCGAGATGTCCATTTCCCAAATGTTGGAAATTATATGTAAAAAACGGTTCGTATTGATTCTCGGGAAGCATTGCATTCAAATTTCGTACACGATCCATTTCGAATGTAAATGTATATCCAATTGATGAAGACTGCTGACATGAAGCATAAGGGTTTTGACTAAACACATCTCTGAAATACAGTGTTTTTGAATTGTCAACGATGACTGGTAAATCTTTATTATTATAATTATCAGGTAATTTCATTACAGGTAGTGATCTCATCCATGACCTGTCTGCTTCTGATAACTCAATTGCTTTTTCAGAAAGAGCTTTAAATTTTTCATCTATTATTTTTGTTTTATCAACTTGAGAAAAAAGATTTAAGCTACACAAAATAAAGAAAAGTAATATATTTTTTTTCATTTCTAATTATTTAATCCACAAAGAATCCTCACAAATGTAAACAATATCAATTTTTTTTGCTGATACTATTAAGTTTTAGGTATAAATTTATCAGTTTTCGGCATAAGTGTTAGGGTAGAAAGATATAGGAGAAATAAGTTTATTAAATATCTCATATTTCAATTTCCTTCATATCCTTCATTTCCTTTATTTTCACTATTTTCCCTATCTCTCAACTATTTGATTCTTAGTTTTGTTGAGACTGGGTAATGATCAGATAGTTCAATCCAGGATGTTTCAAAATCGTACGTAATAAAATTGTCGTCATGCAAAATATAATCAATACGCAATAATGCAGGTAAATTGCCATCGTAAGTCTTGCCGTACCCGTTTCCTTTTTCAATAAATGTATCTGTCAATTTTTCAGAAAGAATATTATATGAATATGAACTTGGTGTATCATTAAAATCCCCACAAATAATTACAGGATAAGGACTTTTATTTATTTGCTCTGATATAATATCAACTTGTTTAGCCCTACTTTTGAAAGCATATTTCAATTTGTAAAAAATCTTTGCTGATTTTGCTTTTAAATCTTTCTTTTTATGGGTTGAAGCAATTTCAGAAACAAATGAATAATCTTCTTCTGATAATTGGATTGACTCAAGATGAATGTTGAAAACACGGATGGTGTCATTATCCACTAAAATATCTGTAAACAAACAAAACGACTTTGTATCGTCTCTAAATCTTAAGGTTTCTTCACTCAAAATAGGATATTTCGAAAAAGTGGCAATTGAGTAATTTCTTTGAGTTTGAAAAAGATAGTATTTGGAATATGCAGAATAGTCAGCACCCATCGATTGTGGGATGTTAATTTCAGGAGGTTCAGCAATATTTTCATCTGAATAAAACTCCTGCAAACACAGAATATCAGGAGATTTTCTGTTTATAAAACTATAAAAATTAATAAGCAGTTTTTGTTCTTCTTCACTATCACAAAAATTAAAAACCCTCACATTGTATGTTGTGATATTAATATTATTCCCCGGGGGGATATAATCATCACCCTCAAACTGGAAATATTTCTTATAAGTATTCCATCCAAACAATAATAATATTAATGAAATCAAAAAATATTTTTGCTTTCTTATTATCCAAATTATGATGAAAATTACATTTGCTAAAACTATGTAAGGATAGATAAGTCCAAAAAATGCAAAAAACCAAAATGTTTCCGGGCTAATATAAGGTGCAAGAAGAGCACAAATCATAGCTATTGCAGCTAAATAATTCAACAACAACAGAATAAATTCAAATATTGAAAGATTTCTTCTTTTTTCTTTTTTTATCACTTTGCTGTTTTATTTAAATTGTTAATTATTTCGGGTTTCAAGTTTCCAATTTTTAGTTTCTAACTTCTATTTATTATTACTTATTTTGAAAAGAAACTCCTTTTCTTTTTTAGTTAAGCTTGAATACCCCGATTTTGATATTTTTTCGAGAATTTTATCAATTTCATCCTGTTTTTTAGCTTTTTCAAAATTATATTCTTCGTCGGTTACCGGCCTGCTATTATTAGTATAAACATTTCTAAATTTTGGTTTCTTTTCTTTTAAAAAGAATCTAAAAAAGCGGTTCAAGTTTATATTATCAAATATTTTACTCATATCATTTCCCTTTTTTAATAGTCGAATATACATAAAACCCCACAAAGCTCCACCGATATGAGCGATATGTCCTCCGGCATTTGCAGAGTTAATCATAATAAAATCAATAATGAAATAAGCAATTGCAATGTATATTATCTTTATTCGCCCGAGAAACAGCAAGTTAATAGTATAATCAGGTACATAAAAAGCAATTGCAACAACAATAGCCATCACTGATGCTGAAGCTCCAAGAGCTATCGAATGAGGAAGAACTTCCTGAAAAACAGGAAAAATATTAAAAGCAAGTATATATAAAAATGCACCTGAAAAACCACCAAGAATGTAAGTTGAAAGTAATTGTTTACTACTTAAATATTCTAAATATATTTTCCCAAACCAGAACAGCCACAACATATTAAATAAAATATGAAAAAAGTCATATTGTAAAAACATATATGTCATAATTGTCCAGGGCCGGGTAATAAAAGTTCCAATATCTGCCGGAACAGCAAGCCATTGGAGTAAAATAGAAATTTCGGGACTTGCAAAAAGAAAAAAGATAGCATCTAAAATCCTAATTGCTACCCAGACTACTATGTTTATAAGAATCAGTTGTGATAAAGTAGATCTTTGTTTAAAAAAAACCTTTATTTCTTCTAATGGATTTGTCCTTTGATACATTTTATTTCTTTCTCCAATAAATAATAAGAAAATATCCAAAAATCATGCCTCCGAGATGTGCAAAATGAGCAACATTACTTGTAGTGTCATAAAATCCTGAAAAAAGTTCGATTGCACCGTAAAGGATCACAAAATATTTCGCTTTCATTGGAATTGCAAAAAAGATATAAAGCATTGCATTCGGGAACATCATTCCAAAAGCGAGTAAAATTCCAAAAACAGCTCCCGAAGCACCTACTACAATAGGAGCATTCAGAAAATCAATTCTATATTGTGTCAAATAATTCACGGCTATTTGTATTGCTCTTTCCAGATTTTGATTTATTACGCCATTGTAATCTCTAACAAATTCATCAAAATGATTTTTCATTTCGTATGAGGAGATTTTCAAATTTGATGAATTAATAAAAGCATGGATTTTTTCATTAGATGGATCATCCAGAAAATTGTTAATGGCCGATAAAACGGGTGTGATTTCAAAATAGAAAACAATGTAATGAACCAAAGCTGCTCCAATCCCTGTCACCATAAAATAAATTAAGAATCGTTTAGGCCCCCAATAATTCTCAAGCACATTGCCAAACATCCACAGGGCAAACATATTAAAGAGAATATGTGTGAAATCTCCATGCATAAACATATATGTAACAAACTGGTACGGACTAAATTTCTCAGCACCAAAATAATGCAAACCAAGATAATATGTCAAATCAATATTATAAACATTTTGAAATGCTATGGTTGCAAGAAAAAACAGGGCATTAATGATAAGTAAATTCTTCACAACAGGTGGTAGTACCCTGAATCCTGTCGGCCTGTATTGTTGAAAATTCATATTTCTTTTCTAATTTCTAATTTCAGTTTATTTAAAAGCTTTTTCAATTTCTTCAATTGAAAATATTTTCAAAGCCGGTTTACCGTCAAGGGAAACATCAGGAAGTTTACATGCAAATAATTCATCAATCATTCGTAACATTTCTTCAGTTTCTAATTTCTTTCCTGCTTTCACAGCCATATTTACAGCTGTTGAGCGTGCTAAATTAATTTTTTTATTTAAATTAACATCTATCATACCGTTTTTATAGCTTTCGATAATTTTTTCAAGTAATACCATAATATTTTGCCCGCAGGCATCAGCCGGAATTCCGTTTACAACAAAAGTGTTTTTCCCAAATTTACTTAAATCAACGCCTAAAAAATACAGTTCATTTTTTATTTCATTAATTATCTCGGCATCAGCCGGGGAAAAGTTAATTTGTTCGGGGAATAATTGTTGTTGAGATGCACCACTTTGGGATTCAAGCATTTTTAAATATCTTTCAAAAAGAATTTTTTCGTGTGCCCTTTGCTGTTCGATAACTAAAATACCTGATTTAACTTTTGAAAGAATATATTTGTTTTGCAGTTGAAACGGAGTGTATTCCTCAACTTCTGTTTCTTCACTGCTCCAGTCAGGTTTAATTGTTGCATGCTCAAAATTGCGGTTATGATCGTCTGTCTTTTCATCAACACCGGCCGGAAAATTTTGTTTATATAATTCTTCCCAATTTTGTCGGTTTGATTCCTGACGCATGGAAACTTCCGGGGGTAATTCCCGAGGCTTCGATGATTTAAAAGGGTCATAATCAGGATTGATTTTGGGTTGTGGAAACTTAGGGGTTTCTCCCGCTTTCAATGGAGGAATATCAAAACTTTTTTCAACATCAAAATCAATAGTCGGACTAATACTAAATTTTCCAAGTGATTGACGGATAGCTGATCTGATTATTGCATAAATAAGTTGGTTATCCTGAAAGCTTATTTCGGTTTTTGTTGGATGGATGTTTATGTCAATTGTGTTGGTTGGAACATCAATATTTAAAAAATAGGAAGGAAAAGAATCACGCGGAAGCAATTCCATCATTGCATTAACAACAGCATGATGCAAATATGGATGCTTTATAAATCTTTTATTAACGAAAAAATATTGCTCACCTCTTGTTTTCTTCGAAAATTCGGGTTTTCCAATAAACCCTGAAATTGAAACAAAATTCGTTTCCTGGTTAACCGGAACCAATCTTTCATTGTAATTTTTACCATATAGACCTATGATTCTGTGCTTTTGAGTTGATTTTGAAACTCTGAAAACTTCTCTCGAATTATGGAACATAGAAAAAGCAATATCAGGATTTATTAAAGCAACTCTAAAAAATTCTTCAATAATATGGCGGGTTTCAACAGTATTTGATTTGAGAAAGTTTCTACGTGCAGGGACATTAAAATATAAGTTCTTGATTGATATGGAGGTGCCATGAGGACAGCTACAATCTTCCTGCTCAATTATTTCCGATCCTTCAACATTAATTTTTGTTCCTAATTCATCCTCAATGCGTTTTGTTTTCATCTCAACATGGGCTATGGCGGCAATCGAAGCAAGTGCTTCACCACGAAAACCAAGTGTACGAATTGAGAACAGATCTTTAGCAGCCTGAATTTTCGAGGTCGCATGCCTTTCAAACGATAAGCGTGCATCAGTCTCCGACATACCGCAACCATTATCAATAACCTGAATCAGAGTTTTTCCGGCATCTTTGATAATAATTTTAATATTATCTGCACCGGAATCAATCGAATTTTCAAGCAATTCTTTAAGTGCAGAAGCAGGCCTCTGTATAACCTCACCGGCAGCAATTTGATTTGCAACCGAATCGGGTAATAATTTAATAATATCCGACATTAAAAACTAAATAAAGAAAAACACATAAAGAAGAAATAAAATAATAATCAGGAAAACAAACAGGCTGATTTTTGATGATTTCTTTCTTGCCGGATCTCTGTCTCTCCTACGCCAGTTTCTTGCCAGCATACTTTTCAGATCAGGATTTTTACCGTCTCCTGTTCCTATTCCAAGTTGACGTTTTCGTTCTTCCAACTTCTCCTTTTCCTCATCGTAATAAATAGGTTTATAGTTGAATTGTTTCGGTTTTGGAGTTTTAAAGAAAACTAACTTCATATTAAATAGAGTTTAAAATATAATTACTTATGCAAAAATACCGATATTTTTCGAATAATTTTATTCTCAGCTATTGATTCTTTTTTAATTTTGACTGATTGAATTATTTTTAAATTAATATTAATATTTCATAAATTTTTTGCCTAAAATACTGTTTATGATTAATAAAAAACCAAAATTATTAGAGAAATTAATTGTTGTCGGTGATAGAGTTTTAATTAAACCTAAAAGATTATCAAATAAATCAAAAGGCGGATTATTTTTACCTCCCGGGTATAAAGAAAAAGAAGAAATTCAAACCGGATATATTATTAAATGCGGGCCCGGGTATCCAATTCCATTTCCAAGTGAAGAAGTGGAAGAATCATGGAAAAACATTGATGATAAAGTGAAATATGTTCCATTGCAGGCTAAAGTAGGAGATTTGGCAATTTTCTTACAAAAGGGTGCAATTGAAATTGTTTATGATAACGAAAAATATTTCATTGTACCTCAGCATTCTATTTTGCTTCTTGAAAGAGATGAAACACTTTTTGATTAGAAAATCAGGCATTTTTCATAATTTAAACAAACAATTAATGCTTTCAATAATAAATAGAACACAGATGACACAGATTACACGGATAATCACAGATATAAATCAGTGTAATCTATGTCATCTGTGTTCTATTTTATAATGAGGAAAATACCATGAAACAACTCACAAAAAGAAAACAAATATCAATATTGATTTTAATAATTTTCATTTTATCATCTTGTTTTACAAAAAAGAAAAAAGCTGATTTAATTGTTTATAATGCAAAAATTTACACTCTCGATAGTAATTTTTCGATGGCTGAAAGTTTTGCAGTAAAGAATGGGAAAATTTTGAGAACGGGAACAAATGAGGTGATCAGTAATAAATATGAATCAAAAGAATTATTTGACGCAAAAAGCAAAATAATTTATCCGGGATTTATTGATGCCCACTGTCATTTTTATAGTTACGGAAAAGGCTTACTCAGAAGAGCCGATCTAAAAGAAACCGGTTCATTTGATGAAATACTGGAACTTTTAAAGAAGCATCACCGGGAAAATCCATCGGAATGGATTATCGGGCGAGGCTGGGATCAAAACGATTGGGAAATAAAGGAATTTCCTGATAATAGGGAATTGGACAAATTATTCCCTGATAATCCGGTAGTTTTAATAAGAATTGCCGGCCATGCAATGCTTGCAAATTCGGAAGCATTAAAAAGAGCAAAAATCAACTCAAAAACAAAAATTTCAGGAGGTGAAATCAAACTTAAAAACGGGAAGCCAACAGGGATATTAATCGACAATGCAATGGACATAATTTATTCAATTATTCCCGAATTAAATGAAAATGAAAAATCTTTGGCATTTTCAAAAGCACAGGAAAATTGTTTTGCCGCCGGTTTAACTACGGTTATCGATGCCGGATTAGGTAAAGAAATCATTGAAACCATCGACTCTTTGCAAAAGGCAGGTGAGCTGAAAATAAGAATAAATGCTATGCTTTCGCCAACTAAAGAAAACTTTAATAAATATTTCCATCCTGATAAATTCAAAACCGATCGCTTAAATGTGAACGCAGTAAAACTTTATGCTGACGGTGCATTAGGATCACGAGGAGCGTTGCTTTTAGAAGATTATTCCGACGATCCGGGAAATAGCGGTCTGCAAATAGAAGATATTGAATTTTATCGTGATATTTGCAATAAAGCTTACAAAAATGGTTTCCAGGTTAACACTCATGCTATTGGTGATTCGGCAGTCAGGCTAATGCTAAGTGTTTACGGCGAAAGCCTGAAAGGAAAAAACGACAGACGTTGGCGGATTGAGCATTCGCAAATCGTACATCCCGATGATTTTGTTATGTATAAAAAGTATTCGGTAATTCCCTCAATACAAAGCACACATGCTACTTCCGACATGTACTGGGCTGAAGAACGGGTTGGCCCGGAAAGAATCAAAGGAGCCTACGCTTATAAAAAATTATTAGATCAAAACGGTTGGATTCCAAATGGAACCGATTTCCCGATTGAAAACATTTACCCTCTTAATAGTTTTTATGCGGCTGTAGTAAGAAAAGACCTTGACGGCTATCCCAAAAATGGATTTCAAAAAGAAAACGCTTTATCGAGAGAAGAAGCCCTGAAAGCAATGACTATCTGGGCAGCAAAATCATGTTTTGAAGAAAATGAAAAAGGCAGCCTCGAACCCGGAAAATTTGCCGATTTTGTTATTCTCGATGAAGATATTATGGAGGTTGATGAGGATAAAATCCCCTATGTCGGGATATTAAAAACTTTTGTTAACGGAGAAGAGGTTTTCTCAAAGTAGGATTATTTTGTAATATATCTTTGATTTTACTAACGGGGTGACTTCAAGTCACCCCGTTAGTATCAATTAGTAAACTGCTATTTCCTCTACAATGTTTTCTCTGTCAGTTTTAATTTTAACAAAATAAACACCTGAAGTAAATTCCGAAGTATTAATTCTAAGATTATTATTTTTCGGAGAGCCGGAATAAACAATCCGGCCGTAATTGTTATAAATCTTTAAATCCACAATATTTTCATTCGATTCAATATTTAATATTTCATTTGCAGGACACGGATAGATGGAAATAATTGATTGTTCATTAATCGAAACATCTGAGAATTTCACGATGCTGTAGTTTCCATCACCTGCCGGATAGACTTTTCCTATATATGCTCCATCAACTGAATGATCAAAACTAAATTCCTGAATCAGTTCAATACTTTCTTTCGATTTCCAGACTTTCAAATTAATTGAATTTCCGGTGGTGTATCCTTTCGAATTGTTCAACTCACTGAAAACGGGCAAAGAGTTATTAAAAGCATTATCCGAAACAATAACAGTTGATCCTAGTAAAACATCTTCGCAAAATGCAGCAACTTCATCTCCGGTCTCCAGGCCCGAAATATAAATTGTAAAAACTGCTTCGGCAGCATTTCCTCCTTTAAAAATAAAGTGAGCAGGTTTGATATTTGGATTTTCGGATAGTTTTAAATCATTAGCCGGATAAATAAGTTCGTCTTCGGCAAACATTTTAATTAGGTAACCTTCGCCCGGGATTGCATCACCAATTCCATTAACCCAGATGGGGCCAATTTTTCGTAATGTCTCTCCCTGCGAATTTCTAATATAGTCGAGATTATCGTTTAAAATACCTGCAAATGCCAAAAGTGCATCGGCAGGACTTTCGGGCAGATAGCTGACAAACTGAAAACCAACATTAAGGGCAATTGGTGTTGAGGGAGCTATAAATGCGCCTTCGATTGTCAATTCGTCATCTGCAAACATTTTAAATAAATAACCTTCAGTTCCTATCCAGTCACCTATTCCGTTTATCCAGTTCGGGCCAATCTTTCTTAAAGTCTGACCTTGTGAGTTTCTTACGTAATCTAAATTATCGTTAAGAATTAGTGAGAGAACTTCAATCATATCCGGATTATCGGGTTGAATATATGAGGAAACAAATTGAAAACCTGTTGAAAGATAAATAGTTTGTGCAGGAATGGGGCCTCCGGGGCCGAGTTGGCCATCCGTCCGGATGTTTTGAGCATAAATGTCGAAATTTCCTCCCCGATTATCACCCCACGACAGGATTATCTGATCGTTTTGAAAAATCCCCACATCCATATGTGATTTTTCGCTTGCAACCGAGCAAATAAATACATTTTCATCATCCCAAACATAATCCCCGTTTTCGTCAATTTTCATTGCCTTAATGGTAGTATTCGAATAATAATCTTTTTCATAAGTAACAATAGCATCGGGACCATCAATATTTGTAGCAATAAAATCATAAACCATAGATGACAGATCGAAGAATGCTTTTCCGAAATCAGTCCATAATCTCTCTCCCGAAGGCGAAATCCTTTGTCCGTATAAGCCATATTGATTTTGATCGGAATTTGTTTCTTTCCAAAAAACAAATATTTCATCGGTGGTGGCCTGATAAGCAGCTGAAGGATAAAAATTATTTCTGCCCGACATCATAGAAAGTTGTATGCCGTTAAGTGGGAACTGAGTACTACCGTCGGCTAAAATATGCTGAACGTATCCCGTACTTATCATAGCACCGGCATGCCATGCAATTGTTGCTCCTCCAGTTCCATCGCTTCTGATTTCCGGTTCATTCCATGCTGAAATTCCACCAATAGTTGTAAGCGAAACAATTTCATCCCAAACTTCAGCACCATCGGCATCAAAGCGTTGTGCAATAATATTTCGCGGGGCATACATTCCAGAGCCGTCAACTCTTATCCAAACCATAATCACATCGCTATCCAAACAGGGAATCAGATAAGAACGTTCATAATTTTTTCCGACAGGCGGGATTAATTCAATACCATTATCACCCCACATTGGGTTTCCGTCAGGAGCAACTTTTTGCAGTAAAACAGTGGACACGTCAAGTGACCTTTGCCATCCGAAAACCGAATATCCGTCGTTTGTGAAAGTAACTTGTGGTGAGGGTTCAAAATCATCCTCGGGGTTTCCCGATAAACATATTCCATCGTCGCCCCACATAAACTCTCCTTCGGGTGAAATTCTATAGCCGAAAATATCGGTTTTACCGGCATTCCGGATATCCATAAAAGTAACAAGGGCATGATTATAAGTGTCGGCCGAGAGGTCATAATCGGTTATCCACGTCATTGAAGGATTGTCGCTGATAAGTATTCCACCCGAGTCCCACTTTTCGTTTCCGTTAACATCGAAACGCTGAAGCCTGACATTATAATTTCCGTTTTCATTTGAAAACCACGAAATATAAGTATCTCCATTGGGAGCTGTTGCAACTTTTGGTAAAGTCTGCTCGCCGGTTAGAGTGGTGATTTGGTTGTTAACAGCTGCATCGCTGCTCCATTGCGCATTTGCAATAAATGCTGCAAACACAAAAAATAAAAGTAATGATTTTGTTTTCATAGTATTTGTTTTAATAAAATAAAAATGTTTATTCTCAAAAAATCACATAAAAGTAATGAATTTTTATCTATTTAAGTAAATAAAGACTTAATTTATTTTTTCTTAACCTATCCCCAATAAACCGGAATTGATAAATATCAAAAAATAAAATACAAAACTTGTCCGTATGGATAAATCAAATTTTTATAAATTTTAAATTCCAAACCATGTTTTATCTATGCATGGCTGTTCAAGCTATTAAATTTGTGTACTTCAATTTGGACTATTCTTTGTGTAACATCATGCCTCTCAGTGTAACTCTGTTGTATAGCTATTACACAAAGTTACTCAATGAATCCTCAATGTTTCACAAAGAAAAACTGTCTCGTCCTAAAATAGGTTCACACAAAAAAGTGTAAAAATGAAAAAAAACCCAACCCCTCTCCACACAAACCTTTCCCTTTTAACCCCCACCCACAAAACAACCACCCAATAATTTAAATATTTAACAATATTTTTATATATTCGCATAAATAAAGAATAATAATGTGAATAAAACATATTTGGATATTTTGGACAAATCTATCGTTCAAATTGTTTTTGTAAACATTTGTGTTGTATATTATGAAAACCCTGAAAACAAATAATATAAATATTAAAATTTGGATTTACCCATTCATTTTATTCCTGGCAACCTTGATTTCATGTCAGCCAGGTCAAAACAAAAATGATTTAAACAATATTCTTGCTACACAGATTGATAGTATGAGAATTATTCTTAATTTTCCGGCTGTTACTTATGGAGTAATAAGAAACGATTCTATTCTTGTATTAAATGCGGTTGGTTATCGAGACATTGAAACTAAAGAAAAAGTCCAACCGGAAGATTATTTCCATATCGGTTCAAATACAAAATCATTTACAGCATTTCTTTCCGGCAGACTCGTTGATGAGGGATATATTAAATGGGATACGAAATTTTTTGATTTGTATCCGGAATTAAAGAGCAACAGTAATCCGGTTTATCACAAGATTACATTACAGCAATTATTATCACATAGAGCCGGGTTGATAGGATTTAAGCATGAACCTGAAGTATCAATAATTTTATCAGAATATGAGAGCGGTATAAACGAGGGATTAAGCATTAACGAAAAAAGATATCATTTAATTAAGCATATTTTAAAAAAAGAACCTCTTCCTTTATATGATCAATGCGAGGATTGCTATTCAAATGCAGGATTTATTGCAGCAGGCTTAATGCTTGAAAAAGTCACAAATAAGACCTGGGAAGAATTAATAATGAATCTTTCTAACGATTTAGAACTTGGAATACACATCGGCTGGCCGGTTGATTATAATCCCGGACAACCAAAAGGGCATATAAATCCAAAATACTGGGTGCTTGATATTGAGAAAGACCTGGTTCCGATTTCCGACCAGCTAAGAATGTACCATAATTTTAATCAATTCGGATTATTGACAGCTCCATCAGGAAATATAAGTATCACAACTGAAAAATTCTTAGAGTATTTGAGATTACACTTAGAAGGATTTAACGGGGCAGATAATTCCTTAAAATCAGAAACATATAAACATATCCTGACTGCTTTTCCTAAGTATTCACATGGTTGGTGGGTAGATGAAATAAATGGAGTTACAGAATATTCTCATAGAGGAAGTAATGGAACCTTTTACAGTTTTGCCGGATTGTTTCCGGAAAATAATACCGGAATAGTAGTAATGATAAACACATACAAAGAAGAAGGTTTGACAGATATAATTAATATAATAGAGGAGGCTGTTAAATAAATAACGAGCAATGAAAAAAATACTACCAATGTTAAGAAAAATGAAACCTTTAAATATAGCCTTCGGTACAGTGGTTTTTATTCTAATTTCCTGCATTTACTACAGTTGCAATAAGACTAATGAAAAACAAGAATACCCCGTGCCGGCAGCAGGGTGTGCATTTTTTACACAAGACTATGCCCTGCCGCAGACACAAAGTGCCCAACAGCTTTCCGGATACCTATCGTCGGAACACTTTGAGTACGACCTTGACGGCTGGTTCTTCTTTGGGAACCTGGTGGATAATGCAGCGCCGGATGATATCATGGTATTCTTTATCGCAGTGCAACGTATCGAAATGTCGTATAAAGGATTTCGGGCACCGGTGGTTCCGGCCATCGTTGCATTCAGCAACGATTCCCTTGGCAAATATGAATGGAGAGGTTTCCTCACGCTGGATATAGATTCACTAATGACAGTGACATCCAATCCATGGAACGTAACACTGAACTCGATTTTCCCGGGAGACCCGCTGATAACGATGAGTCTTGTCTCAGGAAGTATGGGAGCGGCTGACGCGGTTTACAGCCTTACTGCTGATATTCCGGATTTTAATAATGTTGTGCTCCATGCGGAGGTGCAGTTGTGCGACCGGTTTGGAGTAGTAAATCAAGGGTACGGGCCGGCATCGTTTTTCCCGCAGTACTTGACTGAGGAGCAGAGAGCGGAGATCATGGGGTCCTCTGAGAGGACGGTTTCCAACTATCTTGAATCTACAGGCGATCCGATGTCCTGCCAGGGTTCATACTACTATTCAATGCCATTGATGGACGTTGAACAGTTTTCGATAAGGCTTGACGATACTATTTCATTAAGCACCGGCTCGGATGGATTGATGTGGATGGATTACGTGGTTCAGAGTTACGATCAGAAGGCGAGCGAGGTCTTCAGCAATGCATCGTGGGATTTTTATGCCATTCAACTCCCGGAAGCCAATGCTGCGATTATGGTCATAGAGATCAATAGCGCAACAGGCTCCCTCCCAATCGCCACTTTGTTCCGTTCCGACAGTGACAGGACACTCAACTCTGCACGCAAAGCCGTTCATTCGTGGGCCATCAACGAAATTAATATCTACCATGTGCCCGGTACGGATTGGAAAAGCCCGAGATCAGGGCTAAGTTATGCTATGCAGCACCATATTCAACTCACATCAGAAGATTATCCGGCAGACCTTACCATCAAGATGGTGAGAGATGATCAGGAGATCATGATTGATTCAACAAAGATTAAGTATGAAGGACTGGGGTCAGTAGAAGGGACACTCGGCGGCCAATCAGTAAGCGGCCAGGCTTTTGTGGAAATACAGCCGGTTGGAGAGCTTAAATAGGGTTTGTCCATTTTGTCCGTTTTCTTTGTTATGCTCGAAAAAGAACTACATTCTTTATGAAAATTATTTACATTTTTTACTGATCAGTCATATTTGGGATATCCTAATTCGGTTTCGAACTTTCCTAAGTCGCTTCTGAGGCTTCCTAAGTCGTTTCCGAGGCTTCCTAAGTCATTTCTGAGGCTTCCTGAGTTGCTTCCGAGTCTTACTAAGTCACTTCAGAGGTTTCCTGAGTCGCTTCTGAGACTTCCTGAGTCATTTCTGAGACTTCCTGAGTCACTTCTGAGGCTTCCTGAGTCACTTCTGAGGCTTCCTGAGTCATTTCTGAGGCTTACTGAGTCACTTTCGAGGGTTTATAAGTATCTCCTGAGTTTTCCTAAGTCACTTCCGGGATTTCCTAAGTCATTTCCGGGGTTAGAGTTGTCGTTTTCGAGGCTTGTCTGGTTATTTCCCGTATTTACTCAGTTTATAATATTTTCATTATTTCGTTGTTATAATAATGAAAATATTATAAAGTACATTTCATTCAAATAATTTATATTTGCCAAAAATTTCTAACAGATGAACAAAAATTCTATCATTGGCTTCGTATTGATCTTCATTATTTTAGTTGGATCAAGTTTATTAATGCAACCTTCGGATGAAGAAATAGCAGCTCAAAAACGTAAACAGGATTCGATAATGCAACTCAGGCAGCATTATTATGATTCAATTGCCCAGGCCGAAGCCATTAAAAAAGCTCAAGAAGAAGCAAATCCCAATAAAATAATCGAAGAAAACTTAGCCGAACAGCAAGTTGAAACCGAAGACCTTAGTTTGCTTAAAGATAAATTGGGGCTTTTTGCAGCTTCAGGGATTGAAAATAATGAGTTTTATACTCTTGAAAACGATTTAATGACGATAACCCTTTCATCAAAAGGAGGGAGGATCTACTCTGTACAGCTTAAAGATTATCAAACCTACGATTCTTTGCCTTTGATCTTATTCGAGGCCGATTCATCTGCTTTTGGTTTTTCGTTTTTCGCCAACAACCGAATAATAAACACTTCCGATCTGTATTTTAAACCTCATTGGAAAACATACAAATTTGATGGTAAAAAGTCAATCGCAATTAGCGGAAGCGATTCGGTTCAGTTTGCTATGAGGCTATATGCTGACGATAGTGAGGGGAATGCTAACTCAAATAAATATATTGAGTTTCTTTACACTCTTCGTGGCGACAGTTACATGATGCCTTATACTATAAATTTCGTCGGAATGAATGAAGTTATAACTTCAAATCCCGGCTTTATAAATCTTGCATGGAGTGCAAACCTGAGGAGGCAGGAAAAAAGTCTTGATAATGAAAGAAGCGAATCAACAATTTATTATAAATATTATAAGGACGAAGTTGATTACCTTTCGGAAAGAAGCGATAATAATGAATCATTAAAATCAAAAGTTAAATGGATATCATTCAAAACCCGTTTTTTCTGTTCAACTCTGATAGCTAATGAATTCTTCAATAATGCAGATGTAGAAACCTATACAGGCCCCGATCGCGATCATTATTGCAAGTCGATGTTTTCGGAAGTATCGGTACCGATAAGCACCTCCCCAACGCAAAGTATTCCGATGAGATGGTATTTCGGTCCAAACAAATACAATATTTTAAATTCTTATGATCTTGACCTCGAACAACAAATACCATTGGGCTGGGGATTCTTCCTTCTTGCATGGGTAAATGTTTATGCTGTCATTCCGGTCTTTGATTATCTGGGAAGTTTTGGATGGAACTATGGAATTATTATTTTGATCTTAACAATATTAATCAAAATAGTTCTGTTTCCGATTGCTTTCAAAACTTATAAATCATCGGCTAAGATGAGGGTTTTAAAACCGGAGATCGACGAAATTACCAAGAAATTTCCAAAGAAAGAAGATGCGATGAAGAAACAGCAGGCTACTATGGCTTTGTATAAAAAAGCCGGAGTCAATCCTATGGCCGGGTGTGTTCCGATGCTGTTGCAGATGCCAATTCTTTTTGCAATGTTCAGGTTCTTCCCTTCTTCGATTGAGCTAAGGCAAAAATCTTTTCTTTGGGCGCACGACCTTTCATCGTATGATTCAATCTGGACATTCCCCGGTGGTTTTGAAATCCCTTTTTATGGCGACCATGTTAGTTTGTTCACTCTTTTGATGACAGTATCGACAATCTTTTATACAAAAATCAATAATGAAATGATGGGAGCTTCAAGCCAGCAAATGCCGGGTATGAAAACCATGATGTATTTGATGCCTGTAATGTTCCTTGGAATTTTTAATAATTATGCATCGGCCTTAAGCTATTATTATTTATTGGCTAACGTTATTACTTTCCTTCAAATGTTTATTTTCAGAAAAGCTATAAACGAAAATAAACTTCTTTTGCAAATCCAGAAAAACAAGAAAAAAACAGTAAAAAAATCGGGATTCCAGAAACGTATGGAGGATATGGCTAAGAAAAGAGGATATAAACCCCCGAAAAAATAAGTATGAAATGAACCGACGATTATTGTTTTTTATTCTAATAAATGTTTTTTCAATAAATTCATTCTCGAATATTATCCCCGACTCAACAAAAGCAACGATTAACCCGGATAGCACTAAATTTTGGAGCTTTGAAACCGTTAGCAAATTGATCTTTAATCAAACAAGTTTTACAAACTGGGCTGCAGGAGGAGAAAGTTCCTTATCAGGTAAATCAGAATTAGTTTTTGAAGCTAAATACAAAAAAGATAATATTAGTTTCGAGAATGATATTAACCTGGCTTATGGATTGATGGGCCTTAAAGGTGATAATGACAAAATAAAAGTACAAAAAACCGATGATAAAATTGATTTTAGCTCGGTTTATGGTTATAAAGCTTTCAAAAACTGGTATGCAGGTACTGTTTTGAACTTTAAAACGCAATTTGCAAATGGTTTCAAATATCCTGATGATTCAACACTTATTTCCGACTTTTTTTCACCGGCATACATTACATTATCACTTGGATTTGAATATAAACCAAGTAAAAAGTTTTCACTGTTTATGTCGCCGGCTTCCGGGAAATTAATTTTGGTATTAAATCAGAGCCTTGCCGATAAGGGTGCATTCGGAGTAACTCCTGCCGAATACGATACCTTAGGAGTAAAAATTAAAAACGGTAAAAAGCGAAAAGCAGAATTCGGGATTAATATTATTTGTAAAGCCAAAGAGGAAATTTTTAAAAACATTACCGGCGAAACAAAATTAGTTTTATATAATAATTATTTAGATGATAATTTAGACAACAGGTGGAATATTGATTTCGACTGGGAAACCAAATTCGATCTTAAAGTCAATGAACATATTTCAACAAATTTGTATTTTCATTGTATTTATGATCACAATATTCTTATTCCAAAATATGAAATGATTGATAATACGAAAACAAAAGTATCGGAAGGGCCAAAACTTCAACTACATGAAAGTTTTGGGGTCGGATTTACTTTTAAATTCTAATGAGAGAATGAGAGAATGAGAGAATGATAGAATGAATAAATCTTTACACAAAATTATGACAGAAAACGTGAAGATAGTTTATATAAGAATTATTAAAGTAATTACTATTATAAAATAAACAATAGAAAATCTTTGATAGATATCGGAAAATAATTCATCGTACATGAAACAAAACATAACATTTAAGCATTTAATTATTCATACACTCAATCATTTTAGCATTCAATCATTTTAGCATTCAATCATTTTCCACTTAGAACCAAATTGTTTTAAATATTATGCAAAACATTAAAGACAAAGTATCTAAGGCCGCAAAAATTCTAAAAAACTCAAAAGCTACAACTGCTTTTACGGGTGCAGGTATTTCGGTAGAAAGCGGTATTCCGACTTTTAGAGGTGAAGATGGATTGTGGAGCAAATATGATCCTAAAGTACTTGATATTAATTATTTTCATAATTACCCGATGGATTCGTGGAAAGTGATCAAGGAAATATTTTATGACTTTTTCGGAAAAGCAACTTGCAATAAGGCACACAAGGTTTTAGCATTAATGGAACAAAATAATTTAATCAATAATGTTATAACTCAAAATATTGACAACCTGCATCAGGAAGCCGGAAGCAAAATAGTACATGAATTTCATGGCAATTCAAAGAATTTAATATGCACGAATTGTGGAAAGTCATACAATATTAACGAAGTAAGCTTATCGTCCTTACCTCCAAAATGCACTGAGTGCGACGGACTGTTAAAACCGGATTTTATTTTTTTTGGAGAAGGAATTCCGCAAAAAACATACTCGGCTTCACTCGAAGCTTCGGAAAAATCGGAAGTTTTTCTGGTGATAGGTACCACAGGTGAAATAATGCCCGCTTGCCAGATCCCGTATCTGGCCAAACAAAATGGAGCAACAATTATTGAAGTCAATCCCGAAGAATCGAATTTCACAAACAAAATCACTGATGTCTTTCTAAAAGGTAAAGCTTCTGAAATAATGAATATGATTGAAAAAGTACTACTACGGATTTAGTGGAGCATTTACAAATGCTAAAATGATTGAATGCTAAAATGAGAGAATAAAAGTAATTTACAAAATGAAGAAACCTAATATTTTATAAAAATGGATATTCTTTGGTCAGTAATTTCAGGAATAGTTTTAATTATTGGTATTATCGGTTGTGTTCTGCCGGTCATTCCGGGTCCTGCAATTAGTTTTGCATCGCTTTTGCTTTTGCAACTTAAATCAATCCCTCCGTTTACTAGTGATTTTTTAATATGGCTCGGAGTTATCATGATTATTGTTTCAACTTTGGATTATATAGTTCCGGCGTTTGGAACTAAAAAACTCGGAGGATCAAAATCAGGTATCAGGGGAAGTGTTGTAGGCCTGATACTTGGAATATTTTTCTTCCCTCCGATAGGAATTATTATCGGCCCTTTTATCGGAGCAGTAGTGGGCGAATTAATGATTGGTAAAAGCTCTAATGTTGCATTTCGATCGGGCTTGGGTTCATTTATCGGTTTTTTAACCGGCACATTAATAAAACTAATATATTCGTTTGTGGTAGGGTATTATTATGTGGAGAGTTTTTTTTAGAATATATTTCAGCAACAAGAAAAACGACTATTTTATAGGTTAAATTTTTTTATTATTCATCGTAATCCTATTCATACCTGATTGCCTCTACAGGATTTTTTATTGCAGCCCTGTATGCCATTATCCCCACAGTAGCCAGGGCTATTATCTCGGTAGTTAATCCAACCACAAGGAAAATAATAGGAGAAACACTTACCCTGTAGGAAAAAGTTTCAAGCCATTTTGTCATTATAAACCAGGATATTGGCCATCCAATTATATTTGCAATTGCAACCCATATTGCAAACTCTTTCGAGAATAATTTAACTATTTGCGAACTCGATGCCCCAAATGTTTTTCTTATCCCGATTTCTTTGTACTTTTTCTCAGCCACAAATAATGACAATCCTAATAAGCCCAAACATGCAATAAATATTGCTAAGAAAACAAAGTACTTAAAAATACGAGTAAACAATTGCTCTTCTTTATAATACTCTGTTAGAGAGTTTTCTAAAAAATCATATTCCAAAGGAAAATTTGGATTTATTTCAGAGTATGTTTCTTCAATATTTTCTAAAAGAGCTTTTAGATTTTTTGTTTTTAATCGAGCCGAAACAACATTGTTAGCATGATTCATAGTTAAAACTATTGGTTCGATTTTTTCATGAAGCGATTTGAAATTAAAATCTTCAACAACTCCCACAACATGCCCGAATATTTGGTCATCCCATGATCTTGAAAAATTCCAACTCATCTTTTTCCCGATTGCTTCTTCAATAGTCCAGCCGCATTTTTCGGCAGCAGTCCTATTTATAATACATCCAACCGAATCGGTACCAAAATCCCTGGAAAAATTTCTGCCTGCAATAATTTTCATCTTGTAAGTAGGAATATAATCATAACCAACATTTACTGTTCGAAGCGGATTGAATTCCTCACTTCCTTCAGCGATAAAATGATCACCTGAAGTAAAGCCACCGAAAATAAAATTTGAAACACAAACATTTTCAATTTCCGGATTACTCTTTAATTTTTCTTTTAGTAATTTAGATATCTTGCCATCTTCATCATTTTGAATTCCAGTATAAAACACCATTTCTTTTTCAAATCCAACATCTTTGTTTTTTACGAATCTCATTTGCAAAATCAAAACTGATAATCCACATAATAGAATTACCATCACAACAAATTGAAAAATCACCAGGATTTTTCGCATAATCACACTTCCACCGCTTAGACTCATTTTATTCCCTTTTAGAATCGAAACAGGTTTAAATGATGATGTAAAAAAAGCCGGATACATTCCCGAGAAAAAGCCAACAATTAATGTAATTAGAATTAAAAAAGGTGCTTTTTGAAAATAATTAAAACTAATATTTGCATCAATCAAATTTCGAAATTCAGGCATAAATGTTTCGATTATAACAATTGCAATAAACATTGAAATAATTGTGATCAACATTGATTCACTTAGAAATTGTGTGATCAACATATTTCGGTTTGCTCCAACCACTTTACGAACACCAACCTCCTTTGAGCGATAAACCGAACGAGCTGTTGATAAGTTCATAAAATTAATGCAGGCAATAATTAATATCAGAAATGCAACTATTGTCAGAAAAAACAGATTATCAATATTATTAGTTCGTGCAAAATCAAATGCACGATCATTTCTTAAATGAATATCAAGCATTTTTTGTAAACGAAACAATGAAGTTTCTTTCCATGGTTCATAAAAAACATTTTTAAACTCCTCGAGTTTGGAATCGAAAATTTCAGGTTTAGCATTTTCGTTAAACAAAACATATGAATACAAATCCAGTGACCTCCAATTATTAACATCAAAAAGCGGAATTCCTACACCCGAAATAATTATATCAGAATAAAAGTGAGTGTTTGAAGGAATATCTTTCATTAGTCCTTTAATAAGCAGATTTTCTTCACCATTCATTATTAAAATTCTGCCTATCGGATCATTATCGCCAAAATATTTTTTCGCAAGGCTCTCTGAAATTACAATACTGTTTGGCTCAGTTAAAACTTTCTTTTTATCACCTTTTATCAAATCAATATCAAATACTTTAAAGAAACTTGAATCTGCGACCATAACATTTTCCTCATAGAATTTTTCATATTGAGAAGAATTGCTATCAGCAAGAAATTCAAACATATCCCTTTGACTAAAAGTGATCCTTGTTCCGGAAATTATTTCAGGATATTCATTTGAAAGATGGTATGCCAATGCAGCAGGTGCAACAGCTGTGAATTGAGTTGGTGCATTCGACCATTGCATATCAAGTGTTACACGATAAATATTATCAGCATTTTTAAAATGTTTGTCGAAGCTGAAATGAAAATTTACATACATCATTATCATAATAAATGCTGCTATTCCAACCGATAAGCCAAGAATATTTATAATCGAAAATCCTTTGTTTCTACTAAGATTCCGAACTGCCGCTTTAAAATAATTTATCCACATAAAATTGAATTTGCAAATTAATGTTTTTATTTTATAATATGATTATTGAAATGTCAAAACCAATGCCATAAATATATAATCCTGATACTCTGCCTACTTCTACAGATGAGAATATGGTATTAAAAATAAAATGTACATTAATTGAACACTTTTTGTACATTATTTGAACACAATTTCTGTTTTGTAAGATAAAATTATATAATTTAGTAAAAAAAAGTTTGATGAAGAAAGGAAGTATTTTAATAATTGACGATAATGAAACTATTTTAAAATCTCTGAAATTATTACTAAAGTCCAATTTTAATAATATTGATACAATAAAAAATCCCGAGCAGATTCCGGCATTGATCAGTAAAAATTCTTACGACATTTTTCTGTTGGATATGAATTTCAAAACCGGAATAAATACCGGAAATGAAGGCTTGTTTTGGTTAAAGAAAATCTTGAAAAACGACCCCGAATCAATTGTGATAATGATCACGGCTTATGGCGACATTGAACTTGCTGTTAAGGCTATCAAGCTGGGAGCTACTGATTTTATACAAAAACCCTGGGATACCGAAAAACTAATTGTAACATTAAATTCTGCTTTTCGTCTGCGTCAATCACGAAATGAAATAATTAAACTACGAAACAAACAAACTGCTTTAAATGAAAACATAAATCGCAATAAAGATACAATTATCGGTAAATCTGATGCGATGATGAATGTTTTTGCGATGATAAAGAAAATCGCCAAAACTGATGCAAATGTTTTGATTCTTGGTGAAAACGGAACCGGAAAGGAAATAATAGCCCGTGAAATTCATCTTCAATCGAAACGAAAGAATAATACTTTTGTAGCTGTTGATATGGGAGCTATAAGTGAAACTCTGTTTGAAAGCGAATTATTTGGCCATCAAAAAGGAAGTTTTACTGATGCAAAAGAAAACAGAACAGGGAGAATTGAAACGGCAAATGATGGAACATTATTCCTTGACGAAATATCAAACTTACCATTTTCAATGCAATCGAAAATGCTTCGGGTTTTACAGGAAAGGCAAATAATTCCTATCGGATCGAATAAGTCCAAACCAATAAATATCAGATTAATATCAGCCACAAATAAAGCAGTTGATGAACTGATCTCTGAAAATCTTTTTCGTGAAGATTTGTATTTCAGAATCAATACTATTGAAATTGAAATCCCTCCCTTACGAAAAAGAGCTAATGATATTATTGAGATTGCAGAGTATTATTTGAGAAAATATTCGAAAAAATATGAGAAACCAAATTTGAAACTGAACAGCGAAGCTATCAAAAAGTTATTAAAATATAATTGGCCCGGAAATGTAAGAGAGTTGAAACACACAATAGAAAAGGCAGTAATTCTTTGCGAATCGAAAATTTTGAAAGCCAATGATTTTTTATTTAAAACCTATTTTCAGGCAAAGGAAAATGAAAGCAAACCGCCTAAAATTTATGAATTAGAAAAAGAAACAATTCGGAAAGCCATGCATTTCTATCAGGGAAACTTAAGTAGAATTGCAAAGGAATTAGGAATGTCGAGAACTACTTTATATAAAAGAATAAAGAAATATGATTTATAATAAATTCCTTATTTCGATAATAATCAGAGTGATATTGATTTCGATTAATAGTTTTTTATTCGTCGCTATTATTAATTATGAAGAAAGGCTTTTCTCTTTAATTGCCTTGCTTATTCTTTTAGTTATACAAATATGGCTTTTTTATAAATATGTGAGTCGTACAAACAGAGATTTAGCAAATTTTTTGCTTTCTTTAAGTGCCGGTGATACTACGATTGATTTTTCACATTATGAAATAGAAAAGGTTTTCAAAGGATTAGGAAAAACATATTCAAACGTCATTAAAGAAACTCAGCAAATTCAAAGAGAGAAGGAGGAGAAAGAAAATTTTATTCAATCAATTGTTGATCATATCACAATAGGAATAATTTCTTTTAACAAGCATGGGAAAGTATTTATTTTCAACAAATCGGCAAAACAAATTCTTGGTGTAAATGAATTATTTCAGATAAAAGAATTGGAAAAAGTCAATGTAGGTTTGTCTGGTTTATTTCTAAATTTGAAAACCGGTAAACAGCTAATATATAAATTATTTGTAAATAATAACTTGGTTCAATTATCAATAAATTCAACAATAATAAAACATTCAGATGAAGAAATTACACTTGTTTCGATTCAGGATATTAAAAATGAATTGGAAGAAAATGAATTAAAATCCTATCAAAATTTGATAAGGGTAATTAACCATGAAATGATGAATTCTCTTACTCCGATTACTACTCTTACAACAAGTATTAAGCGAAATTTCTCATCAAAAAATGTCATAAAAAAAATGTCGGAATTGGATATTGAAAACATTGAAGATGCCGTAACAAGTAGTGAACTAATTGAAGATCGAACTAAAGGATTAATAAATTTCATTCAAAGCTATCGTGAATTAACCAAGCTAACAAAAGCAAAATTATCCGAACAAAACATCGAAAATTTATTTCAAAATATTAAAACACTTTTACATTCAGAATTGAAAGAAAAAGAAATAGAATTTATATTGGATATAAATCCTAAAGATATTAGAATTGATCTCGATTCAAAATTAATTGAGCAGGTAATAATAAATCTTATAAAAAATGCAATTGAAGCGCTTTCCGAAAAAAGCAGCAAAAGGGTTATTTTAAAAGCGTTTGAAAATGAAAACGGCAGAAAACTTATAGAAGTTATTGATAATGGGAAAGGAATTGATAAAGATCAAATCAATGATATTTTTATTCCGTTCTTCACAACCAGGGAAGAAGGATCAGGCATAGGATTGAGTTTATGCAGGCAAATAATGCGTTTACATAAGGGAAGTATAAGTGTTCGGTCAGAACCTGGAAAAGGGAGTAATTTTATTCTTGAGTTTTAAAATTGCTTTGAATCTGATAAAAATTTATTGAATGTAAATTGCTTTTAAAGTTTTAACTGAAATATTGTCAATTTTTAAATCAATAAAAAATAATCCCGAACGACAATTTTCAGGTTTCCATTTTATTGAGTAATTTCCTGTAGGATGGAATTTATTAACTAACTTCCTAACTATTTGCCCATGAGCATCGATAATAAATAATTGTATTTTTCCTGCTTTAGAAATAGAATAATTAATGATTGTTTCTGTTCTAAATGGATTAGGACTATTTCTTAAAAATAAATTGGTATTATAAAAAGAAGGAACACCTGAATTATTTGATTTTCCGGGAGTACCATAAACTGAAGATGCCACCCAGCTTTCCGGCAAGGAATTATCAAACTCAGGGTTAATCAATTCTAATGTTGGCCCATTTCCATCAGCCTCTGTCGGCCACGGCAATTTATCATCATAAACTATTGAATCAACGAGGTTTTTATGTTTATGATATAGCCTAACTAATTCCCCGCTTCCGCTTAAACCAAATTGAAAATCTCCAATACAATTATAAACGTCAGGAAAAAGCGAAGAAAATTGTGATTTATTTTTACATAAAACCAAATAGCCATTTGGGGAAATAATTGTGCCCTCAGGAAATGTAAACACATTATCATTTTGAGAATCCTTAAAGAACCATGATGAAATATCCACTGAATATGCTTCCGGATTGTAAAATTCTATCCAATCTTCTGTATTAAAATCAGGTGATGAATTATAATTTATTTCATTTATAACAATTTTACTATTATCGGAATTTATTATAAAATAATTGTAATTATCAAACCCATCTACTTCATTAACGCCATCAGTTACGGAGACTTTCCAGTAATATAAGCCCTCTTCATGAATATCAGTAAGCAGATATGATGTATCAGTAATTCCGGCAATAATTGAATCGGGCAATCCGGTTTTATTCATTGTTTTTCCATAATATAAATTATACAAAATTTCATTTCCATTTGGATCAGAGGATGGATACCACGATAGTTGAACATCTGAAGTAAATAATCCGGATGTTCTCTTCACTTTAAAACTTTTTGGATAATTATTAATTTGATATTGTAGATTATTATATCTAACCTGAGTATAACTGTATTCATTATCAAGGGTGTTAAACCATTCTAAGTCATCTAAAATATTATCAGTTGTATCTTCATTTACTGAGGGTAATAAAACAATTTTCAAGCTATCAATAATTGGAAAAATATTGTTTTCATTAAATATTGTGGTTGTTAATTCATTAATTCTATTCTTAATGTCCTCAAAAACAGCTTCACATAATATTGCTCTTTCTAAAAAAGGATTATCTGGACTCCAATGGCTTGAGCTTCGATGATAAGGTATATTATCACCATATCTTGCAAATGTTTTATCCAAATCCCAGGGAAGCATTTCCCATTTACCTGAATTTTCAATATCGTGATACATATAGTAATTATGATAATAAGTGCTGGAGTTTGAGCAAAGAAGATTCATGGCAATAATATTTATCATTTTTTCATAATAAAAAATTTCATTAGCAAAATCATAATAAATATCATCAGGAGTAGAATTAATAATTTGTATTAAATTAATCAGGTCATCCCACTCCGAATTCTCATTTGTCTTTTTCTCCCAATGGTAAAAAACGTTATCATAAACACTTAAACATGCACCATCTAAAGTTGCTTTATACAAATTCCCATCCTTATCTAATTCATTTGAAGTCAGGAAATCTTTATCAATATTTTCTATTAAAAGATATAATCCCAGGAATTCATCGTTCAAATATAATCTGGCATGTTCCGAATCAAAGCAAACCTGACCTGATTCTTTCATTAACCTGCTTGTAAGATATTGATGAATATAGGATTTGTCATCATATTCAGCATTGAAATTTATTGCATTTCGTCCATTTGAAAAGGGTATGGAATCAAAAACAACTTTTAGCGATTTCTTAGGTAAAGATCTGGTTCCATCTCCACGAATTCTCATTCGGGTATTCTCCCAGGTAAATCCCTGGAATGATAATGAGATTGGAATATAAATATCTTCATTGAAGTTTTGGTAAATATGAGTAAAATCAGCAGGATCGCAAGTGATGAAATATTCTTTCACCTGAGCTTTGGCTACAAAGCTAATTAGTAGGATTGAGAAAATTAAAATCAATTGTTTTTTCATCGATATTTCTTATAAAATTATTTTAATAATATGGTTTTTCTTGTTTGAGACAAAGTGCCATTTAATTTTAAAAATAAAAAATATATACCTGCATTAATATTTTGTGGCTCCCAATTTATTGAATATCTACCTGGCTGTTCATGCTTTCGTAGAAATTTTTTAATAAGTTCATTTTTCAGATTCAACACACTTACCTCCACAACTCCTTCAAATGGGATTATATATTCTATTTTTGTATTTGAATAAAATGGATTTGGGAAATTTTTAATAAAACATTTTTTATTATCTATATAATAATATTCAATTGAGGAATTTGTATTACTGAGTAATCCCATATTACTTCCATCGCTTGCCATTCCAATACCGGGTGATCCGGTCATCAAACCATAATTATTATCAAAGATCGGAATTCCTGAAATACAGTGCGGATAATTATTATAATCCTCATCATTTGTCATTGAATAACTAATAATTATTCCATTTGCTACACTATCCTGAGTTGCAAGATCGAAGTTTTTAATATTATCATTATTTCCGTAAACAATTGTATTGATAACTGACATTTGTCCTGAACATCCTGTTGTGTAAGAATCACCAAAACGTAAACCCACTTCATTTTCAACTGATACGCAATGATCAACATAAACCTGAGGTGAGCCATATCCGGCTTCAATTCCCTGTTCACATCCTTTTACTAAAGTATTACTTATTTCAACAAAATTTTGATTAGAACATGCAATTCCTTCATGAAAAAAGTTCTCAATCCAACAATTACTAATTTTTAAATTTGCCCCATTATGATCAATACCATCATCTTTTCCTGAAATTAAAACAGAATTTTCAACTGCAGAAGATTCATTTGAATTAGGAAAAACACCATAAAAATAAAAACAGTCGTTATCATAATCGACAATAACTCCATCATCGTTTGGAATTTCCAAAACATAAGTATTTGAAATACTTATAATTGAATTATGAAATTCTCCTCCCATATCGCACCTTGAGATCAAACAATTGTCCAAAGAAATGTTGCTTAATGTACTTCCCAATGCTTTCCCTACATTGTCAATAAAAAAACAGGACTTTGCCTCAAGAATAGAATTATTAACTTTAATAACGGCCTGACTGTTTGAATGTCCAAATAAGAAATCAGGGTTTCCTCCCCCATTAGTAAAAAAACAATAATGAATTTGCGAAGTATCGTTAACACTATTGATCTCAATTCCTCCCCAGGATAATTCCCATTGAACAGCAGAAAACAGAATAGGTTTATTAATTGTTCCTTCAGCAATTATTTTTCCATCAACAAAAACATTTACATTCTCGCCTAGAAAAATTTTTGTTCCTTTTTCAATATGAACTTCTATTCCTTCGGATATAGTTAAATCGTCCGTTATATAATAATCATAATCTGATGTCCAATATTCATTTTGAGAAACATTTCCGTTAATAACAATTTCAGGAATATTATTATTAATAGTAACTGTTGTATTACCAATAAAGTTTTCAATAAATAATTCAAAATTATTCTCAGTAATTATTTGAGTTGATAATGAACCCTTTCCTTTTTTTATTGAAACTATGTTATTATTTAATGATGCAAAATCTGAAGAAATCGTAAAATCGTCAGTAAGATTTGTATTTATTGTATTATCTTCATATAAAATATTTACGACAATTGTAACATTCTCTCCTGATTTAATTCTTTCGGGAACAATAATTTCAGCTTTAAATTGAGAAAATAAAGTGGTTGTAAATGAAACAAATAATAATAAAATCAAAATGTATTTTGTCTTCATAACTTTATTTAACATTTATAACTTTTAAAATTTTAACCGAAATTTTGTCAATTTTCAGTTCAATAAAAAATAATCCCGGATGACAATTTTCAGGTCTCCATTTTATTGAGTAACTTCCTGCAGAATGGAATTGATCAACTAGTTTTCCAACCAATTGTCCATAAACATCATAAATAAATAATTGCATATTTCCTGCTACTGAAATAGAATAATTAATAATTGTTTCTGTTTTAAATGGATTAGGTTTACTTCTTAAAAAGAAACTTATAGCAGAATCGGAAGTTCCGCTTAAGGTGTTTGATTCTCCGGGAGTACCATGCTCAAAAGATGACATCCAGCTTTCAGGTAATGAATTATCAAGTTCAGGGTTTATCAATTCTAATGTCTGCCCGTTTCCATCAGGTTCGGTGGGCCAGGGTGCTTCATCATCATAAGTAAGAGAATCAATTAAAACTTCGGCAAAATTATAAAGTCTTATCAACTCTCCATTACCTGATAGTCCGAAACCAAAATCACCAATACAATTTAAAACCTGTGGATTAAGAGTAGTGAATTCGATTAAGTTTTCACATAATACTAAGTATCCATTTGTGTCAATTAAGGTACCTTCCGGTATAATGAAAGAGTGTGAATCATTTTCATCTTTTAGAATCCATCCCGATAAATCCACAACAAAATTCTCAGAATTATAAAGTTCTATCCAATCACCTGTGTTAAAATCATCGGCAGAATGATAATTAATTTCATTTATTATAATGTTAGTAAAAGTGTTATTAACAGGTGAATATTCTTCACAAACTTTATATGAAAGTTCGGAAAATGTTGGAGAAAGTAGTTTTACGGTATCATCTATTAAAATATTGAAGAATAAATTTCCAACACAGGGATTGCCTTCAAAAAAATTATTGGCAAAACTTCGATTAGTTGCAATAAACAAACTACTGTTTCCTTCAATGATAGTATTTTCGGGTAGAATAAATCTCTGATAATATTGCCCGGATTGAATGTAACAATAAGATAAATCAAAAGTGATGGGTGAGTTGTTTTGTAATTTAATAAAATATTCATCATCATACATATAAATCGCTTCTATTTCAATTTGTTGAGCAGTATTTTGATTATTTGATATTTTGTTCCAGGCAAAGGAATTTGTTCTTTGCAAAATATTATTTGCTGCAAAAAAACCGTTATAGTGATAATCGAAACCGGAAGCATTAAAACAAAATGGTGTAACTCCGTGTTCAAAATCAGATACGTCTAAAATATTTCCAAAAATCGAATCTCCGTCCAACAGATCGTTGTGGTTTCCATCATCGAATAGTTCAAGAGATTCAATAGTAAATGAGCATCCGTTTATTGTTAAATCCAAATCAGTTGAATAGTGCAAGAAAACATCCTGAGGTTCGTTTGATTTTACTCTAAACACAATTTCTGAATTGCTATCAGATGGTAAGGGATTAGAACAGTAGAAATCAGTAAGTGGTATTACATTAAAATTTGAAACTCCATTTAAAAAATTAGTTCTTTCGGTTAAAAACGTTTGTAATAGTTGAACTTCAGCATCAAATTCGCTATTACTGCAAATTTTATTTGTGTCAAGATATATATCGTTTTTTACTTGAATATATACAGAATCAACCAATTGATGTAAATAAGAAAATCCATCAGAAGTTACATTTTGGACATTTATCCAAAATTCATTATGCCAATTGACATTTTCAATCAACCTCCGAAACAACACTTGATTATTTAAATGTGAAATCATATAAGATTGAATAAAGTCAGGATTATAAATTCCTTTCCAATCATTTCCAAAAGCTGCATCATTATCCCATGGAAACATTTCATATAAATCACTTTCGGGATTAAGATACCAAAAGAAATTCTTTGTAAAACAATCGTAACTTGATATAGAATACTCAATTGCAAAATAATTTAAAATATTATCAACATCAACTTCCGTTTGTAAAAGGTCATCAAAATCCTCTTTATTCCAATATGAGAATTTACTTAACAAAACTTGAAGTCCTTTATATGAGTCTGGAGAATCAATTCTGCTTTCCCAGCACCTGGAGTACCCATCATAATTAACAATTTGAGTCATATTTGCACCATGCTCTTTTGCTTTAAACATGTCGTTTGGAGATTTACCACTCCTATCAAGAAAATCCTCATCAACTTCTTCTATATGAACAAAAACACCCATATAAAGGTCGTTAATAATAAAACTGATGAATTGTGTATTTGAAGCCTGATAACCTAAATATTGATAGAGTTGCATTGTCAGGTAATTCCTAATTAGAGTCCTATCCCTGTATTCTGAGTTTAAATTTATTTTTTTTGCATTAAAAACATTATTATTGTTTTCGAATTTAATTTTCCAGCTTTTTTTTGGTAACAATAAAGAAGTTGCTCCTCTGAATTTTACTTCGCAATCGTATTCTTCACCTTCAAAAGAAAACAAAGCAGGAAAATATTTATCAGCCATTGGATTATTATATAATTCTTCCAGATATTCCTGTTCAATCTCCAGATTATATAAAGGGAGTGTTAATTGCTCAATTTGAGCATTAATCCGTATTGAATAAATTATAAATACAAATATTATTAGCTTATTCATGTTTTACTAATATATTAATTTTGAAGATACAAAGATAAGAAATCTTTTCAAGAAAGTCAGAAGTAATCTTCAGAATTATAAACTACCGGGAAGAAGTCGTTTGGGCGGTTAAACAATAGCTCAAAGTCCGATACGCGGCAAAACCAAAACATATGAACACCATACTACAAGAGGTTATACCTTCCTGATAAGCTTGTATAAAAAATTTTTCATTACTGTTGAGAGTCCCAATTCTCCCATTTTCTCAAATCTCTTCAGATAAAACCTTAATATTTTTTGGTATTTCGTGGATACCTTACAATATAGAGATGATATATTTTGATGACCTACTGTTATCTTTTAATAGAGCGTTGATATCTTTCGATGATCCATTGATATTTTTCGATGAAGCATTGATGTTCTTCAATGAAGCGTTGAGGTCTTTCGATGAAGCATTGAGGCCTTTCGATGAAGCATTGAGATCTTTCGATGAAGCATTGAAATCTTTCGATGAAACATTGATTCTTTTCGATGAAGCATTGAGGCCTTTCGATGAAGCATTGAGTCCTTGCAACGAAACTCAGTTCTATTTCATGGAAGCATAGAAATATAATTTATTGCATAGAAATATGTTTTAGCTCTATCTAAATATGTTTTTATATCATCAAAAGAGATCATTGCAATATCCAAAAAACTCCTGAGAACATCAAAAGTGTGCAACTCTACAGGAAAAATAAAATTTGAAATAAATAACATTGTTTTTTTACAAAAGGAAATTGTTTTTAAAAATTATTACTTTAGTGCCGGTTTTATCAAAGTAAATGAAAAATTAATTATAAAGACGGGAATTGAAAAGTTGTAAGCCTTACAAAAATCTTTAATATTTATTTGAAAAGCAGATGAATCCTCTTAAGTATTTCCTGTCATATTTGATAAAAAGTGTTGTTGTAAAGTAATTAATAATGAGAAAAAGTAAACATAATTAAACATGAAAAGAACTGCATGTCTGACTTTAATAATTCTACTGATGGTGGGCATTTCCTGCAAAAAGGAAAATAACGGTAAGCTTACAAAGTATGTTGACGCGATGATTGGAACAGATGCAACGGGAAACACTTATCCAGGGCCTTGTTTGCCTTTTGGAGGAGTACAACTTAGCCCTGATACTTATAATGATAACTGCTGCAGTGGTTATCACTTCAGTAATAAAACGATACTGGGTTTTTCTCACACCCACTTAAGTGGTACAGGTTGCGCCGATTTTGGTGATGTGTTGTTAATGCCCACAGTTGGGGATATAAAAATCACGCCAGGAACGGAAGATAATCCTGATTCAGGTTATCGGTCAAGGTTTAGTCATGAAAACGAAACTACCCACCCGGGATATTATAGAGTATTGCTTGATGATTATGATATTAAAGCTGAGTTAACCACAACCAAGCGTGTGGGTTTACATAAATACACTTTCCCAAAATCGGAAAACAGTCATATCATTTTAGATCTGGTTCACGATATTTCAGGTGGTGATGAACCCAAAGAAGATTGTTTTATCAGAGTTATCAACAAGCATGAAATAGAAGGTTTTCGGCATTCAAGAGGTTGGGCTACTGACCAATATGTGTATTTTGTTGCTCAATTCTCTGAACCGTTTATTGAGGCTTTATTATATAAGAATGATGAACTTCAAAAAAATTCCAAAGACATTACAGGTGAAAATATAAAAGCAGTCTTTAATTATAAGACAGAAAAAAATCAACCAATAATGGTAAAAGTTGGAATATCTGCCGTTAACGTTGATGGTGCACGAAAAAATCTTAAAGCAGAATTAAATAATTGGGATTTTACAGGCGTTGTTAATCAAGCTGAAGAAATATGGAATAACGAACTAAGCAAGATAAAAGTTGAGGGAGGAACAGAAGATCAAAAGATAAAATTCTATACAGCTTTCTATCATGCGCTGCTCACTCCAAACCTTTTTGATGATGTTGATGGAAAATATCGCGGAATGGATCACAAAATACATGGTGGTGAAGGATTTGATTACTACCATGTTTTCTCTTTATGGGATACCTACAGGGCTGTTCATCCCTTTTTTAACATTGTTCATCCTGAGAAAAATGTTGATTTTATTAAAACTATGATTAAACAACAGGAACATACAGGCTTGTTACCGGTTTGGGAGTTAGCAGGTTGTGAAAATAATTGTATGATCGGTTATCATAGTGTGCCTGTAATTGCAGATGCTTATTTAAAATCTAATAATGATTTTAACATTAACAAAGCATTTGAAGCAATGTTAGCAAGCGGAAAACAGAACAGAAGCGGCATTGCCGCCTACAGGGAATTTGAATTTATCCCACGTGGGGCAACATCAAACTCCGTCTCCAAAACTTTGGAATATGCTTACGATGATTGGTGTATTGCTCAGGTAGCAAAAGCAATCGGCAGAGAAAAAGAATACAAAGAATATATTAAACGTTCACAGTTTTATCAAAACCATTTTGAACCGGAATCAGGGTTAATGCGTGCAAGACACAGTGACGGAACATGGTCGGAGCCATTCGATCCGCTGAAAGTATATTATCTGGAAGCCGGTGATTATACTGAAGCCAATGCATGGCATTATAGTTTTTATGTCCCTCAAAATATTCCTTATCATATTGAAATGATGGGTGGAGATGAAAGATATAATAAAATGCTTGATACTTTTTTTACATTAGAATCAGAGGACCAGGAAAAACCTTCTGATTTTGTGGGGAAATTTGGTCAATACGCACATGGTAATGAACCAAGTCACCACATGCCTTATCTTTACAACTATACTGGATCAGCATGGAAAACTCAAGAGTTTGTGAGAAAAACCATGAATGAACTTTATACTACTAAACCTGACGGACTCTGTGGAAATGATGATTGCGGCCAGTTATCAAGCTGGTACATTTTTAGTGCAATGGGATTTTATCCTGTGTGCCCGGGTCAGGATTTGTATGTTATTGGTAGTCCGATATTTGACAAGGTTGTTGTTGACCTCCCTAATGGGAAAACATTTACTATAAACTCAAAAAATGCAGGAAAAGAAAATATCTATATACAAACCATTACACGAAATGGACACGAATATCCATACTCATACATAAAACATTCTGATATTCTGAGTGGAGGTGAAATGACTTTTGTAATGGGATCAAAACCAAATAAAGAATGGGGTGTAGCAAAAGATCACCGGCCATACGCAGTACAAATCGAGAAGGAGAATATATTAAAACCATTGGGAACTGAAAGAGTGTTCAACCCGTTTCTAAAAGTCAAATCAAAATTGTTTACTGATCCTGTAAATGTTGAACTGGGTTGTATCACAGAAGATGCAGAAATTTACTATACACTTGATGGTACAGAACCTGATAAAAATTCAAGAAAATATAGTAATCCATTTAAAACAAACAGTTCTGAATTAATTAAATCAAAGGCATTTAAAAATGGGCTTGATCCAAGTGGAATTGCAGAACATGAAGTTTTCAAATCAAATATAGATTACAAAAACAATAAAACGATAGTTAAATATAATGCACCTGAATCGGGAAAAGATGTTACAGGAGCTGAAGTTGACGGGAAATATTCTGATAGCTATTCCGGTGGAGGTGACAAGGGATTGATTGATGGTGTGTTGGGAACATCTCATTTTTTAGATGGAATGTGGCAGGGATTTTATGGTAAAGATATGGAAGTGATTTTAGATTTGGGTAAAAATATGAATATTGAGCAAATTTCTTCCGGATATCTACAAAGTATTGGTGCATGGATATTCCATCCCATAAGTGTTGAATATTTTGTTTCAATAGATGGTTTAAACTTCAAATCCTTAGGTATTATTGATAATTCAATCGACAGAAACAATCTTACAGAAGGAGTTAAATACTACTCCAAAAAACTAAAAGAACAAAATATAAGATATGTAAAGATCCTTGCAAAGAATTTGGGGTATTGTCCTGATTGGCATCAGGGTGCCGGAGGCAAGGCATGGATATTTGCAGATGAAATTATTGTGGAGTAGGAAAAGTTAAAAAAATCAAGAATAAATCAAAAATTCATTTATAAGAATCAAATTCTCCGGTCTACAAATGGTCTACAAATAATAAATCACGATAAACAAACCCTTGAATTCTTTCAAATAATCAAATAGCCGAATAAACCTTATCAGATATTAATTACTAATCAAACGAAAATATTTTTTTGATTAAAATCCTATATTATACCGATAAACCGTGATTAATAATTAAATAATTCGTCCTGATATTTCGCTTGAAAAATCCAAAATTAAAAAATTTCTCAGGCAACAGTTTTGGAGTTGCTCTATTTATTGAAATTCCACCATTATTACTTCTAAAAATTTCAAAAACAATTTGTATGTTTGTTTTTATTAAATGAAATAAAAAATGAATACGGGGGAATTACAAAAAGAGAAGTTAATGATTTTAGAATAAAGCGTTTTACTTTTACCAAATTATAAGTTTATAAATCAAAGATTTTACCATAAATTCATATCTTAAATGAAAAAAACAGAAAACAAAAAATCAGGTTTTTATATAATAGGCCTAACACTTGTAGCAACTTTTGGAGGGCTGCTTTTCGGTTACGACACGGCAGTAATTTCAGGAACAGTCGGATCAATTGAGAAGGTATTTATTGAGCCTTTCGGCTTATCGGAAACCGCAGCTAATTCCCGATTAGGATTTGTTGTATCAAGCGCCTTGATTGGTTGTATAATAGGAGGAATAATGGGGGGATTAGTCAGCCTTCATCTTGGCAGAAAGAAAGGTTTGATACTTGCTGCTTCTTTATTTCTTTTTTCGGCCATAGGTTCATCCATGCCCGAAATGTTTATAAAACCAATTGGAGAAGCCGATCATACTTTTATCTATTTATTTGTGTTTTATCGTTTTATCGGGGGTATGGGTGTTGGCTTAGCATCAATGCTATCGCCAATGTATATTGCCGAAGTCTCTCCTCCCGAAATAAGGGGGAAACTCGTCTCCTGGAACCAGTTTGCAATAATATTCGGAATGCTGGTAGTTTATTTTGTTAATTATTATATTGCCCTGCAAGGTGATGATTTATGGTTGAGTAAAACCGGATGGCGATTAATGTTTGCCTCAGAAACTATTCCGGCAACTTTGTTTTTAATTTTATTATTTTTCGTTCCCGAAACACCAAGATATCTAGTAATTCGAAACAAACCTGAAAAAGCTTTCGAAATATTAAGAAAAATAAACGGAAGCGAAAAAGCAAAATCTATTTTAGAAGAAATACAATCTACAATAGTTCATAAATCAGGGAAATTGTTTTCGTTTGGTGTAGTAATTATTGTTATCGGAATTCTATTGTCTGTTTTTCAGCAATTCGTAGGAATAAATGTTGTGCTTTATTATGCTCCCGAAATATTTAAAAATATGGGATCAGGCACTGATTATGCTCTTCTGCAAACAATAATTGTCGGAGCTATTAATTTAACTTTTACAGTTATTGCAATTTTAGCAGTTGATAAGTTTGGCCGTAAACCTTTACAAATTATTGGTGGTTTAGGAATGGCTGTCTTTATGTTTGCATTGGGTTTTGCATTTTTCTTCGATTCACTCGGATTATCGGCATTAATTTTCATGCTGGGATATGTTGCCTGTTTTGCTTTATCGTGGGGCCCCGTAACATGGGTTCTGTTATCCGAAATTTTCCCTAACAGAATAAGGGGAAGAGCGATGGCTGTTGCTGTAGCAGCACAATGGATTTCAAATTATATTATATCTTCTACATTTCCAATTTTAAATAATTCATCGTTTTTAACCGAAAAATTCAATCATGGTTTTGCATATTGGATATATGGAATAATGGGAATACTTGCTGCATGGTTTGTTTGGAAATTAGTTCCTGAAACCAAAGGTAAAACACTTGAAGAAATGGAAAAACTTTGGAATAAATAAAGAAGGATGTATTTTATTGGATATGATATAGGCAGCTCATCTGTAAAAGCTTCAATTATAGAAGGAATTAGCGGCAAATGTATTGCAAGCTCATTTCACCCTAAACAGGAAATGATAATCAATTCACCTGTGGCGGGATGGGCTGAACAAAACCCAGACGACTGGTGGACAAATCTTAAGCATGCTACTCATGATATAATAAATTCATCAGGTATTTCAGTTGTTGACATTAAAGCTATTGGTATTTCTTACCAAATGCACGGTTTAGTGTTGATTGATAAAGATGGCAATGTTTTACGACCATCTATTATCTGGTGCGACAGCAGAGCCACAGAAATTGGCGAAAAAGCTTTTCAAAGAATTGGTAAAGAAAAATGTTTAAGCCACCTGCTTAATTCTCCTGGAAATTTTACGGCTTCAAAATTAAAATGGGTAAAAGATAATGAACCTGAAATTTATGAAAAAACAGGCAAAATAATGCTTCCGGGCGATTATATTGCAATGAGATTAACGGGTGAAAAAAACACCACTGTTTCAGGCCTTTCAGAGGGAATGTTTTGGGATTTCAAAAATAATGAAATTGCGGATTTTCTATTGAATTATTATGGAATTGAAAAAGGACTTATTCCTGATATAATTCCTGCTTTCTCAAACCAGGGAAAAATTTGCAATTTAGTAGCTAAAGAACTTGGTTTGGATAAAGATACATTAGTTTGTTATCGTGCAGGTGATCAACCAAACAATGCATTTTCTTTAAATGTATTAAACCCGGGTGAAATTGCTGCAACTGCAGGAACTTCAGGAGTAATCTACGGAGTTAGCGATGAGGTTAAATACGATCCTTTATCAAGAGTAAACACTTTTGCACATGTTAACCACGGTTTAACGAAAAATAGTTTAGGCGTATTATTATGCATAAACGGAACCGGGATTTTAAATTCTTGGGCAAAAAACAATATTGGTAATAATGTATTTGATTACGTCCAAATGAATTCAATGGCTGGTAAAATAGCTGTTGGAAGCGAAAACCTTTGTATCCTTCCCTTTGGAAACGGAGCTGAAAGAGTTTTGGAAAACAAAAATATTAGCTCAACTATTCACGGATTAAACTTTAATTTACACAAAAAAGAACATGTTTTCAGGGCTGTGCAGGAAGGCATTGTATTTTCATTATTCTATGGAATGAAAGTGATGAAAGAAGCAGGAATTCACATTAAAGTAATTAAAGCCGGCAAAGCAAATATGTTTTTAAGCAATATTTTCCGTGAAACTCTATCGAACTTATCAGGTGCAATTATTGAGCTTTTAAATACTGACGGATCGGTAGGAGCTGCAAGAGGAGCGGGAATCGGATTTGGTTTTTATAAAAATTACGATGAAGCTTTTAAAAATCTTGAGATTTCACAAACAATTGAACCAATATCAGATAATAGTGCTTATCTGAATGCATATAATAATTGGCTTACAGTTTTAGAAAGAAATTTATAAGTCAAAAAAAATCATTTAATCAACATTTTGAAAAGAATACAAAAAACAAAAAAATAATAACTATGGAATATTTTAAAGGAATAAATAAAATAAAATTCGAAGGAAAAGAATCTGACAATCCATTATCTTTCAAATATTATAACGAAAACGAGATAGTTGGCGGAAAAACAATGAAAGAACACTTCAGGTTTGCAATTGCTTATTGGCATACAATGAAAGGTGGTGGTGCTGATATGTTTGGTTGGGGTAGCTACAAACGTCCATGGGAAGAAGGAAATAACCCTATGGAAATAGCCGAAAAAACTCTTGATGCTGCATTTGAATTTTTTACAAAATTAGGTGTTCCTTATTATTGCTTTCACGATCGTGACATAGCTCCCGAAGGAAATTCTTTTGCTGAATCATGTACAAACCTTCAGAAAATAGTTGAAAAAGCAAAACAACATCAGCAAAACAGCGGAGTAAAATTGCTTTGGGGAACAGCAAATTTATTTTCAAATCCAAGATTTATGCACGGAGCAGGAAGCAACCCAAACCCACATGTTTTTGCTTATGCTGCAGCACAAGTAAAAAATGCTATGGATGTTACAAAAGAACTTGGAGGCGAAAATTATGTTTTCTGGGGTGGAAGAGAAGGTTACGAGACTCTGTTAAACACAAACTATGGCCAGGAACAGGAACAAATTGCAAGATTCTTTCAAATGGCTGTTGATTATAAAAAGAAAATTGGTTTTTCAGGTACTCTGTTAATTGAACCAAAACCAAAAGAACCAACTAAGCATCAATACGATTTTGATTCAGCAACAGTTTTAAATTTCCTTAGAGCTTATAATTTATTCGACGAATTCAAACTTAATATTGAAGCCAACCATGCAACTCTTGCAGCACATACTTTTCAACATGAATTAACTGTTGCATCAGAAGCAGGCAGGCTTGGAAGCATTGATGCAAACACAGGCGACCCCTTACTTGGATGGGATACAGACCAATTTCTTACAAATGTTTATGATGCTGTATATGCTATGCTGGTTGTGTTAAAACAAGATGGGCTTGGCTCAGGTGGTTTTAATTTCGATGCTAAACTAAGAAGAGGATCAATCGATTTATCTGATCTTTTCTATGCTCACATCGGATCAATGGATACTTTCGCAAAAGGATTACTGATTGCAAATGAAATAATTAAGGGTGAAATTCTTGATGATTATATTGCAGAAAGATATGACGGTTATAATAAAGGAATAGGTCTTGAAATAATGAACAGAGAGCTTGGTTTTAATGAACTGGAAAAATGGATCCTTAAAAACGGGGAACCAGTATTGAAAAGCGGAAAACAAGAGTATCTCGAAAATATGATAAATAAATACATGAATATATTTTAACCTGTATAATTCTTAAGTTTTCATAAAACACTTAAAATTACAGTTTAATCATAATAGAAATTAATAAAAGACAAAAATGAAAAAATCCATACAAATACTGATAATTGGCACATGCTTATTTCTCACTGCATGTTCAGTCGAAAAATCCTATCAAAAATCCAACAATGGAATCCTTGTTCATTTTGAACAAGCCGATTTGAAAATCGAGGTTTTTGCCGATAATATCATTCACATTGAGTATGACCCCATTGATTCTCTTCCTGACAGGCCAAGCCTGATTGTTGAGAAAATTCCGGCTCCGGTGAAATTTAATGTTGATGAAAAAGATGGGATGATTACTCTGAAAACGGATTACCTTGAATTAATTATTGATTCGAAAACCGGGCTTATTGAATTTCTTGATAAAAACGGAAATATTTTATTAAAAGAAAAATCAAGAGATATAACCGCTGATGTAGTCTTGGATGAAAATATTTATAATACCCAACAACAGTGGATATTATCGGATGATGAAGCAATTTATGGTTTAGGCCAACATCAGGACGGCATAATGAATTTTCGCGGTACATCCGATACCTTAATTCAAACCAATACAGTTGCTGTAAATCCTTTCCTGATTTCAACAAAAGGCTACGGAATTCTTTGGGATAATTATTCAAAAACAATATTTTGTGATGACGAAAACGGTGCTACATTTTGGTCGGAAGTTGGGGATAAAATTGAGTACTATTTTGTTGCCGGAGAAAATATGGATAAAGTTATTGCAGGTTATCGTGAATTAACAGGGCAAGCACCTATGTTTGGGAAATGGGCCTTTGGTTATTGGCAAAGCAAAGAGCGATACAAAGATGCCAACGACTTGCTGAGTGTGGTCAAAGAATACCGTGAACGAAAAATCCCAATCGACAATATCGTACAGGATTGGTGCTACTGGGCTGATTATGATGAAAATGATGGTAAAAAAACATGGAAGAGTGCAAAAGAATTGTGGAGTTCAATGTATTTTCATCCTTCAACTTATTCTGATCCTGAAAAAACTATTGCTGAGATTCATGATAAGTACCATATGCATTATATGATTTCCATTTGGCCGGCATTAGGCCCGGAAACTGAAATTTACAAAGAGCTGAATAATAAAGGTTTTATTTACCCTCCCGAACACTGGAGTTCCGGATATTTATATGATGCTTTTAGTGAAGAAGCCCGCGATATATATTGGAAACACATAAAAGAAGGTTTAATATCAAAAGGTGTTGATGCACTTTGGATGGATGGTACCGAGCCTGAACTTGGTGATCAGCATACTTTTGAAATATCGGAAAAAAACATAAAAAAGTTCGGAAAAACTGAGCTTGGTACAATGGCCAGAAACATGAATGCTTACTCATTAATGACTACAACAGGTGCGTATAAAAACTTTAGAAAAGATTTTCCTGAAAAGAGATTTTTCACCTTAACCCGTTCAGGTTTTGCAGGGCAGCAAAAAAATGCAGCCGTTACCTGGTCAGGCGATATAAACGCCCGTTTTGATGTTATGCGTGATCAGATATCATCAGGCATAAACTTTTGTATGGCCGGAGTACCTTATTGGACAACTGATATTGGTGCCTTTTTTCTAACAGGCCATGATGTTGACAAAGGGCCGGGTTTGTATCCCGGCGGACATACCGATCCTTCTTATCGTGAATTATATGTAAGGTGGTTTCAATATGGAGCATTTTGCCCGATTTTCCGTTCACATGGAACTCACACACCCCGCGAAGTCTGGCGCTTTGGCAATAAAGGCGATTGGGCTTATGATGCCTTATTGAAATATGATAATTTGAGATATCGTTTGATGCCTTACATATATTCTTTAGCATGGAAAGTTACTGACCAAGGCTATACAATGATGCGTGGACTGGGAATGGATTTCACTCAGGATAAAAAAGTTTATAACATAGATAATGAATTTATGTTTGGGCCTTATATGTTGGTAGCTCCGGTTACCGAACATCAATATTTTCCTATTGATAAAAAAGAGACATCCGCAAACCTTAAGAATATTAAAGATATCAATGTTTACCTTCCAGCCGGAACTGATTGGTACGACTTCTGGACTGGCAAAAAACATAAAGGTGGCCAAACTATTAGCAAAAAAACACCGATAAATATTATGCCTTTATTTGTTAAAGCCGGATCAATTTTGCCAATGGGCCCGAAATTACAATATGCTACCGAAAAACCTGCTGATCCTATTGAATTAAGGATTTATACAGGAGCTGATGCCGAATTTGTTTTATATGAAGACGAAAATGATAATTATAATTATGAAAAAGGAATCTATTCAACTATTCCAATCAAATGGGTCGAAAAAGACAATAAATTAGTAATCGGTGAAAGAAAAGGAGAATTTCCGGGAATGTTAAAAACCAGGACATTTAATTTAGTTTGGGTCGGAATAGATCATGGTATTGGAGAAGAAACATCTATGAGAATTGATAAAGTCGTAAAATATTTTGGGAAAGCAATTGAAATTATGAAATAAAAAAAATGTAATTTTACATCTGAAAATATTTATTTATCATTATGAATATGAAACGCTATCTTAACAAAACTATTATTCTGATAACTCTGTTGTCAGGCAATATCTTATGTTATTCACAATCTCAAATTGATATTGATAATATCTGGAAATATATAGAAAACGAGCAAATTATAAGTGAGAACAAAGAAGCTGCTCATGCTACTTTTACTTCCTTTTCTTCAGATGAAAATTTTAGAACCAATAAAGCAAAATTTAAACAATCGCTGAATGGTTTTTGGAAATTCAAATGGGTTCGATCACCAGAAGAAAGGCCACTGACTTTTATGAAACCTGGGTTCAATACAAACGATTGGGATGAAATAAAGGTGCCTTCCAATTGGGAAATTGAAGGTTACGGGATTCCAATATATGTAAATCATCAGTATGAATTTGCCGATTATGAAGCTCCGGTTTCTGACGAAATGGAACTTGTTGATAAAATTTATCCAAAATACCCTGGAAAAGTTCCTCACGATTATAATCCTGTTGGATCATACCGCAGAGATTTCACCATTTCAGACGATTGGAAAGATAAAGAGATATTTCTACATATTGGTGCTATGAAAGCCGGTGGATTTGTTTGGGTTAATGGAAATTATGTTGGATATTCACAAGGCAGTAAACTTCCGGCTGAATTTGATCTAACTCCTTTTATCAAAACCGGCAAAAATTCAATTGCCTTGCAAATCTACAGATGGACAGACGGAAGTTATCTGGAATGTCAGGATTTTTGGAGAATTAGCGGCATTGAAAGAGATGTTTTTATTTATGCACAACCCAAACTTAGAATCAGGGATTTTGAAGTAGTTTCTGTCTTTGACGATTCCTATCAAAAAGGAGAATTAAGTATGGACATTGAATTAAAAAATCATTTCAACAAAGATCAAAAAGTAAAGGTAAGCTATCAGCTTTTCGATGAAAACGACAATCAAATAGCTTCATCTTCTCAAAATATTGTTGTTCCTCACGATTCGGAAATTTCAGTTAGTTTTGATACAACTATCAATAATGTAAAGCAATGGTGTGCCGAACACCCAAATCTTTACACATTAAAAATAAATATTTTTGACAAGAAAGCCAATCAACTTGAAAGTGTTGCCTGTAATATTGGTTTCCGAACTGTTGAAATAAAAAACGGACTTTTGTTAGTAAACGGCAAACGTGTCACACTAAAAGGAGTAAATACCCACGAACACAATCCCGAAACAGGGCATGTTGTAACTGAAGAACAAATATTAACTGATATCCGTCTTTGGAAAGAAAATAATATTAATGCTGTTAGGCTTAGTCATTATCCACAATCTGATATTTTTTATGATTTATGTGATATTTATGGAATTTATGTTGTTGATGAAGCAAATATTGAATCGCACGGAATGTACTATGGAAAATATTCGTTAGCTAAAAAACCAAATTGGGAAAAAGCTCATATCGACAGAATGTTACGCATGGTTGAACGCGACAAAAACCACCCTTCAGTAATAATTTGGTCAATGGGAAATGAAGGCGGAAACGGGATAAATTTTCATAAAGGGTATGAAGCTATTAAAGCCAATGATAAGTCAAAAAGACCTGTACAATACGAACGATCCTACAAAGAACATGATGGGCATATATATGATATGGATAAAAATACAGATATCATTGTTCCTCAATATCCTTCACCGGGTTGGTTAGAGCGGGTTGGAAAAACAAAAACCGACAGGCCTTTTATTCCAAGTGAATATGCTCATGCAATGGGAAATAGTACAGGCAATTTTCAGGATTACTGGGATATCATAGAGCTATATGATAATTTACAGGGAGGTTTTATCTGGGATTGGGTTGATCAGTCGCTTTGGAAAACTAACGAAAATGGAGAAAAATTTTACGCCTATGGCGGCGATTACGGCGAAAATATGCCCACAGATAATTCATTCCTAAATAATGGAATTGTTTTTCCTGACCGTACACCTCAACCTGCTTTGTATGAAGTGAAAAAAGCTTATGAATATATTAACTTCAAGCCACAGGGCATCAACAAGAACAACGAGCTAAGAGTGTTAATTGAAAACCTTTATGATTTTACAAATTTGAATCAATTCAATTTTAATGCTGAAATTAAAGCCGATGGTAAAGTATTAAAAATCATTCCCTTTGAAAGCATTGATGTTGAAACTCAAACCGGGAAATTAATCAGAATCAGCCTTGAGGATATTAATTTTGAAAAAAACACCGAATATTTTGTAGAAATATCAGCTATTACAAAAAACTCTTGGGGGATCTTACCAAAAGGTTTTGAAGTTGCACACGAACAAATTCGCCTGGATAAAAAATATATTGAAGAAAAAACACTCGCCGATAATGGAACTTCTCTGGAATTAAAAAAATTGGAAAATGAAGTTTTAATATATAACGAAACTTTTCAAATAAGATTTAACAAAAACAAGGGTCGAATAACTTCTTTTTTATATAAAGCAAAAGAATTTATTAAAGATGGAAAAGGCCCAAAACCAAATTTTTGGCGGTCAATAACCGACAATGATCTGGGGAACAGAATGCATCGCAAGAATATTGAATGGAAAAATGCCTCACTTAATTCAAAAGTAATCAGTCTTGAAACTGAGAAAATTGCCGACAACTTAATAGAATTAAAAGTTATTTATGAATTACCGGGTGTTAACACTCAATTTCACAGCTCTTATTCTGTAAACGGAAACGGAGTTATTAAAATCCAAAACATTCTGGATAAATCAGAGTATAAAGGGGATATACCACGTATTGGAATGCGAATGCAAATGCCAAAAAAATACAATACAATGATGTATTTTGGACTAGGCCCCTGGGAAAACTACCGCGACAGAAATGCTTCTGCTTTTATCGATTTGTATAAATCAGATGTAACAGATCAGTATGTCCCATATATCAGGCCACAGGAAAATGGAAACAAAACTGATGTCAGATGGTTATCATTAATTGATAAAAGTGGTGATGGATTACTTATTGTTGCAGATGACATTCAGGAAGGGCTTAGTGTAAATGCACTACACATGGAAAATGAGGATTTTGATATTACAAAAGGCTTAACTTACTACCGAAAAAAGGAAGATAAAACAAATCCCGAAATGTATGAAATAAACCGCAGTAAACACATTTGCGATATTAAAGAGCGTGACTTAGTGCAGTTAAATATCGACCTGGCACAACGTGGATTAGGTGGCGATGACAGTTGGTATTCAATGCCTCAAAAAAAATATCTTATGTATGGAGACAAAAAGCACAGTTATAGTTTTTATATTATCCCTTTTGAAAATGGTAATAATGAAACATTTATAAAATTATCAAAGCAGTTTGCAAACCTAAATGTTTCTAAATAAAACATCTGATAGAAAAAAATAAATTTTAGTGTTTCTTTTTCTTTATACTTCAATATGTTAATTTATTATAGCAAGTAAAGCAAAATGTATTTTAAACTGAAACATGAAGTTTTTTTAAAAAAAGCAAAAAACAAACAAAATAATTGTGAAAATTCATTGAAATTGAGAGAAAAAAGGGGAAAGAATGTTGCAGTTAAAAGAAATTGTAGTTTCTTTGCAAAAAATTTTCTTATCAGAAATGATATATTTATAATTTATAACTCGTATTTATGAACATTTTTATTGCAAAATTAGATTTTAACACTCAAGAAGACAGCTTAAGAGAAGCTTTTGAAGTTTTTGGAGATGTTAGTTCTGTAAAAATTATTACAGACAAATTTACCGGTCGTTCAAAAGGCTTTGGATTTATCGAAATGCCTGATGATGATGAAGCTACATCTGCTATCGATAAACTTAACGAAAGTGAACTTGATGGAAGAACAATTGTTGTGAAAATAGCAAAACCTAAAGAAAATAATAATCGATATAATAGCAGAGGTAATTCAAACCGCGAACGTTATTAAAGATTTTAAGTTTTTTAATTAATGAAACGGCTTCTAAAAAGAATTTTTTAGAGGCCGTTTTTTTATTCTTAAAGAGATAACAAGTAAATGTTTGAAATTTTCCCTGTCATTACTATGTTATAGGAAGAACAGTAAATCTAAAATCAAAAATTTCACTTTAATCCTTCCATTTTTCCAAATTTGAACTAATAAACTCGATCACTTTTTTATGTTCATCCTTTCCGGTTCCCTTAACTAAAATAGGTTCGCCGAAGGTGATGTATATGTGTTTTTTTCGATTGATAGGCCCAAACTCTTTGATGTATTTTCCATTTCCCCAAAAATCAGTTTTTATTGCAATTGGAATAATTTTCACGTTTGCCCTACTCGCTAATTTTACACCTAAAGAATTAAATTCCTTTGGAATAAATTCAACTCTTCTTGTACTTTGAGGAAATAATACAATCGACTTACCGTTTACCAATATTTCCTTACCATTATTAATAACAGTTTTTAAATCTTCCCTTGAATTTGACCTGCCGACAACAATAGGTTTTCGGGAACGCATAATTGATCCGAAAATTGGAACCGAAACAAGACTCTCTTTCACAACAAAAGTTATTCTCTTTATTGGATTAATTATACACGGAAATATCATTGTTTCCATTGTGCTCATGTGGTTACTGACAAAAACTACAGGTCCCTCACAGTTACGTATATAATCTAATCCTGTGATATGAATCTTTCCACCGCAACTTTCAATTAGTTTAAAAACTTCATAAGATGATAATTCCCACTTCTCATCATCATATATACCCTTTAAAGCAAGTTTCCTTGTCTTTAAAACTATTTTAAAGAATTTAAAAACAAAATAGATGCGTGTATTAAGCATTAATTTATCAGGAAGGAGGCGGTGAGAATTATTTGGAGTGTCGTAAGTGTCAGATGTGAAAAAAGTATTATTCAAAGCTTTAATTCTATTTTATATTAAAAATGGCATTCTATTAAGCGATAAAAATACTTAATCTTTTTGTATTGCTAATGAAAATCCCAAAATTTATTCTGAGAATCTGTGGCTTAATAATTTGAAAAAAAATTCTAAAAATTTGATTTTACGTTTTACTTTGTAGTTTTATTATTATATTTTTGCTTTATGGAAAACAATATTAACAATCCTATTGGCAAGATTCAGGAAGTGTCTGATAAAGTAAAAAGTAGGAGAGTCAGGCCGATGCCTTCCCAGTCTTTTCCCGAGCATGGAAAGTTGCCACCTCAGGCTGTTGACATGGAAGAGGCAGTTTTGGGTGCAATTATGCTTGAAAAAGATGCTTTAACTGCTGTCATTGATATTTTAAAACCCGAGGTTTTTTACAAAGAAGCGCATCAGAAAATTTTTTCTGCCATAATAACATTGTTTTCAAAAGCCGAACCTGTTGATATTCTTACTGTAACTAATCAACTTAAAAGCAATGGAGAGCTTGAAATTGTCGGAGGCCCGTTTTATATTACACAATTAACAAACCGCATTGCATCAGGTGCAAATGTTGAATTTCATGCAAGAATAATTTCACAGAAATTTATACAACGCGAATTAATCAGGATTTCGTCGGAAATTATTAAAGATGCCTACGAAGATACAACTGATGTTTTTGACTTGCTTGATAAAGCAGAGAGTAATTTATTTTCAGTTAGCGAAAGTAATCTTCGACGAAATTTCGAAAATATGACGGAATTAGTTAGTGAAGCAGTAAAAGAAATTCAAGCTGCAAAAGATCAGGATGGTCATTTGCGTGGTGTTCCATCTGGTTTTACTGAATTAGACCGAATTACTTCTGGTTGGCAAAAATCAGACCTGGTAATTATTGCCTCTCGTCCGGGTATGGGTAAAACTGCTTTTGCTTTATCAATGGCGAGAAACATGGCGATTGACTTTAATAAACCGGTAGCAGTATTTTCACTTGAAATGGCGTCTATTCAATTAGTTACAAGATTGATCTCTGCTGAAACACAACTTTCGTCCGATAAACTAAAAAAGGGAAATCTGGAAAATTATGAGTGGCAGCAATTGAATTCGCAAATTAATAAATTGATGGATGCACCAATTTTTATCGACGATACCCCTGGTCTTTCAATTTTTGAATTGCGTGCAAAATGTAGGAGGTTAAAAGCTCAACACAACATTGAATTGATTTTGGTTGATTATTTGCAATTGATGACTGCCGCCGCCGATCAAAAATCAAATCGTGAGCAGGAGATCAGTTTAATTTCTCGTTCATTGAAAGGGTTAGCAAAAGAGTTGAATGTTCCAATTCTTGCTTTATCACAATTGAGTCGTGCAGTGGAAACTCGTGCAGGATCAAAAAAACCAGTTCTTTCCGACTTACGTGAATCGGGTGCCATTGAGCAGGACGCCGATATGGTATTGTTTATTTATCGACCTGAATATTATAATATTGATCAGGATGAGGAAGGTAATCCAACAACAGGTAGTGCAATCATAAATATTGCCAAACATCGTAATGGTGCATTAGGTGATATTTCTTTACGCTTTTTAAATCAATTTGCAAAATTCGTTGATCCTGAAAATAACGAATATTCTCCGGTTGAGAACATTGAAGCAAATACAGATTTCGATAATCATCAAAACGTTCGAACGATTCCTTCGAAAATGAATGATATGAGTGAGGAAGATGTTCCTTTCTAAATAATTTCAGCTATACTCTATTTAAGTATTGGATTATATTTTGTAAACAGGGATTAATTGCCATATTGCTAGATTGTTATATGGTTAGATTTTTAAATCACAACAATATAATCATAGCTTCTAATCAGTAATTTATTTTTTAGTTATATATTTGTAAATCCTAGGATTAGGCTGATATCAAAAACACCGTAGGTTTCTTATAAATTTCGGGCTTGTGTTTTTTCCATTCAAAAATTGATTTTGAAGCAATATATTCATTTTCAAGAGTCAGATTGCATGCAATACAAACCTGAGTTTTGTTTGAACATACTCTTAACAATGAATTAAAAACTTGTATATTTCTATAAGGAGCCTCAATAAATATCTGGGTTTGATTATTCTTGAGAGCTAAATATTCAAGTTCTTTTATTTTTTTTATTCTTTCGTTTTCTTTAATCGGTAAATAACCGACGAATGTAAAGTTCTGACCATTAAATCCCGAAGCCATTAAAGAAAGAATAAGTGATGAAGGGCCCGTCAAAGGTATTACTCTGATATTGTTTTTATGTGCCCTTTTTACAATTTCAGCCCCTGGATCAGCAACACAAGGTACTCCAGCTTCCGACAATAGCCCTACATTTCTACCTTTTTTTAAGGACTCAAGATAATGCATTGATTCTTCATGCCTTGTATGCTCATTTAAAACATTAAGAATCACATTATCAAAATCTTTATTAAAATTTGCTTTTCGCAAAAATCTTCTTGCTGAACGTAATTCCTCAACAATAAATTCGTCAAGAGAATTAATTATTGCATAATTATATTGCGGAATAACTCTATCGGTATTATCATTACCGAGGGTTGTGGGAATTAAATATAAAATACCTGAACTATTCATGTTTATTGTTGATTGTCATCTGATGACTTTTTAGATTGAACTCATTCATGTTTACCAGGGTATTTTGTTTAGGTCGATATTTCCTCCGGAAATTATTATACCTACTCTTTTATTCTCAAAATATTTTTTATTCTCAAGAATCGCTGCAAAAGGAACAGCAGAAGAGGGTTCAATAATTATTTTCATCCTTTCCCAAACCAATTTCATAGCTTTAATAATTGATTCTTCGCTAACTGTAATTATTTCGTTTACATAATCACAAATAATCGGGAAAGTTAATGAACCGAGTGAGGTTAATAAACCGTCGGCTATTGTATTCGGATTGATTGAAGGGATAAACTTTTTTTGATAAAACGACCTATATGCATCATCGGCCTGTTTTGGTTCGGCTGCAATGACTTTTGTTCCTTGCGAAAAATAAAAAGAAGCCAAAGCAGTTCCGCTTAGTAATCCGCCACCACCTACCGGAGCCATTACAATATCGGGTGAACCTATATCTTCTATTAACTCTTTGGTTGCAGTTGCTTGTCCTGCAATTATTTTATAATTATTATAAGGATGTATTTCTGTGGCTTGTGTTTTATCAATAATTTTTTCCAGGGTTTTTTCCCGCGATTCAAGATTTGCCTCACAAAAAGTAATCTCTCCGCCATAATTCTTCACTGCTGCAATTTTTACTTCCGAAGAATTTTTGGGCATCACAATATAAGCTTTCGTATTTCTTAATCCTGCAGCTCTTGCCAATGCTTGTGCATGATTCCCTGATGAATGAGTTGCAACGCCATTTTTCAATTCATTTTCGGAAAGAGAAAAAATAGCATTAACTGCCCCTCTTGATTTAAAAACTCCTGCTTTCTGAAAATTCTCACATTTAAAAAATATTTCCGTTTTTAGTAATGAGTTGATATTTTCAGAACTTAAAACCGGTGTTCGATGAACAAAATCCCTTATCCTTTTTGCTGCATCATTAATAATTACTTTGTCGGGAATATTATTTTTTTCCAATCTTATTAGAATAAATTAATTTTTTTTGGTTTAGTTGTTTCTCAAGCTTCTACTATTTCTATACCGTTTTTTTGTATTTCTTCTAAAAATCCACTACTATCGTTATCTTTCTCAATAATAATTGGTTCTATTCTATCATCAATTTGTCGCCTTAGTTTCCATATTAACGGTGTTGTTGAAAAATAATCTCCTTTTATACTGTTTACAACAATTGCAACATCAATATCGCTATCTTCGTTATTAGTCTCCTTTGCATAAGAACCAAATAAATACACTTTATACACATCAAGATAGTCTTTCAGCAAAAATCTGTATTGCCGAATTTTTATTATAGCCTCAGCTTTATCCATTTCTGCAATTCTTTAGTATTTATTAAAATTTCTTGGCATTTTTCATTACTCAAACTTTTCAGCAACCTTTCCTTATGTGATGGATATCTTGCTTCTATATTCAATGGTTCTACCTGGTCAATGAAATCTTTTTGATCTTCGCTAAACTCTTCATAAAAACCACCTTTATTCGCAATATAAGATAAACTATGTGAAAATGGAGCGATTTCCTTTTTCAAATGTGTAAAATATGCTTTAAAAATTTTTTCAATTGTTTGATGACACATGAAACCAACATACAAATAACGTTTGCTTTTTAGCATTGCCTCAGCAGTTTCCAGATCATAATCAGATAAATCAAGCCAATATTTTACTTTATCAGTCATAATATTCTGTTTTTCAGAATGGTATTTCAAAGATACAAAAAATTTAAATAGTATTTTCTAATAATTTACAATTCTTCTATAATTCCCTACTTTTTAACTTATCCCGAAAAACATGTGCAAGGCTTGGACTTTAAGCTTTTTGCTATCAAACTTTAATCTTCTTCTCCAATTCATCAACATAGGATTTAAACTGCTTGTCGGTATCCGAAAGATTATTCACTGTCCGGCATGCGTGCAAAACAGTTGCATGATCCTTATTACCACAATGAAGCCCTATTGTTGCCAGTGATGAATTAGTGTGTTTTTTTGAGAAATACATTGCCAGTTGTCTCGCCTGAACAATGTTTCTTTTTCTGGTTCTTGAATTAATTTGTTCGAGAGGAATGTTGAAAAAATCGCATACAATTTTTTGAATATGATCAATTGATATTTCTCTTGCAGTATTTTTCACAAATTTGTCTATCATTTGTTTTGCAAGTTCAATAGTAATAGCTTTTTTGTTTAAAGACGATTGTGCAAGAATGGATATTAAGGCACCTTCAAGTTCTCTAACATTTGTTGAGATTGAGTAAGCAAGATATTCGATTACATCATTAGATATTTCAATTCCATCTTTATAAAGTTTTTTCTGAAGAATCGCAATTCTTGTTTCAAAATCAGGTGTTTGTAAATCAGCGGCAAGACCCCATTTAAACCGTGACAGAAGTCGGGGTTCAATACCTTTCATATCAACAGGAGCCCTGTCAGAAGTAAGCACTATTTGCTTATCTCTCTGATGAAGGTGATTAAAAATATGAAAAAATACATCCTGGGTTTTCTCTTTTCCTGACAGAAATTGAATGTCATCAATGATAAGAACATCAATCATTTGATAAAAATGAATGAAGTCATTTTGGTTGTTGTTTCTAACTGCATCAATAAATTGGGCAATAAATTGTTCAGTAGAAACATATAAAACAATTTTATCGGGATATTTATTTTTTACCTGAATTCCAACTGCATGAGCCAAATGTGTTTTTCCTAAACCTACATTACTATAAATAAATAGCGGATTAAATGAGGTCTCACCAGGTTTTTCAGCAACTGCAAAACCGGCTGAACGCGCCAATCTGTTGCAATCACCTTCAACAAAACTATCGAACGAATAACTTTCAACTAATTGTGATTGAACTTTTATCTTTCTTAGTCCAGGAATAATAAATGGATTCGGTATTTCTTTTGACTTACCCTTGTTTAAATCAATTGGCATAGCGATGGATGGATTTTGTATTGCTTTTGTATTAGTGGTTGGTACCTTGATCGTATATGGTTTTTTCTGAGTAAATGAACTATCAACAACAATGCTATATTCTAATCTGCCGTCAGAACCTAATTCTTTTCTTAAGGTTTTTTTTAATAAACTAATATAATGTTCCTCCAACCATTCATAAAAAAACTGACTTGGAACCAATATTGTTAAAACATTGTTCTCAAGTTTTATTGGCACAATTGGTTCGAACCATGTTTTAAAACTCTGATATGGTATGTTATCTTTTATTATGGCAAGACAATTTCCCCACACTTTATCGAATGATTTCCTCATTATTATTTTAAGTGATTGATATTTAATTAATTGACTATAATACTATTTTTCTAATGAAAAAATTTCTTAAAGCTGATTTTAACCCAATGGTTTTCAATACAAAATTATTTTTTACGTTCCCTAATTATTTTTCAACAAAAAAAAGTAAAAAAAAGTTTAAAAAAAAATAAAATATCTATTGACTTTTAACTTTTTTTTTTGTATATGGAAATATTGATAAAAAAATGCCAATTATCTGTATAGTTGATATATGCATTGTATTAAACTATGTTTATGTAACGGATAGATAAACTATTAATATTTTTAAACTTTTCATAAACTTTCTTTGAATTATTTTTTCTAACTGAAAAAATTATTTTGCACTTCAAATCAAAATTATGTTCGAGTTGTTCTAATTGTTCTTCTTTAATTATTTTCATCACATTATTCATGGCAAGATAATCGTATTCGATTTCATATATTTCTTTAACGATTTTTGTAATAATTTCCGAATTTTCGAGAGCAAGGGCTGTTGAGGTTTTGTAAGCATTAATTAATCCGGGAACTCCTAATTTTGTACCACCATAATATCTGATCACAACTATTAAAATATTTGTGAGATCATTTGATAATATTTGTCCGAAAATTGGTTTACCTGCTGTTCCCGAGGGTTCCCCGTCATCGTTAATTCTAAATGACGATTTATCAAAACCTAACTGATATGCATAACAGTGATGAGTTGCATCATAATATTTTTTTCGAATTGTTTCAAGCTTTTCCTTAATTTCATTTTCATAAATAACCGGAATTGCAAGAGCAATAAACTTACTTCCACGATCTTTAAAAATCCCTGTCGATTGTGTTTTAATGGTTTTATATGTATCTTCAAAAAGCATTTATAAGTTTTTATACTGAAACGCATAAACTTCATAATAGTTGTAATCATAAAAAACATAATTTTGCATAAGTTAGTTCGTTGATATTTTTGATTTTCGGTCCGTGTCAGCTAAAAAGTTGATAAAATTAAGAAAAAATTTAGCGAGAAATAATAATTAGAGCTATACGAAGTTAGTAATTGAAACACAAAAGGAAATGATTAAATAATCTAATTAGAAATTGGAATTTCAGGAGAAACCCAAATTTCTTAACTATAATTTTCGAAACTAATTTCCAACTTATATATATTTGGAATTAAAAATACAATAAACCAAAAATGTAATAAACCAAAAAATATAAATAAATGAAAGCAATATATAATAACATCTTAGAATTATCGAAAAAATATAAAGATTATACCGCACAAAATCTTTCAAAACTAATAAAAATAAAATCCTTAAGCCTGCAAGAAAAAGAAGTTCAGTTAGAATTAAAACACCAGATGGAAGAGGCCGGTTTTGATGAAGTTAGAATTGACGGTTTGGGAAATGTTATTGGACGAATTGGAAACGGAAAAAGAATACTTGCTATTGATGGGCATATTGATACCGTAGATATAGGTAATCTCGAAAACTGGAATTTTAATCCTTTATCGGGTGAAGTGAGTAATGGATTCGTGCATGGACGTGGAACAGTGGATCAGGAAAGCGGAATTGCCTCATTTGTTACGACAGGCAGAATTTTAAAAGAGCTTGGATTTGATAAAGACCTGACTATATATTTCGTTGGAAGCGTAATCGAAGAAGATTCGGAAGGTTTATGCTGGAATTATATTATTGAAGAGGAAAAAATCAGGCCGGAGCTGGTAATCAGTACCGAACCTACCAATCTAAATATTTATAGGGGCCATCGCGGACGAATGGAAATTGAAGTGTCCTTTAAAGGAATATCAGCACACGGTTCGGCACCCGAAAGAGGGAAAAATGCAATTTATATGGCTTCAAAGGCATGCCTTGAAATCGAAAAACTCAACGAAAAACTTAAAAATGATGAATTTTTAGGTAAAGGTAGTGTAACTGTTTCCGAATTCATTTCAGGGAGCCCTTCATTATGTGCTGTTGCTGATTTTGCAAAAATTCATCTTGATCGCAGATTGACCTGGGGTGAAACTAAAGAATCAGCAATTGCTGAAATTGAAAATATCGTAAAAGACATGAATGCAGAAGTTAGAATCCCTGTATACAAAGAAAAGTCTTATACAGGTTTGGTTTATCCAATGGAAAAATATTATCCAACATGGAAAATTCCTGAAGATCATTTTGCCGTTCGGAAAGCGACAGAAATAATTGAAGAGATGTTAGAAAAAAAACCTTTAGTTGATAAATGGACTTTTTCGACAAATGGAGTTACTATTAATGGTGTGTACGGAATTCCTGTTATAGGATTTGGTCCGGGAAATGAAATTTTGGCACATGCCCCAAACGAAAAAGTACCCATAAATGATTTAGTTGTTTCAGCTGCATTTTATGCAGCTTTCGCATATGAATTTTAAAAAACAAAAAGCATAAATAACGATATTATTATTCCGGAGAATAACAAAATAACTGTTGTGTATCCCATTATATCCCTGATTTTCAGTTTTGCAACTGCTAAAAGCGGTAATGCCCAAAACGGTTGCACAAGATTTGTCCAAGCATCTCCCCAGGCAATTGCAATAATTGTTGTTGAATAAGGTACATCCAAAACTTTTGAAGCCGGAATCATAATTGGGCCCTGTACTGCCCATTGTCCACCCCCCGAAGGCACAAAGAAATTTACTATTCCGGCCGAAATAAAAGTAAAAAACGGAAGAGTAGTTTGATTTGAAATATTTACAAATACTTCCGACAGGGATACGGCAAGCCCCGAATGTATCATCATACCCATAATTCCGGCATAAAATGGAAATTGTAAAACTATTCCCCCACAAGTTTTAATTCCTTCATTAACCGCTCTAACATACCTAATTGGAGACTTATGCAAAATAATCCCCAAAATAAGAAAAATAAAATTAACAATATTTAAGCTAATATTTCCTTTGTTATAAAAATAATTAAATAAGAAAACCAAACCCATCGCACCTATTAACATTGAAAGGATCCATGAGTTTTCAAGTTTTTCAGCAAATGTTATCTTGTTTATTGGTGTAGTTTGTGTTTTTCCTTCGTTTCTAAACAATGAAGGATCTGCTTCAATAATTTCAGTTTTGTTTTTAGGGATCATTAATTTATTTATCAGGGGAATTGTGATCAGGAATATAATAATTAATAAAATGTTTTTCCATAGAAAAATTGTATCGGTAACGGGGATCACTGCACTATCACCAAATTCCTGCATTATATTATCCGCTCCTGCAACCTTTAATGGAATGGAACCTGAAAAACCTACATGCCAAACAATAAAGCCTGAATAAGCACTTGCAACCAATAATGGATAATGAATACCCTTTATATTTTTTGCAAGTTCCTTTGCAATTAAAGCACTTATAATTAACCCGAAGCCCCAATTTAACCAACAGCCTGCTATCATTACAATACTTACAAGAATAATTGCCTGAGAAGGAGCTTGTGCTATTTTTGATATTGATTTTAATGAATTATGGATAGGCTTAGAAGTTGCTAAAGCACTTCCGGTTACGAGAATCAAAACCATTTGCATGGCAAATTCAAGGAACATCCATATTCCATTGCCAAAGTATGATGTCATTTTTACCGGAGAAACTCCTTGAATAAAAATCCCTAAAAGAAAAACTATAAGTGTAAGAATCAGGGCAAAAATGAATGCATCAGGTAAAAATTTTCTTGTAATTTTTGTAAAAAAGTTTCCAATTAATCTAATCATGAGTAATTTTGATTTTTGATTTTAGAATTTGGTTCTACATTAAATTTAGTGTAGTTCTTTATGCTCAACTCTTAACTCTCAATTTCTTAAGTTTGTTTGAGAATAAAATTTCCTATCCTGCATTGCAGGCAAAGCTTTTTCTGACAATATGAATTCTTTAATTCCATCAAAGCCTGAGTTTTTGCCGATGTTTTCACATCAACTCCAAGGGATTTCCATTTATTTATGATCGAATTATTCTCACCTTTTATATTATCAAGGAAATACAGAGCCCGTTCTCTAAACGTATAATCACCTTTCTTTATGCCATATAAAAACACAAACGGTACAATCGTATTAATAAAAATCAGGTTTCTTGCATTTTCTCCCAATCTTTTTTTTCTGCGACGCGAACTTTTTTCAAAAACATAATGAGTATCCCAATACTCGGAAGCACTCAGATCAAACATGTTTTTCAAGTCATTAATATTTTTCGATTCTATTACTTTAGAAAACAATCCTGAAGAATTGGAAATAAGTTGAGCAAATTGAGAAATTCTTATAGTAGGAAAATTTGATGGCCTAAGTCTTAAGAACTTCCATAAGTGAGAATCAACAGGTTCTAATGAAAACTTGTTTTTTAAAAACCGGTACTCAGTCAATAATTGTCGTGGATATTTATCATTTAAATTTGAGTTGAGTAAGCCGGCTTGACCAAAAAGCATGGCCTCAAGTTGAAAAATGCTGTTTTTATGTTTTGCCAGGTACTTTACCGGTAGTGATTTTGCCAGCAATTCAAAAGCATCGGAATTTACCTTAAAGCCAAAATTTGAAGCAAGAGATTCATAAAAAGTTTTTTCCCAATTATTCTTATTAATACTTAACTTACTATTAATAAGTTCTATCTTTGCTTTCAAACGGTCTATCAACAAAATATCCAAGCAATTATTAATTACAAAAGGATCAACATCAGGAATTTCAGACTCGCATGCTATCCATGATTTGCTGTGCATAAAATCATTATACCTGTAAAAGAGATTGTTATTGAATTTTCCTTTGAGTTCCAGACAAGGAATAATTTCTCCGCTTTTTCGTCTAACAATAGCATCATCTTCAAAGACAACATGTAGAATAATGTTAT
>CAYWXI010000021.1:0-6383 GCA_964462015.1 uncultured Bacteroidales bacterium | reverse complement strand
AGCATCATCTTCAAAGACAACATGTAGAATAATGTTATTATATGCATTGTTTTGATTATGCTTGTGTTTAAACCAATCCGATGAATTTACGTGTACCTCAACATTACCGGCCCATAATGTATTATCAATTCTTATTTTAGCATTAAAAAAATCAGGGCCGGCATTAAGATTAATTTCGCCTGTATTAATAATTTCTATTTTTTTTCCTTCCGAAGAATAAATTTGATTTTGAAATAAATGATATCTCCAGAGGTAGTGTAAAAATTCCTCGTTCATGTAAACATTAATTTTTTATAAAATTATAAAAAAAAATATAATTCATTTAAATAAATTTAAAATTTATTAATTATCTAATTTATAACTTTCTAACAAAATCCAATTTTTATTAAGGAAATTAAAATTTTAAATCGTTTGGATATTGAATCAAAATTTGTAATTTTGTACGTTAAACCACTAAATTTTTGGTTTAAGATTATGAAAGAATTAAGTATTTTGGTTTCAGGTATTGAATACAAGGTTAAGAAAATAATTAACCAAAATAATCAAAAAGAAACTGAAAAAACTAATCTGATAAATGAAAATAATAAATTAAATAAAATAATTGAGCAACAAAAACAACAAATTAGGGAACTAAAAGAAAAATTTAGAAATCTGGAAATTGCAAAATCACTGGAATTTAATAAAGGATCAGTGGTTGCAAAAAATAGAATTAATGAACTTGTACGAGAGATAGATAGGTGTATCGAATTCATAAATAATTAAAGATTTACCGAAAAATTAAATAATTATGGAACTCATAAAAATATCGGTAAATATTGCTGACAGGCCCTACAGATTAAAAATCAACAAGGAAGAAGAAGAAGAAGTGAGGATGGCAGCAAAAAGCATTGAGAAAAGGATAAAGGAATATTCTGAAAATTTTGCTTATCAAGATAAACAAGACTTATTGGCTATGGTTGTTTTACATTTTGCTGCCAATTCTCAAAGGCTTGAAATGAAAGAAGAATATAAAGATAATGAACTTGAGAAAAAGCTAAACGAAATTGACACAATATTATCGGAAAATCTTTAATAATAATATCTTACGACGTTCTTTGAAAGTACAAACGATATACCCGCATTAATTCTTACATATATTTTGTAAATTCAACATTATAAAAATTAGGGTCAAGCTCATTGGTATGTAGGACAGGCCTCATCTCTTTTAAGAGATTCTATTTTAATAGGACAGTGGACGTTCGAAAAATCAGGCAGCCCTAACCATGTCAATTGGGATTTACAAGAATTCCTGAATTAGTGCGGGTTTTTTTCTTTAATTCTTGATTTATGTTTTAAAAAAATAACATAATATGGAAATAATAACGATAATTATTATTGCAATTGCTTCGGTTGTTGCAGGTGGACTCTTAACAATAACATTTCTTAGAAAAGGAATTGCAAAAAAAGGAGAATTACTTCTTAAAGAGGCAAAAGGCCAAGCTGAAGTATTAAAAAAAGATAAAATTTTACAGGCAAAAGAAAAATTTCTTCAACTTAAAGCTGATCATGAAAAATATATTAATGAAAAAAACATTATTATATCAAGAAATGAAAATCGAATCAAGCAGAAAGAAGCGTCTTTATCAACCAAATACGAAGAATATCAACGAAAACATAAGGAGCTTACTACAGTTAGAAATAATCTAACGAATCAGCTTGATATTATAAATAAAAAACAAATCGAACTTGAGAAAACTATTGCTAAACAAGTTGAGAAATTAGAAATCGTTAGTGGTATCTCAGCCGAAGAGGCTAAATTACAATTAATCGAAACGCTCAAGGAAGATGCCAAATCTGAAGCCATGGTCTCTATCAAAGATACCATTGAAGAAGCCAGAATTACTGCTACCCGGGAAGCTAAGAAAATTGTTATTGAAACAATTCAACGTTCAGCAGCTGAGCATGCAATTGAAAATACTGTTTCGGTTTTTAATATTGAAAATGATGAAGTAAAAGGAAGGATCATTGGTAGAGAAGGCCGAAATATCAGAGCATTAGAAGCTTTAACAGGTATTGAGATTATTATTGATGACTCGCCTGAGGCAATAATTTTATCGGGATTCGATCCGGTTCGACGCGAAATAGCTCGTTTATCACTTCATAAATTAGTAACTGATGGACGTATTCATCCGGCAAGAATTGAAGAAGTTGTTAATAAAACCCGAAAACAAATTGAGCAGGAAATTATTGAAATTGGAAAACGTACAACAATAGACCTGGGAATTCATGGCATGCATCACGAATTGATTCGTTTTGTTGGAAAAATGAAATATCGTTCTTCTTATGGACAAAACCTTTTACAACATTCAAAAGAAGTTGCAAACCTCTGTGCAACAATGGCTGCCGAACTTGGTCTGAATCCAAAAAAAGCAAAAAGAGCTGGCTTGTTACATGATATAGGGAAAGTTTCTGATATTGAACAAGACTTACCTCATGCAATTCTTGGTAGTAAACTCGCTGAAAAATTTAAAGAAAAACCCGAAATATGTAACGCTATAGGTGCTCACCACGATGAAATGGAAATGGGTTCATTGATCTCACCAATTGTCCAGATATGCGATGCAATTTCAGGTGCACGACCCGGAGCAAGACGCGAAATAGTTGAAGCATATATTCAAAGACTTAATAAACTTGAGGAGTTAGCTTTGGAATATCCCGGTGTTGTAAAAACTTATGCTATCCAGGCCGGAAGAGAGCTAAGAGTTATCGTTGGAGCAGAAAATGTCAACGATAAGGAAGCTACTCAAATCTCTTATGATCTATCGAAAAAAATCCAGGATGAAATGACTTATCCCGGACAAATTAAAATTACAGTGATCAGAGAAACAAGAGCTGTTAGTTATGCAAAATAGGTTTCAGGTTTAGGATTTTGGGATACGAGTAAATACATATGCAAAATCCAATTTGAACAATCCTGCACACCTGTGTTAGAAAGTTAGGCTGCTAAATAATCTAAACACTAGCTCAATTTCTTTATGGTTAGATAATTACCTTAACATAATATAACAATTTATCAACCTGACTACACATAACTATTTTGTCATAGGCAGTTTTATCAATTGACACTCAATATTAATATATAATTGTAATTAAAATTTGATCTACATGAATTTTTGTGAGTTTTGAACTTAATGTTTAGTTCTACTAAGCATTAATCTATCAAATAAAAATAACAAAAATACGGTTCCTAATCCTATTAATGTAAAAACCAACCATATTCGTGAAGGATTATATGTTTCCCACAAAAATTGTGTTAAAGAACTATTATCAAATCCCATCAATTGACAAGCCTTTTCCGTATAATCATTCTTGGTAAATTTTTCAGAAACTTCTGGAATATCAAGCCCCCTTGCAGCTACTTCCATTTTTAAGAGATGGAATTTATCGGCAATTTTTCCATAAACATCACCTGATAAAATACCGGCAACAAAATTTCCTCCGGCCATTGGAATAAAGTAGCATCCCATATAAAGAGCAACTTTATCTTTTGGTGCAATTTTACCAACATATTCCAAAATTCGCGGGGAACTCATCATTTCTCCTATTCCGAAAATCAATAATGAAATAAATAAATAGAACCCGTTTTGAGTGATAAACCATAAACCAATTCCAATCGAACAAACTAAAAAGCCCGTAATTATTGAATTAATAGGCTTGTATTTCATCACCAAAGTTGATACTAAAACCTGAAATAAAACAATATACAAAGCATCGATATTTGTTAACATTTCAGGTGCAATTGTGTGTTCACTTGTTCCGATTGCAGATGCAAGTGCCGGTGAAATTGATTCTAAAAATTTATAAATCCCACCTGTGTCAACCCATTGTTCAATAAAAACCGGAAGGGTGTAAAACAATTGGTTATACATCGACCAAAACCCAATTATCAATATCAGGAATATTACAAATTTATGATCGCGTAATACAGAAAACATATTCCTGAAAACAGTACCGATTGATTTAATTATGGATTCGGAATTCGGATTCCTTTTAGGTTCTTTATAAAAAACCAGAACAAGAAAAATATTTATACAAATAACAATGCTTGCCATATAAAAGGGATAATTCCAGTCGATGTGCCTGAATTTTGATGCAAAAATCGGCCCGACAAAAGCTCCAACATTTACAATCATATAAAAAATCCCAAATCCGATTGAAGATGTAGTGTCATCGGTTGATTTAGAAATTGTTGCTGATATCACAGGCTTGAATAAAGCTGCACCGAGAGCCACATACAAAAACACTAAAAACATAGCCGAATAACCGGTAACTTTGCTCATAAAAAAGTATCCTGTTGAAAGAATTATATATGACAAAACAAGTACTTTTTTGTACCCGAATTTATCGGCAATTGCACCTGTAATTACAGGTAAAAAGTATAAAATCCCAACAACGGTTCCCATTAAATAACCTTTTTGAGATTGAGTGAATCCTAATGCTCCTGTATCTTTCGATTCGGTAAGATATAATGCAAGCACCATAAAAATTCCATACCATGCCCATCGCTCAAAAAGCTCCATGGTGTTTGCAATCCAAAATGTTTTTGGAAATTTTTTAAAAGTTTTTGAAATTCGATTCATCAAACAACTAATATTTCTTTTAACTTAAAGTAACTAAAAAAAGATTCTATTATTATTTATGTCGAAAAACTTAATAAGTAAATGCTAAAATGATTGAATGTGTATAAATTTTCATCTTATGGCATATTTTAATTTAATTATAGATAAATTTCCTCAGCCAATCTATCATTTATAATTAAAATATCATAGCTTTGAGATAGAACTTTGCAAAAATATTTTTACTTTAGCGATAATTTTATGTTCGTTTTATAAAATAGTTTCTATAAACTTGACTGAGAGAATTTATTAATAATTAAAGCAAAATGATATGAAGAAGAATTTAACAATTATTGTGATAACTATATTTTTTGCATCCTATATTGGTTGTACCAAAGATAGTAATTCCGGTGATGATCCACCATCTGATAAAAATTATACTGTTGAATATAAGTTTGATATTAACGAAAATTACAATAATTTCAAACTTAAGTATTATGAACCATCACTAGTAAAAAAGGAAGTTGAAAAACCTATTACTCCATGGCAAAAGAGTTTTACTAATTTTAAACAAGGTGATTCAGTGGTTTTTCATTTAGAAATCGTTCCATTAAAAAACACTACTTTAATTTATAGTTGGGAAGTAAATATTACTGGAGAAGGCTATAGCAATAGCAATGGAGCAACAGATACAACTGTTTTCGCAGGTACCGTTGTTAATAAAACTGATGGGTGGTCGTTTAAAATTGAATAATATGGATCATATAATTCATTGTAATTTAGAGATTTGATATTTTTATTTAAGTTGTAAATAAGGACGAATTTTTAGGAATATCGAATCATTAATTAGAATATTGTTTTCTTTAAATTCTTGAAAATCATAAAACTTTTTAGATTTTCTGGAATTTACAATTTGTTTTGTCATATCAAAAGTTATATAAGGATGTTTTAAGATTTTTTTGAAAGATGCTTCATTGATATTGATCTTTTTAATTAATGAAGTATCAACCTTAATAAATGAATTGATTTTTATTAATCTGACTGAATCAAATCCATAAACTTCCAAAAGTTGATTTTTCGTATAAAAACCGCCAAGCAAATTCCTGAATTTAATTATTCTACCCGCAAAAACAGGCCCGATCCCTTTTAATTTTAATAAGTTAATTGAATCAGTTGAATTTAATTCTATCATAAAAACACTATCCGGTTTATAATATTTCTTGTTTTTTTTTGGGGTTTTAGCAAATTCGGTTTTTTTAACCTCAGTATTCTTCCATTTTTTCTTTTGCTGTTTAATCCGAATAAATGGTTCTAAAATTTTATAGTCATCATTTGAGATGGTATAAATTTTCTTTAAATCCTCATTTTTATAAAATTTCCCACCTTTTTTTTCATAATTTTTAATGTTTCGTATTTGCTTATTATTTAATCCTAAAAGTTTCCATTTTTCTTCTGAAAGATCATTCGGGTCGAAAATAAATAATTCCGCTTGTTTATTTATAGAATCGTTTAATGCCAATAAACTAAGATTTTTTAGAGAATCAAGGTTTTTCTCAAAAGTTTCAATTTCATTAATAAATTTATCGAAGTTAGTTTTTTTGCTTTCAATGAAATACGGAAACAAAATATTAAACATCAGGATAAGAAAAAGAATGACTACCAAAAGCAAAATCCCTCTTCTCTCCTTTTTATTGAAATAAAAATATTCTTTAAGCTTATACACGGATATTATTTATTGAACTGATAAACAAATATAAGAAAAAATTCTTAATACAATTGAAAAATGGC
>CAYWXI010000020.1:0-92023 GCA_964462015.1 uncultured Bacteroidales bacterium | reverse complement strand
TTATCCAGATTGAAAACAATAATGAAATCATTAATAAAAAAATAATGATTGAATAGAGAGATTATAAAAAAAAACTTTAATAAAAAAGCTATTTCTTGATTGAGATAGCTTTTTTTTTATATCTTTATCACAGTTTTTTATATTAAACATCTATGCATGATTAATATCAAACATTACTTGTTTAATATTAAGACTATAACTAAAACAACGTGAGAATATGAAAAAACTATTTATCTTATTATTTTTTATTATGTCGATTTTATATATTAATGCAAAAGAAATCGGCATTAAGCAAGCCAAAAAAGTTGCTTTGAACTTTTATTTTGAAAGAGCTAATTATAATCAAAATTTAAATTATCTTGATTTAAGAATATCAGATCATTTCATCATTAAGGGTACTGAAGCAAATGCATTACATTGCTTTAATATAAATAAAGGAGGCTTTGTAATAGTTTCGGGTGATGATTCGGTTTTACCTGTTTTAGGATATTCTTTTTCAGGAGAATATTCTGATATTGATAAACCTCCACAATTTGAAGATTGGATTAAGTTTTATGTCAATCAAATTGATTTTGCAATAAAAAATAAAATTCAGGCTTCTGCCAAAATTTCTTCATTATGGAAACATCTACTAACTCACGATATTAATGAGTTAATTGATTATTCGGGAAAAAGAGAAATCGAGCCTCTACTCACCACAACATGGAATCAAGGTAGATATTATAACGAAATGTGCCCGGAAGATCCAGATGGGCCGGGAAATCATGCTTATGCAGGCTGCGTTGCAACTGCTATGGGACAAGTAATGAATTATTTTCGTTTTCCGCTTCAAGGTACCGGTTCTTACTCATATTATTGCCCGCCTTATGACACTTTATCTGCTAATTTTGGAAATACTACCTATAAATGGGATGAAATGGCCTTGTCATTGGCGGGAAGCAATTTGGCTGTTGCAGAGTTATTGTTTCATCTTGGAGTATCGGTTGATATGGTTTATGGCCCAAACGGATCGGGAATGTATAACCATAAAGCTGCCTTTTCATTAAGAACATATTTTAAATATTCTCCGGAAACACAGTATGTTTACCGCGACAGCACAACAATGGATTGGGATAGTTTAATAATAACACATCTTGACCGGAAAATCCCAATGTATTATGCAGGATGGTCGGTACCAAACATTAACGGGCATGCTTTTGTTTGTGATGGATATCAGGAAGGAAATTATTATCATTTTAACTGGGGATGGGGCGGCTCAAGTGATGGGTACTTTTATACTGATGCCTTAAACCCGGGAGGAAGTAACTTTAATCTTGCCCAGGAATTAATTATCAACGCTTATCCCGACACTATCCTTTACCAATATCCATATTATTGTCAAGGTGAAAAAACTCTTCAAACTTTTGATGGTACAATTGATGATGGAAGCGGCCCTGTAGGTAATTATCAAAACAACACGGATTGTTCCTGGTTAATTACACCTGAGGATTCGGTTAATTTTATTACATTAGAATTCTTAAATTTCAATATCTCTGAAAATGATACTTTATTTGTTTTTGATGGTGAATTAGAATCTGATACTTTGATAGGAGCATTTTCAGGAAATACAATCCCCGAAATTATTATTTCATCAGGTGACAAACTTTTACTTAATTTCATCACTAACGATACATTAACAGAAGAAGGTTGGTTAGTATCCTATAGCTCAGAAATTCCAATATATTGCACAACCTCAGCAACTCTTTATACAGCAGCAACCGACACTTTTGGAGACGGAAGCGGCCCTCGCAATTACCATAATTCAACTATGTGTACATGGTTTATAGCGCCTCCCGATGCTGAATCGGTAAGTCTTTATTTTACTGAATTCAAAACAGAAGAAGAAAATGACTTTGTTAGAATATATGATGGAGTGTCACAAGATTTGCTTGCGGAATATTCTGGATATTATTACGATACAATTGCTTTACCTGAATCTGTTACAGCAGAAAGTGGTAAAATGTTTATCCAATTCAGCACCAATGAAACAATTACTGCACCGGGCTGGACTGTTTATTATACTATTCCTCCATCAGCTATTAAGGAATTTGACAACTTTATAAATTTAACACTATTTCCAAATCCTGCATCAGATAGATTAAACATAGAATTCTTCTATAATAGTTCTGATCCTATAGAATTAAAATTAATTTCTGTTTGCGGAAAAACACTTTATTCCTGTGTTTTAAAAGCAAAAAATGGAAATTATCAAAATGAAATTGAATTAAATAATTACAAACCCGGGATCTATTTTATTGAATTGAAATCAGAAAGGGGCAGAGTTGTAAGGAAGGTTGCGATAAATTAGATTTGAGATTTAAAAATTGAGATTTAAAGTAATGAAATAATACCTTACGGGGAAGAAATTGAGTCTTACATTGAGGGAATCGTATCTTATAGTAGAGAAATCGTATCTTACACTGACATAATTGCAGCTTGCAGTGAAATAATTGAGTCTTGCAGTGAGGAAATTGAGTCTTACAGTGGGGAAATTGGGTCTTACACTGACATAATTACAGCTTACAGTGAAATAATTGAGTCTTGCAGTGAGGAAATCGTGTCTTACAATGAAGAAATTGGGTCTTACAGTGGGAAAATTGGGTCTTACAGTGAAATAATCGCGTCTTACAGCGAGTTAAAAGACTAAAGGTTAGGGTTTTAATTAATCCTATAATTTCCTTACCTTTACAAAATGAATATGAAAAACAAACATTATGGAAATATTTTTAATTACAGGGGTGGCTATTTTAACTATTGGCCTTTGGTTTCTGGCATTGATTGATATTGCGAAATCGAGATTTAAGGATCAAACTATGAATACAGTATGGCTTTTGATTGTACTCTTTTTTCCGATGGTGGGTTCAATTTTTTACTTTCTATTGAAAAAAAAATATACAACAAAAGAAAAGAGAAAATTTAATCCGGATTTTAGCAAAGTTTAATAAAACTAAAATTTATTTGTAGACTGAGACTTTTACAAAACCTATCTTTTTCTTATAATTTTCATTAAAGCCCTTATATATTAATATATATTTGCACTTTATTATTTAAGATACAATAAAACATATAATTTTAATATATTAAGCAACTATTTCTACAGTCACTTGTCTATATTAACATTGAACCAAAAATCATATAATTAAAAAGTTTTTAAGCATGAATATTAAAAAATTAATTTTTCCGGTAGTTTTAGCCCTTCTTTTAGGAATAAATACTACAAATGCAGAAGAGGTTACTAAAAACGAAGCAAAAAAAGTTGCTCTCAATTGTTTTTATGAAAAAACAAATAATTATGATAGTCCGATAATGTATGAGGATTTAATAATTAATGAAATATTTGAAAAGAAATCATACAATTCTCCTGTTTACTATATTTTCACATTTGAACCGAGAGGATTTGTAATTGTTTCGGCAGATGACGGATATACTCCGATAATCGGCTATTCTACTGATGGATTTTATTCTGAAACCGATCCGCCTGAATCTTTTTCAGGCCTGATGAATCAGTATGCCGATCAAATTAATTATATCAGAGAAAATGGAATTGATGCTGAAAAAGAAATAAAGTCTTTATGGAAATATTATCTTAAGAATGATTTTAGTAAAAACACTTTATCGCCTCGTTTAGACGAAATTGAACCTTTGCTGACATGTACATGGAACCAAAGCTACCCATATAATGCATGGTGCCCGTTTGATCCTGAAGGCTCTGGTGATCACGTTTATGCCGGATGTGTTGCTACCGCAATGGCACAGGTCATGTTTTATTGGAGGTATCCTTTGCAAGGAACCGGACAGCACAGTTATTATTGTGATGGTTATGGAAGCCTGACAGCAAATTTTGGTGAGACATTTTATCAATGGGATGCAATGGAAAATTCTATCCGAATGACTTTAATTGATCCAATAGCTGAATTACAGTATCATTGCGGAGTTGCTGTTGAAATGATGTACGGTGCTGGTGGATCGGGAGCTTACAGTCATGATGTTCCTGACGCTATGTCAGATTATTTTGGATACGATCCATCAATTGATATCTACAGCAAAGGAGATTATACAAATTCTACATGGATAGCACTATTAAAAAGCAATATAGATTTATTTCATCCTCTTTACAACTCAGGTTGTGATAACGATGGTTGTCATGCTTTTGTTTGCGACGGCTATCAGGATGATTATTTTCACTATAATTTCGGTTGGGGTGGTAGCAGCGATGGATATTATACAGTTACTGATGTTGGCGGATATTCCTCATGGCAATCGGTTGTCGGGAATATTTTCCCCGGAAGCAATTACCCCTATTCGCCTTCCGGCCAAAAAGTTTTAACTTCATGGCATGGTACAATTGAGGATGGAAGCGGGCCTGTTGCCAATTATGAAAATGATATGGATTGCAGTTGGTTGCTTACACCTCAAACCGGACAGGATTCAGTACAAAGTATTACAATTTCGTTCGATAGATTTGATTTAGAGGAAAATGATTTGCTTACAATTTACGATGGCAGCGAACCAACTACAAGCATTCTCGGTAGTTTTACCGGAAGCGAAATACCTGAATCAATTACTTCCAATTCTAATGTGGTTTTAATAGAATTTACATCAGATGAGAATAACACATCAAATGGCTGGATGATTTCATATTCCTCAAATTTACCGGAATTTTGCGAAAACTTTTTAATTTTAACCGAACCGACCGGAGAAATTACCGATAAAAGCGGCCCCAAAAATTATCTTAATAATTCAGTTTGTAAATGGGCAATTACTCCCGAAAATGCGAATACGGTCACTTTATTCTTTTCAGCTTTTCATACAGAGGAAAGTAGTGACAGATTAAGAATCTACGATTACGAAAGCCAGGAATTATTAGGTGATTATATTGGCATTTATACAGCTAATGATCTACCTCCGGCAGTTACTTCCGAAAGTGGTAAAATGTTTATTCTTTTTTCAACAAATCAAACTGTAACTGCTCCCGGATGGGAAGCCAATTACCAAATTGATTTTGTGGGTATTGATGATGACAATATTGAGGGATTAAATAGTTTTGAAATCTATCCGAATCCTGTAAACGACTTATTAAATCTTAAATTTAATAATGAAGGAACTCAATCGTTTTTAATAAAAATCAGCGATAAGCTTGGAAAGATAGTTTCTGAAGAAAACACTGAATTATTTAACGGTAGTTTTACTAAAAAAATTGATGTATCAAATTTTGCAAAAGGTATGTATATTATTACTCTAAGAGGTGAGAAAGGAGTGATTAATAAGAAAATTATTATTAATTAAGGTCTGAAGAAATTAGAAATTAGAAATTGGGGCCTCTCCTGAATTTCTAATTTCAATTTATAATCCTTCAGGAATTTTCGTAGCCAAAAGGCTTATTTTTTCCAGGGCGATTTTATCATTATAAACATCTCCTCTATCGTAAGCCTCAGAAGTTGCTTCACCAATATATATAATGCCAAGTGCTTCGAATGATCGCCTAAATATTTCTATAGTCAAATCGCAATCCTTTTCGCCTGTGCCTGCAGGTAATAATAAGGCAGCCTTCTTCCCGTATAATTTTCTATTTCCAAAGTATGGCCTAAACCTGTCAAGCAAAAGTTTAGTCACTGCGGTGGGGCCAAACCAATAAACAGGTGTAGCAAAAATCAGAATCTCAGAATCCCCAATTATTGAATACAAATCTTTCATTCCATCATCAACAGGGCAAAGCATTTTCCCCTTTTTACAGATCCGGCAATCGGTGCATGCTTTTATTTCAAAATCATATAAATAAACCTTTTCGGAAGTTGATTTCACTCTATTCAGATATTTTAATAATTCATCCGCCATTATATCTGAGTTTCCTTTCTTTCGAGGGCTGCCTATAAAAATTGTTATTTTCATCTGTTAAGAATTTGTATTTAATTTATGCTTAGTGTTTTATTAGCCGCGAATTCGCGAATAAATAAATTAGTGTATTCATTGCAAATTTCCTTAATCGTTTTCCTGAGTGCCAAATTTGCCTTTCCATGAATGCTTCATGCCGTAAAACTATAAAAAAGATTAAAGATTTTCGTAAATTGTAACTTTTTTATGAAATATTCGTCATCAGATATAGAATACACTAATTGTTAAATAATGACGACTGCTGAATACAATCGTTGTGTTGATGAGTTTTCGGACAGAGTTTTTCGCTTTGTACTGAAGAATATTCAGGATGAAGAGAAAGCAAAAGATATTGTTCAGGATTCATTTGAAAAAATGTGGGTTAAAGTGAAAGGCATTGCTTTTGAGAAATCAAGATCATATCTGTTCACAACCGCTTATCACACAATGATAGACTATATTAGAAAAGAAAGGAAAATTGAAAAAACAAATGATACTGAAAAAATTAGCGACTTATTATACGAAGAAAACTCGTATTCCGATCTAAAAGAAATTTTAAACGAAGGTTTGAAAAAATTACCGGATATGCAGAGATCAGTAATTCTTTTAAGAGACTATGAAGGTTATTCGTATAAAGAAATTGGAGACGTAACAGATTTAAACGAATCGCAAGTGAAAGTTTATATTTATAGGGCAAGAGTCTTCTTAAAAAATTATATTGGAAGCATGGAGACAGTAATTTAACAAAATGACAGAAACAGAAAATGAAAATAAACAGAAATAATTACGAAATATTTATTATCGACTACTTTGACGGGAATCTTAAACCCGATAAAGTGAGTGAGTTAATGGATTTTCTCGAAAAGAATCCGGATATTAAAGAAGAATTTTCCGGATTTGAAGTTGTAGAATGTACTCCCGATAATGAAATTACATTTGGAAATAAGATCAAACTAAAAAAAGAAATTGTTTATGAAGTAAACAAAATAAACGAAAAAAACTACGAAAACTACTTTATTGCCAAATTAGAAAACGATCTTTCTGAACATGAAACTGCCGATCTTGAGAAGTTTATTATAGCAAATCCTCATCTAAATTCTCAATTTCAATTATTTTTAAAAACAAAACTTAAATCAGATAAAACTATCATTTTTGAAAATAAATCTTCTTTAAAGAAACATTTATTTCCTTTTTCCACGAAAAAAACCCTTTATTACTCTGTTTCAATTGCTGCATCAATATTGATTTTATGGGGTGTTTTCTTTATACAAGACACTAATAAAACCGAAATCCGTTTAGCTGAAAGAAATAATATACCAACTCAATTTATTGAGAAAATCAGTGCTCAACAAATCGCAATTAACGAAGGTGTTGATAAAACTAAACTCGATTACGTCTATTACAAACAAATTGAACCTTTACCTGAGAACAGATTAAAAACGGCAGCATTTTATGCCGATTCACGTGATTGTAATTCAGTTGTGTTAAGCCAATATTATTTATTTATCAATAAATTTCAAAATACTCCTTCGCTCACTGAAAGGCCATATTATGCAGAATTATTTTATGAGAATAGCGAAGTTACAAATGAACCAACTAATGTTAATTTTAAAAGGCCTAATAAAACCCGCATAGGCCTGTTGCTTGCTAATTCATTTAAAAAGTTTACAAGAATTTTCAGGAAAAATAAAAATTATCCGGAAGGCAGCGAACAAGATAATTCATCTCTTTGGAATCTCGCCAGTGCAGGTGTTGAAAGATATAATGAATCCACTAACAACAACTTACAACTTTCAAGAGAAACTAATTCAAATGGTGATGTAACTGCTTACGATGTTTCTAATAAATTCATTCAAATATCTTCTAAAAAGTCAAAAAGAAGAATCTACGAATAGGTACTGTACACCTGTAAGAAAAGGAAGTTTTTACGTTGATTTTTGGGGAAATGGTTGAATGTTGAAATGATAAAATGATAGGTTATTTATAAATTCGACCATTCTATCATCAAATTCCCAAAAGAACTAAAATTAATTGTTCTTTCAAATTTATTGAATTAATAACATTGTAACAAATCAAAAACATTTCACGTCATACCGAAAAACATTAAAAATAAAAAATTATGAAAAATCTATTCTCAAAAAGTATTTATTTAATTTTTACCTGCTTAATAACAATATCAATATTTCAATCCGGATATTCTCAGGTCAAAGGAAATGGTGATATTGTGATTGAAGAAAGAAATGTTACCGGATTTAGCGAAATTGAAGTGGGAGGAATTTTTACCGTTATTATTAAGCAAGGAGATAAACAATCAGTAAACCTTGAAACTGATTCAAACCTAACTGACAAAATAAAAACTGAAGTAATTGGTGGAAAATTAACTATTTCATCAAGTGAAATAAAAAACTCAACTAAACTTCAGGTTTATATTGAAGTGAAAAATATTGAAAGTATAGAATCAGGAGGTGCTTCATTAGTAAAATCCGAAGGAATTTTGAAAAACGACAAACTTGAATTTATTGCCGGAGGAGCTTCACAAATTAAAATGTCAATTGAAACTAAGGAGCTAAAAACAACAGTTTCAGGTTCCGCCATAGTTTTACTTGAGGGAAAAGCTGATAATAATGAAATTGATGTTAGCGGGATAGGATTTCTAAATGCTTCTAAATTAATTACAAATGTTACTTCTGGTGATATTAGTGGTTCAGGCAGGGCTAAAATTTTTGCAAACGAGGAAGTTAATACCGTAGAGAGCGGAAGTTCAACCCTCAGCATTGTTAATTCTCCTAAAATTGTAAATAAATTAAAATCCAATCCAAGAAACAGGGAAACCAACTATGCAATTGATATTCAAAGAGAAAACAGAAGACCCATCAGAAGACGTACTTATTATAATGATACAACAAAAGTTAAAATAGGGAATCTCGGCCTTGAAGTGATTGAAGGAGATTCTACCAAAATAACACTTGGAAATAATCTTTTGATTGTTGATGATTATGGAAATGTAAGATTCAGAAAGGTAAGATATAACAAATTTAAAGGACATTGGGCAGGAGTTGAATTAGGTGTTAACGGTTACGTAAATTCTGATTTCAACATGAGTTTTTCAAAAGAAAACGAATATCTTGACCTTAATATGAACAGATCGATTTTTGTAAATATTAATTTTTTCCAACAAAATATCAATTTGTCAAAAAGGAATAATGTTGGTCTTATTACAGGCCTTGGATTAGGTTCATACAATTATAATTTTTCAAAAGATGTGATTCTTAATTCCGACTCATCGGAGATAACCGGATATATAGCTAAAGGTACAAGTTTCCGTAAAAGCAAACTTAATATAACAACCGTGAATTTCCCTCTTTTACTGGAATTTCAGAACAATTCAAATAGGAAAAGAAATTCATTTCATGTTTCAGCAGGGGTACTTTTTGGTATTAGAATAGCATCACATACAAAAATTTATTACGAGGAAAAAAATAAGAAATTCTCACTAACAAAATACGATCCTAAAACTGATGATGATGTGGTAATTGGGCAAACAACTTCTCCTGATCAGAAAAAAGGAAAAGTTCATGATGATTTCTATTTAGCTCCTTTCAAACTTGATGCAACCGTAAGAATAGGCTACGGATGGCTTAATTTATTTGGCACTTATTCTTTATCTAAATTATTTAAAGAAAATAAAGGCCCTGAATTGTATCCATTTACAATTGGAATTCAGTTAGTAAGATGGTAGTAATTTGAATTTTTCAATTTAAAAAAATGCTGTTTTTTATAAAAAACAGCATTTTTTTTGTTTGTTTCAATTATTTTTTTTTCTATTTTTACACAAAATTCTTGTTTTTTTTATTACTTTAGCAGGAATTATATTAATAGACGTAAAATTAACATCATAATCTAAAAAAATATAAATGTCGGGACACAATAAATGGTCAACAATTAAGAGGAAAAAAGGTGCGGCCGATGCAAAAAGGTCGAAAATATTTTCAAAGATTATAAAAGAAATTACGGTTGCAGTAAAAGATGGAGGAGGAGATGATCCTGATAGCAACCCTCGATTGCGTTTGGCTATTTCAAATGCAAAAGGCGCAAGTATGCCAAAAGACACTATGCAAAGGGCAATCAATAAAGGAAAAGATAAAAATTCTGCAAACTTTTCGGAAACAACTTACGAAGGTTATTTAGCAAATGGGATTGCAGTTTATATTGAATGCACAACAGATAATATCCAAAGAACAGTTAGCAATGTCAGATCAATTTTTAATAAATTCAGCGGCAACTTAGGAACAAATGGTTCCTTGAGTTTTTTATTCGATCGAAAAGGAATTTTTTCTATTCCCAAAGGCGAACTTAATGAAGAAGATTTTGAACTGGAAATGATTGACGCCGGTGCAGAAGACATCGTTGTTGAAGATGATTTCTTTTCGGTTACTACTTCGATGGAAGATTTTGGAAATATGATGAAAAAACTTGAAGAGTTAAATATTGAACCTGAAAATGCCGAATTACAAAGAATCCCTCACGAAACAATTACTTTAGAAAAAGAAAGTGCATTAAGAATATTGAAAGTAATTGATCTTTTCGAAGAGGATGATGATGTTCAGAATGTCTTCCATAATCTTGAAATAACTGATGAAGTTATGGAAGAAATATGATAAAACTACTATTTAGGAAAAGCCATCCAAATTCTTTTGAGATGGCTTTTTTTTATTTTGAAATTATCTCAAAAGTATCCTGTGCAATAACCAGTTCTTCATCAGTAGGGACAACAATTGCTGTTACTTTCGATGATGATTTACTAATCACAACTTCTTTCCCTCTTATTCCTTCATTTGCATTTGGATCAAAATCAAGGCCAAGAAATTCAAATCCCTTGCAGATTTCTTCTCTGGTTTCCGGCCCGTTTTCACCAATACCTCCGGTAAATACAATGATGTTAACACCACCCATAGCAGCAGCATAAGCACCAATATATTTTTTAACACGATAATGATACATGTTTAATGCAAGTTTTGCTCTTTCATTGCCTTTACCTTCTGCATTTTCAACTTCTCTCATATCTGAAGAAACTCCTGAAACACCAAGAACTCCACTTTGTTTATTTACAAGTGTATTTGCTGCTTTAACATCAAGGTTTTCTTTATTCATAATATAAAACATTACACCCAAATCAAGATCACCTGTTCTGGTTCCCATCATAAGTCCTTCAACAGGTGTCAGTCCCATTGAAGTATCAACCGATTTTCCGTGATCAACAGCTGCAATTGAGGCACCATTTCCAAGATGACAGGTAATTATTTTTTGTTTTTTAAAATCAAGATTCAAAATCTCGCAGGCTCGCTGAGAAACATAACGATGGCTTGTCCCATGAAAACCATATCTTCTGATCGAATATTTTTCGTATAATTCATAAGGAATTGCATACATATATGCGTAATCAGGCATTGTTTGATGAAAAGCTGTATCGAAAACCCCAACTTGTGGAATATTAGGAAGAATTTTCTTTATTGCCGCTATTCCTTTCAAATTCGGTGGATTATGTAAAGGTGCCAAATCGATGCATTCTTCCATTTTCTTAACAACTTCATCTGTGATCAAAACACTTGAATTGAATTTCTCAGCTCCATGTACGACCCTATGCCCTACTGCATCTATCTCATCGAACGATTTCAGGCTTCCGTAATCTTTATCAATAAGAAGGTTTAAAATTTTCTCAATACCAATCGTATGATTCGGAATTTCTTCATTGATTACCAGCTTATCACCGTCTCTTCTTTTATATTTAATTATTGATTCCTTAAAACCGATTTTTTCGACAATTCCTTTTTCAATCACCAATTTCTTTTCTATATCAAATAACTGATATTTAATTGATGAACTTCCACAATTTAGTACTAAAATTTTCATGCTTATATATTTTTATCCTTACCTAACTTTCTTAATTATTTATTATTATCTGAAAACATATTTTTTTAATAAATTATTATATCTATCTTTGAAAAAGCTTTTTTTTATCTTAAAATATTCTCTCATGAAAAACACTAAATCTTTTTTTAAAATAATTATTGCAATTGTAATTATCTTTAACCTATCGAATTGCACTCAGAAATCAAAAAAAACACCCAAAAATCCACCCGGTTTTGAAAGTTATATTTCGGGCTATACTTCTAATGTAATTTCGATTGGAAGTAGTATTGGAGTTATTTTATCATCAAATTCAGCCTATAATTCAGGAAAAGTGGATTTGTCGGGAATAAAATTATTTGAGTTTTCACCAAAAATTAAAGGTTACGCTCACTGGCTAAATAAATGGACAGTGGAATTTGTTCCTGAGGAAAATCTGAAGCCGGGGACAATTTATAATTGTAAATTCAATTTATATAAAATACAAAATGTTCCACAGAAATTAAAAGTATTTAAATTTGATTTCCAGACAATAAAACAATCATTTTCATTTATTGACAGAGGGATAAAATTAACAGGGGAAAGCAAAGATTTGTGTAAACTTGAAGGAAGTATTGTTTCGGCGGATCAAATTAATGAGGCTGATGTTAAAAAGATCGTAAGTGCAAAATTAGACGGAAAAAATTTAAATATTATTTGGAGTGGTGAAAACAAACCCAAAGAGTTTAATTTTTGTATTGAAAATCTGAAAAGAACAAAACAAGATCAGCAAGTTGAACTTGATTTTGATGGAAATAAAATCGGAATTGATTTTGAACAAAAAGAAAATGTTAAAATTCCGGCAATTGATAATTTTAAAGTTGTTGACATAAAACGAATACAAGAACCTTCACAATCAATAAGAATATTCTTTTCAGATGCCTTAAAAGCTTCCCAAAACCTGAAGGGATTGATTAATTTGTCAATTGGTAAAAGGCTTAGATTGATTATTCAGGATAATGAAATTCAGGTATATCCTATTGAAAGATTAACAGGCACAGTTCAATTAAATGTTGAGCCGGGAATAATTAGTGCTTTCGGAGAAAAAATCACCAAAAGTTTTACTTATGAAATAAATTTTGATGAACTAAAACCTGCACTTAGAGCCGTTGAAAGTGGCGTTATTATGCCAAATTCAACAGAACTTATCTTTCCTTTTCAGGCGGTTAATCTAAAAGCTGCTGACCTTGAAATTATTAGAATTTTTGAGAATGATATTACACAGTTTCTTCAAGAAAATAAGTTGAATGGTGCTTATGAGCTGAATCGTGTTGCAAGGCCAGTTTTCAGAAAAACAATCAGATTAGGAACAGATAATTCTGTCGGACTTAAAAGTTGGAGTACATATTCTATTGATCTTTCCAAAATCATTAAACAAGAGCCTGGAGCTATTTACAGATTAATACTTAGTTTTCAAAAAGAATACTCAACTTTTTCATGTTTTGAAGATGAGGTCAATAAACCCCTTCCTGAAATAACTGATTTTGAAAAATCTGATTTCGAAGATGAAAAAAAATGGAATGAACCCGGTTATTATTCATCATGGGATTATCCCGAAGGCTTTTCCTGGCGTGAACGAAATAATCCCTGTGATGTTTCATATTTTAATTCCGACAGAAATCTTTCACAAAACATTCTTGCGTCCGATCTTGGAATTATTGCCAAATCGGGTTCAGATAATTCAATGCTTTTCACAGTAACAAATCTAAATACCTGTTTACCTGTTTATGGTGCAGAGCTTGAAATTTACAACTTCCAACATCAATTGATGGGTTCGGTAAAAACCGGCCAAAATGGATTTGCTGAAATAAATCTTGAGAATAAGCCGTTTTTATTAATTGCAAAAAAAGATAAGCAAAGAGGGTATTTACGTCTCGACGATGGTTCTTCACTTTCGTTAAGTAATTTCGATGTTTCAGGCAAGAAAGTAAAGAATGGACTCAAAGCATATATCTATGGTGACCGTGGAGTTTGGCGGCCGGGTGATTCCTTGTTCGTAACTTGTATTGTTGAAGATAAGAACAATAAGCTTCCTGAAGGTCATCCGGTGATTTTTGAATTATATACACCTCAAGGCCAATTATACGAGAGGCTTAGTACTACTAATGAATTAAATGGATTTTATTGTTTTAAAACAAAAACTGTTCAGGAAGCTGAAACAGGAAACTGGACGGCAAAAATTAAAATCGGCGGAAATACCTTCTCGAAAAAAATCAAGATTGAAACCGTTAAACCAAATCGTTTGAAAATTGACTTGGATTTTGGAAAGAAAATGATACCTGCAACCGAAGATACTATCAAAGGAAATCTAGGTGTAAATTGGTTGTTTGGAGCAGTTGCAAAAAACCTTAAAGTCAAAATTGACCTAAATTTAAGAAACTATAAAACTGTTTTCAAAGATTATAAAAAATTCACTTTCACAAATCCTGCAAAACAATACTACCCTCAGGAAAAAACTATTTTCGACGACAGAGTTAATAGCAAAGGAAAAGCAGAAGTTATTGTCGGATTATCAAAAAATAAAACCTCACCAGGAATGCTACAAGCACAATTTTCGATAAAAGCTTTTGAAGAAGGTGGCGATTTTAGTATCGATAATTTCTCAATCCCCTACTCTCCGTATAAAAATTATGTGGGAATAAAATTACCGAAAGCTTCCAAATCATATTATGAATTATATCTTACCGATACTACTCACACCGTCGAAATTGCCAGCCTTGACGAATCCGGAAAACCGGTTTCACTTGATAAACTGAGAGTGAAGATTTATAAACTTGACTGGCATTGGTGGTGGAATTCAAACGATAATGACCTTGCTTCGTATATTAACCGAAGACAAACAAAAGCTGTAATTTATAGAATAACTTCTACAAAAAACGGAAAAGGAAGTTTTGATTTTGAGATAAAATATCCTGAATGGGGAAGATATTTTATCGAGGTTTACGATCCTTCAAGCGGACATTCAGCCGGAAAAATATTTTATATGGATTGGCCGGAATGGTATGGCCGTTCAAACAGAAAAAACTCTGAATCTGCTTCTATGTTAAGCTTCTCTTCAGATAAACAGAAATATGATGTCGGGGAAACTGCAAAAATCACATTCCCTACGGGCGGTCACGGACGAGCATTGGTTAGCGTTGAATCAGGAACTAAAATAATTAAAGCTGAATGGATTGAAACAAATAAAGAGGAAACTCTTTACGAATTGGAGGTCACCGACGAAATGGCCCCGAATATTTATGTAAATATATCATTAGTACAACCCCATGCACAAACGGTTAATGACTTACCGATACGTCTTTACGGTATCCTGCCCGTCATGGTTGAGAATCCGGCAACAATACTTCATCCTACAATTGAAATGCCTTCAAAACTAAAACCCAAAGAAGAAGCCTCATTAATTGTAGCTGAAAAAAACGGAAAAACCATGACTTACACAATTGCAATAGTTGATGAGGGATTATTAGACCTTACGAATTTTAAAACACCTGATCCATGGAAAGTATTTTATGCCCGCGAAGCTCTTGGTATAAAAACATGGGATATGTATAATTTGGTAATGGGCGCTTATGGAGGAAAATTGGGACAAATATTTGCTGTTGGAGGCGATGAAAGCCTTAAGAAAAAAGCTGCAAAGAAAGCCAATCGTTTTAAAGCTATGGTAAGATTTATGGGGCCGTTTGATCTGGAAGCAGGCCAAAAACAAAAACACACTTTTAAAATCCCAAATTATATAGGTTCGGTGCGAACTATGGTTGTAGCCGGATATGACGGGGCTTACGGCTCTGCTCAAAAAACAACTCCCGTAAAAAAACCTTTAATGATTCTTGCTACTTTGCCTCGGGTTCTTGGCCCCAACGAAACCGTAAAACTTCCTATTAATGTTTTCGCAATGGAAGAAAATATTAAAAAGGTTGATTTACAACTCGAAATAAATGATTTCTTTACAACAGAAAAAAAATCTACAAGTGTTACATTTGCAGAAACCGGTGATAAACTTGCATGGTTCGATCTGAAAGTTGCCAATAAAACAGGTATTGGAAAAGTTAAAGTAATTGCTGAAAGTGGCAACGAAAGAGCCGAATATGATATTGAAATAGAGGTTAGAAATCCAAATCCACCCCGGACAGTTGTTGTTAATTCTGTTTTAGAAGCCGGCAAAACATGGGAAGAGACTTTCGCTTTATTTGGATCAGAAGGTACAAATTCAGCAAGTCTTGATATTTTCGGGACACCTCCTTTTGGTTTAGAAAGCCGGATGCAATATTTGATTAAATATCCTTTCGGATGTTCCGAGCAAATTACATCAGCGGTTTTCCCTCAATTGTTTCTCGAAAACTTAATGGAAATTTCTGCTGACGAAAAAATCAAGATTAGTCAAAATATCAATACTGCTATTAGAAAATTAAAATCGTCTCAAAGTTATAATGGTGGAATGAAATATTGGCCGACTTCAACAAAATCAAACGATTGGGTTACAAACTATGTCGGCCATTTTATGCTTGAAGCCGAGAAAAAAGGCTACAGTCTTCCAATTAACTTCAAAGAAAACTGGATAAAATATCAGCAAAAAACTGCCGGTAGTTGGGCTCCATATTCTGAAAACTTCAGAGGATATCAACGAAATTCGGATATGGTTCAGGCTTATCGACTTTTCACTCTTGCCCTTGCTAATAAAGCTTTGCCCGGTGCAATGAACAGGTTAAAAGAGCTGCCTGAAATTTCGATTCAGGCAAGGTGGTTATTAGCTGCAGCTTATAGTATTAACGGCCAAATTGAAGCAGCAAAAGAAATTATATCCGATGCTTCTACATTTTTCGATAATTATAAGGGAAGGTACTATTATTATGGTTCTGAATTACGGGATGAAGCAATTGTTTTATTAACTCTAAGCTTAATGAACGAAAAAGACAAAGCTCTGCCTGTAATGCAAAAAATTTCAAAAAATCTTAATAGTTCATCATGGTACAGTACCCAAACCACTGCATTTGGCCTCATTGCTTTAAGTACTTTTATTGGAGAAAAAGATAAATCTACCGATATCATAGAATATTCTTATAGTATTAACAATGAATCTGAAAAAAAGATAAAATCTCTTTACACAGCCTCGCATATTGACATAGATGTTGGTAATGAAAGAAGTGAAAAAGTAAAAATAACAAATACAGGAAAAAATATTCTTTATGCTCAAATGACCTTATCCGGAACACCAATTACCGGTGATACGGTTTTCGAGCAAAACAATCTAAAAATATCAGTTGAATACAAATATATGAACAACAAAAAAATTGATATATCAAAGATCAGTCAGGGAACAGATTTCAAGGCAGAAGTACACATAAGTAATCCGGGAGCTTTGGGTTATTATGAAAACATGGCATTAACACAAATTTTCCCTTCGGGTTGGGAAATTATCAATATGCGATTGACTGATAGTTTTTCGTCTCAAACAAAAAGTATTCCGACTTACCAGGATATTCGTGACGATAGAATTTACACATTTTTCGATCTTGGAAAATCTAAATCTAAAACATTTGTGGTTTTCCTTAATGCAACATATCAAGGAAAATTTTACTTGCCTTCGGTTAATTGCGAAGCTATGTACGACAATAATATCAGTGCAAGAGTTCCTGGGAAATGGATTGAAGTTATTGAAGCCACTGAATAAAAAGTGTTTTTGCAATAATTCTTTAACTTATTTATTTCCTGTTTTTTAAACTCTAATGACAGAATCAAATTATAGTCTGTCCATGAAGTTCCAATTTTTGTTTTATTTTTGTAAACTATAAAATTGGTTTATAAACCATAGAATAGATATTTTGCAAACTGTATTTATGAAGTTTTGAAATGAATGCTTCATAACAGAAAAGACAGAAGGGTTTGTACAACAATATGTTATTTACCTTGACTGTCAGTAAAAAAATATATTACTTATGAAAGAAAGAGTTTTATACAAACCCAAAAATCATATCAGAGTTGTAACAGCTGCTTCATTATTTGATGGCCATGATGTTGCAATAAATATAATTCGCCGAATTTTACAATCAACCGGAGCTGAGGTTATCCATCTCGGACATAATCGTTCGGTTAAAGAGATAGTTGATTGTGCTATTCAGGAAGATGTTCAGGCAATTGCAATAACTTCATACCAGGGAGGACATATTGAATTCTTTAAATATATGTATGACTTATTACATGAAAATGCTTGTGGACATATAAAAATATTTGGAGGTGGTGGCGGAGTAATTCTTCCTGAAGAAATTGAAGAACTTCAATCTTATGGAATTGCCAGAATTTATAGCCCGGATGACGGACGAAAAATGGGTTTGCAGGGAATGATCAACGACATGTTGGAAAAATCAGATTTTCCTCTTGGTATCCTTAATGAACCCTCATTAAATAAAATAAAAAACAAAGATTTCAGAGTTCTTGCAAATATCATTTCTGCTTCCGAGAATTTCCCTGATACTACAAAAGAAATATTCGGCAATTTTGATTTTTCTACAATAAAAAACATTCCTATTTTAGGAATTACAGGGACGGGAGGCTCAGGAAAATCCTCGCTTGTTGATGAAATTGTGAGGAGATATCTTGAAGATTTTTCGAACAAGACTATTGCAATTATTTCGGTCGATCCTTCAAAACGTAAAACAGGAGGTGCTTTATTGGGCGACAGGATAAGAATGAATTCTATAAATGATCCAAGAGTTTATATGCGCTCGCTCGCAACCAGGCAATCGAACCTTGCAATGTCAAAATATGTCAAAGATGCAGTTGATCTGGTTAAAGCTGCCAGCTTCGACCTTGTTGTTTTAGAAACATCTGGTATTGGGCAATCCGATACCGAAATTGTAGATCATTCAGATATTTCGATGTATGTGATGACTCCTGAATATGGAGCTGCAACTCAACTCGAAAAAATTGACATGCTTGATTTTGCAGATATTATCGCTTTAAACAAATTTGATAAACGAGGAGCTCCCGATGCATTACGCGATGTTAAAAAGCAATATGCCAGAAATCATCAATTATGGGATGAGGATGTTGAAAATATGCCTGTTTACGGAACAATTGCTTCACAGTTTAATGACCTTGGAGTAAATAATTTGTATCGGGCATTATTAAAAAAAATCAGGGAAAAAACCGGAGTAGATTTTAAAACCGGTATGGATGAAACTGAAGACTTATCCGAAAAAATTCATATCATTCCTCCAAGCAGGGTAAGATATTTATCAGAAATATCAGAAACAGTTCGCGACTATAATAAATGGACAGAAAGCCAAGCCGAAATCGCTCAAAAACTTTACAGCCTGCGGGAAACTATTAACACATTTGATACAGAAAAAGATAATAAGGATTTATTAAGTGAGTTAGAAAAAAAATATTCCGACATTGAATTAAATTTTGATGGTAAGAATAAAAAAGTTATTGAAGATTGGGATAATAAAGTCAAATCCTATTTACAGGAATACTATATTTTCAAAGTAAGAGATAAGGAAATAAAAATAAAAACTCATACCGAATCACTTTCTCATTTAGAAATTCCAAAAATCTCATTACCAAAATATAAAGCCTGGGGAGATGTTTTAAAATGGAATTTAAGAGAAAATGTCCCCGGCGAATTCCCATTTGCTGCCGGTGTATTTCCATTTAAACGCGAAGGAGAAGACCCGACCCGTATGTTTGCCGGCGAAGGAGGGCCCGAACGAACCAATAAACGTTTTCATTATGTGTCAATTGGCTTGCCTGCAAAACGACTTTCAACAGCTTTCGACTCAGTTACCCTTTACGGTTTTGATCCTGAAACAAGACCTGATATCTATGGAAAAATCGGTAATTCAGGAGTTTCAATTTCATGCCTCGATGATACAAAAAAACTTTATTCAGGCTTCCATTTAACCGATCCGAAAACTTCGGTATCGATGACTATCAATGGCCCTGCTCCTACACTTGTGGGTTATTTTTTAAATACTGCAATCGACCAGGAATGCGAAATCTATATAAAAGAAAATGGTTTACAAAAAGAAGCAGAAAAGAAAATAGAAAAATTCTATGAAAAACGAGGAACCATAAGGCCTTCTTATCAGGGAGAATTACCTGAAGGTAATGATGGACTCGGACTAATGTTGCTTGGTGTTACAGGCGACCAGGTTCTACCAAAAGATGTTTATGAGAAAATTAAAGCCGATACAATTTGCCGTGTTCGCGGAACAGTTCAGGCTGATATTTTAAAAGAAGACCAGGCCCAGAACACCTGCGTTTATTCTACCGATTTTTCATTGAAATTAATGGGCGATATACAGGAATACTTCAACAAAAATAATATCCGGAATTTTTATTCCGTCTCTATTTCAGGTTATCATATTGCCGAAGCCGGAGCAAATCCGATTTCACAATTAGCTTTTACTCTTGCTAATGGATTTACTTATGTAGAATATTACGCCTCACGCGGGATGGATATTACTAAATTTGCTCCGAATCTTTCATTTTTCTTCTCTAATGGAATTGATCCTGAATATTCGGTTCTTGGCAGAGTGGCAAGAATAATTTGGGCAAAAGCCATGAAAATAAAATACGGTGCTGATGAAAGATCTCAAAAATTGAAATATCATATTCAAACCTCTGGTCGTTCACTTCATGCCCAGGAAATTGATTTTAATGATATCAGGACAACTTTACAGGCATTATATGCAATTTATGATAATTGTAATTCCTTGCACACAAATGCTTATGATGAAGCAATTACAACGCCTACAGAAGAATCCGTGCGAAGAGCAATGGCAATTCAAATGATAATTAACCATGAATTAGGCCTTGCAAAAAACCAAAATCCACTTCAGGGTTCATTCATTATCGAAGAACTAACTGATTTAGTTGAAGAAGCTGTTTTAGCGGAATTCGACCGAATTACTGAGCGTGGAGGAGTACTTGGTGCAATGGAAACTATGTATCAACGTAGTAAAATCCAGGAAGAATCGCTTTATTACGAAACACTTAAGCATACAGGGAAATTACCCATTATGGGTGTAAATACATTCCTTTCTTCAAAAGGTTCTCCAACTGTTATCCCGGGAGAGGTTATCCGTGCAACAAAAACCGAAAAAGAATATCAAATAGAAATGTTGGAGCAACTTCATAATACTTATGCTCCTGAAGTAAAAATTTGGACTGAAAAATTAAAAAAAGCTGCTTCATCTAATTCAAATATTTTTGCTGTTTTAATTGAAGCAACCAAATATTGTTCTATAGGTCAAATTACGGATGCCTTATTTCATGTTGGCGGGCAATATAGAAGAAACATGTAAACTATTAAAAGTTGATTTTTTTTAATAAAAAGTGTTTTTTTTATTACCAAAGATTTGCTAATTTTGAAAAGAAAATAATTTTGTTATGTCAGATTGGTTAGAAGCTGCAGAACGACGTCAGCGATATAAAGAGAGAAAGTCTTTAAGAAGTAGTTCAAAAATTCTTGAAAACAAAGAGAAGATAAAGAGCAACTATGAAAAAAACAGAAATTTTTATGAAAACTTTATTTATAACCTTAACGATTTTTCGGAACGAACTAATAATTTGCCATCAAAATACCGAAGAGATTTTGGAAAAATCAGATATAAGTCAAAAGAATCAAAGTTAAATACACATTTGAATTTCTATTCAAGTACCAAAAGGCAAAAAAAACGAAGGTTTAAAAATCTTCATTCACTTTTTAAATTTTCTCACCAAAAAAATGTAAGAATAGTATATTTCAGTGTTTCAAAGCACATTGATATGATTGAAGTTGAAATAAAACAAGTATCAATGTTTCGTGAAAGGTTAAATAGAGAAAATCTGGAAAAAGGAAAAAAGAAAGAACTAAAAACAAAAACCGATAAAGTCGGTAAAGACGATCAAGATGAAAGTAATTTTAAAATTAAGCTTTTATTTCAATATGAAATGGAAAAATTAACTAAGGATTTTGCTATGGAATTTATTGACTGGTTGGCTTTTAAAAAGGATATCGAGCAATTACCAATTCCTACCGACAAAATAAAACATCATTAATTTCCAATATTATTTTTCAGGAGAATTCTTTAACGGGAAATCGTTGTTCAAATATGAACAAAGCTTGTATAATATTGAACACTTGTTATATTTATTTTAGTGAATTAGTTATCGTAACACACCTAAAACACATATATACTGATTGTTATACCAGGTGGCATGATAATTGAAATTTTAGTTTGAAAAAATTCACTTAATGATAAATAACTACTTCAAATCTGCCCTACGAAATCTTTTACGAAATAAAATTTTTTCGGCTATTAATATTCTTGGACTTGCAATTGGACTTGCAAGTTTTTTTTTAATAATCATTTATGTTATTAATGAAATTAATTACGATAAACATCATAAAAATACTGATGATATTTACAGAGTAATTATGAGAACAGACATGTCGGGAAATGTCATAGAGGCTGCTGTTAGCGGAGGCCCTTTAGGCCGGATTTTCTATGATGAATTACCTGAAGTCATAAAATATACCAGGGTTTATCAAACTCCCAGGCCAATTCATTTGTCAAGCGGAGAGAAGGATTTTAACCAGGATAAAATTTTATTTGCAGATTCCTCGTTTTTCAATATTTTCTCTTATGATTTTATTTCAGGTGACCCGGAAACAGTTTTAATTGAACCTTTTTCGCTTGTTATTACTGAAAATATTGCTAAAAAATTCTTTGGTAACGAAAATCCAATTGGTAAATCAATAAAATGGAATAATACAGATAACTATATTGTTAAAGGACTCCTTAAAAACCAGGAATATAATTCACATATTAATGCCGAAATTATTGCTTCTCATTCCAGCCTCTATAAACACCCGGTATTAAGTTATTATGTTGATCACCTTTTTGCATTTGTTACACTGAACTATGTTGTACTTAATAAAAATGCTAAGGCAAGTGCAGCCGAAGAAAAAATTCCGGAATTAGTTAAGAAACATATGGGAACAGGAATGGAAGAGACAGGAGCAAATTTTGAATTTTTCCTGCAACCTATAAAAAGCATCCATTTGCATTCCGATCTTGTTCATGAATTAGAGTCAAACGGTGACATCAATAATGTTTATATATTTTCGATAATTGCTTTTCTGATTCTATTAATTGCTTGTATAAATTTCGTCAATCTTTCTACAGCCGGATCTTCTTTCAGAGCTTTGGAGGTGGGTATCAGAAAAGTTTGCGGTGCTAATAAAGCAATACTTTTTAGGCAATATATAATTGAGTCCTTAATAATTTCAATAATTAGTCTTTTAATAGCGTACTTATTAATAGAACTTTTTCTGCCGGTTTTTAATGAAATTACAGGCAATCAATTTGGTATCGGTTTTTTTAAAAATTGGCAGCTTTCATTAATATTTATTTGCTTTACAGTTTTTATAGGCTTTTTATCGGGTACATATCCGGCAGTTTATTTGTCAGGTTTTAATCCACTTAAAGTTTTAAAGGGTAATACCACTAAAGGTTCAGGCAAATCAGTGTTTAGAAATTTCATGGTGATCATCCAGTTTACAATTTCCATAATATTGATTTGTTGTACGATAGTAATTTACAAACAATTATCTTTTGTGAAAAATAAGGATATTGGTATAAATAAGGATGATTTGATAGTTATACCTATGAGGGGTCGCAATGTTATTGAGAAATATAAAACTATAAAGGCTGAATTATCAAATTTATCCGGAGTTAAAGAAGTGTCAGCTACTTCCAGCTATCTTGGAAATTTTGGCCAGCGTCGGGGGTATTATGCGGAAGGCACATTGAGAAGAAATACATTTATGATACTTAACCTGCAAGTCGATCATAATTACCTTGATATGATGGAAATTGATCTGCTATCAGGAAGGAACTTTTTTGAGAATAGTAAACTTGATTCAAATTCAGTAATAATTAATAAAGCATTAATGGATCATCTGGGTTGGAAAGAAGCTGTTGGAAAGTCAATTTTTATTGCAGCTGATACTATTACAAAAGACTATCAGCTAAAAATAATTGGTGTGATGGATAACTTTAATTATGCTTCTTTGCACGAAGAAATTAAACCTTTATTGATGCATGTTCAAGCAAATAGATTCAGATATATTTATGTTAGAATTAATCACTCTGATCAAAATAAGATTTTGAGTATGATTGAATCAAAATGGAATGAATTAAATCCCGATACTCCTTTCGATTATTTTTTTCAGGAATCAAAATTCGGTGAATTATATAGTTCCGAACAAAAAATGGGTAATTTATTTATTTATTTTACAAGTTTAGCAGTTTTTATTGCATTACTTGGTTTATTCGGTCTTTCATTATTTTCAATAAATCAAAGAGTAAAAGAAATCGGAATCAGAAAAGTACTTGGTTCGAGTGTTTTTGAAGTTATCACTTTTTTATCTGCCAATTTCTTGAAATTAGTTTTATTATCTTCGGTTATAGCTATCCCGATAGCATGGTTTGCAATGAATAAATGGTTGCAAAATTTTGCTTTTCACACTCAACTAAATTGGTGGATTTTTGTTGTTGCAGCATTAATTGCAATAATAATTTCTTTGATCACCGTAATTCTTCAGTCTTATTTCTCGGCAATTAATAATCCGGTTGATTCACTTAGGTATGAATAAATTCTGAATTATCAATGAAAGTTTCCCGGCAAGAATTATAATTTTTGAAATGGGAAATAAGGAGAAAACAGAAATAAGACTTCGTATTTTCTCCTAATCTCCCATTTACTTTTTTAAAATATTTTGTCTAATTTCCTGTTAAAGTTTTTGGTATTCTGCCATTCAATAAAGTTTCGGAACGTAGTCTCCTGCCTACAATTTTTTCAAGCATTTTACCCGTTTCAAGAACTTTATCAATATCCAGGCCTGTATCAATTCCCATTTCATCCATCATAACAACCATATCCTCAGTTTGAACAAGTCCAACTACACTTGAATCCTTATAATAGTACGACCCTGTACCGGAAACAGGTACACCGCTAACAAAATTTGCAGGTTGTCCACCGAGGCCTCCAAGGCATGATTCATAATTTGTAATTCCTGTTTGAAGAGCTGCTAAAACATTAGCCAGTCCCCAACCGCGGGTAACATGAAAATGGGCGATATGTTTCTCGGGATTTGGAATTGTATCAAGAAGCATCGAAAAATATTTATAAACTCTGTCGGGAGAAGCAGAACCGTCGTGATCGGCATGTTCAACATCATCAACACCAATATCGAGCCAGCGTTTTGTGAATTCAATTGCTTTTTCTAATTTTGTCGGGCCTTCAATCGGACAACCCCAAATTGTACTTACAGTGCCATTAACTTTAATGCCTGCATCATGTGCCATCGGAATGTATTTCTCACACATCTTCCAATAATCATCAAGAGATAAACCTGAATTTTTTTTATGATGAGATTCGCTTGTTGAAACCATAACTAATATCCTGTCTGGCCCCCAACCTTCTTTTTTAGCCTGAATTGCTCTTTCAATTGCTCTTTCTCTGATTGTAATTGCCGTTACACTTACCGCATCCAAAAGATGTTTTACTTTTTTACTTGCATGAAGCCGTTTCATCAAATCATCAGCATCTTTAAATTGTGGCATACCTTTCGGGTTTCCAAAATTTGTGGTTTCTATGTGTTTGAATCCTGATAGAATTAATTGTTCTGCAACCCAAAGCTTTGCTTCTGTTGGAATAAAGATTTCTTCATGTTGAAAACCATCTCTCACTGTTATATCCCCAATTGTTACTTTTTTTGGATAATTCATAAAAAATTTGTTTTGTTTGTCAATATATTATTAATTATTTTTCTTTATCAATATAATATTTTGTAATAAAATCACTAAATATTACCGTTGCTAAAATAAAAAAAAATCATGAATTTCCGATACCCAAAAATTTAATATTTATACAAACTTTTGCTTTGAAGTCATCTTGAAAATTTTTTAATTTGTTAACGAAACTTTATAAATGTCATAAAGAAGTCATTTATTTTCTAATGATCCTGAAATTCAGTATTCCTCCATAATGAATCTAAATGAAAAATTTCGTTAGCTGTATCCGGGGAACAAATAATTTCCTGATTAAAAATCATATCATTTGATTTATATTTCTCATATGTAATAATTTGCGAAGACAGGTGAATTATTATTAAAGCAACTGATATACCAATAAAAATCCAGGCTGTAATATTTATTTTCCTTTCCATAGATTTTGATAACGTTTTAATATGAAATTGAGTGAATATCCTGTTGGACAGAAAAACTTACACCAGGGACGTTTTGTAAGAGCCAATAGAAATATAACCATCACTAAAACACCGTAAAGAAAAATAGAGAGGGTAAAGTCAAAAACACCGCTATAAATTTCATATCCGCTTATTCCCGGGGCTTGAAAAAGTAGAACAGGCAATAATACTGCAAGAGTGAGCCATGAAGGAAGTTGAAAAGCTTTTTGACCAATTCTTTTATTTTGCGTAGGTTTTAAAGCCAATGAACATAAATCCTGAAGCCGGCCGAAAGGACAGATATGTTTGCAATAATTATTGCTTTTGAATATGATTATTGAAATTAGTGCATAAGCAAGTAATAAATACAAATTTATATATTGGTGAAAAGGTGGAATTTCCAAAATAATAAACCGGCTTAGAAAAGAAAAACTTAAGGGAGTATTCAGCCAAAATCCTACAATTGCAACTGATATTACTGCTACCGTGTATTGAATAATTTTTATTATTAATTTATTTTTAACTAGGTTTTCAAGTAAAGCCAATATTATCAAAGCCAGAATAATCCATGTTGAAACCGGAATTTTTTCAACAGGCTGTATAGTGAAATTATTGACTCTATCTACCTGGAGAAAACTCTGATTAATTGCATACGAGCTGAGTGTTGCCCCCGAAACTGCATCAGGACTCATAACTACATTAGTTAATGGCTTTTGAATTAAGGATTCAATTAATGGAAGGCATTTCTTAAAATATGATGGAGTTTCTGAATGCTGAATTATTTCAAATTTCTGAATTATATTACGATTGTTAATGATTACTAAGCCAACTAAAGAACCTCCATATCCATGTGTATTTGTGATGATATAATGTAATGAATCTGACATAAATGTCCTATCATCAATTTGAATAAGTTGCTTGTTCCCTGAAATTTTATAAATTAAGTTCTTAGTTTGTTGCTTTTGATAAAAGTTTCCAAATATGTATGCCCCGATAATGATTAAAACAATAATGACATGTTCAATTTTTATTCTTCTCATTCAAAAAGATTTTTTTTGCCATTTAATTGAATAGAGTAAACATAATAATTCGTGGAATACATTATGGATCGGTTTATTTTTTAGTTTTGATTAATATTTGCTTAAATATCCATCTAAATATTATAAAACCTGATATTAAAAGAGGTATAAGAAAAAATCCAAAGAAACGTAATCCTGCTTGTAATTCATCTTCACCAATTAGTGTAAATGATGCAGTTATAATTAGAAGAAGTATTACCCACCAGCCAATTAAGCATAACCATTTTATCTTTGTAAGCTTGATATTTAACTCCCGGAACCACCAGCGAAGAAAAAGAATGAAAATGAGATTCAACATACCCGTTGTTAACCAAAAAACAGCTGGAAGAAAAGTTGAAGTAGTTATATTTTCCATTTTTATTTGACTTAATATTTTCTTATCCTTTCATTTAATAACTGATCGGTATTACCAATCTTTTTCCACATTACACCATTCTTCAGTTAAAAGCCAGTCGGGAGCATTTTGGTAAGTTAAATTTTCTCCATCAGGGTGCGGAAGATATTTTTCGGCATCAGGATAATCAAAGAAATTTTTCTGCATCCCCAACATTAAAGATGAAAATAATCCGGTTTTATCTCTTGGATCAACTTCGCGGGCAATAGTATGTATCCAATTATTTTTTCGGGAGTAAGGGCAAACAGCCAGGCAAATACGGCATCCTCGCGGCTGACTGGTTGCAACTGTATGCCACATTCGAAAACATTTATCCTGATCAATATGCCAGTGACGATATCCTCTGATTACCTTTTGTGGAGTATCACTTTTATCAATAGCTTCACTGGGACAACTATCGGCACAAATTCTACATTTTTCACAAAACTCTTTTATTCCTATTTTAATAGGCTTATCGGGTAGTAAAGGAATATCGGTTGTTACTGCAGCAAGACGAGTATTTGCACCTAACTCGGGAGTAATTAAAATTGAATTTCTGCCCAGTTCACCCAATCCGGCATCAATAGCAAGTGGTGGCATTATCAAATCATAGGAAGTAGGTGGGACATGTGCCCTTGAAGAGTATCCAATATTACGAATAAAAGCTTGCAATTTACCTGCAATTATTCTTAAGCGCGAGTATGCATCGAATGAAGTACCATATGTTGGATTAGCGTACATAGAATCCCATTCATGGGGAACAGCAAACACAATAGCATATTTCCAATGGCCCGGGACCTCGAATTGTGTTTTTCCAACTCCCCTGAGATATCCCTGATACACCCAGTCGGGATTTACTTTAGCTATACCAACAAGAGTTGCTCCAAACGAGTGTGTTATTTTTTTTAACAATTCACTAGCATGCTTGTCTGATTTGAACTTCAATTCATTAGGATTAATATGTTTGAAATCCCATTTGTGAGGGGAGTCATCAGGCGGCTCAGGAAATGATGACTTGCCACGAATAATAGCAGAATGAGCCGACGACCATGCATCAGCAAGTGCATATCTTTCGTGATATTTTTCCCAGTTTTTACGCTGCTCTATTGACTTTTTCATCATTAGTTTAAACTCATTCAAACTTCCAGGATGTTCATGGTAATAAGTCTTAAGAGGTTCCGGGAGATTTTTTATACCTTGCTCAAAAGCCCATCGTTTCCCGGGATCTTTTGCTTTCATAAGACGAAAAAGTTCACCGTTTCGTTTAAAAAGGTTTTCGATATAATTAATACGTCGGGAATCACCTACCTTCTCATGAACAAATTGGTTGGTATAAAAAGGTTTGCGGTTAAAAAATTGGTCCTTCCCAAGATTATTGTTACCCCAACCGGTATAGCTTGTTGGAGACTTGCCTGCAAGGAAACCGGCTCCTGCAAAACCAAAAAGACTTAAAATCCCGCTAAGCAAACCACCGAATTTCAAAAAACTTCGCCTATCAAGTTTCATAAGTTATTAGTTTGTATTCAATACTAAAACTTGACAAAAGTAAAAAAATACTAATATATAACACAAAAATTAAATAAAATATTATGAGACAGCGTTGTTCCTTCGTAAGCTGTTAAGCGAAAATAATTCGTGCCTAAAACAATTATTATCAATAAAACAGACGTAATCTTTTCATCAAAATATTTTTTTAATATTTTTCTTAAAACAGTCTGCTTTTTTAACTTTAGTTTAAGAAAAATCTTATAATTTTACTTAACTTGCATGCTTTTATTAATCTATAATTAAACAGAATTTTTATGAAAACAAAAGCAATTCTACTTTTCTTATTTCTTTTTTCCGTCATATTTTCTATTGCACAAATAACAATTGATCGTAATGATATGCCAAATGAAAACGACACTATTCGTATAAGCGCCTCATTAACAGCTAACGGAATAGATTATACTCTTACCGGCGAAGATTACACATGGGATTTTTCCTCTCTAAACTCAATAAATCAAAGAGTTGATACCTTTTGCTCTGTATCATCAACACCTTTTATTTATCAATTAGTTTTTCTCTATCCTTTTGTATCGACTATAGCTTCACCTCGTGGTGGTTTTGATTTGATCCCCAATTTACAGGTGAGTGATTATTATCAATACTATAAGGAAAGTAATTCATCATTTAAGGACGTAGGTTTTGCTGTAACTTTCAACGAAATACCAATTCCAATCAAATACGATGAAGCTGATGTTTTATATAATTTTCCAATGCAATTTGGAAATTCAAATATATCAAATTCAGGTTTTGAAATTAATATTCCTTCACTAATTTATTTCGGAATCGAAAAACAAAGAACAAATACTGTCGATGGCTGGGGTACTTTAATAACTCCTTACGGCTCATTTGAAACTCTCAGACTAAAATCAGAAATTGTTGAACATGATAGTATTTATATTGATTCTCTCGGGATTGGCTTTCCAATTGATCGTACATACACTGAATATAAATGGCTTGGAAAGGAACAGGGTTTGCCTTTGTTATCAATTACCAAAGAAGGTTTGTTGGAGACAGTTGAATATATAGATTCAATTAATTCAGGAACTCAAGGAGTAATTACACAAACAATTTCCTTGAATCAGGGCTATCAATTTGTTTCCACCAGAGCAGTAGCGGAAAATGCAGATATGCTTAGCATATTAGCAAACAATCTGAATGACAATCTTGATTTTGTCAGAAATTCGGCTGGAGAAACCTTAAGAAAGATTGGCCCGAATTGGATTAACGGAATAGGTGATTGGATTACAACCGAGGGCTATTTATTTAAAATGAACAATCAGGATGTTTTGGAAATTACAGGAAATGAAATTTCTGCCCAAACTCCTATTTCACTTGAGGCAGGTTATCAATTTGTAAGCTATTTACCTGCTGAGGCAATGGATGCAATGGATGCATTCGCTTCAATATTAAACGAAAATTTAGTATTTATAAGAAATTCACAGGGTAGCTCGCTTCGTAAAATAGGCCCAAACTGGGTTAACGGCCTTGGTGATTGTATTCCGGGTGAAGCTTATTTGATAAAAATGACGGATGGTGGGGTGTTGGTTTATCCGTAAGTTGTTTGAAATTTAGTGCGTTGGTGTACTGTAAAATAGTTTGTTTTGAATTCTACCGTGAAAACTTCAATTATAATTAGAAATTTTCATGGAGAGAACTTTTCCTTATATCGTAATTATGATAAAAATTGAAAAAAATACACATCTGCACCAAAATTCCTCCAAAGAAACATGATCGCATTTGATGATATAGGTGCAAAACATAATTTTATAATTACACCTAATACTGATGATTATTTACTGAATAAATCGGTCAGAGTATGTAGCCTGCAAGTATTTTTGGAAAAATATATTAATATTTAATATAGCATGACTATCAGTTAATATTAACAAAAAACTTATACTTCGATTACTTATTTCTGTAACTGAAATTAAAAAAATCGAACAGACTCAAATTATTTTTGCAACTCATAAAATATATGCCATATTTTATGAGCCATGTTTTATAATTTTTTTTATCTTTGCATTAAAAGATATATTATGAATCCTTTTACTTTAAAATATAACCCCCAATATTTTTGTGATCGGGAAGAAGAAATAAATTACTTAAATGACAACATAATAAACGGAATTAATACTTTGGTTCATAGCCCACGTCGGCTTGGGAAAAGTGCTATGATTTTGCATTTATTTAATAAACTTGAAATGAAAAAAGATTATGAAACGCTTTACATTGATCTTTTTGCTACTCAAAATCTTCAGGATTTAACAAGAATTTGTGGCGAAGCCTTGCTAAATAAATATCATACAAAAAATTTAGTGACAGGTATTAAAAAATTATTTAAGGGTTTTCATGCATCATTATCTTTTTCAACTGATGGATCACCCCAACTTAGTTTAGGATTAAGTAATGATCAGTTTGAATTAAGTCTCAGGCAATTGTTTAGATATCTAAATCAACGAAAGAAACCTGTTGTTGTGGCATTTGATGAATTTCAGGAAATAGCTGCTTATCCTGAAAAAGCCGAAGCAGTTTTGCGTTCACTTTTTCAACATCTGAATAATGTTAGCTTTATTTTTTCAGGAAGTTCAAATCATATTCTCCAAAATATGTTTTTTAGTGCAACTCAACCATTTTATCAAAGTACTGAAAGTTTAGTTTTAGAAAAGATAGACAAAACTAAATATTCCAGCTTTATAAAAAACTGTTTCAATCAGTTTAAAAAGATAATTTCTTACGAGTCAGTTGATTACATATTGGATTTTACTGAGAGCCACACTTATTACACTCAAGTACTATGTAATCAGGCATTTTACAGATCAGAGAAAAAACTTGATGTTGAAGAAGCAATGAAAGTTGCCAAAACATATATTGAAACCAGAAAACTGGATTATTTTAGTTTTTATAACCTATTACCTGAAAATCAACAAAAAGTAATAATTGCCATTGCAAAAGAAGGAATTGTGGTGAAACCTTCGGCAGTTGATTTTCTTATTAAATATAAACTTCCATCGAGTTCATCAACTTTGCAGGCATTACATTCACTATCAAATAAAGAAATGATCTATCGAACAACTGAAGGCTATAAAGTTTATGATGTGTTTTTCAGACGATTTTTAGAAATGTATTTTTAAATTTCATTTTGAATAGCAAAATGCAAGGATTGAAGCTATTAAATTGTTTTTCCAAGAAAATTCAACTTAGAATATTCATGTAAATCAAAAATTATATTTTATATTTACACACTAGCATCCGAAAGTCAGAATTTTAAAAAGCCCTCAGAATCCTATATTTTTGTTTTCACGACAAAACATTTTAAATATGGGACTCTTCAGGCGAAACAAAAATAACAATAAACCAGTAATTCGACAAATATTAGATTTAGTACCTCGTTGGCTTTTTGAAAGTTGCACCAATACTTACAAAACTGATAAAGGCTGTAGTAAATATAGGACTTACGATCAATTTGTAGCCTTAACTTTCGGACAGCTCAATAAATGTCAGAGTTTGAATAACATATCAGCAGGAATAGGTGTTAGTGAAATTTTCATAAAAGACCTTGGCCTAACCCAAAGCCCTGCACGTTCATCAATGAGCGATGGCAACAAAAATAGGGACTGGCACGTATTTGAGAGTCTATATTATCGTTTGTTAAGTCATTATAAATCGGTACTAAAACAACATCATAATACACACATTTTAAAAGAGATTAAGGGCAAGGTAGTTAAACTAATAGACAGCTCAACTATATCCTTATGTTTAGCTATGTTTGACTGGGCAGAATTTCGGACAGCAAAAGGAGGCATCAAATTACATACAAGTTGGGATTACAATTTAATGATACCGGATGTAGTAAATATCACAAAAGCAAAAGTTCACGACAGGTATGGATTAGAACAATTAATTTATCCTAAAGATACTATTATTGTTGAAGACAGGGCCTATTTTGATTTTGATTTAATGCTCAACAGAATAAAAGCAGAAAATGTATTTGTTACCAGGATTAAAACGAATACTATGTATGAAACAATTGAAGAATTGGAATTACCAGACAATATTGACCAAAACATTTTAAAAGATGAGATTATCAGTCTTAGCTCAGGTATGGCAATAGAAACAGGCATCTCGAAACATAAATTACGATTAGTGCATGTTTATAAAGAAGATGAAAATAAAGTTATCGCTATAATAACCAATCAACTTGATTGGGAGTACAATACTATTGCTGAACTATACAAAAAACGCTGGGATATTGAATTATTCTTCAAGGCTTTAAAACAAAACTTACAAGTCAAAACATTTTGGGGAACCAGTGAAAATGCTGTAAAATCACAAATTTATGTAGCACTAATAAATTATCTGCTCATAGAACTTATAAAACGAACTATTTCGAAAAAAACAGTTGCTTTTTCAAATTTATGTGAAAAAATCAGATTCTGCCTGTATCACTATCTATCATTGGATTATGTATGCAATGAAGTTAGGGAAGGTGTTCGCAAAGTTACTATTGCAACACAAAAAGAAATAGTCTTTGAACAAAACTTATTTTCTGGATAATCACTAATTTTACAACGAAAACACTTGGATAGAACGATGTTTTCTTTAATATTTCAAAAACTTTCGGATGCTAGTGTCCAAAAAAGAAAGCCCGTTTTTCTCTAACATTCAGAAATGCTTATGATATTGATAAAATGATGACTATTTCACTTGCAAATATCGAAGAATTTGTTGGTTTAGGATATTGTAATTTTATGCAACTTGTGCTAACTACGTTGATAAGTAGAATTTAATTTTCATTTTGTCTAATCTGTGAATCTGTGGCTTTTTAAACCGGACTCAATAAATAAAAAATTAAAAACGCAAACAAATTAGTTTCAGAACTTCCAAAACCAAAAATGCCTCTAAACTTTATTTCTTTACAAATTATTCCCAATCACCAAACCAAAAAATATTGTTCGCGGTTGTTTAGGCCCGTAAATATATCCTGCATCACGTCCAATTCCTGCATCAAAATCATCCTGGTAAGAATTGAATATATTTTTTAAACCGCCATTGACTTGTAACCTAGTATTTCCATCAATTTTAAAATTATATGACACTTTTAAACCAATATCCCAAAAATCAGGTGTTTCTTTAAGAGTTTCGTTTTCAATTAAAATATTATCGTGATATCCTCCCGGATAATGTGGAGCATACATTGATCCTGTATAAGTTCCTGAAAGCATAGCAGATAATTTCTTCGTCGGATTCCAGTTTGCAATAAAATAACCGTAAGTTGTTGGTGTACGAAGAATATGCTTAGAAACGCTTCCACTTTCATCTCCCCACTCCTGATCTTCATTATACTTTGCAGATTGAAGAGTTAAACCAAGTTGAACATCAAGAGTTTTGACAGGAAAAATTTTAAATTCGAGATTTACGCCCGTAACTAAAGCATATGAACTTGCATTGATCCTGGTATCAGTCATTATTTTTGTTGAATCATTGAAGTCATATTCCGGGGCAAATGCATCATTTAGCCTAGTGTAAAACCCTTCAAGTATTAACTCGGCAGGAAGTTTTCCGATTTTAAATTCATAATCGAAGCCGGCAGCAATGTTATTCGATGTTTCCGGTTTTAGGTTTGAATCATTAACATGAATAATTTTTCGGGCACCGGAAGATTCAATATGCAGATCTTCATCAAAAATTTGTGGAACCCGAAAACCTCCTGCATAACTTAACCTTAGTTGAAGATTTTCCTTTAAATTAAATAAGAAATTAATTCTTGGGCTTATATTGTTATAATTGCCTGCTTTATCATTTTCCTTAGCTTTATTTTCAATTGTAGCGTAATCGTAACGAAATCCTATTAAAGCTTTCATCCAATCAAAGTTCCATTCATTTTGAACAAACAAACCGACAGTATTAACAAATTGATCGGTAATAACACTAGTTGGAACAAATTTTGACTCTTCCAAATTAAAATATCCTAATTTTTTATCATTCAACTGATCATAAATATTTTCAGCTCCAATAATCAAAGTTGACGGGGCAATAAACGCTTTTTCGAACAATCTTGAAAATTGCGAACCTGCAACCCATGTAAATCCTTTTGTTTTGCCATAAGCTGACGGATCATGTTCCGCTCCGTAATAACTATCGCGCGATATGCTTTGTGCTGAAACATAAGCAGTGAATTTATATTTCTGATTTTTTGAGAAAACATCATATGTTAATCCGCTGTTTAAAATTAAATGCCTGACCATTTCAGCAATATCTGCTTGATCAGGTTTGCGATCCAACTGATTTCCGCCTCGACGAAAATCGTTGATCACATTAAAATCAAAAGTAAATTTATCATAATCGCCAGGACGATAATACGATTTTAACCCAAACACACTGCTTTTTAATTTTGTGATTTCGGTAAAATCATCCTTTCTATCAGGGCTTCCATCATTATCCGAATCCCAAAGATGGTTTGGATTTACATTATAAGAATCTCTGTTGCGAAACATTCCGTACGCAAATATTCCTGATCTGTAATCATCGGAAACAACCGAGGTATTAAAATTTATACTTGCATCAGCTTTTTCAAAATCAATGAGGCCAAGACTACTACCAAATTGAAAGGAATTACTTAAAGGTTCTTTAGTAATTATATTAACAGTTCCGGCAATTGCATTTGCTCCGTAAAGCGCAGAACCACCTCCTCTTACAACTTCAACCCTGTCGATCATGTTTGCCGGAAGCATTTCGAGTCCGTAAACTCCCGCCAGTGAACTAAAAATTGGACGGCTGTCGATAAGTATCTGTGAATATGCTCCATCCAAACCATTCATTCTTAATTGCGAAAAACCGCAATTTTGACAATCATCCTCCATTCGAAGACCGGGAGTAAAATTCAATCCTTCGGCAAGTGTAGGTGATTCGGTGGCTACAAATATTTTTGGTGAAATTCTGTTTATAATAACCGGAGCTTCTTTTCTGGTTTGAGAATATCTTGAAGCAGTAACAACAACTTCCTCGGTCATGATAACATCAGGTTCAAGACTGAAATTAACCTCTAAAGTTTTATTTACCTCAATTATTACTTCTTTTTCCTGTGCTTTGTATCCGATAGCCTGGGCGCGTAATGTAAAAGTTCCGGTTGGGAGATTTGCTAATTGATAGTGTCCCGTATAATCAGTTGAAGTTCCAATACTTGTTCCTTTTAACAATAGTGTTGCATATGGAATATGATCGCCATTGTTTTTAACATGGCCAATAATTAGGGCATCTGTTTTTTCTTTTTGCGAAAACGATTCGTTCGCTATTAATATAAATATTATTGATAATATTGAGAATACTATTCTTTTTTTCATTATTTTCTATCTGTTGGTTTATATATTTATACACCTAATTCAACATAGAACCACATTATTTTATAATAACTTAAGTTCCGTTTTGAATTAATTGTGTAATTTATTTCCATTCGTAAAGACCAATATCTTCTTAAAGAATTGATTTTTGAATGATGTAATGATTAACCAAGTAGAATAGGTGGGGCTTTGTTTTTTAAAGAATAGAAATAACAATTTGAAACAAAAATTACTTTCTTTTTTGCTTCTATTCTTCTGCTGTTTAAAAGAAATAATTTAGAAACAAGAATAAAGAGAATATTGAGTAATATACTTGCTGAAAATAAATCAAAAAATACAATTTGATTTTTTGTATGATGATGATTTGTACCAAATGGAGTTGCATTATCAGTATTAGAATTTGAGTAGGGATGCGAATGGCAAATTACATCGCCCGACGGAAGATAATGATAATGCTTGTAATTAAGCATAAAAAATTGATATGCAATCAAAATTGGCATTAATGATACCAAAATAATTAGCAATATTTTTCTTCTTTTTTTCATAATGAAATTTACGGCTGCAAAATTATTTTAGATTATTGAATTATCCAAACATTCCTTATTTAAAATAATTCCAAATAAAAACTTCTTTATTACTTATTCTCAAACCTGATCATAATAATTATTAGTAAAATTTATTTTGGCAGCGAACTTTCATAAGGCGTTCGATTAATAATTGAGCGCCCGAGAGTAATTTCATCAGCATATTCCAACTCATCGCCAATTGATATACCACGTGCTATTGTAGTGATTTTTATATTGAATAGAGATAGTTTTTTAAAAATAAAATAATTAGTGGTATCACCCTCGATAGTCGTTGAAAGAGCCATAATAACCTCATTTATTTTATCTTCTGAAATTTTATTTATCAGTGATTTAATATTTAGGTCGTTTGGGCCGATTCCGTCCATTGGTGAAATAATTCCTCCTAAAATATGATAAACTCCTGTGAATTGACCCGTATTTTCTATAGCCATAACATCTCTCACATCTTCAACGACACAAACCGTTGATTGGTCACGTTTAGGATTTGAACAAATTTCACAAGTTTCGGAATCAGAAATATTATGACAAACTTTGCAGTGTTGAATTTTATCTCGTAGTTCAATAATTGAATTTCCCAGGGATCCGGCATAATTGTTGTCTTCTTTTAAAATGTGTAAGGCTAGACGTAAAGCTGTTTTCTTCCCGATTCCCGGTAATTTCGATAATTCGTTAACTGAATTTTCAAGCAATTTTGATGAATATGTATTCAATTTTATGTGAGTTTTTTTAAATAAATGTTTATAGTCATCTGATGAATGATTCTATCTAACTGATACACAGAATTAATGTTTTGTGAATTTTTTGAACATAAGTCATCCGATGACTTTTTAGATTGGAGTCTGTAATTATTATTAAAACCAATCGTTAATATCATAAATAATTATATTATATGAACAAAATAATCCATAATTTTTTTTCAAAATTACAATTAAATTCTACATTATTAATGAGGGGCTTTTCATTATTTTTTATTATGATATTCTTTGTATCGAATTTGTCGGCACAGAGTAATTCTGAAATTAACCGGAAAGATGAACAGGGAAGGAAACAAGGTATTTGGAAGAAAAAAAATGTTTATGGGGGATTGATTTATGAAGGAGCATTTATAGATGATAAACCTTTTGGTGAGTTTAAATATTATTATAATGATAGAGGCTTGAAAGCTATTTCAAGGTTTCAAGATAACGGAACTGTTTCATACACTGTTTTTTATCATCCGAATGGAAAAATGATGGCTAAAGGCAAGTTCATAAATGAAAAAAAAGATAGTACATGGAGTTATTATCGCGAGAGTGATGAAATACTTGTTTCAAAAGAGAATTATTTTGATGGAAAAATACATGGTGAATCAATATCTTTATATCCGAATGGAGATATAGCCGAGATAATTAATTATAATAATGGAGTAAAACAGGGTATTTGGCAAAAATATTTTCAGGAAGGAAGTATTCAATTAGAAGGAAATTATTTTAATGATGATATTGAAGGTAAATTCATTATTTATTATCCGGGAAAAATTATAAAAACTTCAGGTGAGTATAAAAAATCTTTAAAACATGGCGAATGGAAGTACTATTCAATTTTGGAAGAACTTGAAAAAATTGAGATTTATAAGGATGGAAAACTTGTTAAACTGAAAAAATAAAGAAATACTTTGGAAGTATTGTTCGATTGGTAGATTTCAACAATATAGCCACATAATCATTTTTCAACATATTAACAGCTTGTGTTTTAAGAGTATTCAGCTTTACTTTTGTAAGTTTAAATTACATATTATTTTTCTTAAACAGAACAGGAATAGTTTTTAGAATAATTTTAATATCTCCAAAAAAAGATGCAGAAAGAGCATATTTATTATCAAGTTCTTTACGATCATCTTCTGAAATAATACTGCTATCCGAAACACTTGTTTGCCAGAGCCCGGTAATTCCTGCAGGAGCCAAGAAACGCATTGCCCATTGGTCGGTTGTAAGCATTTCAGCCTCATAAAGTGGCAGGGGCCTGTTTCCGACTACCGACATATCACCTTTAATAACATTCACTAATTGCGGCAGTTCGTCTAAATTAGTATTTCTTAAAAACTTTCCAAATTTTGTCATCCGTGGATCATTTTTAATCTTATAAAAAGTAGCTTTTTTCGAGTGTAATTTTTTCTGCTTTAAATATAGATTTTCGCATATCTGCATACCACTTATGTATAACATGGGTGAACACGGATACGAAAGTTTTTCGCACTCCGGACAACAAGTTTCCATGATACCACTTTTGTTTCTTTTGCACTCGTCTATTAAATATTGATTAAATCTTGAAACTTCGATGAACCTTTTTTCCGAACCATTATACATTGAACGAAACTTTAAAAACCTGAAAATATCATATCCAGTACCGACACGATCAGAAATATATAAAACAGAACCTTTTGACTCAAGGCGGATTAAAATAGCAATAATTATTAATACCGGTGATAAAATTATTAATCCTAGAGAAGCAAAAATAATATCAAAAACTCTTTTAATAAGATTTATCCTATAATCTTCAAATCTTTCAGAATTTTTACCCTTGAACTTTTTTTTCATCCATGCGAAAATAATAAAATTTTGCATATATGGAGAAATAAAATACTATTTTTGAAAAACTGAATAGGTTTTGTATTTCACTTCTTTGATTTCTGGTTTCAGTTTAACTCAATTCCAACATTCCATTACTCCATCATTCCATTCCTATATATCTCTTTTCTTCAATAATAAATATGTTAAAAAGATAAATAATATTGTATAAGCAACAACAATTGCCAGGTCGGTATAGTTCACAAAATTGCGAAAATTTATTCCAAAAATCTTCATTAATGCAGTGTTCGGAACATCAATTAATTTACCTATCATCCTGATTGGAAAGTATTCAGAAACTTCTTCGGGTATTTTATACCATAAAATTCTTTCAATTATGTAGCTGTAAAGCAACAATATACCTATTGCAAAACCGGATTTTTTAACTAAAAATCCAACTAACATTGCAAAGCTGAGAAACGAAAACAGCTCAAGTAAATACACAAAAAGGAAATAAGTATTATTAAAAACTTTTGAAAAGCTAATGTATGTTGTATGAGTTAAACCGAGAATTAATCCTGAAATAAAAAGAAATAAAGTTGAAGCAAGACTGATTGAAAAAATGAAAAAAAGTTTGGATTTAAGGAATTCCGATTTACTCATTCCGTTAATTATATTTTGCCGGATTGTGCGGAATGAAAATTCATTAGAAACCAGAATTACAATAAGTACGGCAAGGAAAATTTTAAAATACCCACCGAGGTAAGTAATATTTTGCCAAACATCCGGAAAATTATATAACGAAACTGTTGGTATAGGAATTGGTGAGTTCTTTCTTACATCGACAAAAAACTCATTTATAAAACTTTGTGTACCAAAAATCACAATCCCCAACACAGCGAAATACAAACCAAATAAAACCCAGAATGTTTTATAAGGAGATATTTTTTGATATTCTATTTTTAATAATTTAATCATTTTTTTCGGATAATAGTTCAAGGAAATAAGATTCTAAGCTTTTCTTTTTAGTAGTAAGATGTGATAAAACTATTCCTTTATTATAAAGGAAGCTATTTAAATCGCGGCCATTTGTTTTACCTTTCACTCTGACTGTAAGCTTATCGCCATCTTTTGCAACAGAATGCAAATTTGGAAAATCAATCAGGGATCTTTGTAATTCATCTAAATCTTCGGAAGCAATTTCAATTGTAAAAGTATCTGTAAGAACCTCATCAACATCACCTGAAAACAATGTTTTTCCATTATTCAGGACTGCAACATGAGTGCAGACTTTTTGAACTTCATCCAATAAATGGCTTGCAAGCAAAATAGTTGTACCTTCGGAAGCAATACGCTTTATCAAATCTCTGGTTTCGGCAATTCCTTGTGGATCAAGCCCATTCGTAGGCTCGTCAAGTATCATCATTTCAGGATTTCCAATCATGGCTGCTGCAAGAGCAAGGCGTTGTTTCATCCCAAGTGAATAGGTTTTGAATTTGTCGTTTTTTCTTTCGAAGAGATCAACTTTTTTCAGCACTTCTTCAATGCTTTCATATCCTATACCTTTTATATCAGCAATAATCCTTAGATTACGAATAGCAGTAAGATAAGGATAGAAAAGAGGTGTTTCAATTATTGACCCTACACGTTTGCGGTCATAATTTGTCGGATCGTTTCCAAACCATTTATATGACCCTGAATTTGGATTAATTACGCCGAGAACTATCCCGATTGTCGTTGTTTTCCCACTTCCATTAGGGCCTAATATTCCGTAAACATTTCCTTTTTCGATATCCAGCGAAAGATTGTCAACGGCCCTGATACGCCCATAATGCTTTGAGAGTTGACTGATTGATAATATTGTTTCTTTCAAATTATTATTTTTTGTAAAAGTACATTTTTTAAATTTCTGTCATTTCTTCTTTAAAAGAACTCATCGAATAATAGAAGACGATTTAGTTTGAAAAATATTACAAAGGATGGAGGAAAAAAAGTTTAAGGATTAAAGACTAAACTAAAGAGATTTCTTCACTTTTTACTTTAGCCTTTGAATTTCACCTTTGCATTACTAAAATCTTCCACCAACACATCAAAAAATAATTTTATGCTCTTTTTATAACTAAATATATTTTAAATTTCTTAATTTTGGCGTTTAATTTTAATTCAATGATTATTAACTTTATAAATAGTTTAAAATGGCAAAAAGAACAATCGTAGCACTTCCGGGTGATGGAATCGGGAAGGTAGTTTTAGAAGAAACAATAAGAGTATTGAATGCAGCCGGCTTCGAAGCCGATTATATTGAAGGTGACATAGGTTGGGAATTTTGGAAAACCGAAGGCAATCCGTTACCCAAAAGGACAACAGACCTGATTGAAAAACATAAAATTGGGTTATTTGGTGCTATTACATCAAAACCAAAAGATGCAGCGTTTGCTGAGCTTTCACCCGAATTACAGAAAAAAGGACTGGTTTATTCAAGTCCCATAGTTGGATTACGTCAGCATTTTGGCCTTGACATTTGCATGCGTCCTTGCAAATCCTATAAAGGTAATCCTTTGAATTTTATCAGAAGAGGTGTCGGTGATGAAATTCAAGAACCCATGATTGATGCTATTATTTTCCGACAAAACACCGAAGGCCTTTATGGTGGTGTTGAATGGTCGAATCCTCCTGAAAATGTTTATGAAGCACTGATGACACACCCGAGATTTGTTAAAAATTTCGCTAAAGTTCCTAAAAATGAATTATCGGTTTCTACTCGTATTTTTACAAAAAATGCAACCGAAAGAATTCTTCGTGCAGCTTTTGAACATGCCAAAAAATATGGATATAAATCAGTTACAGTTTGCGAGAAACCAAATGTAATTCGCGAAACATCGGGAATGATGTATAAAATGGCCCAGGAAATTCAGAAAACCGATTATCCGGAAATCGAATTATGGAATACAAATATTGATGCTCAAATGATGTGGTTGACTAAGAATCCTGAAAATTATGGAGTAATAGTTGCCGGAAATATGTTTGGTGATATTGTTTCCGATGGATTTGCAGGTTTAATTGGCGGACTTGGATTTGCCTGTTCTGCTCAGTTTAACCCTGATTCAGGAATTGGTGTTTTTGAACCTACTCATGGTTCGGCTCCGAAATATGCCGATTATGATGTTTCTATCGTGAATCCAATTGCAATGGTAGAATCAGCTTGTATGATGCTTGATTTTATTAACGAAAATGATATTGCAGCTAAAATCAGAAAAGCTGTTGCAGAAGTTATAGCCGAAGGAAAAGTTCGCACATACGATATGTCGAAAATGCCCGGCAAAGCTGATGTAATTGAAAAAGGAGCTGCTTCGACTCAGGAAATGGCGGATGCTATTATTGAGAAGTTATAGAAGAAAGGCTAAAGGCTAAAGTTTAAAGTGAAAAGTAAAGGAAAAGGATAAAACTTAAGAGTTGTGGTGATGAATGATTTATCAGAAAGATTATTAAGGTTTGCAAACTTTAGCCTTTAAACCTCTAACACAAATCAATATATAAAACATAAACTTAATTATTAAAAAATGAAAAAAGAAATACTAACCCTCTGGCCCGAAATCGATTGGATCGAAGATGATGACCTCAGGGAAAAGACAGCAAAAACATGGGAATTGGCACTCGAAAGAAGTGTTCTGACACCCGATGATTTAAATACAATTCCGTTCACACTGCTTTGTGGCCCTGATTTGAAAGTGACTTTTATGGATCATAAAAGATCGGTTGTTCATATTGCACGCGATGCCGGACAAAAAATTAATGATTTTTACAAAGGCGAATTGACCTGTGATATGGATATTTTGATTTCAGGTGCAATTCTCGCCGATGTTGGCAAATTGCTTGAATATGAACTTGATGAAAATGGAAAAGCAGTTCAGGGAGCATATGGAAAACATCTACGACATCCATTCTCAGGTGTTTCAATAGCCGAAGAATGTGGTATTCCGGTAGAAGTGTGTCATATTATTGCTACTCATGCCGGCGAAGGCCATCTTGTAAAAAGAACCACAGAAGCTTACGTCGTTCATCATGCTGATTTTATGACATTTCTTCCATTCAAGGAAAGATTGATTGTTGAGAAAAAATAGTTTCAGGTTTCAAGTTTCCGGTTTGGCCATTTTACCATGCCCGTAAATCAGGGCAGGCTATTTTTGGTCAAATGGTTATTTCTATCATCGAATTGAACGAATTTTCAATTCGTATAATTAGTTCAATTCGATGATAAACTTCTTTAATTTAGAGTTTTTCGAAAACATATTCTCCAATTCTCGCATTCATTCTACCACTCTACAGCTTTTCTTACAACCGGCATTGTCATGCATCTGGCTCCACCTCCGCCTCTCGATAATTCGGCTCCGTCGATACTGATTACATATTTCTCATAATCATTAACATCAACTTTCTCATTTATAACATCTTTTGCTTTGAGTATTTCAAAGCCATGTTTATTCATTTCTTCCAATGTGTAGATATTACGTCCGTATCCTATAACTTTTCCCGGCCCGAGAGCGAAAAAATTAGCTCCACTATGCCATTGCTCCCTTTCCTGAGAATATAAATCCGAACTACCTCCACAACAAATAGGCTCAAGGTTCATTCCAAGTTTTGATAAAGCTGCCGGAATATTATTTTCTTCTTTAATTGAAACCACCTCTCCATTCTCAATATGAATATGAATACACAAATACCTGCTTGAGTTTATTATCAAAGGTTCGAATATCATGCATTTATCCCGATCGAGGATAGTAAAAACCATGTCGAGATGAATAAATGATTCAGGTGAATAAGGTAATTCCTGAATTATAATATGTTTTGTTTCTTTACTCTTTTTAATTTCTTCAATTATTGAATCAACACCCTGGGATGTTGTTCGCAGTCCGACTCCTATCAATAAAATATCGTCGCGGGCAATCAAAACATCACCACCTTCAAAAGTTGCTTTACCTTCCGAGCCAATTATTTTTGAGGGGCAAATAGTATTTGTTTTAAAAAGCGGATGAAAATCAAAAATACTTTCCATAATAATTGATTCTCTTTCGCGGATTTTGTTGGCCATATTGCTTATAAAAACATTATTATTAATGGAAACCGAAGCATCTCTCATATAAAAGAAATTATGCAACGGACGCAATGAATATCTTTCGCTGCTCAGAAAATTCGTAAGATTATCCTTTCTCAATTTAACACCTTCGATTAATTGCCTGACAACTTCATCAGTTTCTAAAAGCATTAAACTTTCAAACAATGTTTCTTTTCCCTCATTTTTACAGATTTTTAGTATAAGGTTTTCCCTGATTTTTTCATTATTTAAAATATCTGTAAATAAATTTCTTATCTGTAAAGTTTTGGCGAATTTATTTAAAACTTTCTCAAGTTGTTCGTATTCTTTAAGAGCAACAGAAAGATTTAAAATGTCGCTATACAATGCTCTTTCAGCATTTTTAGGTGTCATATTTTCGACTTCATGTCCGGGTTTATGTAGGATTACATATTCGAGATTCCCGATTTCCGAACGAACATCAATATTAATTTTTTGTTGCATAATGTATTAATGAAAAATAAATAATCATGTGAAGAATTTTTGGCAAAAGTACTTATTATTTATGATCGGGTGTTTGCATTAGCATTTTCAATCCGGAAGATGTTCAGACAACTTTAAACAAACTAAAAAAATGTTTATCTTTAGGCCAATAAAAAACGCTTGTAAATATTTATAACCTCTTTTACTTAACATGATGAAAAAATGGTATTGGAAATTGTTGGCGGTATATTATAAAAAAATAAAACCATGAAACGATCACTACTAATTATTGCATATATTTTATTATTAGCCTTTACAGCAGGAGATAACAGAAGTGGATACAACGTCCCTCTTGCTGCTTACTCATTGTGTGCAGGTGATTTGGATTTGGATGGAGATATAGATATTATTTGCGGCCATAATTATAATTGGCAAACTCAATGGAGTGGAATAAGTATTCTTGAAAACATTGGAGAAGGATATTTTAATTTAATTGATTTAATATATATTTATGGAGGACAAATTTCTGTTTCTGTTGCAAATATCAAAGGGGACGAAAATCCTGAAATAATTGGTCAATATTATGACGGACAACAAAATAATGCAGCTATTGTTGAAATAAATAATGGAAATTATGATATTACATATTTTCCAATGTGTGATAACTTAACCCTATACTCTGTTGGTGATATATCTGGTAATAATAGTATTGATATTGTTTTTATATCAAACGATTACTTTCTTTGGGGAATAATTTATAACGACGGAACAGGTAATTTTTCAGAGCCGGAATATTTTAATCTAAGTTTTCATCCTATAGATATTTCCTGCGGTGATCTGAATAATGACGGACGTGAGGATATAGTTATTACAGGGCAAAACACAGAAGTATATTTCAGTTATCCGGATGGATTTCAACTTTCAATCTTATCTACCGAATATATAAGTTGCTCTGAAATTAGTGATTTTAATAATGATGGAATGAATGACATTTTAACTTCTTATTCTTGGTATCCTTCGAATTTTACAAAGCTAATTTTTTATGAAAACACAGGAAATAATACATTCATCAATTATGAACCATTTATTTTTGAACCCATATGTAGCGCCCATATTGTTATATCTGATTTTGATAATGATAGCTTGCCGGATATTTTATTCAATACCCGAAATGAAACCGATTTAATTATTTTCTATAACCTCGGGGATTTCCAGTTGTCTGAACCGCAGTTCATCCCAATGGAAAACTACGGTGAATATTCGCGGAAGTCGAAATGTGCCGACTTTGATGGCAACGGATTTAATGATATTGCAACTATCCGGTATTTACATGCCACTTTGCCGGCTAATTTAAATATATTTTTTAATGACGGAAAAGGGAATTTTGTTGAAGACCCTGTAGGCATTATTGAATCTCCAAACTCGAAACTCCAAACTCGAAACTTGCATTGTTACCCTAATCCTTTTAAAACAGAAACAACTTTTGAATACGAAATTAAAGAAAATGCCTATGTTGAACTTTCGGTTTTCAATCTTTCAGGTGAGTTGATTGAAATATTAATCAATAAACAACAGAAAGCCTGCCTGCCACAAAATGGCCAAAACAATGGCAGGCAGGGAGGAACTCATTTAATAAAATGGAGCGGGCTTGACAAAAACAAGCAATCGTGCAAGCCCGGTTCCTACATCGCCTACCTGAAGGTAAACGGTAAAGTTCTGCAAAGTATTAAATTAATAAAAAAATAAATTGTTTATCAATTCCTGTTGGATTAAGATATACTCCGGGCAATAACAAAAAAATATTTGTAGAGACAGGTGGATATACTGATCTTATCTTAAGTTCATATAATTTATTTAATTCCCAATTTTTTAGTAATATTTTTCGGAATACCTTTCTTATTGACTAAAATAGCAGTTGTTCGCAATCTTACATAAGGTTCTGACATATTCAAATAACCACCGAATTCATTACTTTCCTCTCCCCACGAATTTTTTGTGATATAATATTTTTCTCCGTTTTGATCTTCAGCAATGCCGGTAATATGCATCAGATGGTCATCGGTAGAAGTATAATTATCGAACGCCAACTGCCGCATTTTCTGAGTGATCTCTTTTTGGGGTTCGGGTTCTTTCAGGTTCTTTTCTTTCTCCTCATCCGACATTTCTGCCCTTTCGGTTATTGGGACTATTGCAACACCGTTTTTATGAGAAAACTGCTTGTCGCTTACATCCCCATCCCAAACAATTGAATATCCGTTTTTTAAGGAGTAGTCGTAAACCTCAATCATTTCATCAAGAGGAAGGTTGTAATAATCGTCAAACGACCAGTTATCAGGGATCTCTAAAGAAAATTTTTCATAAAAAGGATGATGAGTGAATGAAGTAATTTCAACGTAATCATCCGGATTTAAACCTAATTCGTCAAAAAAACTTTGGGGTGTAAAGGTTTTACCTTCGTAGTCGAATGTCGCCGGTACTTCACCCAAATAAATATCAAGAACCGAATTATAGGCTTCAAACCATTTCGGTGTAAGTTTTCTACCGCGATTTTTAACAACTCCATCAAGCATTCCTTTTAAAACAACACTCATTTCACTATGATTATGCTGTTTTTCACCAATCTTTTTACCATCATAAACTTCTTCAGGAACTATTCCCGATTTACGGATCACATTGATTACATCATGAGCCTGCCCTCCCTGTCCGAAATTTGCATTTCCATGTAAACGAACATAATTCATTGCTTTATCGGGATATGCTTCTCTTGAAACAAACATTTCCGAAAGATCGTATTCTTTCCCCTTTTCACGTAAAATTTCCGATTCGAGAAAAGAAATTGTTGCAAACGACCAGCAAGTCCCTGTTCTGTCCTGGCTTTTAACAGGTGTGACCTCTACCTCGCTAATAACTTCGAACTGATAAGAATTATCTACTTCTTTTTCATCTTCGTTTTTAATAGTTTCCTGCGCTGAAATTGAAAAATTCAAGCTGAATAATATTGCTAATAATGCAATTAAAAATTTGTTTTTATTCATAATGTGATGTTTATGTTAAAAAATTTTCTTTTTCGCAAATATAGGAAAAACGATTAAAGAAATTTCATATGAAAGCTCAGTGTAATATTTTTTCTATTTCTATTTCTCGCATTTCATAGTTTAAAAACATTAAAACAAAATGAAGCAATGAAATTTTGGAATAAGGCGGCTGAACCTAATAATCCTGAATGACCATTCTCTGAATCTTTTATACTTATACTCATTTGTTCTATTTCATCAATAGCAATCAACCAGATATTTTCAGTCAAGTGCTTTTGATATAGAAAACCAAATCCACCGCATGAGTTTAAAATCAGTCCGACAGTTAGAATGAATATTAATCTATTTAATTTTTTCAAAATCAATCTATTTAATCATTACGGGTTTATTTTTTTCTGAGATGTTGTTTTTAATGCCCTACAACTCTGAAACAACCACTACACTATGCGCATTATCCACCTAATTTGGAATACTATAGAGCCTTGAGCGTTTATTTCTTCTGTAGCCATTATTTTTTTATTATTTTATTTAATTCTATACATTTTTCTTATAAACTTTCATTGCTTCTTTCATTTATAACTTCAATAAAACCATGCCGTAAAACATCTTCAGACAAATTGCCCAACAAAATAACATATTTTTTTATTCCATATATCCTAAAAAACATTAAAAATAAATCAATAAAAATAAAACCGGGCATGATCTTTCCGGTAAATGAGGGTGGTTTGCTTTAAGTAATATATTTTTGCCGGCAGGAACACATGGGAAGCCGGTAGGAACACGCGGGAAGCCGGTAGGAACACATGATCCGCCCGTAGGAACAAATGATCTGCCCGTAGGAGCACATGATCTGCCCGCAGGAACACATGATCGGTCGGTAGGAATACGTGATTTGTCGGTAGGAACACGTGATCAGCCCGTAGGAGCACATGATTTGCCGGTAGGAACACGTGATCGGCCCGTAGGAGCACAAGATCGGCCCGTAGGAGCACAAGATCGGCCCGTAGGAGCACGTGGGAAGCCCGTAGGAACACATGGGAAGCCGGTAGGAATGCATTATTTCTAACTAAACCTAATCGCCTTTACCGGAGTAATCCGTGTAATAACATACGATGGAATTATTAACATCAAAACACAAACTACCAGGGTTCCCGAATTAATCAATATCAAATTTGTGAGGCTTAAATTTATCGGAACATAAGATACAAAATAGGATTCAACAGGCAGGGCAATCAACTTGAAATACTTTTGAAGCAAACATAATCCTATTCCAAAAATATTCCCTATCATCAGGCCTTTACCAATAATATAAACCGCATTATAAAGAAATATTTTTCTAATACTCCAATCCTTACTACCCAATGCTTTTAAAATTCCAATCATATTTGTGCGTTCGAGAATCAGTATCAACAAAGTGGATATCATAGTAATTGCCGCCACTGCAACCATTAACACCAAAATAACCCACACATTCATATCCTGTAATTCAAGCCAGTCGAATATTTGAGGATAAAGTTGTTTGATAGTTTGCGTATCAAGATCGTAACCAATTTTATTATAAATATACAATCCCAATTTATCTAACTCATCAAAATCATCAATAATCACCTCGAAACCGGCAATCATATCATCGCTCCATTTATTAATTTTTTGAATATGCTTAATATCTCCAATAATAAACATATTGTCAAATTCTTCAAGCCCTGTTTCAAAAACACCTTCGATCTCAAACTTCCTGCCTCTTGGGCTGCTTTGCCCTTCAGTAAGAAAATACATTCTTACATCATCACCTGCCTTAAATCTTAATCTTGAAGCAATGCTTTTCGAGATCAGAATTTTATTTGTTTTAACCGTATCATTAACTTCAAAAACATTTCCATCAATAATCCTGTCTTTGAAAAACGACCAATCATAATCACTGTCAACTCCCTTTAAAACAACCCCCTGTATTTCGTCATCGGTTTTAATTATACCGGCTTTATTAGCATAAACCTGAATATGCTTAATGCCTTCGATGGTGTCGAGAGAAGGATAAAAATCCTGAAGCTTTGAAATCGGAGAAGATTCAAAAGACAGATTTGAATCATAATTACCAATTTGGATATGAGAACCAAAACCAATTACTTTATTGCGAACCATAATCTTAAAACCTGTTACAATTGCAATTGAAACTATCATGACCGTAAGGCCGAGAGCTATACCAGCAATTGCCACCTTTACAATCGGGCGGGAAAAATTATCCTTGTTTTTGGATAAAATATGCTTTGTTATAAATAATTCGAAGTTCAATTTTAAATCTTATTTTTATTAACCGCAAAATACGCCAAAAAACGCAAAATATTTTGCGTTACTTTGCGATCGTGCGGTTTATTTAATTAGAAGCGGTTAAATCCATTGATATGTAAAATGTTAATTTGTGAATCAGTTGCAATTTTAATGTCATTCCCTGAGAATAGTTACTGATCCGCTAAGAGTTCGTTTAGTTAATCCGGTGAGACGTATTTCGTAAACATCACACACAAAGAAATAAACACCGGCACTACAATCATCATTATTGTTTTTGTTTTTCCCATCCCATTTTATTTCAGGATCATTTGTTTCGAACATAATTCGCCCCCATCGGTTAAATATTTTCATTTCAATCCGGTCAACCGAAGTAAACGGAAAAGGCATGAAATAATCATTATGCCCGTCGTTATTGGGAGTAAAAACATTAGGAAGACTGTAAACAGAACAACTGTCAATATCAATACAAACTATATTACTAAAATCACTTTCGTTTCCTATTGAGTCAGTAGCCGTAACAGCATAACATCCGGCAATTGAAAAAGTTCCCTGATGAGTAAAGGTAGTATCGTCGGCACCGTAGATACTAACAAGTTTTGTCATTTCTTCACTTTCAAACTGCGAAAAATAAACATTGTATTCAGCAACATCATCGCAACAATAATTATTAGGATTTGTCCATCTTAAAGAATTCTCAGCATAATCGCAATTTGTTGAAACAAACAATTCAGGTGGACATGGTGGTTTATTATCAACAGGCTCACCACATCTAAGCTGTGAAAAGTTAATTATCGGATAAACCAATCCTGTGGATGAATACCCACCAACACTTTCAACATAATAACAGTATTTTTCACCGTTTATCAAATCCTTATCGTAATATTTTGAATCATTTGTCCACCCGACCGAATCAAAAATAATTTCTCCGGGATCCTGCCGATAAACAATATATGCCTCATTATTCCAGGGAATATATGGATTCCAGGAGAGTTGCAATTCCTCATCGGTTTCATAAATATTCAGATATAATGATGATGCCACCTGAGTAGTACCAATTTCACCTATTGTTTCACTATACAATCCTATTTTATAGCTGTAGGGAGTATTATCCTGATTCAGATTTACATTTTTATCGAAATATAATGTATCGTTTAATCCATGATTATCTCCAATTACCTGAAAATCCGACCCGGGAATTCCGTTTGCACGATAGACATGATATTGAAAAGGGCCGGGAAATTTAATAGTGTCAAGTTCGACAGGCTTTGCCCAGGCCAAAAAACAATGGCCTAAAACAAGATCAGAACTATCGTTGCTTACATTTGTGATTATTGGAATATCTTTTTTCAAGGATGCACATGCCTCAAGTGAAGAATAACTCTCGGCACCATCAGAATAACAGGCAATAACTATATAACAATAATCAATTCCATGAACCAGCCCTATACCATTATTATTATCAATATAGGTTGTGTCCTCAATTGATTCAACCTCTTTTATTAGTTTGTATCCAGTATAAGAAGGAACTCCGGTTTCACAAACACCCGGGAAAAAACCAAAATATCCTTTTCTTCTGAAAAGCTTGTAGGATGATGCATTCGTACAAGGTGTTTTATTCCAATTCAGATGAATGCTATTTCCTATTGCTTCAGCAGAAAGGCCTTCAGGAGCAGGGCAGATCACTTTAATATTTACGGTTTTAATATCAACTAAATTAACAGGCATGCTATTATCAATGGCTTTAAAATAAACCTGGTAGGGAAATTTCTGAACATGAGAACAATGTGTTTCCCAGCTAAAAGTCGAAGTTACATGGCTAATGGAATCAACAAAAGGAAATTCAGCCGGGTTATCCTGCATAACAATTGGGCCACCTGTTGCTGTAAGAGAAACGAGATCGTCGTCATTATCAGTGGCAACAACATCAAAAACCAGAAGAGAACCTGCTTCAATACAAGTATCATCAATGGTATGTATTTCCGGCGGATTATTATCGCATGCTACAATATTAATTTGCATATCGCGAATTATACTTCCAATTTTAAAACCGTTTCGCCATTCCGTTATCAGGATTGCAATATTATATTCACCTTGTATTTCAGGCATATCCCAGATCACATCACCCGAATATGAATCTATAGTAAAAATATTGGAAGCAAATGGTAAAGAATATCCCGGAATAGGTAATCCCCCTGCACCTTTGCATTCAATTAACTGATAAGAAAGGCTATCACCATCAACATCATAAGCACCCGGATTATGAATATATAATCGATTCACGCAACCGTTATCGAAAGGAGGATTTAATAAAACAGGCGAATTATTAACACCAAGAAAGGGATTAATAACCAGTTCGGATTGCGTATAAAACGGAATATTTACCGAATTAGGAATATTTAACACTCCATAGTTACGATTCGGATCCTCAACCGAAATAATATAAGTTGCCGGAGCACTGTAAGTATGCCTACCTTCAAGATTTTCAAGGCTTCCGTAAACATTTCGTGAAATATTATTGGGATAATTTATTTTCTCAATAATCGGAATAATGCTTGAACTTCCATCACCCCATAAAACTTCCATTTCAGTACGATTTGCCGGGCTTGGCGTAAAAGTATAGGTAACAATTGTTATTTCATAAGTCAGGCCCGTAATATGTTTATAGGTTATTTCACCGGCGCGTTCGTGTGTAGCTAAGGCGAAATGAATAATTATTACTAAAAAAAATATTAATAAAATTGATTTCTTCATCTTATAACAAAAATAAATTATTTGTTTGTTGAAATACAAAATAATAAAACAAACAAAATTTACTATTTTTCCGACAAGCCAAAATTAATAAATAAAAACACATAGAATTAAAAAAGGTATAGATTCCCTGATAAACTTATGAAATATTTAAAGCAAAAATACAACTTAAAAATAGTATTTAAAAAATGCACGATATTAAAACATTTACTTGTTTTATTTTAAAACATTATGTATCTTTGCACATCAGAAAACAAAACAATAATTGATATGGAGATAAATCTTTCAAAAAAGAAAATAGGCCAAAGGATAAGTAAACTTCGTAAAATAAAGAAGATGTCCCAGGATGATTTGGCTAAATGTATTAAAATTTCCCGGCCATCAATGGCACAAATTGAACTTGGAAACAGAAGTGTTGATATATTAGAGATACAAAAGTTGTCAATTATTTTGGGTTTCTCTTTGGACGATTTCATGTCGAAAGATTTTAGCATCAGCCAGGAGATTGAAGCTATGCCGGAAATCAAAACCAAGAAGTTGGAGGAACGTATTTCTGTCCCTATTCTCAATATCAATAAGTTTAAAAATGTGCTTTTATATATTTTGGAAAGATGTGCAGGAAAACCAAACGTTGGCGAAACCGTCCTTCATAAACTACTTTATTTTATTGATTTCAATTACTATGAATTGTATGAAGAACATCTGACCGGCGCAAAATACCGCAAATTACCTTATGGCCCTGTTCCGCAAAAGTTAGATATCATCATCAATCAAATGATTGAGAAATCGCTTTTGAAAAGAGTTAAAACTGAATATCACGCTTATCCGCAAACTCGTTTCCTGCCTTTAGTGAAAGCAGATTTAACCGAATTAAAGGCTAGTGAAAAAGAAGTCATTGACAAAGTTATTGAACAAATGAGTGATTGGTCTGCTACTGCAATCAGCAACTATTCTCATAAGGATATGCCTTGGCTTGCATCAAAAGAAGGGGAAGAAATTAATTACGAATTAGCTTTTTATAGAGATGTTCCCTTCTCAGTAAGAAATTATGGAAACGAAATTGGTGAACTATGACCTTTAATGAACTTGTAGAATTTAAAAAGGACCTGAAAAAACTTTTAAAGAAATATAGAACACTGAAAGACGATATTGAAACAGTAAAACAAGTTTTAGAAATAGTGCCGGATGAAAGGCCGTCTTTCAGTTTTCGTATAGCTAATTTAAGCTTGAAAACTTGCGTAATTAAAGTAAAGAAAATTGCATGCAAATCACTAAAAGGACGGGGAGTAAATTCGGGCTTGCGCTTGATTTACGCATATTTCAAAGAAGAACAAAAAATAATCTTTATTGAACTTTATCATAAAAACGATAAAGAGAATGAAGATAGACAAAGGATTATTGAGAATTTCAAATAGAAATAAAATGGCAAGCTTTTTGAAAAACCCACTTCAATTTATACACATTCTAAACAACACCTCAAACCTCTATAATAATTTGTATAACAGATACAAAGACAATAATTACTTTTTTAGACTTTTTTATATAAATTTAATTATCAAATCATTAAAAAACTAAAAAATCTTAAAAGCAAATGATTACTTAATTTAAGTATTGTTTTTACTTTTGCCGAATGTTAATTTTTAACGTAGATTCATAATTTTGAATCTTTTTATTTAGTTTAACAAAAAATGAATTACCGTGAATGATGTAATTATTTTTTCATTTATATCATTAAGTGCAATTGGAATTGCAGCTGCAGTTGTTTTGTATTTTATAGCTCAAAAATTTAAAGTTATTGAGGACCCTAAGATTGATTTAATTTCCGATTCTCTACCCGGGGCAAATTGCGGCGGATGCGGATTTCCGGGATGCCGGAATTTTGCAGAAGCCTGTGTAAAATCAGGGAAAAGCAAGGGAAATATTGAGGGTTTGAATTGTCCGGTGGGCGGAAGTGAAACAATGAATAGCGTTGCCGCAATACTTGGTTTTGAGGCTACCGAAGCAGATCCCCTGATAGCTGTTATACGTTGTTCGGGATCAAAAACCAATGCACCTAAAAAGATAAATTATGATGGCCCCGAAACATGTGCATTTGCTCATAGTTTGTCGTCGGGTGAAAGCGGATGTCCTTACGGATGTTTGGGTTTAGGTGATTGTGTAAAAGCCTGTGCTTTTGATGCTATTTTTATGAATGACGAAACCGGTTTACCCGAAGTTAACGACAAGTGTGTTGCTTGCGGTGCCTGTGTTGAAGCTTGTCCGCGTGATATTATCGAATTACGAAAAAAAGGTAAAAAAGATCGCAGGATATTTGTTTCGTGTATTAATAAGGAGAAAGGTGCTCCGGCAAAAAAGAATTGTGCAGTTGCGTGTATAGGTTGCCAAAAATGCTTTAAGGTTTGCAAATTTGATGCAATCATTATGAAAAACAATCTTGCATATATTGATTTTGAGAAATGTAAACTATGCAGAAAATGTGTAGAGGAGTGCCCGACAAAAGCAATTCATGAGCTAAATTTTCCACCGCGAAAACCCAAACCGGCAAAACCTGCTACTGAAAAAAAACCTGAACCAAAACCTGTTGTTACTAATACGGAAAACAAGGCTAAGGATTTAAAAACAAATAAAGAAGAAAGTAAATAGTGGAAATTATTTAGAACTTAAAGCACATAAAGTACTTAAAGTTAATTAAATTGAATAATGAAAACTTTGAAAATAATTTAGGAGGAAAAAGTATTGAAAACCTTTAAATTAGGCGGTGTCCATCCGGCAGAAAATAAATTATCAGAAAGTCAGCCCATTGAGGTTCTTCAGTTGCCAAAGAAAGTATTCATCCCTTTATCTCAAAATTTAGGAGCTCCTTCGGTGGCTGTTGTAAAAAGAGGCGATGAAGTAAAAGTAGGGCAATTATTAGGTAAGGGTGAAGCCTTTATCTCGTCCAACATTCATTCATCGGTGTCTGGTAAAGTAAGTAAAATTGATAATTTTATAACTCAAAACGGATATAAAAACCCTTCAATTATTATTGATGTTGCAGGTGATGAATGGGATGAAAGCATTGATACTTCAACTGAGATAAAACATGAAATAAAGCTTTCAAAAGAAGAAATAGTTCAGAAGATCAAAGAAATGGGCATTGTAGGTATGGGCGGAGCAGCGTTTCCGACTCATGTTAAATTAATGCCGCCTCCAGGGAAAAAAGCCGACTTTTTAATTATCAATGGAGTTGAATGCGAGCCTTATCTTACTTCCGATCACAGAATAATGCTTGAAAAAAGTGAAGAACTCATGATTGGAGTTTCCATTCTGATGAAAGGCCTCGGTGTAAAAAAAGCTCTTATTGGTATCGAAAAGAACAAAGCTGATGCAATTGAGAAATTATCTAAACTCGCCGTACAATACGATGGTATTTCGGTTCATCCTTTAAAAGTGAAATATCCGCAAGGGGGCGAGAAACAATTAATAAAAGCTTTAATAAATCGCGAAGTTCCTTCAGGAAAATTACCTATCGAGGTTGGTTGTGTTGTAAATAATGTCGGAACGGCTTTTGCAGTTTACGAAGCAGTTCAAAAGAACAAACCTCTTATTGAGAGAGTAGTTAGCGTTACAGGAAAAACCCTGGCAAAGCCTTCAAATCTGATGGTCAGAGTTGGGACACAAATTTCGGAATTGATTGATAAAACCGGCGGACTTCCTGAAGGAGCAGGAAAGGTTGTCGGTGGTGGGCCAATGATGGGAAAAGCATTGGTTTCAATAGAAGCTCCGATTGTAAAAGGATCATCGGGAATTTTGGTTTTCGACAAAAAAGAAGAAAAACGCTTCGAACCTCAAAACTGTATTCGTTGTGCACGGTGTATCACTGCCTGCCCTATGGGCTTAGAACCGGTGTTGATAACACAATATTCGGAAAACGAAATGTTTGATCTTGCAGAAGAAAATCTTATCATGGATTGTATCGAATGCGGATCTTGTCATTATACATGCCCGGCTAACAGGCCTTTATTGGATTATATCCGGGTTGGAAAAAATAAAGTTGGTCAAATAATTAGAAATAGAGGAAAAGCATAAATATGAATTTACTTACTATTTCAGGTTCTCCACATGTTCATGGAGATTCTTCGGTAAAAAAAATAATGTATGGCGTGGTTATCGCCATGATTCCTGCTTTGATAGTTTCAATTTACTTTTTTGGAACAGGGGCAGTTAAAGTAATTTTAACTTCTGTGATCGCCTGCTTGTTTTTTGAATGGGCAATTCAGAAGTTTCTAATTAAAGAAAAAAGCAGTATTGGCGATGGCTCAGCTCTGATAACGGGGATTCTACTTGCTTTTAATGTTCCAAGTAATCTGCCAATTTGGATAATCATCGTTGGAGCTTTTGTTTCTATTGGAATAGCTAAAATGTCGTTCGGTGGATTAGGAAAAAATCCTTTTAATCCTGCTCTGGTAGGAAGGGTTTTCCTTTTGGTTTCGTTTCCAGTCCAGATGACTTCATGGCCCATACCAAAACCTTTGTTTTCGTCGGTTGTGACTGATGCAATAACAGGGCCTACTCCTCTGGCAATTGTAAAAGAAGGTTTAAAAAGCGGTGAAACCGTTTCTCACCTTTTAACTCAAGTCCCAACTTACCTTGAAGGAATAATTGGTGGAATTGGTGGCTCGCTAGGTGAAGTTTCTGTAATTGCATTGTTGATAGGTGCAATTTATATGTTTATTAAAAAAATTATTACATGGGAAATTCCTGTTGCATTTATCGGTTCGGTAGTAATTTTCACAGGGATTTTATATTTAATTAATCCCGAGATGTATATCAGTCCGATATTTCATTTGGTAACAGGTGGTTTAGCCTTGGGGGTTTTCTTCATGGCAACAGATATGGTTACCTCGCCGATGTCATCAAAAGGAATGTTGATCTTTGGCCTGGGAGCAGGTGTAATTACTGTTATTATCCGTGTTTGGGGAGCTTATCCCGAAGGTGTTTCATTTGCAATTTTAATAATGAATGCTTTCGTTCCTTTGATAAATAAAGGATTCAAACCGGTGAGATTTGGAGAAACTGTTAAGAAATAGAATTGTTAATTTTTGATTTTAATAAAAAGAAGAAAATATAACCATATAAGACATAAAAGAAAATATAAGAAATAACTTATATGACTTTATAATCCTTAAATGGTTCAAAAAAATAAAAAACATGGCAAAAAAGGAATCATCTTTCATAAATATGGTAATCACATTGTTTGTGATAACTGCGGTTGCTTCTCTTGCTTTGGGTGGGGTTTATAACTTAACAAAAGAACCCATCAGGCTTGCACAAATTGCCAAAGCCGAAAAAGCTATAAAAGAAGTCATACCCGCTTTCGACACATTAGTGAAATTCAAAATTATGCCTGAAAACGGAAAAGATTCTTTAGCATTCAATAAGGGATTAAAAGACGGGAATTTGGTTGGCGTTGCAGTCGAATCTTATTCTAACAAAGGTTATGATCCTACTCAAATAAAAATCATGATAGGTTTTTTACCGGATGGAAAAATCAATAACACTGCCGTTGTCCAGCAAAAAGAAACACCCGGGCTGGGAACAAAAATGGCAAGCGAGAAATTTAAAGCTCAGTTCAGAGATAAACATCCGAAAGAATACACTCTGAAAGTTGTTAAAGATGGTGGTGATGTTGATGCTATCACAGCAGCAACAATAAGTTCTAGAGCATTTTGTGATGCAGTTCAACGTGCGTACTTATCATTTGAAAAAGTAGAAGGAGGAAATAAATAATGAATCAATTAACAAACTTCACAAAAGGTTTTATTAAAGATAATCCCGTATTTGTTTTATTATTGGGATTATGTCCTACACTTGGTGTAACAACATCGGCAGTTAATGGGCTGGGAATGGGAATTGCCACTACATTTGTTTTAGTATGCTCAAATTTAGTTGTTTCTCTCATTAAAAAAGGAATACCTGATAAAGTTCGTATTCCGAGTTTTATTGTTATCATCGCTTCATTTGTTACAATAGTTGAGTTGGTAATGCAGGGATTTACCCCCGGACTTTTCGATGCTCTCGGTTTATTTATTCCTTTAATTGTTGTAAACTGTGTGGTATTGGGCCGCGCCGAAGGTTTTGCTTCAAAACAATCACCGCTTTCATCAGTTATTGACGGATTGGGAATGGGGCTCGGATTTTCATTTGCTTTGACTTTACTTGGAGGTGTAAGAGAAATTCTCGGAAACGGATCAATTTTCGGGATAAAATTTATTGAAGGAGATGCAATGCTGGTTTTCATACTTTCACCCGGAGCATTTATTGTTTTAGGCTATCTGATAGCTATTATTAACCGTATTAAAAAAACTGCATAAATAATTTATCATGGAATATTTTGTAATTATTATAGGATCAATATTTGTCAGTAATATTGTATTGGCACAATTTCTTGGAATTTGCCCCTTTCTCGGTGTTTCAGGAAAAGTATCAACTTCGGTTGGAATGAGCGGTGCCGTATTATTTGTAATGACAATTGCAACCATAGTAACATGGTTAATTCAAACTTACATACTTATTCCTTTGGGAATTACTTTTCTGCAAACCATAAGTTTTATTCTTGTAATAGCCTCACTGGTACAAATGGTTGAATTGATCCTGAAAAAGATAAGCCCGCCTTTATATCAGGCATTGGGAATATTTCTTCCTTTGATCACTACCAATTGTGCAGTACTTGGTGTTGCCATACAAACTGTTTCCAAAAATTTTAACCTTCTTGAAGGAGTGGTATTTGCAATTGCAAACGCAATCGGATTTGGTTTGGCTATGCTTATTTTTGCCGGTTTACGCGAACATCTCGACTTAATGAATGTACCGAAAGGAATGAGAGGTGTACCTATTGCTTTGGTAACTGCCGGTATTCTTGCCCTTGCTTTTATGGGTTTTGGTGGTTTGGTTTAAGGAAAAGCTATAAAGTCAGGGGCTGACTTATTTTAAAAAAGCAACAAAATATTAATCCTGTGTATCAATTAAATAGAAATAGTCATCTGATGACTATCAACATTTTAATTTGAGTATAGAATATTGATTTAAATTTTTTTTCGTCTAAAACTGGTCTTTTTTATTCATTATTCAAATAAATTCGCTTTATTTGCAGACATTAAAAAATCCCTCACAAATGTCTCCCGAATAATATAATTTGGGAATAAAAAATTAGAAATTAATGCAATTTGAAAATCTGAATATTATTGAGCCTATATTGAAGGCTCTTAAAGATAAAAAATATACTGAGCCAACATCAATACAAGTAAAAACTATCCCGCTTATATTAAAAAAGAATGATATTTTAGGTAGTGCTCAAACCGGAACAGGCAAAACAGCAGCTTTTGCGATTCCTATAATCCAACACATCCATCAGGCTGAGAGTAACCGGCAAGGCAAACCAAAAATAAGTGCTTTGATAGTTACACCAACGAGAGAGTTGGCGATACAAATTGATGAAAACATCAAGGATTATGGCAAATACACTAATATCAGACATGCTGTAATTTTTGGCGGTGTCAAGCAAAACAGCCAGGTTGAAAAACTTAAGAACGGAGTGAATATTCTTGTAGCTACTCCCGGACGATTGTTAGACCTGATAAATCAAGGATTTATTAGCTTGAAATCAGTAAACCTGTTTGTCCTCGACGAAGCAGACAGAATGCTTGATATGGGATTTATAAATGATATTAAGAAATTACTGAAGTTGCTTCCTGAAAAGAGGCAGTCTTTGTTTTTCTCAGCTACCATGCCGGATAATATTGTAGAACTTTCGAGGAAGATTTTGAAAAACCCTATGAAAGTCGAAGTAAGCCCGGTTTCCTCAACTGCTGAAACTATACGGCAATATTTGTATTATACCAATAGATCAACTAAGAAAAATCTATTACGCCATATTCTTCGTGATCAAACAATTGATCAGGTATTATTATTTAACAAGACAAAACATGGTGCCGACAGAATAGCTCGTGACCTGATAAAACAAAAAGTGAAAGCAGCAGCTATCCATGGCGACAAAGCCCAAAATCAACGACAAAAAGCTTTGGCACAGTTTAAAGCCGGTGAAATCAGGGTGTTGGTGGCAACTGATATTGCAGCAAGAGGTATCGACATTGATAAGTTAGGGTATGTTATAAATTATGATATGCCGAATATTGCCGAAACTTATGTACACAGGATAGGCCGTTCAGGAAGAGCTGGAGAAGAAGGTGTTTCTATTTCCATTTGCGAACCCGAGGAAAACGTTTTTGTAAAAGATATTGAAAAACTGATAAAACGAAAAATAGAAGTTGTTACAGAAAATCCTTTTCCACAAACGGAAAAACCAATGACCGAAAAGGAAAAGCGGGAATGGGAAAAAGAGAAACAACGAAGAAAACAAGAATTCTTTGCCTCAAGAAAAAAAATGCATGACAGATCAAAGTCATTTAGTTCTGCAAGGAAAAGGAGGTAGGAAGGCTAAAGGCTAATGGCTAAAGTAAAAAGTAAAAAAAAAGTGGGGGGATGCTTTGGGGATTTGTAGTTTAGTGATTGGTGATTGAATGTGCTTCGCTGCTTGATTATTAGGAAGAATTTCGCAGAAAAGGAGTAATGGACAATATTCAGGCTCAAATCTTCCGAGTCCTTTGTATTTCTTAGGGTTGAATCATATCAAAGCTTTTGAATAAAAAAAATTATTTTCCAATATGGATTGTGAAATTATTTCGGATAAAGTACTTCTGCAAGAAAAGCATATATTTATTCTTTACAACCTAACGAGTTGCCCGAGGGTTTCCTATAGTTTTAGTTTGCCTTTTATAGCAATCCGGGCTTTGGTTAAAAATTCGTTCATCCAATTTTTAAGAATAATTGTATTTTTGGGTAAAATAAAAACAGGAAAAGTAAAAGTAGTGTTACAATGATATGACAAAAAATATTTTGTTTAATTTAGAATACTGATAATCAGTAACGATTGCATGTAACAAGATGTAACAAAAGCGGCAAAAATGGAACAACAAGAATTTGAAATATTAATTGAAGAACTAAGAGCATTACCGCACGAACGTGAGTGGGTTGAATTTAAAGAAAACAATTATAATCCGCAGGCGATAGGTGAATATATTTCTGCTCTTTCAAATTCTGCCTGTCTTGAAAATAAAGAATTTGGTTATCTGGTTTTTGGGATTGAAAATGAAACTCACCAAATTGTTGGAACATCATTTAAGCCAAAAGAAGAAAAAATTGGGAATCAGGAAATGGAAAATTGGTTGGCTACACAACTTGAACCAAAAATTGATTTCAAAATAATAGAATCCCAAATTAAAGATAAACCAATCGTTGTTTTTCAGATTGATGCAACACTAAACAGACCCGTTTCATTTAAAGGAATATCATATATTAGAATAGGTAGTTATAAAAAGAAATTAAAAGACCACCCCGAAAAAGAAAGTAAAATTTGGCAAAAAATTAAAAACATAGTTTTTGAGAAAGAATATGCCATTAGAAATATTTCTGTTGATAAAGTTCTGGAATTGTTGAATTATCCAACATTGTTCCGATTGTTAAATATCCCACTTCCACCAAACAGAAATGCGATTCTTGAAAAACTGGAAGAAGAAAAGTTAATTTTTAAAAGAGTTAGCAAATACCATATAACAAATCTTGGAGCCATACTTTTTGCTAACAATCTGGATGATTTTGAAGAGCTAAAACGTAAAGCACCAAGGGTAATTATCTATAAGGGTAAAAATAAATTGGGCACTATTAAGGAGCAAGAAGGCAAACTGGGATATGCATTAGCATTTGAACGCTTAGTTAATTATGTGAATGATAAGTTACCTTCAAATGAAGAAATTGGGCGTGTTTTCAGAAAAGAAGTAAGAGTGTATCCTGAACTTGCTATCAGAGAGTTAATAGCCAATGCAATTATCCATCAGGATTTTTGGATTAAGGGAACAAGCCCGATGATTGAGATATTTGAAAATAGAATTGAAATTACAAATCCCGGTAAGCCATTAATTGATACCAATCGTTTTATCGATCATAGTCCGGAAAGCCGTAACGAAATACTTGCGAGCCTAATGCGTAGAATGAATTTTTGTGAAGAGCGTGGCAGTGGTATTGATAAAGTGATATACGAAATAGAAGCGTTTCAATTACCAGCACCTGAGTTTCTGAGCGGTGATAATTATACTCGGATTACTTTATTTTCGCCTAAATCATTGCGGCAAATGGATAAAATGGATAAAATTAGGGCAACCTATCAACATTGTTGCCTAAAATATGTTTCCGGTGAATTAATGACTAATCAAAGTCTTAGAGACAGGTTTAAAATTGATGCCAAAAATTATCCAATTATTTCAAGAATTATCAGAGATACTCTAAATGAAGGGGTAATTAAAGAATATGATTCCGGTAGTAAATCGCGAAAATTTGCCAAATATGTTCCGTTTTGGATTGAATAGATTTTATGTAACGCTTATGTAACTAAACGATTATTTATTTTCATAAACAACTGATATTTAATGTGATTTTATGTGATACTTATGTAACTAAACGAAAATTATGGATAAAATAACATCAGAAAACACTTTTGAGACTGCTATTATTCAATCATTAATTGAAAATGGTGGATACATGCAGGGCAACGCACCTGATTACAGTCCTGAATTGGGATTATTCAAATATGAAATAATAAAGTTCCTTCAAGATACACAACCAAAAAACTGGAAAAAAATATCAGCCATTCACGGAGACAATGTTGATAACAGAATTATCCAACGCATATATAAAGAAATGGATTTGCGTGGTAGTCTTGATGTTATCTGTAATGGATTTGTTGATTATGGTGTTCGTTTTAAATTGGCATTTTTCAAACCGGAATCAGGACTAAACCTTGAGACACAAGAACTTTACAATAAAAATCATATATAGAAATTTTAAAAAATCAAACCTTATGATTAACTTAAGAAAAAGTTTTAAATTTACTGCATCAGCATTTATAATTTTATTGCTGACATCATTTAATATTAATAACGAATTCGGTACGACTATGAATTCAGGCTTAAATCCTCAGCAACATGATGTTATTAGTTTACCTGAACCCAGGTTGTCTTCACAGGTGTCTGTTGAACAGGCATTATTGAACAGGCGTTCTGTACGTGATTTTACAGATGATCCGGTAACTTTACAGGAAGTTTCCCAAATTCTTTGGTCGGCTTATGGCATTACGGAAGATCGCTCATATCCATCATTTCTGAGGGGAGGCTTACGAACTGCTCCTTCGGCAGGTGCTCTATATCCTTTAGAAATATATCTTGTTGCCGGAAATGTAAATGGATTAAAAAAGGGAATTTACAAATATATTTCCGATGGCCATTCCCTGGAATTGATTTCAGAAGGTGATTTCAGAAAGGATTTATGCGACGCGGCTTTAGATCAGGAGTTTATAACACAAGCCCCTGCATCGCTGGTTTATACCGCAATTTTTAATCGAACTACTCAAAAATACGGTAAAAGAGGCCGTGAAAGATACGTTTGCATGGACTTAGGCCATTCGGCACAAAATGTTTACCTTCAGGCTTATGCCCTGAATATCGGGACTTGTGCCGTGGGCGCCTTTACCGACAAGATGGTTAGCATGGTGATGCAATTGCCCGATGATGAAGACCCGTTGTATATTATGCCTTTTGGGAAGCACTGAAAAACGAAGTTTTACAAGACAGTAATATATAATTCAGAACCAGGATAACTTTTGTTGATATTATCGGATTTTCTTTTTCTCATAATTTGAAAAGTTTTTATATTTTCGCCTGAAATATGCAGTTTATTATACTATGTTTATATGAGTAATTCAAATAAAAGAATAGGTATTTTTCAACGGATGTTGAATTGGACAGAACGAATTGGTAATGCTTTACCCCATCCGGGTACACTTTTTGCACTATTTGCCCTCGCCACCCTGGTATTGTCAGCTATAGGTTATGCATTAGGATGGGAAGTTATTCATCCGGGAACCAAAGAAATTGTCAGGTCAGTTAATCTTTTATCCCATGATGGTATTCATCGTGTTTTGCTTGATATGGTGGATAATTTTACGGGATTTGCTCCCCTAGGAATTGTGATGGTAGCTATGCTCGGTATTGGAATAGCTGAACAGAGCGGTTTGATAAGTGCTGTTATTCGGTTGCTTGTATTGAATTCTCACAAGCATCTGCTGACATTTATAATTGTATTTTCAGGAATATTATCGAATGTTGCATCGGATGTCGGATATGTTCTGTTAATACCGCTTGCCGGTGTAATCTTTCTCGCTGTGGGCAGAAATCCAATTGCCGGTATGGCAGCAGCTTTTGCCGGTGTTTCAGGTGGATTCAGTGCCAATTTGGTTTTAGGAACCATTGATCCTTTGTTAGCCGGATTGTCTCAGGAAGCAGCTAGAATCCTTGATCCTTCTTATGAAGTAAATCCCACTGCAAATTATTACTTTATGGTGGCATCCACCTTTATCATTGCCTTTGCAGGTACGTTTATTACCGAAAAGCTTGTGGAACCAAGGTTGGGTAAATATACCGGTAAGGTTGAAGAAAAAGAAAATTCCTTCGGTAAGCTTTCAAAAAAAGAGAATAAAGGCTTGTTGATGGCTTTGCTCACTTTAATAGCCATTGTAATTATATCCCTTATCGGGATCGTTCCCGATGACGGATTTTTTAGGGGAAGTGATGGAGGAATACTCACTTCACCCTTAATCCGAGGAGTAGTTTCAATGTTATTTATTACTGCCGGTTCTATGGGTCTGGCATATGGGTTTACTACCGGAGCATTTAAAAACGACTCGGATGTTATGAAAGGAATGGCTGCCTCTATGAAAACCCTGGCTACATACTTTGTTCTTGTTTTTTTTGCAGCTCAGTTTGTAGCATATTTCAAATGGAGTAATCTTGGAATAATTCTGGCTGTTAAAGGAGCTAACCTCCTAATGTCTGCCGACATCGGACTTATTCCTTTAATGATCCTATTCATTTTGCTTGCTGCTTTCATTAATATGCTGATGGGAAGTGCATCTGCCAAATGGGCTATCCTTGCACCTATTTTTATTCCTATGTTTATGATCATGGGCTATTCGCCTGAATTGTCCCAGGTTGTGTATCGTATAGGCGATAGTGTTACTAATGTAATTTCTCCAATGATGAGTTTCTTTGCTCTAATTATTGCATATGTCCAGAAATATGATGCAAAAGCGGGTATAGGAACCATAATTGCTACTATGGTTCCATATTCTATTGCATTCCTGATATTATGGATCTTGCTTTTAGTGGCATGGTTACTTTTGGGTTTACCATTAGGGCCGGATGCAGGAATTCACTATACACTGCCCGTTTAAAAACTATGTTGAATTAACAATAATTCTTGCAAATTTTCGAAAACAAGCATAGTATCAAAACTCAGTAATTTTGATATTTAGCAATGCTATACACTAAACTCTGAAATTAGTGTAACCAGGCAACACACCATTTCGTCTAAGAAGTATTATATTAAAATATAACGAATAAGATGTTGGGAAATAATGGAAATAATGAAGATAGGGAAACTAAGCCTCCCAATATCTTTTTTCAATGTTCAAAATCTATCCTAAAATCCAATAGCAACAAGGGGGAAAACAGAAGTTTATTAACAAATGATTTTTACCATCAAACAACAATTTAAAATGGAAATAGAAATTACAAAACTTTCAAAAACCTACTCAAACGGAGTAGTGGCATTAAAAAATGTTTCATTGAATATCCCCACCGGTCTTTATGGATTATTAGGCCCGAATGGTGCTGGAAAGTCAACATTGATGCGGATAATAGCAACTTTACAGGAAGCCGATTCAGGCGAAATACGATTAGGTGATATTGATGTCCTGACCCAAAAAAGGGAGGTTAAAAAGATTCTCGGTTATTTGCCTCAGGAATTTGGGTTTTATCCCAAAGACAATGCATATAACCTGCTTGATCATTTTATAATGCTAAAAGGTGTCGGAAACAAAAAAGAACGCCACGAAAAAGTTGAGATGTTGCTAAAGCGCGTAAATCTCTGGAATGAACGAAAACAAAAGCTTAAGACTTTTTCAGGAGGTATGAAACAACGCTTTGGAATAGCTCATGCTTTACTTGGAAATCCTAAATTAATAATTGTTGATGAACCTACAGCAGGACTTGATCCTGAAGAAAGAAATCGTTTTCATAATCTGTTGAGCGAAATCGGCGAAGATATAATTATAATTCTCTCAACCCATATTGTTGCTGATGTGAGCCAGTTATGCTCAAATATGGCAATTATCAATAATGGTGAAATACTATTTAAGGATAACCCAGTTAATGCCATCAATTCATTAAAAGGTAAAATATGGGAAAAAGACATACTTAAATCTGATATTGAAAATTATGAAAAAAGATATGATCTTATATCGAATCGTCTTTTTACGGGTAAAACTTTTATTAGAATTTTCTCCGAATCAAAACCCGAAAACAATTTTGAACCATCTCCCCCAACTCTCGAAGATGTTTATTTTTATTGGTTAAGCAGAAATCACAGATAAAAGACGAAATTATGTTCACAACTATATTCACTACCGAATTAAAGAAAAATCTGAAAAGCATTGCCTTTTATATTTTTACAGCAATAATGTTCTATGCAGCTTATTTGTGGTCTTCCAATACCGACCCAAACACAATAATGATGGGAATGAGGTTTGGCAAAGAATGGAATAATGCAGCAATAAACATTGCAAAAATATTTACAAATTTCAGCATTATAAGTGTTTTATTTACAATGCTAATAGTAGGACGTGCTGTTGCTAAGGATTTTGAGGCAAACATCCACGACTTTTTCTTCACAACCCCAATGTCGAAATTCGCATATCTCGGAGGCAGGTTTAGTGGTGCATTGCTTGCAAACATTTTAATTTTTGCAGGTGTGGTTTTGGGTTATATCTTCGGTTGCCTTAGCATTGACGACAAATTCTACGGGCCTTTTAAATTTCAGACGTTTATTGTTCCAATACTTTTTATATTAATACCAAACCTGGTATTTATCAGCAGCTTATTTTTTGCACTCGCAACTTTAAGTCGCCGCATGATAATGACATACATAGCAGGCATAGCTTTTCTTGGAATTTACGGTTTGTTGATGGGAGGGTTAACGGCTGTAGATAATGAAACAGTGAAAATGTTAATCGATCCTTTTGGTATTTTAGCAATTAGCCTCCAGGCAAAATTTTGGACTGTTGCCGACATGAATGCCAACCAAATGCCCATTAATGGTGTGTTTATTCTGAACAGGATAATCTGGCTGAGTATAAGTTTTGGGATATTATTTTATACCTGGAAAAAATTCAAATTTGTATCACAACTTGAAACAAAGAAGAAAAAAGACATAGGAATTTCAAGTGAAATAACGGCAAAAACAGAAAGGATTATTCAACGAATTCCAATTTCAGGCATAGATGAAACATTTATATTTCAGTTAAAAAAATGTTTCAGACTCGCTTTACTTGAGTTTAAACGAATTGTTTTTCATCCGGCTTTTCTGATACTAACTTTCTTTGCAATTAGCGAAATAATAGCTAACTTCCTTGGAAATGTAATGTCCGAACGTTCAATGTCGTATCCCTTTACTTCGGAATTCCTGAAACAGACCGATCATTTATGGACATATATGATACCTTTGACTATCTTTTTTGGAGGAGTTTTAGTATGGCGCGAAAGAGATAACGGCTCAAATGAATTTTATGACACCTTACCCGTACCTAATTGGATGAGCTATTTATCAAAACTTTTTACGCTCATGGGTATTCAGTTGCTTTTTATTACGCTTGGTATGATTGGAGGAATAATCACCCAATTATCCCTTGGCTTTACAGATATTAATATAGGTTTATACATTAAACACTTATTTGGAATTGATTTGCTCAATTACTGGTTTATGGCAATTATTGTTTTATTAATTCAAAATCTTACACCCAATAAATATCTCGGATTTTTTATATCTGCTCTATATTTTGTTTTAGATATTGTAGTATTCATTGTTCTTAGGGTTGATCATTATTTACTCAGATATGGGAAAATCCCTAATTTTACTTATTCACATATGAATGGTTTTGGGTTCAATGCCGAAACCATTATATGGTACACGTTTTACTGGGCTTTCCTTGGCGGGATTATCATTTTGATAAGTACGTTGCTTTGGCGACGAAATAATGAGACCAACCTTAAATTCCGTTTTAGAATTGCAAAACAAAGTATCACGAGGTTTCAAAAAGTGGCATTGGGAATTTTAATTATTTTATTTATAAGTTCAGGTAGTTTTATCTTTTATAATAAATATATTCTGAATTCGTATATGTCGGAAAAAACCTATAAGACTATCAAAGCTCAATATGAAATAAAATACAGTAAATACAAAGATGTTAGGCAACCCGATATTTCAAATATTGATTTAAAAATAGATATATATCCTGACAAAAGAGAGGCTTTTATTCAAGGCTATTATTTGTTGATAAATAATTCGGATAAAAACATTGATGAAATTTATACTAATCTTTGGGAGGGCAGGTTAATAGATAATATTAAAAAGTTTGAATTTAGTGCTCCTGCTGAATTAATTCATGAAGGAGAGGAAGTTGGATTTAAAGTTTTTAAATTAGATAAACCTTTAAAACCCGGCGATGAAATAAAATTGCTATTTGATTATGAGATACTGACGAATGGCTTTACCGACGATAATCATCCAAAAGATTTTATTGCTGAAAATGGAAGCTGTTTGATGCTCTCAGGTGGTGAGTCCCCTTTCTTTCCGATAATCGGGTATAATAATCTTTTCATTCTTATGGATGAAAATGAAAGGAGAAAATATGGACTGGATGAACTTTCCGCATTTCCTTCATTAAGTGAAGCCAACAGAAAAGCTCCTTATGTTAACCTCGACAATGTAAAGTTTAATGCTGTAATCAGCACAAACAGTGACCAAACCATTGTTTCAAACGGTGAACTTATTAAGAAATGGACAGAAGGTAAGCGTAATTATTTCCATTATCATTCGGATATCCCAATGCAGAATGAACTAATTTTTGCCTCAGGAAGGTACGAAATAGCAAGGGATAAATATCAGGATATCAGTATCGAAATCTATTATGATAAAAAGCACCCATATAATGTTCAGCGAATGATTGACGGTGTAAAGAGGTCATTTGATTTTAATACAAAAAACTATTGCGACTTTCCGTTCAATAATATCAGGATCGTAGAAATACCTGATTATTTAAAAGGAGGTGCTGCCCGCTCACAGCCGGGTGTTTTTATCTGGCGCGAAGGTTCCGGATTTACATACAATTTTAATGACCCTGATATAGTGGATATGATGTTTGGAGTTTGTGTACATGAAATGGCTCATCAGTGGTGGGGCTATGTTGTTACTCCTGCCTTTGCTGAAGGTGGATTTATGCTCACCGAAACAATGGCCCAATATGTTGAGGCTATGTGCAATGAAGAAAAATACGGACTGAAGATGTCAAGAAAACACCTTAAAGATGAAATGGAAAGATACTTACGTCGCCGAAAAACTGATTATGAAGGTGAAAGGGCAATGTTTCGGTCATTGCCAAATCAGGATTATCTGAACTATCCTAAAAGTTCTGTAGTTATGTATGCACTGCACGATTATATTGGTTTGGATTCATTAAGCGCTGCTATAGGTCGCATTGTAAACAAATATGGGTCAACTGATAGCTATCCTCTATCAATTGATTTTATTAGCGAAATAAAAAAATCCACCCCCGACAGTTTGCAATATCTCATTACTGATCTTTTTGAGAAAATCACTCTATATGAAAACGAAACCGAATCGGCATTTTGTGAAACACTAAGTAATAACAAATACAAAGTAAAAATAAATGTAAAAGCAACAAAATTTCATGCCGACAGCGTTGGAACTCAAACAGAACAACCTCTAAACGATTATATATATGTTGGTGTTTTAAATGAAGACAAAGAAGAAATCTATTATCGTAAGCACAAGTTCACACAAAACAAAAACGAGATTGAAATCATCGTTAACGAAAAACCATATTTTGCCGGAATTGATCCTTTTGTCGTATTGATTGACAGGGATAGGGAGAATAATTTGAAAGAAGTTATATAAAAGCGGAAGTCGGAAGTTAGCAGTCGGCAGTCTGCAATCCGAAGGTACTGTTTTGTTAACCTATTTGAGGCCGTAAAACAATCTCAAAAGTGTTATAAATTCATTTTATCTCCAATAATTTTTATTAAATATTTTTTTATTTTCTCAGGAGAAATTAAATATATTATGTTAGCTTTGTTAAACTTTTTATTAAACTGTTTTACAGACTGATTTTAATGAAGTTGAAGAATGAATAAAGAAATTGAAAAGAAAACACAAACAACATTTGAGCAAATAAAAAGAACAGACGAAAACGGAAATGAATTTTGGACTTCTCGTGATTTGTCAAAAGTTTTGGAGTATTCTGAATATCGCCACTTTAAACCTGTAATTGAAAAAGCAAAACAAGCGTGCAAGAAAAGTAATCAAAAGACAGAAAACCATTTCGAGGACATCCTCGAAATGGTTGAAATAGGTTCCAGAGCAAAACGTAAAACAGATAGTGTAAAACTCTCTCGATACGCAAGTTACCTAATTGTACAAAATGCAGATCCAGCTAAAGAAGTAGTTGCTTTGGGGCAAACTTATTTTGCTGTGCAAACACGCTTGCAGGAGATTAGGCAAACCGAAGAATACAATACTCTGGATACCGAAGATGAAAAACGTCTCTTTTTACGAAATGAGCTAAAAAAACATAATGCACAGCTTGCCAATGCAGCAAAAAATGCAGGAGTTATCACTAATTTAGATTACGCTGTTTTTCAAAATCATGGTTACAAAGGATTATATGGCGGACTTGATGCAAAAGGAATACACATAAATAAGGAACTAAAAAAAAGCCAGAAGATACTTGACCACATGGGTAGTACAGAATTGGCAGCTAATTTGTTTCGTGCTACTCAAGCAGAAGAAAAACTAAAAAGAGAGAAAATTAAAGGAAAAAATAAAGCCAATCTAACACATTACAAAGTAGGTAAAAAGGTGCGACAAACAATTGAAGAATTGGGTGGAACAATGCCCGAAAATTTACCAACAACAGAAAGCATAAAAAAACTGGAACGTAAAGCAAACAAAGAATTAAAAAAGAAAACTAAATGAATTTTGCCGGTTACAAATTGGCTAATTGGAATTTATGAAAAATGACTTTAATAATTATAAGAAAAGAAGTTAGAAAATTATTATAATATTATTATCAATATGTTTAACCTAAAAAATTATGTTATGAAAACTAAATTATCATTATTATTATTTGCAGCTATATTTTTTAGCATTAAAACTTATAGTCAATTTTCTTTTGGCGTTTCACCCGGATTTGGTTTGAATACCGCTTATTTTGGATATAAAATGAATAACAAAGTTGTGCCTTATATAGGTTTTCAGTACTTAAATGCAAATTACAAATTTGTAGAGAATGGCGAAAGGTTCGATCATAATCTAAATAAAATAGTTTCCTATTCCGACAAAACTAAATTTTCAGGTAGCTTATTTATACCCAATATTTGGAGTAAAATATTTCATAAAGCAAAAAGAAAAAATTCAGGCTTATTTATCGTTGTGCTTAACCAAACCATTTATAAGCGGTAAGTTGGAATACGATGGTAAAGAAGACGAAGATTTTGATAATGCAATTAAAAATATGAGTTTATGGGGCGGAGAATTTGGATTTGGTATGGAATATTTCTTTGATGAAAACTTTAGTTTAGGAGGGGAATTCGGATTTAGGTACCTACGTTTAAAATACAAGGATACTTATGAAAGTGAGGTATATAATCCAAATACAGGTGATTATCAGAATTCAGAAGTTGAAAATGAATTCAAACTAAAAATGAGTCCGACTTTTTCAAAAATATCATTGAATTTTTATTTTTAAGCAGTTGACAACCTATTGATAATAAAGATAAAATATACAGACTACAAATGAAACTTGAAATTAGGAAGAAGCCCCAATTTCTAATTTCTAATTTCTAATTTTTTCCTTATTATGTAATAAACTAAAAATGTAACAACTACAAAAATATAAACAGATGAGATTTCTAATAATAATTCTCTCGATTTTTTTATCACTTTGTCTTTATGCCGATAATGACACTTTAAGAGTAATGCAATATAATTTATTGAATTATGGCAATTATACTTCATATTGTACTACCGGCAATAATAATATTGATGATAAAGATGAATATCTTATTACCATAATAGATTATGTTAAGCCGGATGTTTTTTCGGTAAATGAAATAAGTGAAAACTCATTTTATCAACAACGCTTACTTGATGCTGTGTTAAATATTAACGGGATCAACTATTATCAAAAAGCCCAGGGAACAAATATTGCAGGCTCACCAATTGTGAATATGTTTTATTATAATTCCAATAAATTAGGTTTGTCTTTTCAGGATGTTATTGAAACTGACATTAGAGATATTAATTTATATCGTTTATTTTATAAACCTCAAAATGGATATCCAATTTCGGATACAATATTTTTAAATTGCATCACCGCTCATCTTAAAAGCGGAAACACATCCTATGGCCGGGAGCAAAGAGCCAACATGACACTTGCCGTAATGAATTATATTAATGATCAGAATCTTATTGGTAATACAATTTTTATGGGTGATTTAAATGTTTATAACAGTAACGAGGAAGCATATCAAAACCTTACGGAAAATTTCAACAACGAAATTAAATTTTATGACCCGATTAATACCCCCGGCAACTGGCATTCAAATCCATCTTATGCTTTTGTACACACTCAATCAACACATTTAAATTCAAACGGATGTAGTGCAGGTGGTGGTATGGACGACAGATTTGATTTTATATTATTATCAGAAAAAATTATGAACTTCGAGGAAAATATAGGATTTATTTCAAATACATATACTTCGCTTGGACAAGATGGCTTGCATTTAAATCAATCCATCAATTCTCCTCCGAATAATTCTGCTCCCGAAAATATAATTGAGGCTCTGTATTTTATGTCCGATCACATACCGGTTCACATTGATTTATTGGTTGAAACAAATGAATTTACACCACATTTCGAATTTGCCGGTGGCAATCCTTCAATGCCAATCTGGACGATATATCTCTCAGGTGGAACAATTGATGGTGAAAATCTTCAACCGGGTGATGAAATTGCAATTTTTGATAACGATATTCTGGTTGGAGCTTTTGTACTGGATGAGATTTTAAGTCCCGAAAACCAGTGGGACAACACTTTAATTGCCTGGAGTGAATTAACCGCCGGACAAGGATATACATCCGGTAATTCTTATTTATTAAAATGCTGGGATGCAAGTGAAGAAAATGAAGTCTCAAATTTTGAAATTGAATTTTTTAATCCGTATGGTGATGCGTATTCAGGAAATGTTTTCCCTGATGGCGATAGCCAATACAGCATTAGTTCTCTTGCCTTCAATAGTTTAAACACACAGACAATAATTTTGAACTCCGGTTATCAAATTATATCTTCAAATTTAGTTCCACCAAACCCCGATTTAATGGTTGTAATGGAAAATAACTTAAACGATAATCTGGATTTTGTCAGAAATACCGGCGGATTGATGTTGAGAAAAATCGGGCCGGTTTGGGTTAATGGAATCGGGGACTGGATTACTACGGAAGCATACCTTTTCAGGATGAATGATACCGATCTCCTGATAATTGAAGGAAACAATATTGATCCACAAACACCTATTCAATTGAATGAAGGTTACCAATTTGTTAGTTATTTACCCGTAAATTCAATGAATGCCTTATTAGCCTTTCAAACAATTTTAAACGAAAACCTGAATTTCATAAGAAGCTCTTCAGGAAATATGATAAGGAAAATAGGGCCAAACTGGGTTAACGGAATCGGCAATGCCAATCCTACAGAAGGATATCTGATAAAAATGAATCAGGGAGACGTTTTAACTTATCCTGTTTTTTAATCACTTAATAGATTGCTTGAAGTAAACTCCAAAAATTAATATTAATATTCGGACTCAAACTCCGAATATTAATATTAATTTTTGGAGTTTGAGTCCGAATTTTAATAGGTTTTTTTTATATTTGCAATTAAAATTGTATAATTATGATACCGAGATATTATAAATCACTTGAAAATATTTTGCCAAAAAACAAAGTATTAATCATTTACGGTAGTCGTAGAGTTGGTAAAACAACCTTATTGAAAAGCTTGTTAGAAACCTCTGATTTAAAGTATAAAATTGAATCGGGAGATAACCTCAAAACTTCCCAGATACTGAACTCAAGGGATTTTAGATTATTATCCGAATATGCCGAAGGATACGATCTTATTGCAATCGACGAGGCCCAGGAGATCAAAGGTATAGGAATGGGATTAAAGATTCTTATTGATAATAATCCGGGATTAAAGCTTATTGCCACAGGTTCTTCTTCATTTGATTTGTCTCAAAAAATCGGCGAGCCACTTACAGGCCGCAAAAGAGTTATTCTTTTGTTTCCATTTTCGCAAGGTGAATTATTAGAACATTTTTCTACATTTGAATTGCGTGAGAGATTGCATGAATTTCTAATTTTTGGTGCATATCCTGAAGTAGTTACAGCATCTACGAGACAGGAAAAAACAGAAATACTTGATGAGTTGGTAGGATCTTACTTATTAAAAGATATTTTATCACTTGAAAACATTCGTAATCCAAGAGTTCTCATTAACTTGCTTAAGTTACTTTCTTTTCAGGTAGGCAATTTGGTTGCTGTGAATGAATTGGCAAAACAATTGAGCGTTGATGGCAAAACCATTATCCGCTATTTAGATTTGCTTGAAAAAACATTCATTATCTTCAAAATTAGCGCATATAGCAATAATCCCAGAAAAGAAGTTAGCAAGAAAAGTAAGTACTACTTTATTGATAATGGTATTCGCAACGGTATTATTATGCAATTTGCTCCGATTGATATGCGTAATGACATCGGACAATTGTGGGAAAATTTTATAATATCAGAAATTTATAAGAAAAATTCCTATCAGAAACTTTTTCAGCAGCTTTTCTTTTGGCGCAATTATAATAAGCAGGAAATAGATTTAGTTATGGAAAAGGATGGCAGACTCCAAACTATTGAATTCAAATGGAAAAAAGATTCAGGCAAACTACCTCCTGATTTTAAGAGAAAATATGGTGATGTGGAATTTGAAATCATCAATCAATACAACTACATGGATTTTTTGAAACAATTTTGAGTTATAAAAATAGATCAGGGAGATATATTGATTTATCCGAATGCTGAATGATATAATCAGGCAACACTTCTCTTAGAAAATTGCAAAGATTTTTCTATTGTATTCATGTAAGTCAGGCTGTCAAATTCAAGAATCAACTCTGAAAAGGTTTCTTTAACTGATTGTATTTTATTAGCTAAAAATGCATTTGTACCTGCAAATGAAAAACCATCGGAAAGATTGCCCTTAGCTGCATTTATCAATGCATGAGCGATACAAAAAGGAGCTTCTTTATAATTACATGTCTTTAAGCATTTCCATGGACATTTGATAGGTTTTTTTATACCGTTTAAAATTTGATCTACAAAACTATTTCTAATAACCCTACCCGGTAAACCGACCGGACTGTCAATTATCGTAATATCATCTTTTTTGCAGGACAAATAATTTTTCTTAAACGGCATTGCAGCATCACATTCATAGGTTGTTACGAAACGTGTGCCCATCTTTACACCTTTTGCCCCTGCTTGCATGATCTCAAAAATATCCCTACCTGTATAAATTCCACCGGCAGCAATTACCGGAATTTCAATCCCGTATTGCTGCTCAAACTTATCAATCACCGGAATTGTTTCTTTAATTAAATTAAATATATTAATACTCGGATCATTTAATTCATTCTTTTTAAAACCCTGATGACCACCTGATTTAGGGCCTTCGATAACAACTGCATCCGGAATCCTTTGGTATTTGTTTGACCAGTATTGAAAAATTAATTTTGCCGCCTTTGCCGATGAAACTTTTGGAACAAATTTTGTATTAGTGCTTTCAAGTATTGATTGTGAAACTTTTGAAGGCAATCTAAGTGGCAATCCTGCTCCCATAAATACAATATCAATTTTTTCATCAATAGCAATTTTCAATGTTTCATCGAAATCCGACATAGCAAGCATTATATTTACACCTAAAACACCCTTTGTTTTTGCCTTTGCCTTTCTAATTTCCTTAATTAATGCAAGCCGGTTTGAATCACGGAAATTTTCGACATAATCAGGCTCATTCATACCTATGCCAACAGCCGAGATAACACCTATTCCTCCTTCGTTTGCTACTGCTGAAGCTAATCCTGATAAAGAAATACCAACTCCCATACCTCCTTGAATGATTGGCAACCTGGCTTCAAGACCTCCAATATTTAATGAATTCATAATTTAAAAATTTATTTTTGAGTGGCAAAACTATTCTCAAAACATAGCTTTTGCAACTCAAAGGGTTTAGTGAACAAGCAATGGGGTAATTGTCATTTTATGGTGCGAATAGTAGGAATTGAGGGCTGAAAAGCATATCGAAAAAATAACAAAGTAAAATTTCCAGATAAAAAAAATCAAGCAGTGTGATTAAATAATCCGAAGTATTTTCCCGGTATCGTCCGGGTGAAACCATTTAATCAACTCATCTTTATTAAACCATGTAAGTTGACGTTTTGCGTAACGTCTTGTGTTGGTTTTAATATTTGCAATGGCTTGTTCAAGGATTACTTTGTTTTCAAAATATTCAAAAAGTTCTTTATATCCAACTGTATTTAATGCATTTAATTCACGGTAAGCGAATAAATTCCGAGCTTCATTCACAAGGCCTTTGTTAATCATAATATCAACTCTGTTGTTAATTCGCTCAAATAGTTCGGATCGATCGCGATTAAGTCCGATTTTAACAATATCAAAATCTCTCGGTCTAATTTTTTTAACCCGAAGTGAAGAATAAGTTTTTCCGGTTGTAATACAAACCTCTATCGCCCGCATTAATCGCTTATGGTTTGATTTATCAACAATTGTATAAAATTCAGGGTCTAATTGTTTTAATTTATTTCGTAAATACTCAATACCATTTTTATTGAACTCAAAATTAAGCTTCTCCCTAATACTTTCATCAGCATCCGGCAGTTCATCGATACCCTCACAAACTGCATTAATATACAAACCGGAACCTCCAAGCATAATTACATAATTATTTTTCTTAAAAAGCTGCTTCAATAATTCAAGCACTTCATTTTCAAACTTTGAAACATTATAATAATCGTGAATTGAAAGATTCCCAATAAAATGATGCTTTATACCTTGCATTTCATCGGACATTGGAACAGCTGTTCCAATTTGCAATTCTTTGTAAAATTGACGAGAATCTGCAGAAATAATTTCAGCATTAAAAACTTTGGCTAATTTAATTCCGGTATCGGTTTTGCCAACAGCAGTGGGACCTGAAAGGACAATCAAAACAGGTTTTTGAGTTTGTTCTGTTTTTAATCCTGTCATAAAAATTATTTTCTATTAATTAGTGTCTATCAACAAAGTTGTTTAGAAAAAAATTGCATTCTATTAATACTTATCCACACTAATTATATTCATGCTAATTTATGTAATCCGTGTATAAAGATGAATTTGTGGACACAAATTAAAATTCATCATTATCATCATCATCAGAAAGCATGTTTTTAAACTCTTCTAATAACTCATCTCTAAGCTTATCCGAATCATCCTTATTTAAAATTTCTGATGAATTAAACACCTGTCCCTTACTATATTTACAACGAGGGTACTTTTTTCCAGGATCAAATCCATCCAAAATCAATGAGCACTCAATAAAAAAAGTATTAAGATTAAGATAATCATACTCGTAGATAAGTCGTTGATTTTCTCCTGTAATAACTTCATTTATAATTGAATTTTTCATTAAATGTATTGGGATTACAGCATCTTTGTTTTCCCCTGCATTCATATCTATTAAAACAATCTCTTCCTGTTTTTCCCAATTTTCGTTACATAAAAAAAATGACGAAAGCTCATTATCTTTTAAATTTAACGACTTTTTTAAAAAATTATGTAAGTCTTCGAAGCTTTGATCTTCCTTTATTTCAATCTCTCTAATGAACTCATCATTTTCTTCATTTAAAACTACTAACCTGTAAATATTCATTGTTTTTCCTGCTATTTTAAATTTATGTATTTTACTAATTATTCAGATTAAGATACAAATTTCTTCAAATAAAACGACTTAATTTTAGATGACTAAATTAATAAAAAAATTATTCCAACAATATTTTAAATTTTTTATTTGTTTTTTTTTGTAAGCCCTAACTTTTTTCCCTGTTCAATCATATATGTATATGCTTCATCAAAATTATTTGAGATTTCGCCTTCTAAAATCGCCTCTCTTATTGATTTTTTAATTATTCCTACATTTTTCCCGGGTAAAATATTAAAAGTTTCCATGATAATATCACCCGTAATGGGAGGTTGCCAGTTTCTCAAACGATCTTTTTCTTCAATTTCTATCAGTTTTTTCTTAACAAGCTCAAAATTGTTTAAATATTTTCTAACTTTTTGGGGATTTTTTGAAGTAATATCAGCTGAACAAAGAGTCATTAAATCATCGATATCATCTCCGGCTTCAAACAATAATCTTCTTATTGCTGAATCGGTTACAATGCTTTCAACCAATGCAATCGGACGGAGGTGTAATATCACAAGTTTTTTAACATACTCCATTTTCTCATTCAAAGGAAGCTTTAATTTCCTGAAAATATTAGGAACCATTTTGGCTCCCTGAAATTCATGCGAATGAAAAGTCCATCCGGTGCCCTCTACAAAACGTTTTGTTTTTGGTTTTGCAATATCGTGTAAAATGGCTGCCCATCTAAGCCAGAGATTATTTGACATTCCTGCAACATTATCTAATACTTCGAGTGTATGAAAAAAAATATCTTTATGACCTTTTCCTTCAATAAATTCAGCACCTTTCAACTGAACCATTTGCGGAAGAATAATATCAAGTAATCCTGTGTCGAACAATATTATAAAACCTACTGAAGGTTTATCAGCCATAATAATACCGTTTAATTCATCCGCAATGCGCTCTTTTGAAACAATCCTTATTCTTTCTTTATTTCGTTTGATAGCATTATAGGAAGTTGGATCAATCCTAAATTGCAGTTTTGTTGCAAACCTTATTGCCCTCATCATACGCAAAGGATCATCAGAAAAAGTAATATCAGGATCAAGCGGCGTTTTTATCAATTCATTGCTAAGGTCATTGAGTCCGTTAAACGGATCAATCAGGGTTCCAAAATTATTATTATTCAGACTAAGAGCCAAAGCATTTATTGTAAAATCTCTTCTTTTTTGGTCATCCTCAAGACTGCCGTTTTCAACAATTGGTTTACGGGAATTTCTGCGATAAGATTCTTTCCTTGCACCCACAAATTCAATTTCCCATTCTTTGAATCGTAACATTGCAGTTCCAAAATTTTTAAAAACTTTAACCTTGGTGTTTTCTCCAATTTTTTCAGCAACTTTTTGAGCAAGTTCAATTCCACTACCGATTACAACAATATCAATATCTTTTGAAGATCTTTTCAATAATAAATCTCTTACATATCCACCAATTACGAAGGCCTCATTACCCAAATCATCAGCAACTTGCGAGACAATTTTAAAAACCGGAAATTCTAATTCAAATCTCAAAACACATTCAATATTATATCAAAAATCACATTATATGCTAATGCAAATATACAAAGACGAATAAAACCTGGGGTGAAAGATTTTACACAATGATTAACAAATTTTAATAAGCCTGAAAAAGTTGAAATTTTACGTTGCAAAGCAGGATCTAAGGCTCTCATTCTATAAAAAGTTGTAATTTTATGCACTTATTTTTTTTATTTAAAATACATATTTCCTTATGAAAAAAGAATTTCAGAAAATTATCTCGAATATAGAAATCTTAAAAACAAACCTTTATAATAAAGATTTTTTACTTACCTGGGAAAAAACCGTAGATGAATTGAAAGAGATTTTGCTTGTTGCTGAAGCATTAAAACAACTTAGGGATAATAATATTTCTACAAAATGTTTTGAAAGTGGTCTGGCTGTTTCACAATTTCGTGATCAATCGACCAGGACAAGATTTTCATTTGCCTCGGCGGCAAATTTGTTGGGACTGGAGGTTCAGGACCTTGATGAAGAAAAATCACAAATAGCTCACGGTGAAACGGTCAGGGAGACATCAAACATGATCTCATTTTTAACTGATATAATCGGGATACGAGATGACATGTATCTTGGTGCAGGAAATACATATATGCGTGAAGTTGGAGAAGCACTTGAAGATGGATTTAATGAAGGTGTTTTACCTCAACGCCCGGGAATTGTAAATCTGCAATGCGACATTGATCATCCGACACAGTCGATGGCTGATCTTCTGCATTTGAAAAAACACTTTGGTTCACTTGAAAATTTAAAAGGGAAAAAAATTGCAATGACCTGGGCTTATTCACCAAGTTATGGGAAGCCTTTGTCAGTACCTCAGGGAATTATCGGGCTGATGACACGATTTGGGATGGATGTACAACTCGCCTACCCTGAAGGTTACGATTTAATTCCTGAAGTAGTTGAAATAGCCGGGAAAAATGCTGCCCAAAGCGGTGGAAACTTCGAATTAAACCACAGTATGACAGATGCTTTTCAAGATGCTGATATTGTTTATCCGAAAAGCTGGGCACCTTTCAATGTTATGGAAGAACGCACAAAATTGCTTAATATCAAAGATATATCCGGCCTAAAAAAACTCGAAGAAAAATGTCTTATGCAAAATGCTAATTTCAAAGATTGGGAATGCACCGAAGAAAAAATGAAATTGACCAAAAACGGTGAAGCTTTATATATGCATTGTCTCCCGGCTGACATCACAGGAGTTTCCTGCAAAGAAGGCGAAGTACAGGATAGTGTTTTTGAAAAATACAGGATTCAAACATATTTGGAAGCAGGTTATAAACCTTATATTATTGCCGCAATGATGCTTACGAACCGCTTTGAGAATTCAGCAGAAGTTCTAAATAAAATGTTCAACAGGAATATTTCAAGGATGTTTTAATAAAATGACTATTGATTATTTTTATTAGTAAATTAAACAGCATTGATAGCAAAGAAACGCAAAATTTTTTATGGTTTTTATATTTGAGAACTATCGACAAAAATGTAATTTCATTTTTACATCTTTTCAGAGCGGATTCATTTATTCTATCATTCTACCATTCAATCATTAATCAATACCACTAAACCAATTTTTAAACAGATTGACCTTATCACGACTAACAATAATTTCTTTATCAAAATCGGTGATCAGACTTATTATTAATCTGCTTCCGGAATAAACCAGAACATCTTTTATTGAATTTATATTTAAAATAAAGCTCCTGTTAACCCGAAAAAAAGTTTTCGGATCGAGAATATTTTCAAGTTCCTCAAGTTTATATTCAATAAAAAATCGTTTACCTGTGTTTGAAACAAGAAAAACATTTCTTCCCTCAGCAAAAAACAATAAAATTTTATCAGAAGTTACTGAACGAATATGATCACCGATTTTAACTAAAAATCTTGATTTATATTTTTTTTGATATTGAGAAATGATTTCTCCAAGCTCTTCAATTTGTATTCTTTGCTTATTGGTTTGTAGGTTTTCTCTTAGAGATTCAAGCTTTTGCATGCTTTTATAGAAATCATTATAAGTTATAGGTTTTAACAAATAATCGATACTATTAGTTTTAAAAGCTCTGATTGCATACTCATTGTATGCTGTTGTAAATATAATAGGTTTGTTAATTTTAATATATTCGAATATTTCAAAACTCAAGCCATCAGTTAGCTGAATGTCTGAAAAAATCAAATCTACCTTATTGTCAGAATCTTTCAACCATTTTACCGAAGCCTCAATACTATCGGTTTTTCCTGTAATAATAATACTCGAATCATATCTTTTCAAATAGTTTTCCAGCTTTTCGACGGCAGGTTTCTCATCTTCAATAATTAGCACTTTCATGAGTTTGTATTTTTATAGCTTCAACATTTTTAACTAATTACATCTTGCTTAATCCTGATGTCGAAATTAGAAATTAGGTTACTCTTGAATTTCCTCCCGAGTACTCGGGATCAAGTTTCATTTATAATCATACTCCTGTGTAGCCAATTATCAATCATCAATAAAAAATAAAAGATCTATTAATCTTTAACTTTTCTAACCACATCAATTATTGTACCGTCAACCCATTTTATTGCTGCAACAATTTCATCACTAAGATTGGCTTTTGCAGGTTTTCCACAAATTCGTTCTGCTTCATCTTTTAATTCGTCTATTGTTCTAATCGGTAGATCCGAATTTTTGAATTTTTCAATTAAGTCGGTTCTTCGTGGATTAATTGCTATGCCTCTTTCAGTTGCAATAACATCAATTAATTCGCCGGGGCCACAGATTGTTGTAACCTCATCTTTAATAACCGGAATTCTATCCCGAAATAAAGGAATAGGAAGAATTGTACATTTTGAAAAAAGACAGTTTTGCCAACCACCTATACCGTGAAGAAGATAACCGTCGGAATGAGTTACTACATTTGCATTAAAATTAACATCAACTTCCGTAGCTCCAAGTATCACAACATCAACCATTGTAGAGAAATTTCCTTTTCCATGATAATTATAACTTGTAAAAGGACTGGTATTTATATGATTCGAGTTTTCACGCATTGAACGCACTCCGTCAAGATCGAAAGTTTGTCCGTCGAGAATATAATCAACAAGACCCTCCTCAAGCATTTGAACAGGATATTTATTGCTACCGGCTCTGATAAATCTTGCTTTAATTCCTCTTTCTTTCAACATATTTGAAAAGTATATTCCTATAGATAAAGCTGTTCCGCCTGCACCTGCCTGGTATGAAAATCCATCTTTTACTATACCTGCTTCGTCACAAAATTGTGCGGTCATTTCAGCAATTAACAGCCGGTCTGGACTTTTGGTTATTCGTGTTGTCCCGGAAACAATTTTTTCAGGAATACCTACCTGATCAACCAAAACCGTATAATCGACTAAGTTTCCGTGAATTTGCCAGGGAATACAAGGAAAAGGTACGAGGTTATCGGTTACAACAATAACTTTATCGGCATATTGTGAGTCGGCAAGCGCGAAACCCAGAAGACCGCAAGCTGCTGGTCCATCCACACCATTTGCATTTCCGAAAGCATCAGCAGCAGGTGCTGCAATTACAGCAATATCAATTTTAACATCACCATCCTGAACTGCCTGGTATCTGCCTCCATGTGACCGCAAAATTCCTAAACCAGCCATTTTGCCTTGTGAGCAAAACCTGCCTAAAGCTCCATTCATACTACCTTCAATATGATGAATTGTTCCATCTTCGAGATATTTTATTAAATGCTGCTGACATGGAAAGGAAGCAGATGGAAACCATCTTAAGTTTTTTACTCCCAATTCATGAGCAATATCAAATATTTGATTTGCAATAACATCTCCATTTCTGAAATGGTGATGGGTGGATATTGTCATTCCGTCTTTTAAACCCGCTTTGATTAATGCTTCCTTTAAATTCGGAACTAATTTATTGCCATCAGCAGGAAAATTGGCACATGATTCAATTCTCGGAGCATGTTTTCTACCGGTAGGAATAAATTTCCCAACTCCTTTGAACGGTACTTGCTTTTCCCCGTTTATTTCAGTCGGGACCATTCTGTCAACAGCATTCTTAACTAAATTATCGTATTTTTTCATTTGTGATTATTTTCAATTTTATTCTTCTCTCCAGTTATTATTTAATTTTCCAATACTAATTGCCAGTTCTATTGTATTCTGCGCTCTCTTCACGACAGGTGGATCAATCATTTTAGTTCCAAGAGATACAACTCCAAGTCCTTTTTCGGTTGCCTCCATAAAAGCGTTTACAATTTTTTTTGCTTTAGTTATTTCTGCTTCATCAGGTGCAAAATTATCATGAATGACCTGTATTTGTCGAGGATGGATGCAACCCATTCCATCGAAACCAAGAGCTTTTGACTCTAAAACATTTTGCTTAAGACCCTCCATATCACCAACATCAGAAAAAACAGAATCGATAGGTTGGATACGTGCTGCACGAGCTGCATTGACAAGCATACTTCGGGCAAAAAACGATTCGGTGGCTTCGTTGGTTCTTCTTGTTCCAAGATCGGCTGTGTAATCTTCAAGTCCTATTGCAATTGCAACAACATTCTCAGCAGCACTTGAAATTTCATAAGCTTTTATAACACCAAGAGCACTTTCAACAATCGGCATCAGCCAAATTTCTTTTTTGATATTATGCTTTTTCTTTATTTCATCAATTTTTTGATTTACCTGCTCAATTTGTGAAGCACTTTCGCATTTTGGTATCAAAAGCAGATGAACATTGTGAGGAATTAAATAATCCAGGTCTTTTAAACCCTGAGGTATCTGGTTTATCCTTACCATACGTTCAGCACCGTAGAAATTAACCTGACGCAAAGCATTTCTAACAATAAATCGTGCTTCATGCTTTTTTTCAATAGCAACTGAATCTTCAAGATCAAGGATTATACCATTGGGATTATGAATTCCGGCATTAATCATTAAGCTTGGTGAATTCCCCGGTAGGTATAACCTCGAAAAACGATTACAATCTTTTTGTGTACCATATAAATTCTCAGGTATTAATTCCTGAAGATACTCCTTATCGGTATTTATCAGTTTTTTAATTGCAGCCTCAATTCTGGCAGCTATAACAAATGATAAGGCTCCCGAGTCCTCGATAGTTATTTTAGCATTTTCAATCCCGAAATAGCTGAGGATTTCTTTAGCCAAATCAATTATTGATTTGCCAAAAAGAACCTTCACTTTACTTTCAAGTTGAATATCTATTCCTCCTTCATTTTTTAACTCAAGGCTCACAAAACAATCGGAACGAATTCCTTTCCCTTTATTACCTGTACAAATTTTTTCACCAGATTTTTTATTCATTGTTTTAATTATTTATACTTAATCACAATCAAATAATAATATCAATGTCACTAATTTTGAATCTGAAAAACATCTATTTCGCTGGATACCATGACATTGAATAAGTTATTTTGTGTTTACATTTTTTATTATTTTGAAATGTCAAAATTACTTCAAATGAAAAACATAACAAAAAGAAAAATGATAATTTATTCGATAAACTCTGATAATTATTTTATCCCTACAAGAAGAAATTTGAATATTTTTTTCTTTATTAATTAAATAAAAATTCCGATATTTGCAGCCGGTTTTTAACAAAGGAAGTAAGCGGTTGAAAACATGTAGGATAGGGTAAGAGTTTATTCTTATAAAGACCGAAAATAAATTATTAATTACAAAATAAATAAAAAAAATGCCAGTAAAAATCAGATTACAAAGAAGAGGAAAAAAGGGTAATCCATTTTACCACATTATTATTGCGGATGGTCGGGCACCACGAGATGGCAAATTCATAGAAAAAATTGGCACTTATGATCCCGTATGCAATCCTGCAAAAATTGAATTGAATGTGAATAAAGCAATTCAATGGCTTCAAAATGGAGCACAACCAACTGATACAGCACGTTCTATATTGGCTGTTAAAGGAGTAATGCTAAAAAATCATCTCTTGAAAGGTGTTAAGAAAGGTGCTTTAACCGAAGAACAGGCTGAAGCTAAATTCCAGACATGGTTAGCTGAAAAGGAGAATAAATTACTTCAAAAACAGAAAGATCAAGACCTGAAAGTCAAGGAAGAAAACAAAAAACTTCTTGAAACTGAAACAAAAATTAAAGAAGAGAAGGCAGCAGCAATTGCTAAGAAAAGAGCAAAAGAATTAGAAGATCAAAGGGCTAAAGAAGGAGATGTAGCGGCAGCAGAAGCTGAAGTACAGGAAGAAAGTCCTAAAGAAGAGAAAACAGACACAGATAAGCAAGAAGAAAAAACTGCTGAATAAAAATTTTCGATAGTAAAACGATTTAAGGCTAAGGCAAAGGAAATTCCTTTTACCTTAGCCTTTTTTTATTTATGTAAATCTGAGAAAGAAAATCATGAACAAAGAAGATTACTTTAAACTGGGTATCATCACAAAAACTTTTGGGAAAAACGGAGAGGTGATATTCTTTCTTGATGTTGATAATCCTGATGATTATAACGATCTTGAGATGGTCTTCATTGAGATCAATCAGAAACTGGTACCTTTTTTTATTGAAAATATTAAAATTAAAGGAAATTATGCCACTGTAAAGCTTGAAGATATTTCAAATCCCGAAAAAGCACATTTCCTTGTTAAATTAAGACTTTTTCTTCCGGTGGATTCACTACCTGAATTACCAAATGAAAAATTTTATTTTCATGAAATTATAGGTTTTTCTGTTGAAGATGAAAATCATGGAAATATTGGAATAATCAATGATATTCTTGAGCTTCCTGAACAATCTCTTTTGCAAATAATATATAATGAAAAAGAAATCCTGATTCCGATTGTTGATGAAATTGTGAAAAGTGTTGATAGCGATAATAAAACAATTTATATTAATGCCCCCGAGGGATTGATAGAGCTAAACTTATAAGATGAATATTGATTCTGGTATAGACTTACATATTTTTCAATAATTACATAGTTGAGTTCAGTATAAAAAGGTATGAATAATTTAATAGTTCGGGCTAAAGCCCAGGTTGACAAGATCATAACTAACCCCACCCTTAAGCGTGGGGTTATTGAAAACCAGACAATTGGTGGGCTTTAGCCCAAAATCTTTAGTTTTTAAACTGAACTCATAGTTCTTACTCTCTGAACTTATCAAAAACTCGATTTTACCATATTCAATCATAAAAAATCTACATCTGATTTTTTCATAATCGCTTTATTATTATACCTTTCTTTGGTTTTGGTGGGATTTTGTATAAAAAAGAGTAATTTAGCAGACGGAAGGCCCCGATCCTTTTTATAATCGGGGTATAGGGATTTTTATTGTTTGAAAAAATTTAATATTAAATAAAAAACATGAAAATATTCTTAGGTGTTTCAGTATTATTTTTAATTATAAATAATGTATCCGGACAATTCATTAATAGAGTTAATTGTTTTAATAAACCTATTAAACACTATGAATTAAACCAAAATGACACATCGGTATTACTTGATCCTTTTGAAAAGAAATTAAAGATCAGAATGGAAATTGGTGCAGGTTTTGGAACTGGGTTTAATAATTATAATTTTACAAATACTTTTGTTTCACCTCAATTTTTCTATAATGTCAGTCCAAAGCTGAGTTTGAATGGAGGTATGATACTTGGAAAGAATAACTTTATTAATTCATCAAATGAATTGACAAACTATTTTCCTGCAAAAGGGAATTTTTCATATACATATTTATATGGAGAAGGGCAATACCAAATAAACAACAGGCTTACAATCAGAGGAATGTTTTATCGTGAAAGTAATATTCAAAATGGTCCGGAAATTAATCCTCGTGCATTTAATTTTGAAAATCATGGTATGACGATGGAGTTTCAATACATGATTAATGAAAATTTTTCAATTGGAGGTGGATTTGGTGTTTCAAAAGGAAACTTCCCATATTACAATGAAAGAAGACAACTTTCTGATCCTTTTATGTTTGATATAAACAAAATATATTGAGAATAAAGGAGATTGTTATTTCTTTTTTTGTTATCTTTGAACTAAAAACGAAAAAATATCTAAAATATAAAATTTGGATTCCGATATTAGGGTTTCTAAAGCAAGGAATTACACCTGAAAAACTATCTCTGACAATGGTTTTTGGTGTTGTTTTCGGGATTTTTCCAATAATAGGCATCACCACAGTTTTATGTTTACTTTCAGCATTAATATTCAGGCTAAACAAACCGGCAATACTCCTTATTAATATCTCATTATACCCTCTTCAAATATTACTTATTATTCCCTTCATAAGTTTGGGAGAAATGATTTTTGGCTATTCGTTTGTTCCATTTTCTTTTAATGAAGTTCTTGCTATGTTTAAAGAAGATTGGATATATGCCATTCAACATCTCTGGCTACAAACATTGCTGGGAATTCTAGCATGGCTAATTATTTCAATACCAATTTCATTTATAATCTATTATACATTCTTACCGATCTTCAGAAAATTTATTAAGGAAAATAAATTTGAATCGACAAGCCAGGGAAAGTCTGCCTAGATCAATTATTGAGAAATTAATCTATCCGACAACCATATATCTAATTATTGATTTATTCTGGTTTTGGAGTAACATTTTATTGCAGGCTTCGCAATAACATATTTACAATTTTTTCTATTTGACACATTTTTCCAATATTGGGAATCGTTCCATTTTAAAACATACTGGTTAACAGCTCTTTTTATCTTGGCATATTACTTGACAACGTCAATATCATATTATTAAAAACAAATATAAAAATGAAAAAAAGAAAATCAATCATCGTATTTTTTTTAATATTCGTAACAACTTCTTTTGTCTCATGTTTAAAAGATGATTACGAAGAAAGCACTGACAATGCTACAACTAATATTGAACACCTTCCAGTTGACCCAAATTTTGACTGGTCAACTGCGAAAGATATTGATATTAAAATACACGCAAAAGACAATCAGGATCAACCGCTTCCAAACGCAATTGTTAAGGTTTATACTGATCTTCCTGAGAATGGAGGATTATTAATGCTTAAAGGTGTAACAGACGCAAATGGTATTTTTAAAGCAAAAAGGCCAATAGCTTCTTACTTACAAGAAATTGTATTAGCAACCGAGCAAATCGGATTAGTGGATTTTATTAAAGTTCCTGTGGTTAATAATACTGTTGAATACACTTTTGGAGGGAAATTTGAGCATCAAAAATCTACAATTTCGTTAATGCCAAAAAGCACAAATAGTGTTTACAATTTTCTTGGAACTTATAATAATCAAGGAGTACCTGATTATTTAGAACCTGATAATGACGTTATATCAGCGGATTTTCTGCAAGACATCAATAACAGCCTGCCCAACGGTCAAAATGTTGCAAACACTCATCCTGAATATTTATCGGTTGATTTTGAACATGATCTTCTTTTGGAATGTGGTGCAGATGTTTATGTTACTTTTATTCATGAGGGTGCAAGTTATAAAAATGTTCTTGGTTTTTATACTTATAATATTAATTCGCCTCCCACAGCGGTAAACGAAATAGATACAATTACTATCATTTTTCCAAATGTTTCATATCAGGGAAGTGGTGGCGGATTACAATCGGGTAATAAAGTAAATATAGGTACTTTTCCTGACTCAACCGGTATCGGATGGGTTTTAATATCCGATGGATGGGTTGGTGGCCAGGTAACAAACGGAAAGAATCTTTATTATTCCGAAAGAGATTTTAATCCGGAAGTTGACCCTGAATATAAACAACATAGCGTTTTATTAAATGATCCCTCAAGAAATAAACTGATTTTAGGATTTGAAGATATTCAAAGAGATAATCTTGGTAGTGATCCTTACACTTGCGATCATGATTTTAATGATGCAATATTTTTTATTAGCGTTGATCCCATTCCTTGTACCGTTCTTGATATTCCTATAATTGATTATTTAGGAGTTGATTCTGATGGAGATGGAATTCCGGATGCCTATGACGACTATCCGGATGATCCTGAATATTCTTTTGATAATCATTATCCCTGTGTTGTTGAATTTGGGACATTAGCTTTTGAGGATCTTTGGCCGGGAACCGGTGACTACGATTTCAATGATCTGGTTATAAACTATCAATTCAATCAAATTACCAACAATAATAATGATATTGTGCATATTAACGGTAAATTTGTTATTCTGGCTACAGGTGCAGGTTATTTAAATGGTTTTGGGTTTCAGATACCTATACCGTCAAATGAGGTTTCTTCAGTTACAGGATACGATATAAGGGACGGATATGTGAATCTTGATCCAGTAAATAATCTTGAAGCGAATCAAACAAATGCAACAATCATTGTTTATGATAATAGTTTCAATATTCTACCTTACCAGGGAGGAGGAATTGGGGTTAATACAGTTGTAGGAGCGCCATATATAACTCCACAAGATACAATTGAAATTTCTATTGATCTAACTGGCAATTACACTCATGAAGATTTAGGCAGCCCTCCGTATAATCCATTTTTGATAGCAGATGAAAACCGTGCTTATGAAATACATTTACCTGATTATGTACCTAGCGATCTTGTTGATACAGATTTGTTTGGCACTATAGCTGATGATAGTAAACCTAATGAGAACAGATATTACAGAACTGTAACCAACTTACCATGGGCAATAAATATTTTTTCTGAGTTTGATTATCCAAATGAAAAAGTACAGATTTCTCAAGCATATTTAAAATTTTCTGACTGGGCTGAGTCAAATGGTACTATTTATCAAGATTGGTATAAAAATTTACCTGGTTACAGAAATAATGACTATATTTACACCCCACCTCAATAAAATAGTTGTAAATTGTATTATTAAGAGGCCCGTATCCCACGAGCCTCTTTTTTTTTATCAAATTTTATTGTTAAAGTATCAACGTGTAATACTCTAGAATAGCTTGACACAAAAATTAAGCAATTATGGAACAAAATTC
>CAYWXI010000019.1:0-94398 GCA_964462015.1 uncultured Bacteroidales bacterium | reverse complement strand
TCACCTGTTTTCAACACAACAGTTATCATAAAAACATAATCAACACAGATATAAGGAATTAGTATGCTAAAATTGTGTGATTGGGTCATGCGGTGTATATTTGTGACATGTTTATAAGAAAAAACAAGAACCGCACCGGCTCGATAAGTATATAAATCGTACAAAAAGCCGGCAGAAAGAATAAAGTCATAAAAACCGTTGGTATACATCATATAGAAATACTCCCGGAAAAGGCCATTAAGCTTACTAAGGATATGCAACAGTTAACATATAGCTTACCAAAATCTCAGAAAATTAAAACTAAACTCCTTAACCTAAATGAACACCAAAAAAAGACAAGTTGAAATATATGGAGTTTGATCTTGGGTCATGCGATGTTGAAAACAGGAAAGATATTCATCAACTGTGGTAGGAAATTTGGGATTGAAGAAATAAGTATTGCGATCACAAAAACAGCTTAATAATTTTCATTTACAAGTTAAGTTTTGTTAAAGCATTATTGTTAAATTGTTATATGGTTAAATTGTTGTTATACAGGTTTAAGCCAATGTAGTACTTTTATTCTTTATCATTAAATATCATTCTAATTTGATTAGTGTCCGAATTATCTTCTTCCAATTGTAATAGTCTTTTTTTCATCGGTAATCCACCGCCATATCCAACTAACTCTCCATTACTCCCAATAATTCGATGACAAGGTATTATTATTCCTATTGAATTTGCTCCATTTGCATTAGCAACTGCTCTTACAGCTTTTTTATTATCTATTTTTTTTGCTAAATTTAAATAAGTAGAAGTTTTACCATAAGATACACTCATTAAAGCTTCCCAAACACTTTTCTGAAAATCAGTACCAACCATTAATAATGGAACATTAAACTCTTTCCTTTTGCCATTAAAATACTCATCAAGTTGGTTTCTTGTTTCTTGTATAATTCTATCATCTTGTTCGACAAATTCAGCATTAAGCCCTTTTCTAATTCTGTTGTCAACCGTTTTTCTCATTCTTCTATATCGAAAATCAAGAATACAGAGTTTTTTATCAAATGAACCAATAATAAATTCTCCATATTTTGTTTTATGGTATTGAATATTTATTTGGTTCGGTCTTGTCATTATCTAAATTCTTATATATTTAATTTTTATGTATATATCCAATTGTCTTCTGCGGATGTTGACAGCTTTTATTGTTTTTTTGAATAATATCGTATTAGTGTTTTATAAATCATCCCCTCAAAGGCAATGAAAGAAACTGAAAAGAAGAATTAAATTTAAAAATATTAGGAATAAACAGCCCTAATTTTTTCGGTATTCTATCATTCTCTCATTTAAGCATTCTCCCATTAACCAACCTCACCGCAACAAAGTCACACTCCCCTTTTTAACTACCTGGTAGCCACTAATACAAGTGCCTTTTAAAAAATACATATAAACATCCACCTCTTGCTTTTGTCCTTTATATGTTCCATCCCAACCAAAGTTGTTATTATTTGTTTGAAACACCATCTCGCCGATACGGTTAAAGATTTGGAGTTCAAACTCTGTAAATCCATCACCACGAACAAAAAGTTTATCATTTTGGCCATCTCCATTTGGTGAAAAAGCAGAGGGAACAGCAATAATGCAATGAGGATGTTCGCTAATAAAAATTGTGTCGTACCCAAAACACCCATCTTTTTCCACTTCAACCCAAATTGTTTGATTTCCGCTAACAGTAATAATTTGGGTAGTATCACCATTTGACCAAAAATAATGTGCTCCCGGATTATTAGCATTTAAGCTAATTTGGTCATTGAAATTTAAAGTTGTGTCATTTCCAATAAATACATAAGGATTAGGAATGCTAACTAAAATTATGCTATCGGCAGCAGTACATCCATTATTAGCGGTTACCGTGACTTTGTAAATTCCGCTTTCCGCAGCAAAATTGATTGAATCCGGTGATCCGTCATTCCATAAATAACTTACATTTTCCGATTTAATCGGAACAAATATAGTGTCGCCAAAACACATTGAACGATTCCCTCCAAGATCAACATAGGGTGAAGGTTTTCTATAAATTATAATAGAATCAGTGTATGAGCAATTGGTAGCATAATTAATCCTAAGCCACAATGTGTCTTCATTTGTAATTGTGAAATTACTTCCGGTACTACCGTCCTGCCATAAATATGTTGTGTTTTCGTCAGTATTAAAATTTCCAGTTCCAATAATAGTAACATCAGCTGAGCAAATTGTAGTATCAGGTGGGAAACCAAAAATATATCCGGGGGAGTTAGTAAAATCCCAGCCCGTATTATTAGAGATATCAGTACTATAATTACCTGAATAGAATTTTGCTCCTCCCATAGCCTGAATATCTCTCATTTCAATAAAATCACCACTTACTGTATCTTCCGGTACAGAAATTATTGCTTGAAGGCCTTCGTTTTGAGATCGTAATGTTATCGGAAAACAATTATTGCCCCTTATATAAAAATTTTCTTTAATAGTTTGACTTTTTAGCGCCTCTAATTCATAAGTGTTTCCGGGAGTAAACTTTAGTGTATTAAAAATATTATAATCGTTTAAAATGCCGTCACCCTGAAGAATAGCATAATTAATATTATTGTTCCCCGAAATATTTGCTTTTCCAAATATTAATAATGAATCAATTGTGTTGTTTCCACTAATATTCCCGGTATTTTCAAAAATTAATTCATTTATTACATGATTTCCTCCAACAAGATCCCCTGTCGGGCCCAAAATGTGTGCATAATTTATGTTATCAGAACCATATATGCTTCCTGAGCCTTCAAAAATCACGGAGTCTATGATACAATTACCATGTATTTTACCGGTATTGTTAAACTCAATTAAATTATACCTGGTAAATGCATTCATGTGATTAATTTCTGAATTTTTTAAAAATCTAATATTATGGTATTCAAAAGAATTTCCATTCTCATTTTTTAAATATGCGTTTTCAGAAGTAAAAATTATTAAGGAATTTTGAGCAGAAAAATCTAAATTATTTCCATCTAAAACCCATGTATTCATCCCTGAACCATTGATAATTATTGTAGATGAAGCAATATCTAAATCTCGGTGATTTGTATAATCGGACCAAATTGAATTACAAATTACAGGTTTTTCGTTTGTAATCAGACTTCCCTGAATCAACTTTATATTATAAAGACAAGATAAAGTGTCATCCAAAATCCATTCTCCATCAATACCCTGAAAGGAAATATTATTATAAAAACTATTTCCATTACTTTTAATATGATTATTTTTTTCTGTTGATTCAAAGAAAATGGGGCCATTGAATTCAAAAGACATATCTTGAGTTAAATATAATGAGCCAAAGATTCTTAAATTATTTGTTTCGTCACCTGAAAATACGGGATTGAACTCTGAACCTGTCCAATCCATATTATGACAAGTTGCATTGCCAATATCAATTTTAATAGTATCGTTTTCACTAAGAAAAGAGTTGCTATCAAAATGTACATTGTCGATTGGTGTCGGAATACAATATCCACCCGGCCCACCTGATGCTCCGTCCCAGTGTAATGAATCCGTCCAGTTTCCAGTGCCATCAACCCAATAAAGATCTTTAGGTGTGCTTGAAAAAATGTTCCAATTTGAATTATTTCCCAGATCAACAGAATTATATGCAATGAATGGAGTTTCATTGCCTATTGCTTTTATGTCGCGTAGTAATAAATAATCAGCCTCAACTGCGCCATTAATTTTTTCAATTTTAGCCTCCAGAGTGTTTTCATCAGAATGAATTATAATTGGGCCGGTACAAGATCCAATTGCATTAAAATTATTTACTATGGTTTGAGTATGACTGTTCTCAAGGTAGTAAGACCGCATCTTTGAAAAAGTTAAATCACTAAAAATGTTATCGCCTTCAAATTTTCCATCTCCGAGAAGTGTCGCTGTTCTAATTGTATTTTCTCCGGAAATTATAGCTTCATTATATATTATTGTTGTATCAATTGTATTTCCTCCATAGATTTCACCATTGCTAAAAAACAAGACAGTATCGATTTTATTATTTCCAATTATATCCCCATCGTCATGAAATACTGCAATTTCAACAATATGATTACCACCATATAACCGACCTCCTTTTTCGTAAAATAAAGCAGCTTTAATAGTATCACTATTATAAATTATTCCGTTTGCTCCAAAAAAACTTGCTGTATCTATTTTACAATTTCCTACTATTGAACCGGAATAATCATAAAAACTAACCAGATTGTAAGTACAATAAACTCCAATATGGTCTAACTTGGATCCGTTTCCATAAAATTCTATATTATTATAAATAAACTTGTTTCCATAATAATTGTATATTTCTCCATGAGAATTATTTGAAATAATTAATGAAGAATCGGCAAAAAGATTTAAGTTTATTCCGTTGATTCCCCAAACAATTTTATTCTCACCATTTAGTGAAACCGTTGAAGTGCTTAGATTTAATGTTCTTACTGTAGTATCAATTGAACTGAAATTATCACAAGCAATATCATTTGCCAAAGTATATATTTCACCTTGTTGAAAAGATATAGCACCTTGAGTTGCAAGATTATCACTCAGATACCAACTTCCACCTTTTCCGTTAAACCAAATATTATTTCTAAATTCATGATTTGCAGAATTTATTGTTTGACCCAATTCTGTTGCTTCAAAAAATGTTTCTCCTTCATACACGACATTCATTTGCTCAATAAATGTTAGTGATCCATAAATTCGTAAGTTATTATTGTAATTTCCTGATAACACCGGTGAATGGCCTGCACCTTCCCAGCTCATATCTTTACAAACTGCATTACTAACATTTATATTTACTTCCGAATTTGAATCTGTGAAAGAATTTTGATCAAAATAAGCATTGTCTAATTCGTTTGGAGGGCAATGACCTCCGGGGCCGCCGGATAAAATATCCCAGTGATCGGGGTCATTCCAATTGCCTGAGCCATTAACCCAATAAAGATCAATTCCGTTTGTGGTTTCAATTGTCCAATTTGTATTATTGCCGAGATCAACTGAGTTATTAGCAATAAAAGGGGTGCTACCAAGTGCGTTTAAATCTCTTAATGATAAAAAATCTCCAATTACCGAACCATTGACTTTAACAATATTTGCCTGTAATCCATTTGTGTCGCTCAACATTCTTATAGGCTGGTAACAATTAGCTGTAATATTTAATTCATCATTTATTGTTTGAGTTGAATTATTGGAAAAGGTGTAAGTGCTTCCGGGTGAAAATGTTAATATATCAAAAGTGTTCTCTCCTCTAAGTGTATCATTACCTTCTAAATTTGCCTGATGAATAATATTTTCTCCATCAATAATTCCGCTTAATTTTATTATTAATTCTTCAATTATATTGTTTCCAAAAACATAACCTCTTTGAAAAAAATGCAAAGTATCAATTTCATTATTACCTTCAACGATTCCGTTACTTTCAAATATTGCTTTTTTAATCACATGATTTCCACCGGAAATACTTCCATTTTTCTCAAATAAAACAAAATTCATGGAATCGTTGTCTGATATAAAACCCTGATCATAAAAAATCACTGAATCAATTTTACAATCACCTGAAACATTACCCTCAGCAAGAAATTCAATATTGTTATAAACTACATAAACATTATTATTAGATAATAAACCATTAGGTCCGGAAAAACTAATGTCGTTATAAATCAATTTATTGCCATAATAATTAATTAAAGTATCAGTTAAAATAAAACCGGATGAGGAAGCATCGAAATCAAGATTTGTTCCATCAATGGCCCAGTAATCTAATTCAATCAAAGAATTGCCCAAATCTAATGTCCTTGGATTTTTATAATCTGAGTAAAATCTTTCACAGCTTAATTTATGGCCATTAGTTGACAAATTTCCATGAATAAAGTAAATATTTTTCAATGTTGAGAAATCATCATTAATTTGCCAACCTCCTCCATTTCCCTGAAAATAAATGTGATTAATGAATTTTTTTCCTGATAAAGTAATGGTTTCCCCTGTATTTGTTGATTCGAAATAAACAACTCCGTCATAGTTTTGAACCATATTAGCTGAGAATTTTAACGAACCATAAATACGTAAACTTGTAGTATCATGCCCCGTAAGCCTGGGATTAAAAGCGGCTCCGGTCCAATCCATATCATTACAAATTGCATTTTTTGAGTTAATGGTAACAGTACAGTTTCCTGTCAGAAAAGAATTAGCATCGAAATATACATTATCATTTACTGTCGGTACCTGTGCATGAAGAACCCCCCCCCCTGATGTTGTTGCCCAATGATTAATATCCGACCAATCTCCGATTCCTCCAACCCAATAATAATCACTTGCATATATAATTCCAAATGAAGAAATAAACAGGAATAGTATGAAATGCTTCAGATTTGAAATTCCGGGTTTTATTTTTATGTTTTTTGTCATTTATTTAATTTAACATCCATTTAATATGGAAGATTGCGGATGATATGATTCACAACAGATTCATAAAAAATTGCATTAAAGTTAGAAACTTCTGCATGGCAAATATTTTTTATTTATAGAAAATGATTTAATTAATGAAATTTCATATCCACCACCATAATTTGAAGCTTTTTGAAGATTTGATATGTTTACATCATAACTTAATGAAAGATAATAATTATCGTAAATTAATCCCACAACAGGAATAATGTCTCTTTCAAACCGATACCAAAGTCCGCAATTAATTTTCAAATCATTTTCACCAAAACTGATGTTTGATCCAAAAAGGGCTTCATAATTTTCACCCTGGATTGAGTACATAAATCCCGGTGATATCGAAACAGATTTTTTTAATTCAACTTTTACCTCTCCATGAAATATATATTTCTGATCTAATCTGTTATCTGATTCATAAAAAGATACTTTGGGTTGATTTATATGACTCAGGCTTGCGCCAAGTATTGCTATTATTTTACGAGAAAATGAATATGAGATCAGCATCCCAAAGTTAAAATTCACTGCAAAAACTGAACTATTTTTAAAAGGCTCATTACTTAATAGAGTCGGGTCAAAACTTGTTCCATTCCACTGATTATCAAAAGTTAATTCTGCAAAATTTACACTCCTGTTAAAGAAACCTACAGAAAAACCGATTGTTGCCAAAAAAGTATTATGCCTGTTAAAGCCTTTTGTGAATGATGAAAAAAGCATCCCTGTTGAATTTTGCAAATTTCCATCACCTGCATTATCATTATAAAACAAACCTCCAATTCCAATTTCACTGCGCCTTAGAAAGTTCGGTATTAGTTTAGAATCAAGAAATACCGAAAAGGTTTTATAAGGAACTGTAATACTTTCACCTTGGTTTCGATAGTTTAAACCGGCACGAAACTCTTCATTAATATTTCCGGTTAATGCAGGATTAATTATTAATGGTGAATTATAAAATTGGGAAAAATGTATATCCTGAGAAAATGAATGAATTGAAAAGACGAAAATAATTTTAAAAACAAATATTATTCGGAAATTTTTCACAGTATTTATAATGTTTTGACATTTCTTAAATAATAATCCCTCATTTAATTAAATATTTATTCGAAAATTTATCCAACCATTTTGTCTGTTTTGTGTTTCTGTATTGAATTAATGCATATGTTTAGATTACAAAACAACCAGTTTTTTAACTATTTGTTGAGCTCCGGTATTGAAAACACAGAAATATATACCACTTTTTAGCATGCTTGTTTCGTATGTTAGAGTATATCTTCCAAAGTTTTTATCTTCATTATCAATTAAAGTGGCTATTTTGACACATGAAGAATTATAAATATTAATTGTTACCGGAGAGTATTTAGGTAATTTATAAGTTATCGAAATTTGGTTTGTACAAGGATTCGGATAACAAATAATATCTTCTTTTTCGGGATTAGTTAAAGTTTCAATAAATAATAATTTTGATACCGGAGGGAATAGAACATTATCAATCCATGCACAATCTTCACCCGAACTTTTAGAAAAATCTTTGTCATAAATCCATTTGAAAGCATGTTCGCCCATATTAACAGGATACGACACTCTTTTCCAATCATTTTCACCTGAGAATCTGTCAATTAAATTTTCGTCAATATAGAATTCAAGGTAGTCGCAATCAGGTTCGGAAGATATTTTGTAGAAAAACGAAATCGAATCAGTAATTAAAACGTTAAATCCAACGGTTAAAGCCGATGTTTGCATATTTTCAATAGCTCCCGATCTTGCACAAAATTCACCGGATTGTGGATTTTCATCAGTTATAAACCAAGGAGTTGTACTCCCTTGAGGGTTGTTTACCCAATCTATGGTATTGAAATCGCCAGATTCAAAATCTTCAAAAATCAATCCTGCTTTAAGAATAAAACTTTTTGTGAATACGTAATTGCCTGAACTCACATCATAATTTAATTCAAAAATACTACCTTTGGGCGTTTTGTCATCAAGCGATATATTAAAAACACCTTCTATAAAAACATTAGGTTCAAGCAAATTGAAATCAAATTGTGATTGGTTTATACCTAAACCCTCTGCTTCTGATGAAATAATCCCAATTGTATTTGTTGCATTGCTATGGCCTTCGTTTGCAGTAATAATATAAACATCGGCAGATTCACCGGGGTCTAAAATTCCATTTCCATTTCCTGTCACCTGGTCGTCGATTACTAAGTTACCTGCTGTTAATCGAGGAGCATTTAAGACTAATGCAAAAACCGAATTCCACGAATTATTTAATGTATCATTGATTTCTAAATGTAAAATTACAAGATGCTGGTCGGGAACCAAGCTATCAACTATAAAAGAAAATGAATTTAAAATCAAAATTGAATCCTGCGCCTGAATATTTCCAAAATTTTTGAAATCATCAATAATTGTAATGTTTTCATCATAGCTTAATAAGTTAACCGACACCTTATTAGCTTCAGTATTCCCAAAATTTTTAATTTCAATATTTAATGAAATTGTTTCTCCAAAATCAATAATACCATTATTATTTCCCGCTTCATCATTAATTGAGAAATTGTTAAGAATAACGTAAGGAGGTTCCGGAGAATTAATAATTATACTATCAATTAAAGGTTGGAAATTTTGTTTTGTAATTACAATATCAACATATCCACTTGTATTTATCGGGATTAATGAAACTTTTGCTTCACCAAAGGAATTGGCTGTTGCTGCTCCATGAAGCACGCCATCTTTTGAAATCCCAATGTAAGCATAAGGCTCGGTTATTACGGTAAATTGCTGTGTACCGAGTGGCATTACGGAATCATATATGGCAAATGCAGGTTCGGGATTAGAAAAATAAATACTGAGAGAAGGATCTCCTAACAAATTATAAACTTCCCAATAATACTCATCATAAATTCCGGATTGACTAACGGCAAGATTACCTCCAAAAATCATTTGTCCCTGACTAATATACCAATCAGAATAAACTTCACCGTTATCATGAAAAGCTCTGTCGTACATTCCAAGTCCTGTGGTTTCGTAGGTAGGATGTTCGGAAATTTCACCAATACCAACACTCCAATAAAAATCAGGTTCCCAATGAGTAACATTAGAAGCTCCAATATAACCGATTGCACCTTTGTTTTCGGCTCTAAGTAAAGCTTCGCCAAAACATTCGTATTTCTGAAATTCACCTGTTGAACAAGCATTGCCGATAATTAATGGATACTTTCCATCATTTTGAAGATCGGGAATATCAGAAGTTTTAAAAGATGGATTTTCCCAACCATTTGAACTTCCATGTGCTGTATAATTTACAAATGCTACTCCATCACTGATATGTTGCTTAATTTCTGCCGAATATAAACCGGATTCAGGATAGAGATATGCAAAAGTATCAACATTATGTTGGGTATTAAAATAATATGAAGTTTCATAATTAATTTGACCATTTCCATAAACCTGGCCATATTGTGAATCCATTCCTGCAATTAAAACAACTTTGTTTAAGAAAGAAGTATCAGGCATTAAAAATTGTTCGTATTCAAGGGTTTTATCAATTTGTGCTTGAAGTTCTTCAGTATTATTTGCCGAAAATCTTCCATAAAACAATTCAGGCAAATAATCTCCTGAATACTCACAATAATATAAGTCGGTAATATGGTATAAGTTTCCAGTTGTTCCCTCAAATGAAGGTATTATACTAATATCACCAACTATCAATAAAAAAGTTGGGGGTGGATCATCCGGTGTTCCTGAATCATAAAGTGATTGCAAAAATAATTTGATTGATTCGGTTGTGTTTCCAACTTCCGGTTGATTGGTATATGCTTCTATTACTTTAAAACCCTTTTTGGTTTTCCAGGCCACAAATGGTTGTAATTGTTCTTTGAATATTGAATCGGAGAGGATAACAAATTTAATAGGAACATTAGGAATTGTGTCGGAACTTTTTAGCTTTTTCGAATTTAAAAATAATGAATTTATGTTACTAAAATACGGTGTGTGATTTAGATAGTTTAATTGCTTTGTTTTTTCAATATTTGGATTTTTAAACTCAATTTCAAATTCAATCTTTTCATAAACTTTAATTGAATTCAAGACCGGATTATATTGAATTGGCGAAATATTCAGGCGGGCAAGTCTTTTACCCCTCAAAACACCAAGTATTTCAACACTTACAATTTCTGACGGCGAAAAAGAATTCTGAAGATATATTTCATTGTTGATTATAATTTTTGATTGAAAAGACGAATCTTTTGGTACCGGAGGTTGAACCGGAAAAATCAGATTTGAAAATCCTAACTCGCTAATTTGAAATTCTTTTATATTATAACTAAGAATATTTATCTCAATTTCAGCTTCGAAAGGTAACTCAATTAATTCTTTTTTAACAGGAAGTTTTGGATTCCCTATTGTTGTTGTATATGCATATCCGGGAATGTTTATAATTGAAAACTCATTGTTTTCAATTTCTTCCACATTAAATGTTGATAAAAAATTTGAAATGTTTAATCTGGTATCTGTGTTTTCGTTAATTAATAGTTTGTTAATATTATCTTGATTTACTTGGATTTGCTCACTAAAAACATGTTTTGGATGAAATGAAAATATCAGAAATAAAATCAAAACGGCAGTAGAAATTTTGTATATTTTATTTTGATTATTCATCAGATGTGTTTAATATAACCTACAAAGATATAAATTTATTTGAAAGAGAGTCAAAAGAAATTGTGCAAAATTTCATGGCTATTTGGACTAAACACCAAGATTTGAAGCTGATCAATGCTGATTTATTATGATTTTATCTGTGTTTTCAACGAAAATCATTATTATGAATAGAGATTTTAGATTAACAATATATTAATTGCATGAATAAACTCATGTAATTAAGTTAAATTACATGAGTTTATTCATGTATTTTAGTATTTTTGCATAAAAATAATGATATGAATATAATAAATAGAACACTTTTTGAGCGGATTATCGCTGATTGATCTGCGTTTTCTATGAAAATCAGTGTCTAAAAATAATATTCTTTTTAGCTTACAAACTCTGTTTTAAGTATTTCCCTGAAATCTGCCTGACCGGATACCATGCTGAAAATAAACCGATTATTAAAACAGTAATGAACACAAAAATAAAATCAAGAAATTGCATTGTTACAGGATAAAAAGTCACAACAAAAGTGCTGTCATTCTCACCAAGTCGTATTAATCCGAATTGTTGCTGAAGAAAACATAATAATCCTCCGAGAAACAAGCCTGCAATTGCGCCACTCAATGAAATCAGAAGTCCTTCAAATAAAAATATCCTTCTGATCAATTGTTGGCAGGCGCCCATACTACTTAATACTGCAATATCTTTTTTCTTATCGAGAATCAGCATTGATAAAGAACCTATTACATTAAAAGTTGCAATAATTAAAATAAATGTCAGGATCAGAAAAATAGCGAGTTTCTCCGATTTCATGATCTTATACAGAAATTCCTGCTGTTGAAAGCGGTCTTTTATTAAATAATTTTCGCCTGCAATTTTTTGAATTTTTTCCTTAATATTATCAATATTTGCTTCCGGTTTAAGTCCGATTTCTATTGAAGTTACTTCATCGGAATATTCAAGCAATTCTCTGGCAAGCGAGATTGGTATGATAGTATATTTTGTATCAAAATCCTGCTGGACAGAAAAAATTCCTGCAGGAATCAGAATGCTACTATTAAAAGCATTTTCAAAACTAAAACCCATACTTTTTGTTCTCCGGGGTACAAAAACAGAAATTGGGTCTTTATAATCGTAAAGATAAATACCAAGATAATAAGCAATTCCGGCACCGAGAATAGCGTAATTATTTCCATTTTTTTCAAGAACAAAATCTCCGTCAATCAGCATTGAATCGAGTCGACTCATATTTTTAAATTCAGAACTGACACCTTTTATTGTAACAATATGTTGTTTAGATTTATATCTGAAAAGAGCATTTTCTTCAATAACTTCAGTAAAAAATTCAACTTCGGGTATTTCCTTTATTTTTTCGGCATTTATTTCGGAAGGAGTAAAGCTTTTACCTTCTTTGACAGTTATTTGCAGATCGGGATTAAAAGTATTAAAAAGCGAAGTAACAAGGCCTTCAAAGCCGTTAAAAACTGATAGTACAACTATCAGAGCCATAGTTCCTATTGTAATTCCCGCAACAGAAATACCGGATATAATATTAATTATATTGTGCGATTTCTTCGAAATCAAATATCTTTTGGCTATGTAAAACGGTAGATTCAATTTTGTTTTGGGTTTCAGGTTTCAAGTTTCAGGTTTCGGGTTTCGATTTGATCATTGACAATGTTTGAATAACGTTGACTGTTTCTTGTTTCTTGTTTCTTGTTTCTTGTTTATTATTTCTTGTTTCATGTTTCAGGTATCAGGTTTCATGTTTCATGTTTATGGTTACCATCTACCAACCGATCACCGATTACCGATCACTGATCACCAATCTTCTGTTTCTTTCATTCCTTCCACGCTTTTACCAACAAACCCGTTCCGTTTTTATGTTTGAGAATTAAATCGAAATAATTCAATATCAAACAAAACGGAAAAATAATCAAATAATAAAACGGAATGACGATGAAAAATATTTTTGAAACATTAAGCAGTTTTATTGGATATTTCATCGATAATTTCCATGAAATCTTTCCGGGACTTCCATAATTATATCTTGCTTCTGTTCTATTAAAACCGGCATTTCTTAATTTTTCCTGAATTTCATCAATATTATAACCATCTCTGACATGCTCATCAATAAATGATTCATGATCGTGATCGTGAACATCCGAGCCACCCTGATCCGAAGGTGTTGAGATTAACAACATTCCTTGTTTCTTTAAAGAAATATAAAAGTTTTTAAAAACCTGCACATCATTTTCAATATGCTCCATAACATCTACTGAAATGATTATGTCAAAGTGATTAGGTTCAGAATATTTAGTCAGGTCACCGGTAATGAATTTTGCATTGGTTTTCCCGGCTTTTTTAAAAAATTTATTACAATCGGCAATTTGTTCCTCTTTCACATCAATTCCGGTAATTTGCCGGTTTTTATTTTTTGATAAATAATAAGAATATTGCCCGAATCCCGAGCCGGCATCAAGTATTTCAACTTTGTTTGAATTATTTTTTGCCCATTTTCTAATTGCTTTTTTAATATGCCATGTTCTTAAAAGCAAGAGGTCAAGAAGTTTGTAAAACAAGATTCTTAAATAAACGGAATTATTAAAAACTTTTCCAAGGCTTCTTTTAATAGGGTCGTATTGCATATAATGTTTTTGTAATTAACGTACATTTAATAGATAGATTACATATTAACTATTCAAGATATAGAAATTGGAAATTAGAAATTCATGAGAAATCCCAATTTCTAATTTCCAAACTTGTCTGTATGGATTTCATTATATCATTATATTCCTGTGTATCCAAATTTACTTGTCTTGAATTATTCATCCAATAATTTCTCAATATTATCAATATAATCCAACGAATCATCGAGATAAAAATTAAGCTCAGGGACGGCTCTTAACTGATTTTTTACTTTCATTGCCAAATTATGCCGTATTTCCCTTGAATGTTGTTTTACTTTATTGATCATTTGCTCTTTATCTTTAGCCAAAAACAAACTTAAATATACCTTTGCCAGGGATAAATCTTTTGTAATATAAACCTTAGTTACAGTGATCATAGCACCTCCAAACAATCTGGTTGATTCCATTTGAAGTATTTCACCAAGGTCTTTTTGCAATAGCTTTGCTATTTTGCTTTGTCGTTTTGATTCCATGCTGCAAAGGTAGGGTTTTTATAAATTCATCTTTCTACACGAATTACACAAATATTCGCGAATTTAATACACCCAAACTTATTTAAGCGGATAATGTATATTTGCAAAAATGAGTGTAGAAATTAATTCTTAACTATAAAGTGTAAGACTTTTTAATCGCTAAGTTCAAGAATATGAAAAAAATAAAAGAAGAAATACAAAAGCTTTCAAAAAAGTATTTTGCTGAAATAGTAGAATATAGAAGGTTTTTACATCAATGCCCCGAACTATTTTTTCAGGAATACGAAACAGCAGAATTTATTGCTTCTAAATTAACGGAATTTAATATTCCTTTTACAAAAGGAGTCGCAAAGACGGGAATCGTCGGTCTGATTGAAGGAAAGGACCCTTATTCAAAAGTTGTTATGCTTAGAGCTGATATCGACGCACTTCCACTTGTAGAAGAAAACGATCTGTATTATAAATCAAAAAATATTGGTGTAATGCATGCATGTGGACACGATGTCCATACAGCATCTTTACTCGGAACACTTAAAATTCTAAATAACATTAAAGATAAATTTCACGGCAGTATTAAATTTATTTTTCAACCTTCTGAAGAAAAATTTCCGGGTGGAGCCATGGCAATGATCAATGAAGGTATTTTAGAAAACCCAAGGGTTGAAAATGCCTTCGGCCAGCATGTTTTCCCTGAACTCGAAGTTGGAAAAATCGGAATTAAAGCCGGAGAATATATGGCTTCTACTGATGAAATTGTTTTACGAATAAAAGGAAAAGGAGGACATGGTGCAATTCCTCATGCAACTATCGATCCGGTTTTAATTGCTTCTCATATTATTGTAGCCTTGCAGCAAATCACCAGCCGATATGCTGTGCATGATATGCCAACGGTTTTATCGTTTGGTAAAATTATCGCCAACGGAAGTTATAACATAATTCCCGATGAAGTTTATATCGAAGGTACTTTCAGGACTTTCGACGATAAGTGGAGGTTTAAAGCTCATCACCGAATTGCGGAAATGGCTAAGGCCATTGCAAAAGGAATGGGTGGAGATTGTGATGTTGATATTTCGGTAGGATATCCAGCTCTTGTAAATGATGAAATAGTAAGTTTGAATACAAAAAAATATGCTATCGAATATCTTGGAAAAGATAATGTGGTAGATCTGGATGTCAGGATGACAGCCGAAGATTTTGCTTATTTTACCGAAAGAATACCTTCTTGCTTTTATCGCCTTGGTGTTAAAAACGAAGAAAAAGGAATAGTTTCAAATCTACACACCCCGACTTTTAATGTTGACGAAGCTTGCCTTGAAACCGGAATGGGGCTTATGACATGGTTAGCTGTTAATGAGTTAGGAGATAAATAGGTTTTATTTGATTTTAAGAGGTTAAAGAAAATGGAAATTAAAATAATTGGTTTTGATGCCGATGATACACTTTGGGTGAATGAGCCATATTACAGAGAAGCCGAAAAGAAATTTTGTGATCTTTTAAGCAATTATCTTCCTGAAGCTGATCTTAATAATCTTCTGTATCAAATTGAATTACAGAATCTGGAATTATATGGCTATGGAGCAAAAGGCTTTATGCTTTCTTTGATTGAAACTGCCTTGCAAATTTCAAATGGGAAATTTCCGTCAAATGAAATTTATAAAATAATTGATATCGGTAAAGATTTATTGCAAAAGCCGGTTATTTTATTGGATAATGTTGAAAATGTATTAAATAAAATCAGTAAAAAGTATAAACTGATAATTGCAAGTAAAGGAGACCTTTTGGATCAGGAAAGAAAACTAAAAAAATCGGGATTGACAAAGTATTTTCATCATATAGAAATAATGAGTGATAAAAAAACAGAAGATTATAAAAAACTGCTTCAACATTTGGAGATTAAACCAGATGAGTTTTTAATGATAGGAAATTCTTTGAAATCGGATATTATTCCGGTTATTTCATTGGGTGGTAAGGCGATTCATGTTCCATATCATACAACATGGATTCACGAAGAAATTGATGACTCGCATAATTCAAACAAAAAATACATGGAAGTTGAAACACTTTCGGATGTTTTAGAGTTTTTATAACATGAAACACCCATTATCCCGAGAATTCGGGAACACACAGGAGAATGATTATAAAAGCACCGATAAATAGCCCCGTCCTTCAGGGCGGGGTTAAATTGGAATGTGGAAATAGTTTTGGCGGGATTTTTGACAGCATAGCCAAAAATCATGACAAAACATATAAGGAAGATAGTCCGAGTTATACAAAATTATAAACAGATGAAACACCCATGGCAAGGCAATTTGACACACAGGAGGATGATTAAAAAAAATCTCTGCGTTCTCTGCGTCTCTGCGAGAAAATTTTAAACACATGAAAAGATTATTAAATATTGACGAATGGGCAAGGAAAGACCATTTCAATTTCTTCAAAGATTTTAGTGATCCTTTCTTCGGGATTTGCACCGAAATTGATTGCACTAAAGCCCGAAAAAAAGCAATAGAATTAAAAGTTTCATTTTTTTTATATTATTTACACAAATCGCTAAAAGCGGCTAACGAAGTTGAAGAATTCAGGTATAGAATAGAAGGTGAAAAAGTAATTGTATATGATGTTATTAATGCTTCACCTACAATCAAAAGAAATGATAATACTTTCGGGTTTTCTTATATTGATTATATCGGGAATTTTGAAGAGTTTGTAAATTCTGCCAAAACATCCATTAAGAAAACACAACTTGAAAAAGGATTGAAGCCGGCCGTAAAAAATGAAAACGTAATTCATTATTCGGAAGTTCCGTGGATAAAATTTACAGCGGTAAAATATCCCCAAAATTCTCCAAAAGATGATTCAATTCCAAAAATCACTTTTGGAAAAAATTTTATTAGAAATAATAAAATGCTGATGCCGATTTCTATCCATGTTAATCATGCACTTATGGATGGTTTTCATGTGAGTAAATATCTTGAATTATTTCAAAAATTATTAAATGAATAATAATAATCTTATCAAATCAACGTACATAAACTATCTAATTATTAATTTAAAAACATAGAACCCATGAAAAAGTATTGCTTAGCTATTTTGTTTGTATTTGCGTTTTCCGGTTTAATCAAAGCACAAAATTATGAAACCGGTATTGGACTAAGAGGAGGTTTTGCTTCCGGTATTACAGTTAAACATTTCTTAACTGACAAAACTGCCATTGAAGGAATCTTAAGCACCCGTTGGGGCGGATTTTTAATTACAGGCCTGTACGAAATCGAAGCACCTGCTTTTGATACCGAAGGATTAAGCTGGTATTACGGAGGTGGAGCACATATCGGATTTTGGAATTCCTCAAATAGTGGGAATCCATGGTGGGAAGACGATCATAGTAGTAGTTACACTATTCTCGGAATTGATGGAATAATCGGGATTTCCTACACTTTTGCCGAAATTCCAATTAATCTTTCTTTCGATTGGAAACCAATGATAAACTTTGTAGGATATTCGGGAGTTTGGGGTGATATGGCTGCAATTTCTGTCAGATATACGATTAAATGAATGATAGAATGAATGAATGCTAAAATAATTTTTCATTCACTCATTTTTGCATTCACTCATTCACTCATTTTCCCTAAAGTATTAGCAAAAACAAAATGCATAATAATTTCAGGGATATAATTTGAATAAAAACAACAAGATGAAAGTAGGAAATCAAGATTATAAAACCGTTTGGATGGAAGGCAGGGATGTGTTTTTAATTGAGCAAAACCTTCTTCCTTTTAAATTCGATATCTTTAAAGCTCAAACATATTCCGAAACGGCATTTGCAATAAAAACCATGATAGTAAGAGGTGCGGGTGCAATTGGAGCAGCAGCCGGATATGCTATGGCCCAGGCATATTTACAAGCACCCAAAAATGATCTTTTAAATTTCGTTACAAAAGCAAAACAAGAAATTGAAGCTACACGGCCTACTGCCCGGAACTTGTTTTATGCAACGGAATTAGTTTTTGAAGCCGGAAAAATATCCATACAAAACGCTGTTGACAAAGCAAATGAAATTGCAGCAAAAGATGCCGATGATACAAGAAAAATCGGTGAATTCGGAAACGAATTAATAAAAGACGGTTTTTCTGTTCAAACCCATTGCAATGCCGGTTGGCTTGCTTTTGTTGATTACGGAACAGCTTTGTCGCCAATATATTTTGCAAACAAAGCCGGAAAAAAAATATTTGTTTATGTTGATGAAACAAGGCCGAGAAGCCAGGGTGCCCGACTCACAGCCTGGGAACTCAAAAATGAAAATATTCCGCATATAATTGTCCCCGATAATGCCGGGGCATATTTAATGTCGAAACAAAAAGTTGATTTGATGATAGTCGGAGCCGACTGCATAGCTGCAAACGGCGATGTAGCCAATAAAATCGGAACTTTTGAAAAAGCTGTTCTTGCCAGGGAATTCGGCGTTCCGTTTTATGTGGCAGCACCCACCTCAACTTTCGATGCCGAATGCAAATCGGGTGATGAAATAATTATTGAAAACCGTGATCAGGATGAAGTTTTATACCAAACCGGCTTAAATGATAAAGGCGAATTAGAAAAAGTCCTTGTCTGTTCCCCGGGATCCAATGCCCTGAACCCTGCTTTTGATGTTACTCCCGCAAAATACATCACCGGTATTATTACTGAAAAGGGGATTGTGGATGTTGATGAAAAATCTATTGCTTCATTATTGATATTATGAGTTTAATCATTTGATTTAATGTATGTAGTAAATTTAGCCAACACTGTCTGCCATTTTCTGTTTTCAAATTAGGCAACTACTGTTTGCCAGTAAGAAAAATGGAACTTTTCTACTTTATATCAATCGTGCTTTTCTGAATTCATCTTTCAAAGCAGGTAAATTAGGTTTATGTTCAAATAAAATTTTTATATGTTGTTTTGTTTCCTCTTGTTTTGATTTGATCCGGCTCATAACTTCCAACCATTTCACCATTTGCTGGTAAGTTGATCTGTTTCTGTTATAATTATTCATTGCAGCATTACATTTAATTCTGATAATATTAAAACACTCATCAGGATAAATATTTATAATGGGTGCTATTAGTAGTTCAAAATCGTATGAATCGTTTTTTCTTCTGACAAAAGCTAAAATGTCTTCAAATCTTTTTTCAATATCCAATATTTGAATATAGAAAATATCATGATAATAGCCTTCCAATACTTCGTCAGCAAATTCATTTTTCTGTTTTTCATTTAAATATTCTCTAAGTTCAATATAATGTGGTAGGCTATGTTTGTTTTTTGTATAACTTTTTAAGGCTTCAATATATAATTCCTTTTTCGATTCTTTATTCAAATTATTTATAAGGAATAAATCGAAACTGTCTGCCCATTTCCTAAAAGCTAATTCTGCTATCTTGTTAAAATCATTTTCCCTGTTGATAAGTTTGTATTTTTCGAGTAATTGTTTTGCTATCTCAGGATTGAAACCGGAAAATTTTTCAGCATTTTCTATCCACATTTCTTCATCCTGCTTAAGCTTCGCAATTTCCAACAAAACAAAGGCAAGGTCTATACTTTCCAATTCATTTTTTCTTATTATCTCGTAGAAATATTCAGCAATATTTTTATTTTTGATTATCGAAAGAAAGAACTTTTCAAAATCCCTTAGGTTATAAATTACTTGTTCTTCCTGGTCGAAATATTTAATCTCAACTTCTTTACATCTCTGAAAAAATAAATCAAGTGCTTTAAATACCAATTCATCAGCAATAACAATCTGTTCAATGCATAAAATTATCTCTCTAAAAGTTTCTTTTAACAAATCAAAGGCAACGCTATCATAACTTTCATAAAATACTTCATATTCATTATCTTCAAGTTCAGGAAGATTTTGAGTTCCTTCATACAATCCGAGCATTATTCTAACGGCATCAAGCAAATTTCCCTTTTTCACATATTCGATTGCTTCATTTTTATATGGATCAAACACACTACTGATTTCATCATTCGCTGTATCAATATATCCTTCATCATCATAATAACCATCATTATATGGATCGTGATCTTCTACAATACTATCAAAATCAATTTCAGCAAGTTGTTCGTATGTGTCTTCCTTTATTTCATCAATATTAACTCCGATGATTTTATCAAGGTCTTCCGACTTACTTTTTATAAATGAAATAAATTGATTTTGTAAGTCGGAATCTTTGTCTAAAAGATGTTTCAGAAAACTGATTTTTTTTTCTTTATCTGTATTTAAATAACATCTGTTGAATTCTTCTTTATCGGTAAGGGAAGTTTTCATATTCTCAATTTTTTCGTTGTACTCATCATTAAGTATAGCTAATGCAAGGGAAATTTCATGTTTACAAAGCCCACCATGATCATAAGGGCAGCTACAATGAAAATTCAGGACTCCATTCTCTAAATCCAGTTTAACTTTATATAATTGCGATCCTAAAACAGTTCCTTCAAAGCTGTTCTCCGTGCATGTAATCCCTTTAATATACCCATTCTCATAATAATCTTTACCTCTGCTAAAACTGCTGCGGCTTGATAGTTTAATTATATCATCTTTACAAAACATGAGCACAAATTTAAATAAAATATAAGGTGACACAAATTTCACGAATTCCCTCAAATATTATTCATGCTAATTCGTGTCTATCCTTTTGTTCCTTAGTGTTCCTTTTTGTAACCTGGTGGTTGATTTTATTTCTATTACTAAATTCTACCATTAATAATCATTCATTTCCAAACTCTTAGAAACACATTTCAACGATATTGAAAATAATTTTCACAAACAAGGGTTACCTATTGCCTAAAAACAGAATTAATAGAAAAAGTTTCAGGAAACATTCGAATAATCATTATTAATTTTTTAATCAATTTTTTTAAATTTAAAACAAAACTATTATGAATCTACAAAGAAATTACAATTACAAAGATGTTGAGATGTTGCTCGCATCAAAAACCATTACGGTTTCATTTGAATCCAATCTTGAAGAGCTTTCTCTTACACGATCCGCATGGACACCTGAATTTGTCACTGCCCTAAAGACAAGAACTGATAATGCCATTGATAATTTTCTCGGGCTTGACAAAAAAAAGGAACTCCGTGACGCAACAGCTTTAATACATTCTATTCAGCTACCGGCTTTGCGCAACCTTCAATTTCTGAAAACCCAGATTGAAGTTGATTTCGACGATGAAGCCGATGAAATACTAAACTCTCTCGGTTTTAACCATTCCTATAAAAAAGTTCAAAAGAAAAACCAGGAAGCACTTATTCAATTGCTTTATGCTTTCAAAAATGCTATGACCGATGAACTTAAAACCCGAATTACCGAAAAAGGAACAAATCCTGAACTAATAGAATCAATAATAGGATATGCCGATCAGATGAAAGATGCCGACATCAACCAGGAAAGCCTGAAACAAACTACTAAAGAACTCACGGAAGACGCCATTGAAGAATTCAATGCCATTTATGATATTATTATTGGTATCTGCAAAATTGCATCAGTCTATTACTACGACGATCCTGTGAAAAAAGAACAATTCTCTTTTTCAAATGTTGTTTCAAATATGAGTTCGGGGGAGGATTAGAAATTAAAACGCCAATAACATTTCGATATTTATTAAAAGGCTATTGGCGTTTTCTTTTTATTATTTAGGAATGTTTTTATTACCCGTAATTATATTAATATCAAATGAAGGATTAAAGAAATCTTCATCGTGTGTAACTATTTTCAAATTACGTTTTTTTGCCATTTGAATAAAGTAGGAATCATTAAAATCAATATGATTCAAATTTCTCAAAATAAAATCCAAATCAATAATATGAAAATCATCAGGATATTTTTCGGTTAAGCTGATAATTCTATTTACATTATTTGTAACACTTTTTACAGATTCCCGATAAGCATCGCTTCCAATGAAATTTGTTTTATAATCAAAGCCATATTGAATATTCTCAGGATACTTCTTCCATTGATTATAATCTAAACGTAAACATCGGTTTACAAATTCTGAAAGAATCAAACTTGTAATATAGATTGTACTATTTGCAGATAAAGCTTTCTGAAGAAAATTCGAATAAATTGATTGTTGTCTTTTATCAAAATTCGACAGTGGGCACAATAGATATATCCATATATTATTATCGAAAAGAAAAGTATCTTTAAATGTTGGTGAATATTCGTTTATCGGTGTAATTTTAGTTACCATAAAATGCATTGTTTGCCGATTCTTCAAATTCCTTTTTATTGGCAAAATATTCTTTAGCCCTTTCAACAACTTTTTTAAAAAGAATTTTATCTTCATCAGCTACATTTGTCAACTTAAGCAATTTATTTAATTGTTGGCTGTCATATTTACTATAAAGCTGGCCGATTGCTGCATTCAAAAATGCTGTAATTAGTATCCGAATTTCAGAAAAATCAAGTTCTACAACTTTATTTTCCGATATTAATTTATCTATTTCAACAAAAACCAAATCCCCGTCTTTAGTCGATACTGCCGAATCACTTTTAATAATATCAGAAACACTAAGTTGATTTATTTTGTTTTCCATAATGCAAAGATATTAAAAAATATTATCAAGTGATATTTCGCTTTTTAATTGATAATAACTACTATCATCTAAATTAAATTCAATATTAGCAATAGTACCCGGAAAATCTTTGTCAAATAATTTAGCCTCCATTTTTCCTTTTCTAAATTCCCAATACCCATCTGCGGAAACAATTTGTATTTTACCCTTATTTAACTTAATAAATTCAAAAATAACATCTAAACCCAGGCCACCCGGATTATCTCCTGTTTTTGTTGTGTGTCCTTTAATTAAAGCCCATTCGATTGCTTCTGAACCGGATAAAACTTTATTACCAAACTTCTCCATAAAACGATTAACATTAGTTTTAATGGTTTGCCCCATATCCACTATTGTCATATCAATGCGTGCAGGCCTTTTGTTTGGAAAATATTGGCCGCATGTGTGGATTTTCTTACAAATCCCGTGAGTATAAGCATTTTCAAACAACTCAAATATGCTTTCATTAATCTTTTTTTCGGCTAGGATACTTAAGTCCGGAAAATTCTTTTTTTGCAATAGTTTTTCCCTTATATAATCCTTGAAACCAGGGCCTTTTTCCTGTGAAAACTCCCGGTAAGGTATTGTTGTTTTGTTAGTATCCTTAATATCGGGAATGCCGAACTGTTTTAAAAAACCATTTCTGTTAAGAATATTTTTAATCCTCCCTTCCAGGTTGCTAATATTGATTGAATTATTATTCTCACAAACATTATCAAATATTGCACCCAATACAGCAGCCAAATTAGCCTCAAACCATCTGCAATACGAAAAATCTATTATAATTTCAGTATTCGAAATCTTTTTTAATTGCCAATAAATATTAATTAAATCCGTATAGCCGGAGTAATTACTAATGATTCTTTGTGGAAGGTATATGGTTTTATTTTCCATTTATCAAATTTAGATTTTCCTCAATAAACCCCATCGCCTTCTCCTCACTTTCCTCAATTGCCATCTCCACAGCCTGCTTTGCCATCTCCAATAATTTCTCCGATTGCTTTTTTAAACGAAAACTTTCTTCTATCTTGTCGCTTATTTGTTGTTGGTTTTTAAAATCAATTATTGGAATTACAACATTTTCTATTTCTCCAACCCTCCAATGTAATATTATTGAACCTCCGGCATCTCTTTCTGCTTGCATTTTCACAAGTTGTGAATTAAGCACAAGTGTTAAATATTCAGGCAGAACCTTTTCTTTGTTTTTGACTGTAAGATGAAGTACTGCACCTGAACTAATCAGGTTCATGTTTTCTTTAAGCATATATGCTGTTCCAACACTACCATCTTTTGAAAATAAAATTGTTTCAGCTTTTGGTTTTAAATCGCTTAGTTTTTCAGAGTTTTCTTTTATGTAAGTATCAGATAAACATTTTTGCGGTTCAGAAACACCAAACTTATTATAATCCGCTACCCTCAAAAATGGTAATCCTTCCTCTGAATAGGCATTTGAACCCGGCTCAATTGATTTTTTTATGTTTACCAAATCAACTAATCTTTCATAATTACTATCTTTTATTTTTGCGATTACCTCTTCATACTTCACCTGATAATACTCTGCATCCAAACGCCCCGTTGTTAAAAATGATTCTTTAAAACTTTTTATATTTACTTTCTCCTTGCCTGGTTTAAAATTTTTTAATCCCAATGTTTCTAATAATAGGTTTTCGGCTTGGGTGTAGGTTTGTTGGGATGATATTATTGAATTGTGAGATTTTTCAATTATTTCAGAAATTTTATCTTGAAAATTACTACTTAATATTGGTATCGGAAACTCTTTTACACGCCAGAGTGCTAATCCTTGTTGAACCATACCAGTTTGATTTCGCCTTGTCCAATCTTGACCAAATCTTGAGTTTATATAAGTAACAAGGTACTCTGGTTTAATTGCAAGTATTTTAGTAATTGAAATTCTTGCAACATCTTGGTCAATATTTGCAGGTAATACCTCTTTTTTTACAAGTGCACAAAATCCGACAGTTCCCCTTGTCGTTAGAACAACATCATTTACCTTTAAAGATGAACGTTTATTTTTATCATCAACCCATTTTGCAAGTCTATCTGCATCAATAATATTTGCAAACCAATTTTTAAAGTTTTTTGCGGTTAAATGTCTTATTTCTGATTTTTCATCTACTTCGTGATATCCATGTTGACCATCAGTAATAAAAGCATTATTTCCTAAATGTTCATTGCTATGCTTCTTTCTTTGTGAATCTTCAGATAAATATATTTTTTTAAAGTATTCTGCATCAAAGCGAAAAATACTATTTTCAAGTTCAGATAATTTTACTTCCGAAACTTCCAGCCCCTCCAACAAAGCCATATACTTTGCTTCATTAAAGGGGCTTTTACGAAAAACTTAATCCCTCTTTTTTTGCAAATTCCGAAAAGGCTTCCGCAATTCCGTCTTGTGTTAAGCAGTCGTGATTAAAAAGGTCGTGCTTTACAATCAGGTGGCCATGATTATCCAACAAATATTCGTCTAAATCCTTTGGCGTTGCAACATAATGTGTTTGCTGATCTTCGGCCATTATTATTTTGCTTTGCTCAGCCTGCGGTTCCTTAGGTTTTACTTTATAATTCGGATTATCTTTTTTGCGAATATAAATCTTATCGCCACTATTGTCTTTACTCGGTTCCTGCATAGTAGCAAAAAATATAGGGTAATCATCAACTTTCTGGCAAAGTTTATCATCCCATTTTTGCACAAACAAAACCGAGGTTTTTGTACCCGTATGTGGTTTAAATACATTTCCATGCAAACCAACCACTGCAAGAATACGGCAACGTTCGGCAATAAATTCACGTATTTGTTTGTCAGACGAATTATTGAATCTTCCCTGCGGCAAAACAATTGCCATTCGCCCTCCGGGTTTTATAAAGTCAAGATTACGTTCGATAAACAAAATATCACGGCCAACCTTTGTTTGATACTTGCCATTTGGCTTTTTACCCAATTCATATTTTGCCAGTATGCGGCTTTCTTTTATATCACCTGCAAATGGCGGATTTGCCATTAATATATCAAACTGAAAATCATGATTGTTTTTCTTATTCGCTCTTAGTTTTTTTAATTTTCTCCATCCGTTAAAATATGTATCCTGCCAGTTTTCATCTTCGGTTTTCTCGTCCCAGCGTTCCCAGTCAAGAGTGTTTAAATGCAAAACATTTGTTTGTCCGTCGCCGGCTATCAAATTTAATGTTCTCGCAACACGCACCGATTTTTCATCAAAGTCAATTGCAAAAATTTTATTGTTTACATAATCTGTACATTGGGTCGGTTTTTGTTCAAGTGTAAATAAATGGCTCTCAGATAAACCAAGGTCTTTCAAAATCTTTTTCCAAACATAAAACATTGTATGCACCGGAAAGCCGCAACTGCCCGAAGCAGTATCAATCATAGTTTCGCTTTCTATTGGATTAAGCATTCTCACACACATATCAATTACATAACGTGGTGTAAAATACTGTCCTTTTTCACCCTTACTGCTTTTATTGATCAAATATTCAAATGCCTCGTCAACAACATCAAGTTCTGAATTAAACAGCTTAACATCCTGCAATGATGAAATGCATATTGAAAGGTGAGAAGCAGTTAGTTCTATTTTTGAATCTTCTGAAAACACACCTTCCCATTTTTCCTTTGCTTTATCAAATAACTTTTGAATTTTGTCTTTTAGTTCGCTTTCGGTATCCCCATAATTTCTAAATTCAAGATGCCGGTTTCTGTTTCTACCGGATTCCATTTCATCGAAAAGTTTAGTAAAAATAAGCTTGAAAAGCTCTTCAAAAACATCAACACCGGCATTTGCCAAAACTTCGTCTTCCATTTCCAAAATCAAATCCTTCAATGACTTTCTTTCGGTTTTCAGTTTATCTTTATCTATCAGGTCTTGAATCGTCCAGCGTTCCGAAAGTATATCTGACAATTTTTCACTTTCTTTCGGTATTGCCGGTATATCTTCAAAATAGTTAGGGTCTTTACGATGATAAAATGAAATTGAATCACCGTTTGTCCAAATTCCGATTGGTGCACCTGTTGCATTACAATATGATTTCAGTTGTTCTTTCCCGTCTTTTAATTTTGGTTTTTTCAATTCCACCATAATATAAGGGGAAGTAGTTTGCTGTTTATCAAAAATAACAATATCTGCTCTTTTCTTTTCACGGCCAAACGAAACAGCATATTCCAATTCCATTCTTTCAACCGAATAATCATAGTCATTAATAAGTACTTGCAAATACAATTGGCGTATTACTTCTTCCGGGGTAAGCTTAATTTCCTTTTTTCGTACCGCACACATTATATAGGGAGTTTCTTTCCCCCTTACCTCTTTTAAAATTATTTTCTTCTCAAGATCATTTATTTCTACGAGATTAAACTGTGTTAGCTTATAATTTGAATCTCTCAATATTTCGGCAAGTGTCATATTCTGATTTTGGATTTTAAACAATTTACAAATTTATTTTTATTAAATTAAATCAATTAAAACCCTTTCTGCAAAAGAATCGGGAAATTGCTCCATTTTATTTAATTTTTCATAAACTGTATTCGTATCTTCAAAAGGTCTTTTTATTGAAGATAAAGAAATACCACTTTTAAGAGCAGACATTACTCCTGCTGCTTCTAAATAATTCTCTACAATTATTAATTTACTGTTTTTAAATGAGTAATTATTCAAATCGTTCTGCATTCTATTTGCATTCTCTTTTACTGCAATTACAGGAATCCCTTGCTGTATTGCTGCCAATATTGGTAGCCCAATGCACTTATCAGGAATTACAATACAGGAAATATCTTCTGCTGTTATAATATTATCTCTACTAAACATTGCTGAACCTCTTATTATCTGCGGGCTATCATGAAGTCCTTTTAAAATACAGTGAAGAAAACATGCTGAAATAGCCTCTGCTGCCATTCTGGGTTCAACAATACCTACTTCTAAATTAGAAATCTCCATTGACTCAAACATGGGTGAGTGAGCAGTTGGTAAATCAGTGAACAATGTAATTGCATGAGTTAACATAGCTTCAACACCTCCCCAGGGATTAACCATATCTCCTTTTTTCTCAAAATATTCAATGTGGAATTCCTTCGGGACATCAATTACAGAAGCAATCCCAATTGCATCATACTGTCCATCATACTTTTTTAAGACTTGTAACAGATTGTTAATATTTTCAACTTTTCCAATGGCTGTACCTGATGATGAAAATTCTGAAGTCATTTTTACAGGAGGATCAACTTCTATTACTATTGGACAATCAAGCCCTAATGTTGCTCTTGCAGCAGAGACAGCATTTATTGTTGAATCGGTTATTCGTTTATCCTGATGTTTATCAATAAGTAGTAAAAGTCTATTAGCTCTTATTTTATTAAGCCCACAGTTTCCTAATAATAAATCAGATAACACACTTCCTTCTACATATAGGCCATTTTTAGGCATCTCATTAATATCGGAAGCATTAACTACATTGGGATGAGTAATAAATGTATCACATACTGATGCTAACAATCTGGCAGCCGGAGTAGCATCTCCTGCATGTCCCCCAATTTCACAGCCAATGCCTGTAGGCACAATCATTACTGCATTGAATTTATCACAATTCTCAAATTCTCTTTTACGAAAGTTAAAGATATTATCTCGTTCTTTTGGGAAAGCTACAGGTATATTTTGTATTATACCTAATTCGCAGTAATAAAACGAGTTATCTGTTTTAGTTACAGCAAATCTTATAGGGATTTCATCATTGTTAAGTAAGTTAATTACACTCTCCCGAAAATATCTGATTAAATTATCTCCTTTGATAAATGGTATTTTTATTTCCTTTTCTGTTATTATCATTTCTATATTCTTTCAATAAAGTGATCACGGCATTCTTTCCCCTTAAACCACTCAGTAGTTATTCCTTTAGCCATTTCCTTATCGTATGGTTTGCATGAAAATATATTTACATAAACCGCACCTAATAAATCTAATGTATGAATTACAATAGAACTTGTCAGGATAAATTGAACAGCAGATGTCCCTTTTGAATGAGGTGAAGTTTGCTGTTCTTCCGGTTCAACACCTACATCATCCCACCAATAACGTTCACATTTCACCATATCTATTGCTGTACATAACTTTTCAAAATAAGTATCAATACTATTTCGATTAAAAGTAGATGGATCGCAACCATGTATATCTAATATTAATTCGTACCCATACGGTTTCATAGATTAACTATTTAATTTTAAATAATTTTTTGAGTGAATTTTGTTCTATATTATTATTGCATTTGTCCATTTTACTATTTATAATCATTATCCTATCATCAACACATTTTAGAACAAAATGTCTTTTTACGGGTTTCTGAGATGAATCCACTTCAGCTTCTGAAAAAACAGCTGTAAATTTCCCATCATCACCTTCCTTTTTCATTGTAAAAGTAAATTCAAATTTTTTATATTTGTCGAGACTTACTTCTTTATCTTGAATTGGAGAATGAAATTTCTTACTTGGCTCACCTGTATTGAATAATGAATAGTTGAAATGAACTTTTATTTCTTGAATAGGAAAATAGACAATTTCACTTTGATCCTTTGTTTGGGATAATGAATAAAGTGTACATACTCTTGTCATTTTTCTCCAAACAAAATTATAAAAATCTTCTATCTCCTTATGTTTCGATTCATAAGTTAGCTCTATTGAAATAGGGGAATCTTTCATTTTTTCTTCATTCTCTGCAAGAGTAATTCCTGATACCTTTATTTTTGTTTCAGCTGTGGTGTCAGTATATTCTCTTGAAAGCATTTTTCTTCCTAACCTAGTAAACTCCTCAAGTTCATCACATAAAATCAATATCTCTGCTAAACTACCTAATTGATTAATATGTGTATAGGCAAAATCATGTTGAGTTATTGCAAAGAGTATATCACCCCTTATTACATTATATATTATTTCCTGATCTTCAAGTCCCCACTCTTCAGAAGCACCACGTATTGACGTATCTGCAAAAATCCCAAGGGTTTTATAAATTAAATAAGCACTTAAAATTCCATGTTCTTTTCTTTCTAATGCTTTACACAATCTCCAATATGTTGAATCGTCTCTATAGCATTTTACCTGCGTTTCTTCTTCAATGTCTTTAATGATACTTATAATAGTTTTTCCATCTTTTTGCTTTTCATATATTTCTGAAATTACAGCTATTGTATTGTGTTTATTAATACCATCAACATCAATCGAATCATCTATTTTTTTCAGAATAGTTTCTTGATTTTTTATATCCTTCATTAATCTTTTTAATGAACTCTTAAAACGATTCTTCCTGCCATAATGATTTTTCATAGAATCTTCTTCCAAGTCCTGATAATTCTCTCCAGGTACAATTCTTACATCCATTGCCATTATTTCAAGGAACTGTTCAAGAAGATATTGATGTTCAATATCAAGTGAATAGCCAACACGCTTAAATTCAGATATGTGAAAATATTTCAGCACATCTAAAACTCTTTTGTTTAATTTGTCAAGTTTAGCTAATGAATATCCTAAATCATGACATAAAGCCATGATACACCAAACGGAATCTTTGTAATATTGAAATTGCTTTATAAAAATATTTTCACGTAATTTTGCCCAGTGTTGTAAATGAGGCGGATAAGGATATCTATCTGCTCCAGCCTCAATATCATTAAAAAGATACCAATTTAATTTTTTTGAGACATTTGATAAAATCCCTCCCTCACACATAAGTTGAACACCCATAAGATAGACCCATATTGAATGAAGAGTATGATCTCTATAATAATCCTCTAATCCATATAATACATCTTCAAATTTTGAAGAATCTTCTAAGTACTCAAATAGTTTTGAATTACCCTTTGAGCTGGGATCTATAAATTTAATCGCGGCACTCATTAATGTTTCCCATAATTGTCTGGCATTTTTATGTACTTCATGCCAATCTAAGTGTTCACTTATACCCTTTTCAGCCTCCTTTTTTGCATCCTCAATCTTATTTATATCACTGTTATTCTTATTTTTTTGTAATTCTTCTAATTGTTTTTCAGCTCTTTTTTTAATATCATCTGCTTTATTAAATAAGTTTTTAAGGTTTTTTAATTTTTCTTGAATATCATCGTTATTTTCTTCTAAGAAATTAAGTTCATTTTCACTTTTGAGAAGAGTATTAAAATTAGCTAATAGATCTAATGGATCAAATTTCACTTCATTTTCTAATATATTATCTTTATCCTTGCTCATATTCTTAATATTCTATTGATTATAATTAGATTTTCAATACTAATAAATCAGTCTCTTTTAGTGTCCAAAATTATGAAAAATTTCCAATCTCCATTAAAACCTAAAATCTCTCCCCTTTTCTTCGTGACTTTCAGCCTTAGTGGCATTATAGAAACTAACCGTCACAAAACTAATCCAAAAACAATCAAGCTTTCCCTCCCACTTTGATCCTCATTTCAATAACATTGAAAGCAACTTTTACAAGCTCACCAAGAGTTTTCATAACATAGATGGAAGTTTTCATCTCTTAGAAATACATTGGAACGTCTTAGAAATACCCTGGAACATCTTAGAAACAGTTTTGCATGTCTTAGTTGGAAGTTTTCATCTCTTAGAAATACACTGGAACGTCTTAGAAATACCTTGGAATAATATAGAAACCATTTTGCATATCATAGAAATTACTTTGCATGTCTTAGTTAGAGCTTTTCATCTCTTAGAAATACCCTGGAACGTCTTAGAAATAGTTTTGCATGTCATAGAAACTATTTTGCATAAGTCAGGCAAGAGTTTCAAAATTCATAAAAGCATGTATCCGCAAGAAGAGTTACAAACACTCATCTAATAAAAAAACTATTAACTTTCAACAATATAGCAACCTGCCTGCACGTAACCGTTTCGGCATAGGCAGGTATAACAATAGCCTCAAAACTAGTCTTTTCATTAGCGCATTAGCGGCTCTTTTTTTGCCGCGAATACACGAATATTTATTATCCCGGAATAACCAAAACAACCTCAAACAAATTCTCCGATTTATTAATTCTCAAAAGATCGCTTCTTTGATAGATCAATTGTAAACGCTGCCCTATGTTTTTTAATCCTATTCCTTCGCCTTTATTATTTGATACTTTTTGGTCGTAATTATTTTTCAATTTAATAATTAACTGATCGTTTTCATTTTTGCATGACAAAGTTACTTTTACCTCCTCGCTGCTATTATAAACTCCGTGTTTAATAGTGTTTTCTATCAAAGGTTGCAGTATCATGTTCGGGATCAAAATTTCATAACAATTATCGGGAATTTCCAATGAAAAAGTCATACGCTTCCCGAACCTTACTTTTTCAATATCAATATATCTTTGAAGATTGAGTAGTTCGTTTCTCAGGCTTGTTTTTTCATCCTTATCATGACCGAGCGAATATCTCAAAAAATCGGAAAGCTTTATGATCATGTCCTGTGCTTTTTCAGGATTACTTATCGTAAACGAACTTATTGAATTAAGGCTGTTAAATAAAAAATGCGGATTTATTTGTGATTTTAAAGCATTTAACTTTGCTTCCTGAACTAATGTGTTTAGTTTGGTTTCATTTTGGGTTTTCTCCTGCAGGTCTTCATAATATATAATCAGATAATAAAGCATAATAAAAACCGAGTAAAATAATATGCCTGTAATTGCCCTCCAGGGTAATGAAATCTTCAGGAAGTCGATGTAAAAAACATTTGTTTCATAAATTGCCTGAAGAATATAAAAACCTATTGTCAGCCATATCAAACATGTTATGGTAGCTGCCAGTAGATGATTTAAAAAAAGATTATACGGTGATGCCTGCTTTTGACTAAAACGTACAACATACCAGAGATTTATTCCAAGAACCGCAAAAATAAAATTGAAAACAAGAGAATCGAGTATTGAAGTTTCAATGTCAATTGCATAATAATATTGTAAAACAAATGCGTGGGCAATTGCAATAATTACCCACCCAATTAAATAAAAAATAATATAGGTTCTATGTTTTAATATAGGATTTAGCATAGTAAAAAATTGGCTATTGATTATATATTATTAATTCAATTGGTCATGGTTATGAAGCCGGTATAGTGAAGTGGTAAGGGTAAAGTTAAGAAATCTCGGCTATTCCCAATTGAACAAACCACCTCCACAACCTTAACCTATTGACCAAACCGGCTTCCTAACCCTAACCTTTCAACACTTTATTGGCATTAATAACTCTTAATTTCACCTCCGCCAAAAAGAACCAATCCTTTTAAGTTAATAACCTTATTTGAATCAACTTGTTGTGGATTAATATTTCTTTTATCATCGAATCCTCCAAAAATTGAAACAACATCGTTTTTAATAATCCAGTCGTCGGGAACGATTAATTTAGTTCCTCCAAAAAGTACAAAAAAATCAATTATACAATTGGGAGCGGGTTGAGCCTCTTTTAAAACAATATCAGATCCTCCAAAGATTGCCGTGACCTGGCCACCTTTTAAATTCTTTGAAACAACATTTCTGGTTCCTCCACCGAATACTGCTAAATCTTCAAAATAATCATTATCCATATTTTGGCCGGTTGTTCTTTCGCCACAGATTCGTCCGGGACATGCTGTCCTCCTTTTAGAAATCATAATAATTCCTATTCCGATAAAGACTATTGGCCAAAATAAATTGCTGAAACTATAGTGATAATGAAAGATGTAGGGAGACCAAAACACAAATCCCAAGGCTATTAAAACAATTCCAATAACTTTGTTTTGATTACTTGCCAAAGCAATAATTCCAAGTGCTATCAAAAGAGTTTTCCAGGAAAAAATGTAGTATTTAAACGGAAATGACACAATGTTAAAAATGTCGAAAAAAATTAACGCTCCTGCTAATATCAGTAATATACCGATAATTGCTGTTCTGTTTGTTGGTTGTTCACTCATGATTTTTATTTTTTAAATTAATATGAAGCAAAAATAATCTCAAGCAAGTCATTTGTAAATAACAATTAGGTGAAGTGAGGAGAATTTTCGGTGAATAGAGGAATAATAATATTTTTAAAAAAATTTGCCTTTTAAAAAATATTCTTATCTTTGGAGTTCCTCAAAAGAATTCCTATTCGTAGGGATTTTCCTTTCTAGTATTGTTTTAGCCTTGCCCGCCATCCTTAGAGCGGGCTCTTTTTGCGGTACTGATTGAATATTAACTCATTGCTTGGTGCATAATAGTTTAACAAACCAATCTATAAATATTCTGGATAATGATTTAAAGTAGCCCCGACAAGAATCGAACTTGTATCTAAAGTTTAGGAAACTTCTATTCTATCCATTGAACTACGGGGCCAATTTTTTTTGCAAAAATCTTAATTTAAAATGTATTCACAAAATTATTGCAAAATATTTTTTTATTTAACCTCCGACCCGTTCGAAAAATCTTTCGTTGGAGAAACAAAACACAATGAACCGTCTTTATCTTCAGCCATCAAAATCATTCCCTGTGATTCAATACCACGAAGTTTTTTAGGTGCTAAATTAACTAAAACGCTAACTTTTTGGCCTATAATTTCTTCAGGTTTATAAAATTCGGCAATTCCCGAAACAATTATCCGTTTATCAAGGCCTGTATCCACTAAAAGTTTTAAAAGTTTTTTTGTTTTAGCAACTTTTTCTGCTTCGAGAATTGTTCCTGTCCTTATGTCAATTTTTGAAAAATCATCGAATTCAATATTTTCAAGAAACGGAGCAATTGTTTTATTATCTGCCTCATTCGCCTTTTTTGTATCAAGCAATTTCTGAACCTGTTTCTCAATTTCTTTATCTTCAATTTTTTCAAACAAGAACTCAGGTTTATTTATTTGATGATTTTCTTTCAAAATATCGGCTTTTCCTGATTTGTCCCATTTTAAAATCTCCATATTCAACAAATGTGAAAGTTTGTTGGCTGTAAATGGCAAAAATGGTTCGGAAAGAATTGAGAGATTTGCACAAATCTGTAAAGAAATATTCAAAATGGTTTTTACTCTTTCGGGATTTGTTTTAAAGACCTTCCATGGTTCTGATTCGGTAAGATATTTGTTACCGAGCCTTGCAAGGTTCATCATTTCAGCCAAAGCTTCCCGGAAACGATAATTTTCGAGGCTCCTTCCTATTCTTTCAGGGAAGGTTTTAATTTCTTCAATAACCGATTTATCCAGTTCTGTTAAGTCCGTTACAGAAGGAACTTTCCCATCAAAATATTTTTGTGTTAAAATAAGTGTGCGGTTTACAAAATTACCGAAAATGGCTAATAGCTCATTATTGTTTTTTGCCTGAAAATCCTTCCAAGTGAAGTCATTATCTTTTGTTTCGGGAGCATTTGAACACAAAACATATCTTAAAACATCTTGTTTGTCAGGAAAATCATTCAGGTATTCATGCAACCAAACCGCCCAATTCCTTGAAGTGGAAATTTTATCGTTTTCGAGATTTAAGAATTCATTTGCAGGAACATTATCGGGTAAAATATACGAGCCTTCTTTTTTCAACATTGACGGGAAGATTATGCAATGAAAAACAATATTATCTTTTCCAATAAAATGAACCAATTTACTTTCATCATCTTTCCAGTAAATTTCCCAATCTTTTCCGCTTTCTTTAGCCCATTCTTTTGTTGCCGAAATATAACCGATAGGTGCATCAAACCAAACATACAAAACTTTGCCTTTTGCTGATTCAAGAGGTACTTCTACACCCCAATCGAGATCACGTGTAACAGCTCTTGGTTGTAAGCCCAGGTCAATCCACGATTTGCACTGCCCGTAAACATTAGGTTTCCAGTCATTCTTATGCCCTTCAACTATCCATTCTCTTAACCATGGTTCATATTTATCGAGAGGCAAAAACCAATGGCGTGTTTCTTTTAACACAGGAACATTTCCACTTAATGCCGATTTAGGATTTATCAGATCGGTTGCATTTAACGAAGTCCCGCAGTTTTCGCATTGGTCGCCATAAGCTTTTTCGTAACCACAATGGGGGCAGGTTCCGGTAATATAACGGTCAGCTAAAAACTGTTTGTTTTCTTCATCGTAATATTGCGATGAAATTTTTTCGATAAATTCACCTTTTTTATAAAGTGAAGTAAAAAACTCCGAGGCAGTTTCATGATGAATTTTTGCAGACGTTCTGGAATATACATCAAATGAAATTCCAAATTCCATAAATGAATCTTTAATTATTTTATGGTACTTGTCAACAATTTCCTGAGGCGTAACTCCTTGTTTGCGTGCTGTTATTGTTATTGGGACACCATGTTCATCGGAACCACCAATAAATATTACATCCTCGCCTTTCGAACGCAAATATCTTACATAAATATCAGCCGGAACATAAACTCCAGCCAGATGGCCTATATGAATTGGCCCGTTTGCATAAGGTAAAGCTGATGTAACTGTATATCTTTTAAACTTTTTTTCTGAATCATTCATTTGTTTTAAATTTGTTTCCCGCAGATTGCGCAGGTTTTCGCTGATGATTATTACTTGTTTTTTGTTTCTTGTTCATTTAATAATCATGCATATTTCATCTGTTTACATTTTTTTCAACTAATGACGGCAAATTTAGTAATTTGTAGAATATTACTTAATTTTGTTTTCATAGAAGAAAAAAATGATAACACCGGAATATTTGAAAAAAGGCGATAAAATTGCCTTAATTGCAACAGCAAGAAAAATTTCACGGCCTGAAATTGAAGATTCTATTAAAGTATTTAATAATTGGGGACTGGAAGTTGAACTCGGAAAAAATATTTTTAAAGAAAATAATCAATTTGCAGGAAATGATAAAGAAAGAGCCGAAGATTTTCAACTTATGTTGGATGATGATTCAGTTAAGGCAATAATTTGTGTGCGTGGAGGATACGGCTCGGTTAGAATTGTTGATAATATTGATTTTTCAAATTTTTTAAAAAATCCCAAATGGATTTGCGGGTATAGCGATGTTACAGTTTTTCATTCCCATATAAATAAAAACTTCGGAGTAGAAACTTTACATTCGGTTATGCCAATAAATTTTCCCGATAGAGAAATTACTCAAGAATCTTATGACTCGTTTAAAGCAGCATTATTTGGTGAAGAAATTTCCTATCAGATAGAAACTTCGGGTTTTTCAAGACAAGGCTCTTGTGAGGCTGAAATAGTTGGTGGAAATCTGTCAATCCTTTATAGTTTGGTTGGAACAAAATCAGATATTTCTACCAACGGTAAAATTCTTTTTATTGAGGATCTAGACGAATATCTTTATCACATTGACCGAATGATAATGAAATTAAAACGAGCCGGAAAACTCGAAAATTTAGCAGGCCTGATAGTTGGTGGAATGAGCAAAATGAATGACAATGAAATTCCTTTTGGAAAAACAGCAAGAGAAATAATTTCCGAAGCTGTTTCTGAATATAATTATCCTGTTTGTTTTGATTTTCCTGCCGGACATATAAACGATAATCGTACTTTGATCTTAGGAAGGAAAGTGGAGTTGGAAATTAATAATAAAGTTCTATTAACATTTTGACTGTCATTTTCTCGAAAATTTTAGAACTATTATAATAAATATTTAATTTCAAAAACATATGGCTGAACATAATGAATTAGGAAAAGAAGGAGAAGAACTGGCGAAAAAACATCTTCTTGAAAAAGGATATAAAATTGAAGCTTCTAACTGGCGTTTTGGTAAAGACGAAATTGATATTATTGCAAAAGATGATGAATACCTTGTTTTTGTTGAAGTAAAAACAAGGAAAACAAATTATTTTGGTAACCCGGAAACATTTGTTACAAAAACAAAACAGAAGTTTATGATCAGAGCAGCACAGGTTTATATTACACAACGTGAAATTGATTATGAAGCAAGATTTGATATTATAGCTGTTCTTTATGGACAAAACAAGGTTCATATTCATCATATTGAAGATGCATTTTATCCAACTCTATGAATTTGTTGAAAAATTTTATATTATTGCAATTAATAATTAAAACACTTAATAATGGATTATAATACGAGTGATATTTCTGTAATCAGGCATAAGGTTAAGTTTAATCCTGATGAAACTAAAGTAATTACAAAATTTTTTGAAGTCGATAAAGTCAGAATTTATAAAATTTTTACAAGAATTTTAGATTTACCTGATGAGAAAATAAAATTACTTTTCTCACAGGTAATGAATAATTTTTCAAACAGGCATGTTAATATAAAAAGGATATTCAAAGATAATTTTGAAAGAATCAACAGCATGCTTGACATTACAATCTATGATGATCTATCATTAGAAAAAAAATTACTGATCGGTTCATATTTTACAATGGAATATTCAATTGAATCCGCAGCTTTGTTTAACCCCTCCATTGTACCTCATCCAAATCAGGGTAATTTAAAATCCGGACAATTAAGAGTAATTATTAGTTTTAGGGCAGTTGGTGAAGGACACATGTCGTCAATTGTTTTTCAGGAAGGTATCGTTAGCAAAAATGGAAGTATAAAAATGTCTCCCACAAGCCCGCTTGTTGAGAAAGCTAAAATTATTCCAAATGTTACTCACAGTAAAAAGAAATACACCTTAAAACTCAAAGATTTAGGAAGCTATAAATACATTGAGGAAATACTGAATGAGTTATTGGATGAGTTTACTGTAAAAGAACTTGATAAAAGTGTTGAAAGATTCAAAAAAAACATAAACTCATCTGAGTCCAATATGCCGGAAATAGACAGAGCAATCGATGAATTATATTGGTTAGTTAGTTCAAACTACGAAATTGAATTTGATGATGATCATGAAGTATCGGAACGAGTAATTTTCCCAAAAGCAAGAACTGATGTCAGGGCAATTGAGGATGCAAGATTTGTTCATTTTACCGATGAAAACGGAACACAAAGATATTATGGAACTTACACAGCCTACAATGGTTTTTCAATTTTACCTCAACTTATAGAAACTAAAGATTTTTGTCGTTTCAAAATTTCGACATTATTAGGAAGTGGTTCTCAAAACAAGGGTATGGCTTTATTCCCCGAAAAAATTAACGGAAAATATGCAATGGTTTCCAGAAACGATAATGAAAATTTATTTATAATGTTTTCCGATAACATTCAGTATTGGGAAAATCCGATTCTATTAAAAGAACCGGAGTTTTTCTGGGAATTTATACAAATAGGAAATAGCGGTTCCCCTATTAAAACAGAAAAAGGCTGGGTTTTATTAACTCATGGTGTTGGCCCAATGAGAACTTATACTGTTAGTGCAATTTTATTAGACCTTGAGGATCCCACCAAAATTATTGGGGTTATTGAAGATCCGATATTAATCCCTGAAGAAAGTGAAAGAAACGGATATGTACCAAATGTTGTGTACTCGTGTGGCGCAATTCAGCATGAAAATATTGTTGTTTTGCCTTATGCTGTCTCTGATTCACGATCAGGAATAGCCACTCTTAATATGAAAGATTTACTGGCTTTGATGAAACCTGTACAAATATAAATCATATAAGCTATTATAGGCCATATAAAATTTCCATTATAAATTCTATATGTCTTATATGTTTCAAGCAAAATGATAGCGTTATACTTTATGAGGATAGCCAAATTGTTAATACGAATAAGACGTATATACAAATTGTTTAATCGTGAAATCGATTATTTTCGTAGGTTGTTCCTAAGAACATTTATAACTACCAGCTAAAGGCTGCAAACTGCCGACTGTCTACATAAAACTTAACAAGGTTCTTCGTGTTCTTCAGGGATATAAAAATATCTCGCTTTTCCGTATGGAACATTAATCACCGACTCATAAACAAGTATATGTTTTTTAGCAAGCTCGCACCATTTATAAGGTTTGGTGTTTTCGATAATGTTGTGTTCGAGCTGTTTTGCATAATCATCATCAGAAAGAATTTTACAAATATGATCAACATAATCATCATCATTATACGCAGTCAGTCCTCCCTGGATTTCTTCATTCCATTTTTCAAAACTAAGGAGATCGGAAGTTACTGCAGGTAAATAAAATGCTGACGATTGTGCAAGAATTCCGCTCTGGGAACCAACCGTATAAGGCATTGCTATCAAATCGGCTGCACTCATAATTATATCAAAGGTATGTTGCGGAAATTGTCCTCTCAAAACAAGGATATTGTCGCGAACAGGTGAATTATTGATTTCTTCAAAGAAATTATTTTGGTATTCGGGAAAATCAACTCCCCTGACTTTTCCTGCAATTAATAAAAGAGCATCTTTATTTCTTTCAACAACTTTCGGGAAAATTTTCACTATCCTGTCAAAACGCTTAGTAGGACGGAAATATCCAATTAATAAAGCAACTTTCTTATTTTCAACACCTAATAATTTTTTTGCATTTGGATATCTTTTGCATTGTCTGATACCGTGAGGAATAACATGTATTTTGTCCTCTGAACCAAAATGCTGGACTAATACTTCTTTTTGATATTTTTCGTGTACAATTATTGCCGAGCAGTTTAACATAAAATTTTCTAAAAGCATTTTTTCATACTTTTCAATTTTCTCGTAAACCGTATGCAATGTCATTACAACCGGCAAATTAAAAAGCCGGCATCTGATTAAATAATCAACTATCTGTACACCTCTTCCGGAACCAAATAATCCATATTCGTGTTCAATGTGTACAATATCCGGGGTCAATTTAGCAGTAACCTCGAACATTTTCATAGCAATATTATGATCTTGTGGTGAAAAAGTAGGAAAAACATTATCACCTTTTGCTCCATCTTGACTAACAATAACGACCTCTTTCTCAAGAGATTTCATTGCATCCGATAAAAACTGTGTATATGTTGCTATCCCACATTCTGTTGGTGGATAAGTTGAAATATAACAAATTCTCATAATTATAGTTTTTAATTATGCTATAAATATAAGAAAATTTTAATAAAACAAAATAAATTTATTTTATAAATTGAGTTTCTTAATTTTGCGGTCTAAATAAATATTTTCCAATATGACAAAAGATAAAAATTTATCGAAAAAACATGGAGATTTTTCGAAATTCATAAAAAAGGATGTTCCCGCAAAGAAGAAGTCGGGAAAGGAAGAAGTTGAAAAAAGAAAAAAACCAAGGATTAAAAAAAATAAATTCACAAGCAAATTAAGTGAAAATGAAAAGAAGAAGGAATCCAACAAGAATATTGATGGATTATTAAGATTAAATAGATTTATTTCAAATTCGGGTATTTGTTCCAGAAGGGAAGCCGATAAATTAATTGAAGCAGGAGTTATCAGAGTAAATGGTAAAATCGTAACGGAATTAGGGACGAAAGTTGCAAGGACTGATATTGTTAAATATGGCGAAACCATTATTGTCCCCGAAAAGCTAAATTATATTTTACTAAACAAACCCAAAGGTTTCATTTCAACTATGGATGATCCATTTGAAAGAAAAACCGTTATGTCTCTTGTTTCAAATGCATGTAAAGAAAGAATTTATCCGGTTGGGCGTTTAGATTTAAACACAACCGGCTTATTGCTTTTTACGAACGATGGTGAGTTAGCTAAACGACTTACACATCCAAAATATGGTGTAAAAAAAATATATCATGTTACTCTTGATAAACCTCTAACTTATAATGATTTTGAAAAAATTGCAAATGGAATTGAGTTAGAAGATGGTAAAATTAAAGTTGATAAAATTGCTTATGTCGAACCGGGAAATGATAAAAAACAACTTGGTATCGAAATTCATTCGGGAAGGAACAGGATTGTAAGAAGAATTTTTGAGTCTTTAGATTATAAAGTTTTACGTTTAGATAGGGTTGTTTTTGCCGGATTAACAAAAAAAGATATTCCAAGAGGAAAGTGGCGACAGCTACAAGAACACGAAATCAATACTTTAAAAAGATTTTCTGTTTAGAAAAAATTTTTTGTAAAATTCTTTGTAAAATTAATTGTTTATTTATCTTTGCACAGCTTTTTTAAAAGTTCAAATGAACATAAGAAAAGTTTAAAAAGAATGTAAATTGAAATATTCCTCCTTAGCTCAGCTGGTTAGAGCATCTGACTGTTAATCAGAGGGTCCTTGGTTCGAGTCCAAGAGGGGGAGCAAAAGAAAAGGGATGAACTTAATAGTTTATCCCTTTTTTATTTTAGTAGTGAAAACAATCAATTTTTAATGATTTTTCTGATGATTTTATTTCCCTGTTTATCTGAGACAGACAATAAATAAAAGCCCTTGCTTAATTTATCAAACGGAATATTGTATTGAAGGCCTCTGACTTTAGAAAAATCCTTTTCAAATAATCGATTTCCCAAAACGGAATAAATACTTATTTTTAAATCAATTTTTGTTTTTGTTAAAATATTTAATTTCAATTCGTAATTTACAGGGTTATTAAAGTCCAGTTTTGAAATAGGGATCAACTCTATTTCCGGGATTGATAATGATTTGTCAATTTTTAATTTTAAAATTACAGGTAAATGATCAGACATTTTATATAAAGAATTCAGAACATCAGAAGGAACACTTGTGTTTGTTGGTGAAGATATTATTGAATTATTATAGTGTTTACCATCCTGGCCCAATGTTTGATAAGAATCCTGGATATATTCAACATATTTTAAACCGTTTTTTACCTGATTATTCATTAAAATAAAATCAAATCTGTCGTCCATTCCTCCACCAGAAAAACATCCGTTTGAATAATCATGAGTCGATTGTGTGTGATAATATCTGTAATTGTAATTACTATTCCAATTACCAGGACTGTTAACCGGATCATAAAATCTAATATCAGGATTTGAATAGTTCATCAAATTATAATAGCATTGCTCAGAAGATGTTTTTGTATTTAAATCTCCCATAAATAAATAATTACGTTCAGAAGAAATGCCATTTAGATACGATAAAGAATTATTTACCATATTGGTCCGGGCGGAAATATCACTTGGGTCGCTTCCGGCTTTCAGGTGTGCAACAATACAATAGATGAAAGCCGTATCGCCTGATTCAAGATCGGATGATTTATGATAGAGTTCGTAAACATCAATATCGCGAACATAACTTTGAGCAACCGATTGAGATTTTAATACAAGCTTTTCGGAATTATAATAAAGCATATTAACAATATATGAATTTGCGACATTTGAATAACCAGATTTCTTAAAATAATCTACTCCATCAACATTCAATGCTTCATTCATCAATAAATGTTGATAATATTGCTCTTTTCCCATTTCATTTACCGTAAAAATATCAGGTTTTATGTATTGAATTATGGTTTTTAAATATTCGTTTTTGTCAGAAACGTTGTTATTCGACTGTGTACAATCGTTAAAATCATTTCCATATTGTAATAAGTTATAGTGCATTACTTTAATTGTATCCTGAGCAAACAGGCAGGCTGAAAAAAGAAAAAGAATGATAAAAAATACAGATCTCATAATGAAAATTATATTTATATTTTTGTTCTAATAATTTGTTTTTTAAAGCTGCTAATATTACAAATTCTGATTTTGGGAAAATCTACTTTTTTCAAAATATTGAAATGCCTGTCGTGAGTAACAATACAGTAAACATTTCCGGCCACTGCACAATCTATAAATTTATTATCGTCAGGATCATTAATTATAAAGCTCCAATGAAACCAGGGACTTATTTTAAAAACATTTGGCAATATTATTAATAACTCAAACAGGTCGTTTACAAGTTGTTGATCATATCTTTGAGCAATAACTTCTTCATATTCGCATAGAATTTCATTTGTAATAAATAAATTGAACCTGCCGGCAATTAATTCTTCTAATATCCAATGATATTGCGAATGTGGTGAAATAGATACAAGCAATACATTAGTATCAAGAACAACATTTAATTTATTGGTTTTTATCATTCAACCAATTATCCATATCATTTTGAGTATATCCTTTTTCTTTCCAGGTTTTTGATGCTCTTTTTTTCAAACGTTCTGCAAAAAAATTTGCAAGGATTTGTTTAATTTCAAGGATTTCTTCTTCCGACAATTGATATGAAAATACTTTTAACAATTCTAATTGCAAATTTGTTAATGGCGTTGCTAATTGATCCATAATTTCATATTTTAATATATTTCATAAAGTTAGCAAATTATTTCGAACTATGTCTAATGTTCAGAATTTATTTATGCACATTTTTTATAAACTCTTCAACTTGAGGAATACCTCCCTGGTAAACTAAATATCCGTTATAAGGCTCTCTCGAAGTGATCTCATCATTAATTGGAGCAAGCATTAATTCTTTCACTTTTTCCAAATCGTCGGTTTGTCCCAACGCCCATCCTAATTTTATGAATGCAACCTCAGGTAACATATTTCCGGCCGGAATAATTCCTTTTGCCATCATGTCTCGTCCTGTATCATAAACAAACATATGAACATATCCCCAAATTGTTTGAAGCGTCATATACATTGCTACTCCTTTTTTAGTTGCACGTTCAATTGCAGGATATAATTCTTTATTAACATGGCCTAAGCCTGTACCAACAATTACAATTCCTTTATAACCATTATCAACAAGAGAGTCAATAGTATCGGGTTTCATTCCCGGGTAATAATAAATCATTGTAACTTTATCGCTGAAGTAAGGAAGTATCTTTACGTTACGATCGTTACGGCGTTTTTTATAGTCTTTTTTTATTGGCGTTATCTTGTTTCTATCTATCGTTGCCAGAGGTACATCACCGATTGTCCTGAAAGTTGACCGATAGGATGAGTGCATTTTTCTTACCCTTGTACCCTTATGAAGAAGGCCATATTCGTCTGAAGTAGGGCCGAACATACACACCATAACTTCAGCAATATCTGAAGTTCCGGCGGCTTTCATCGCATGCATAAGATTCAAGGCTGCATCCGAACTGGGCCTGTCGGATGAACGTTGTGAACCTACTAAAACTATTGGAATGGGAGAATTTTGTACCATAAATGTTAAAGCTGCTCCGGTGTGATGCAAAGTGTCGGTTCCATGGCCAATAACAATTCCGTCAATACCATTTTCAATTTCTTTTCCAATAGCAACTGCTAATTGTTTATATTGAGCCGGACCCATATTTTCGCTAAAAACAGCAAAAACTTTTTCGGTTTCAAGATTGCAAATATCCGCCAATTCAGGAACCGCACCGTATAATTCACCGGGAGAAAAAGCCGGGATAACAGCTCCGGTTCGATAATCCAATCGGGAGGCTATTGTGCCACCTGTTCCAAATAATTTTACTTTCGGTAAACCTTCGGTAAAAGGAAATTCTTTTTCCGGTATTTTGTAATTTGCTTTTTTATAGCCGGTTTCCTTCATTTCCAATATGGTGTCGGTGTCAATACCAACATTATAACCGGTTATAATTTTCATTACAATATGTTTGTCATCATCATTTTCAGAACGGGGGAGAACAGTACCTTTGAATTCACCGCGAGTTGTTTTAACTTCTGCTTGCCCCCAAACTCTGACATTATATTTTTTTAAAATTTCTAAAGCTGCACCTTTATAGCCTTGAAAAATATCGTTGCTCATATTTATATGTTTAGTTTTCTTTTTTAAAATTTCTTTTTTGATAACACCTAACCCAATCAACATCCATACTTATGGGTAAGTTTGTCGGATTAGAACCTTTTTCAATTCCTGAATTCAACATTAAGTACATCGGAATATCCGGAATACCTGAATTCTGCCTCCCGACAATTTTATTATTAATTTTCCAAATTATTTCATTAGGCGTCCATTCAAGGGTGTAAATAAAAAATTTATTACAGAACTTTGAACCTCCAAGTGAAAAGGTGTGTTTTTTGCTTTTATCCTGTCCTGAATTTTCATCCCAATGATTACTCATCAAAAGCTTTCCTTTAGCCGAATATTTTAAAATATCAATCTGTGGTAAAAGTTTATCTGAAACCATCCAAAATGCATGATAAACACCTTTTTCTGAATTAAGTTTGATCTTAGCCGAAAATCTTCCTTGTTTTTGCCTGAAACTTTTTCCTGAACTTAAAAGGCCTGAAGAATAATCAAAGTCTTTCATGAAAAAACCCATATTTAAATCCCAGACAAAACCGTTTGTCTTTTCTTTTTTTGTTAAAATTCTCAAATTACTATCCGATATTTCAAAATTATTCTCATCCGTAAAACTTTGTTCATCTGTCGAAAGCGAGTAACCCGCATTCATTAATTCCTGACCCCAATAATATTTTGTTATCCATTTTTCGGGATCAAGTTTTTTTGAATCAAAATCATCTTCAAAAGAAATTTTCCATTCTTTGATCTCATCAAATTCTTTTGATTTTTGCAGCTTATAAAACTCTTTGATCTGTTTTGATTTTTTCAGCCTTCTATATTCCTGAAATTGAGCATATTCTTCAGTTTTCTCGAATTTCTTTTTGTCTTTCATATACTTTTCGACTTTTTTGAATTCATCGGAAGCAATAAATGTTTTTAGATATTCGAAATTTTGTAATTCTTTCGACCCGTCAATTTCTTTGAATAAAGAATATTTAGGTGACTTTATTAGTTTATAATAATCTTTAATGGGTTTTGTTTTTTTCAGTCTTTTGTATTCGAGTAATTTTTTATATTCATCGGATGTTTTAAATGTTAGAGCTTTAATCCTTTCCTTTAAATCATTAAATTCTTTCGAATTAACAAACTTTCCTAAAGCTTCAAAATCTACTAATTCTTTTGAATTGTGGAGTTTTTTGAATTCCTCAAAACTTTTCGATTTGCTAAATTTCAGGTATTTCGCAATAGGGCCCGATTTATTTAATCGTTTATACTCCTGAAATTTTTCGAATTCTTTTGATTTTTTAAATTCTTTTGCAATACCCGATTGTTTCAATTTCTCAAACTCTTTTGATTCAATGAGTTTTTTAAGCTCTTGATATTTTGTTAAATCCTCAGAATCGTGAACAGTTTTGTAGTTTTGATAATTGGCTGATGCAAAAACTTTATAATAGTTTTTAAATCCATATGATTTCTTTAAGGATTTATAATTCAAAAGTTTTTTATACTCCTCGGTTTTTTTAAATGTATGAGATTTAATTCTTTCCTTAGTTTTTTGAAATTCATCGGAAGTAACAAATCTTTCAAGCTCCTCATACTTTTTTAATTCATCTGAACCATCAAGTTTATTAAAATTCTCAAGTAGAGGAGATTTCTTTATCTTAAAATAATTTTTAAACCTTGCTGACTTTTTAAGAGATTTAAATTCCTGAAGTTTTTTATACTCATCAGTGTTTTTAAAATTTAAAGATTTTATCTTTTTCCTGATCTCATCATATTCACCGGAAGTAACAAATTTTTGAAGTTCCTCATATTTTTTTAATTCATCTGAACCATCAAGTTTGTTAAAATTCTCAAGTAGAGGGGATTTCCTAATCTTAAAATAATTTTTAAACCTTGCCGACTTTTTAAGAGATTTAAATTCCTGAAGTTTTTTGTACTCATCAGTGTTTTTAAATTTTAATGATTTTATCTTTTTCCTGATTTCATTATAATCACCGGAATCTACAAAATGCTTTAATTTTTCGTAATGAGCAAGTTCTTTTGATTTTCCAAATTCCAGAAATTCATTATACTTTTTTATCTTTTTGGCTTCCGTTTCTTCAATTTTTGAAGTTGACGGCATCAGTCCGAAGGCTGATAATAAAGAAAACCGCATTTGTAAACTAAAATTTCCCATAACGAAAAAGTATTTTAAGTAATAAAATATTTAGGTTTCAAATTGATATAGTTCAATTTTAAAATTAGTATAAACAACATTATTATTTCCCATTAGAAATAATTGTATGTAATTTATTTAACGAAATATTACCACAAGCTATTTTATGAACCTGCCCCATTATCCAGTTAATTTCATTTTCTTCTTTATCTGATATCCTGATTTCCGAAAATTTCTTTTTCAAAAACGGAATTTTCGAAGTGATTTCATCTTCCGGAAACTTTTTAAAATTAATGCTTGTTAAAATTGAATCAAAGTCCATTTTTGGATGTTCATAAACAACAGACATCATTTCCTTAGCTAATTGAAAATCAATTTTATTTTCTTTTAGAAATTTAAAAAGATCGAATATTTTTTCATAATCAAATTCTTTTGACGATTTATAATGCCCTTCGACATATTTTAAATTTTGTCCGAGAAATGTTCCGATAAAACGTGGATTAATATCCAATTGCTTCACAATTTTTTCAATAAGAGGAAATAAATTCTTCTTAAAAATAAAAGTATAAGTGTCTTCAGGAATTTCCCAATGCTTCATTTGCTTATATCTGTCGATGATATCGGTAGGAAGATTTTTACCAATTTCCTTAATATAATTGTCTTCGAGAGGAATAGGTGGAGAGTCGGTATCGGGATACATACGATCGGCTCCGGGCAAAACTCTTTCAAAAATCGTGGTTCCATCTTCAAAAGATTTTCGTGTTTCGTTTGGAATTCCTTCAAAAGCCATTTTGCAACGTTCTTCAATAGTTTCCAGAGCAGTTTTAACGTCCTCTTCGGGTCCCCAGAAAATTATTTGTGCATCGTTTTCATTTGCATTCAGAAGTTTTTTTATTACCGACAGATCATTTTCACTTATAACCGGTTCAAGAGCTTCCGAATGTGTCATATTTGGTTTTTCGAGGCAGGCAATAACTTTTAACCTGTCGGTGATTTCGTTGGCAAATATTTTTCCGGGTTGTGTAAAATGCGACAAAATGCCTTTAAAATCTGGCAAATTAACGGCAATTATTTTATGTCTTAATTTCTTGGCATCACGCAAAGGCTGATAATTAAAATTATATGAATGGAACTTCAAGATTTCATCATTAATCTTCCATTCTTCAATATTTTTAATTTTTTTAAGCAGAATATCTTTTACTTTCAATAAGGCCCATTGACGGAAACATTCGTTGTGAGTTAGTTCAGGAATCCATTTTGTATGTGCAACACCTTTTATCTCAACCCGTGAACCGCCTCTGCAACTAACATTTACATCCTGTCTTCCGGCCCCTATTCCGGTTCGTACTTTGCCTGTACTCCGGTTTAAAAATCTAATGTAATCGCATGCTTCTTTGACTTCGTCGGGATTCACGCAATCAGGATATGTTACGGTTTCAATTAAGGGCATTCCAAGTCGGTCGGTACGAAAAATCCTTACATGGCCAATGTCAGAAACTTCACGGCAAGAATCTTCTTCGAGGCTTAATTGAATTAATCTTACTTTTTTATTTTTTAATTGTATTTCACCTTCAACACCAATTATTCCGGTACGTTGAAAACCGGTTGGAATACTACCGTCCAAATATTGTTTTCGCGTGATATGAACCTCGCCGACAACATTTAATTTCGATAACTGTGAAATTTCGATAGCAATTTCAAGAGCTTCTTTATCAATTGGAAATGGTGGAGTATCATCTACTTCGTAAGTACAGGTGGTTTCGTTTTTTATTCTGTAAACTATTTCCTTACGGGTTTTAAATTCCATCAATGCCGTACCATCGTATTCGCCCAGTTCGCTTAAGGTTGGCCTCATATGCCTGATCACTTCTGCATCGTATTGATCAATTTTTTGATAAATACCTGCCGGGCAATGACAAAAAAGCTTGTTTTTTGTTTTCAACTGCTGGTGAACCTCAAGTCCCGACATAAAACCTATGTTATCGTAGGTTTCCTGTGTCGCTTCTTTGCGATTTACGTATCCAACGGAATTCCTGGTTTTCTTATAATTAGATTTAGAATCAAACATCTATCGTAATATATTTTAATTTTGATTTTTTTATTTATTAAGCCTCCAAAAGTAAGGATAATATAAGAAAGAAAAGACGATTATGCTTAGAATTTTGAAAATATCCTGATTAAAGGATTCGATCTTATGTTAAAATGCGAATAATAAAATTTGCCACAGATTTTCAAATAATAATACGGGATGATAATGTCCATCCCTAAATAAGGTTGACCGTTTTCATTATCGGAAGGGCCTGGTAACAAAAACGGGAGACAATTTTGCGTTTACAGCTGACCCGTTAACGCTGACGGTTGACCCGTTAACACCGATGGCTGTCCAGTTTACGTTGACACCTGATCCGTTTACATTGACGGCTCGCCTGTTTACGTTAACGGCTGACCGGTTAACGCTAACGGCTCGCCCGTTTCTATAAAACGGCACTTTTTATGGTCAACGGGGCATGTTTTGAGGACAAATTGTCAGCTTTTTTTAGCGAAAAGACAGCTATTATAAGCAAAAACTCACTTTTTTTCGTTAACGGCTCACATGTTTACGTTAACGGCTCAGCGGTTAACGTTGACGGCTCAGCCGTTTTTATAAAATCCTCATGTTTTATAAGCATTTTATCATATAAAATAAGCGAATTAGGGTATAAATACATAAAAATGTAATAATTGTACTTCGATCGCTCCGTCAAAATGACAGAATTGCTTTGATGATTTTAAAGAAGGCTGAAAATTACAGAAAGAGGATTACAGGAACATAAAAACCTCTTGTTATAGTTTACCTCCAAGCACAGCAGTTTTTTTATAATATTTTACATTTCCTTCCAGGTCAAATATTTCTATGTAAATAATATAAACCCCTATTGCGGCTTTTGTATTGTCCTGATCAATTCCATCCCACGAAAAGCATCCTTTTGTTCCAAGCAATTCATTTTTTACGAGGTCAATAATTAATCTGCCTCTTGCATCGTAAATCAGAATATTTGCAACATAACCCGGAATATTAAACTCATAATTGATATTTAATACATCATTATAACCATCATTATCAGGGGAAAATATTTCGGGTGAAATGGTGATCTGATCGTCAGTCTGCTCAAGTTTTCCAAACTGGGAATTTTCATAAGCCGGTGTTGCAAAACCCACATCTTCGGCAGCCGAATGCCAGTTTGATTTATCATTTGTAGGCCTGTCGAAATTTATTCGTTCCAGACTGACTCCTTCGGTTGAATTCAATAATGGAAATTGCATATCTTCGGAATATGGAAACAAATCAATGATTTGAAAACCTTTATTAGCTATGGCCACAACTCCTTCAGTGTTTTTAAATGAAGGAATCTTTTTCATTTTAATAAAGGCATCAGGATTTGAAGTGAAATATTGTTGTTTTACAATTTCAGGCGATTCGCTTAAAACAATATATTCGCCCGGAAAAAACAAAAAACCATCCTCACAAATTGCATAAGGTGTTTCAAGATTTGATGTGAATAAATCGTAAGATGCAAGCAAAAGATTGCATAGATCAAGAATTTTTTGTGAACGATTGTAAATTTCAATAAATCGAATCCCTTCATCTCTGGGATCAGGTAGGAATTCATTAATAACAATATCCAAAGAATCTGCGGCTTTTGGGATGGCAAAATCAATTGAAGAACTTATAGGAATTGTATTTCCAATACAATCGGTTATGCTGTCGATAATGCTTAAAGAATAAATAATGTTTTCCTGTAAATCAGTATTCAAAAATAAAATTACCGATCGATAATCGGGAGGAAATAATCCGACACTGACAGGATTTCCAATTTCTTGATCAATATAATATTTCCCGGTATTAAGCAATGAAGCACTATCCATCGGCTCGGTAAAAAACAGTTTTATTGTTTGTGTATCAATAATGTTTACATTGTATAAACCGGGAGGCAGAAGATCGGGATTAGAAGTGAAAACCGAATTTTCTCTTCCCGGAGTACCTCCTCCAATATCTTCGCAGGCTATCCAGTTATCAATTCCGGCACATGGATTATCAGGATCAATTTGCTCAAGCCCCCATCCACCATCTTCCTTATTTTTATTTTTGTACCATTCATCGGTATAAGAAACTGTTGAAACAATTTTTCCTTCAGGATTTTTCAAAATTATTGTTTGGCCGGAATTAGTAAGCGTAAAACTTGAAAAACCATAATAATTTCCAAAAACCGAAAGATATTGTTCTGCATCATCATCACCAAGAATTAAAAATCCTTTTGGTTCAATAGTAACATCTGAAATCTCTTTTTCGCTCGAACCGATACAAATAATCCAATTATTCAGATTAACAGGCAATGAAGTACGATTAAATAATTCAAGATATTCAAAGTCGGGAAGCGAAACTATAGGATTTGGATCGGCCATTATTTCGTTGATTACAATATCGAATGAATATGCCGAAAACAATGAGAATGCAAAATCCGATTCATCAATTTTATTTCCCGAAAGATCTTCAATATTAGAAACAGTTAAAATGTTCTCAAGTCTGTTTTGAAACTCGCTTTCAAATTCTAAATGAACCAAAGAAAAATTCATTTCATCAAGCAAAGCTGATTTTGGATTTCCTATTCCGTTATTAACAAAATAATTGTTCAGATTTTCGGAAGATTGCTTTTCAACAGATTCAGAAAAATTCACATTAATTGCGTTAGAAGAAACTACTTCAACTGATACAATTTCGGGAGAAATTGTATCAAAAATCTCAGGGCCAATATAAAAATCATCGAAATAAAATTTATTAGAATTACTGATAGTATATTTACAAAAGACTCCAAAAAAGTTGGTCGTTGTTAAAGTATTATCCAAACCGCTACATTCAAATAAATAATTTGTCCCACCCAAAGGATCAATATAAACATCCCATTGTCCCAAGCTATTTCTGATCACCTTCACACCAATCGAAAAACTGCCTGAAATTAAAGCCTCGCTACCTCTGCAAACAGAAATAATTTCACTTCCGTTTTGCCTGAAAAGCTCAATAGCATCACCTGATCCTGCTTCGCCAAGTTGAAGAAAATAACCATTAAAGCCGGAAGTCATATCCGAATTATCCGACACAAGATAAATTCTTGCATTATTATTTCCGGAAGGGCTAAAAGAAAGCTTCACCCAAAAATGCCATTCGATATCATTTATCAAATTGTTTTCAGTCGATAAATAAGCAATTCCGGCTTCATCTGAAACCAATTGAAGTTGGTTAGAGGAATTTATTTGGAATTTATCTAAACTCCCTATCCATGGCGGATCATCACTGAAATTTCCATCAGAGAAATCATCATTTAATTGTGAAAAAACCGTAACAGGAAAGAAACAAATTACAACAACTAAAATTTTCAGTTGTTGGACAAAAAATTGAATTTTTCTCAACATAATAATAATTTTATCGTTTTTTTAAAAGGGTTTGTAAATATACTATTTTTGCGTGGAAAATGAAAAATTTTTGTGAAATTCATGAAATTCCAATGTTTTGCATGCTTCTGAAAAAAAATTTGTTGAATTAATATTTGTTGATTAAAGGTGAAAATATATTCAGATTTTAAAGATTTTGTTCCGGTTGCTTTTCCCGTAGTTACAATCGGGACTTTTGATGGTGTGCACATCGGTCATCAAAAAATTTTTAAACGATTAAAAGAAGTTGCTAAAAAAAACAATGGTGAAACGGTTGTAATAACCTTTAATCCTCATCCTCGTCTTGTGCTTGAGCCAAATAACACTGAATTAAAGTTTATAAATACACAGAAGAAAAAATTTGAACTATTAGAGAAAGCAGGAGTTGATCATTTAATTGTTATTCCTTTTACAAAAGAATTCGCAACAATTTCATCAAAAAATTTTATAAAAAGTATTCTGGTTGATAAATTAAATGCAAAAAAAATAATTGTTGGTTACGATCATCATTTTGGGCGCGAACGTCGTGGAAGTTTTAAAGTTCTTCGCGGGCTTGCAAAAATTTATGGTTTTGAAGTCGAGGAAATACCTGCTCAGGATATAAAAAATATTTCAGTTAGTTCAACAAAAATCCGAAAAGCCCTATTTAATGGAAACGTTAAAAAGGCAAATACCTTATTGGGTTACGAATATTCCATCACAGGGATTGTAGTCAGGGGAAACCAAATAGGAAGAAAAATAGGATTTCCTACAGCAAATATCGATCTTGACGATCATTACAAACTAATCGCGGCAAACGGTGTTTATGCCTGTAAAGTAGAATGGAATAATAAGTTTTATAAAGGAATGGGAAACATCGGGATCAGGCCAACCATTAATGAAAACGGATTAACAATTGAGGTTAATATTTTTAATTTTGACCGGGATATTTATGACGAAATAATTACAATTTATTTTATTGACAGATTTCGTGATGAAAAGAAATTTAAAAATCTTGATTTTTTGAGGAGAAGGCTTATACTCGACAAGCACAGAACATTACAGATATTTGATGAATACAACAAATGATAAATAGAGCCCATCTATAAAGTCTGACAAATTTCTAAAGCACCAAATAATAAATTATAAAAAACAAATAAACTCCAAATATCAATTATCAAAACTTGTTCGTATGGATGACTGAAACTGTTTTGGTCATTGAATTTTTGAGCATTGTTATTTATTTGAAATTTAGGATTTGTCATTTGTGATTTAAATCCCAAAATCCATGGTTAAAAGATGTGCTTATAAATCATTACTCCTTTTCAACAATAATTCCTATACCAATAATTCCGAAGGTTTCAATTTTTGTCATTAGATTTCCAATTTCTAATTTACAAATACCATCTTTAGAAAACCGAAAATCCTTCCTTAAAGGATATTTCAAAACAAACAAATTGTCTTGTTTCTCTCCTTTAAAATCACCTTTTTGCTCTTTAACTTCAATTTCATAATTAGTAAACCTTTCCTCCCCTGAAGGTGTGAAAAAAGCAGTGTTTATTAATAAGTCATCATTAGAGAATGATTCATCAAATTTTATCAAAAGATAAATATTGTATCCGTTTCCGGATTCACTAATTGGAAATTCAAAATTTAATTCATTAAAACGATTCCAGGATTTATTTTTGAATTTTCTGAAATTATTATAATGAACATTGTCATCACACGCAGATATTACAAAAACAAGGCTACAAATTATATAAAAACATTTAATTGATCTTTTATGCATTTTTTCAGATTGTTAACAAAAACAAAAAACAAAGATAAGTAAATAGGCTCATAAATATTATTTTCGCAAACTCTTAGTTTCTATTATTTGAAAAAATTATGGCAAAGAAAAAATATTACGTGGTTTGGGAAGGGAAGAAAACAGGAGTGTTCTCTTCATGGAAAGAATGCGAGGAACAAATTAAAGGATTTGAAGGAGCAAAATATAAATCATTTGCCAACGAGGATGTTGCAAAAGAAGCATTCAATGGAAATTACTTTGACTTTGTTGGGAAAGATTTTTCGAGAAAGGAAATTCCAAAGGAAGTTAGAATTCTAATTGGTAATCCGATACAAAATAGTTTATCGGTAGATGCGGCATGTAGCGGAAATCCGGGAGTTTTAGAATATCGTGGGGTTGATACAAAATCAGGGATAGAACTTTTCAGGCTTGGGCCTTTTCCGCAGGGAACGGTAAATATTGGGGAGTTTTTAGCTCTTGTACATGGATTGGCTTACCTAAAACAAAAAAACAGCAATTTTCCCATTTACAGTGATTCAAAGATTGCGATAAAGTGGGTAAAACTAAAGAAAATAAACACCAAACTTGAAAGAAACCAGATAAACAACCATCTTTTCGAGCTTGTTGACAGGGCTATAAAATGGCTGCAAAATAATTCATACGAAACGAAAATATTAAAATGGGAAACTGCCGCCTGGGGGGAAATTCCTGCTGATTTTGGGAGAAAATAAGGATATTAGTTCACAAAAAACAACAATTATTAAATTTCAATCACATACAAATCTCAATGGTTAAATGGTTTTATTGCTAAATGGTTATTTAATCAGCGAGAATAAAGTTTACGATAAACCAGTAGTGGAACTTTTACCAATCTCAAATTTTCAATCAATATTCACTCTCTTTATAAAGGAGTAATAGTAATTGACATTTTTATAATAAAATGTAAGCCTGAATACAATCCTATTCTAAATAACAATAACATAACTATAAATACGGTAAAATATACCCAAAGGATTTTTGTTTTTCTTTTTCTCTCTACAATTTTTAGTTGGGGTTTTGCCTTTGAGTTAAAAACTACGGGTACAATTAAAAAAGACATTGTACAAATCATAACTGTTTCATAAGGAGGAATGAAAGGGAATTTAATAAAAAACAATAACAAGCTTCCAATTAGCCAGGGTAATAAAGCCTGAATAAATAAAAAATGTAACCGGAATTTTTTTATAATTCTGTTGGTTGAACTTGCCGTCTCCAGAAAATGCCTTGTTGAATAATAACCAATTATGGTTAAAATTACTAATGCGATTAAAGACAACAATATTTTAAAGAAAGCATTCATGTACAACCAATTTGCAACATAGCCAAAACCCTGATCGGTTGTTACACCGGCAACGAACGCTCCGAAAAACATATTCAAAGCATGAAGTCCAATCCAAAGAATAAACAAACGCTGCATATTTGATAATCCTTTTTTCTTAAAAAAGATTCTTAAAAAGAAACTCCCAATAACAAAAGAAGCAGCCGGCCCTGAAAAAGTAATAAGTATAATATTAAATCGTGTCCATAATGGTGAATAATCATTAAAAGCAAGATCGTAAAAATATAATATTGAATCTAAATTATACCATGATGCAACGAAAAGAACTACAAATTGATATAAAAGATATACTATTAAATAAGAAATTACAAAAACAAATAATGAATTCAGGAAATTAAAGATGTTTCTTTTAATCCTGTACTTTTGATCAACAGGTGTAGCAGCCTGATATGGAACATGGTCAACTTTAGGTGCAAAAAATTCCTTTACTTTTTTCCACCATAAACGTCTTTCTTGCTTTTTAAACCTTCTTTTTCTTTCTTGAATTTTTTTCTTTTTAAATTTCTTCTTTCTCCTTTCTTCAATTCGAATTTTTCTTTCCCGGAAAAACTTTTTCAAAGAATTATCAAGTGTTTTTTTTCTTCTTTTTTTTGTTTTTCTTTTGCTGTCAGGTGGCAGATCCGGTGTTTCTCTTTGAATATTTTTTTCATTTTCAGGAAAAGAATTAACGTCAGATGTCTTTTCAAACTGCAAAGGTTTTTTTGTTTTTCTGCGCTTTTTTGCAATTTGTTTTCCTTGTAATTTATCAAAAAATCTATCTAAGAAATTTTTATTATGTTTTTGCCTTCGCTTTTTATTGTTGGCCATCGAAAAATAATTTTTAAACAAATATATTAATTTTTTTAAATTCGCCGTGTGAAAAGCTAAGTATGCTTTTCGTGATAATAATTTTAAAATTTACACACCTGCAATTGAAAGATTAATATACCCAATTAACAATTTATGAAAGTCGCTTATACTCAATCAATAAACAAACTTATTAAAAAGTATAATTTATATACACTAAAGGAAGTTTTTATTTTTTTTGTGATTATTGTAGGTTTTCATTTTTTATTTAGGTTCTGGGCTTATGATCTAAAATACTTCCCAATAAAACCCTTGGTATTTAGCCTTTATGATTTTCTTACAAAACATGTTTTCTTAGAAAGTTCATGGTTTGTTGCAAATGTTCTAAACATAGAAATTACAACAATAAAACAAACAATGTATTTTGGTAAACATGGATATATTGGAATAAATGCAGGTTGTTCGGGGTTAAAACAGTTTTTAGAATTCGTTGTATTAATGCTCTTATATCCAGGCCCTTGGAAACATAAATTATGGTTTATTCCTGCGGGAGTATTTATTGTTCATTTAACAAATCTTTTCAGAATAATTGGATTATCAGTAGTTTTATTAAATTATCCTGATTATTGGGAATTTAGCCACGATAATCTTTTCAGGCCATTCTTTTATGTCGTGATTTTTATTATGTGGGTAATCTGGGTCGAATATTTTTATAAAAAAAAGAAGCACTTCTCAAAGAAAAGTGCTTCAATTAATAAATAAGAAATATTGTTTTTTCTTTTTTTCTATTTTAAAGTGAATTGGGCATTCCCAATAACTTCATCATCAGAGAAAATTTCAACATTATAAACTCCTGTCATCATTGGTTCTTTTGAATATCGTTTAATCCAGTACAAGCAAACATCTTTCTGAATATTATTATATTCAATTTCTTTCATTATTGTATATTGCAAAGTTTCTCCTTTAAAAGTAAATGAAAAGTCATCGCTTTTATTTTTAATCAAAATTAACTGATCTGGCCTTGCAATACGTACATAAAGAGTTTTAACTCCTTCGGGAATTATCAGGTTTTCTGATAATGTAAAACAAATTTTAACTTTTTCAACTCTCCTTGCTTTATCAGTTGGTGTTTCTTTCCCGTTTGATTTTAAACGCATTGGCACTGCTATTGTGTTATATGCTTTCAAAACAGAAGCCTGTTCAACCATTACAGTAAGATCCTCAGCAACACGCGTTAGTTCAGAATTTAATTTCAATTCGTAATCAAATTCCTCTTTAATTCTAATATTTTCTTCGGTTAGAGCTTTATTAACATTATAAAGTGAATCCATTTGATGAACATAACCTTGTGCAACTCCTTGTAAAAGTTTTAGTTTCTTTTTTATTTTATAATATTCCCATTTTGTATTTAAAAGCTTTTTTATTTCATTGGCGTTTTCTTGAATTACGCTATCTTTAACAAACAAAGAATCAGATAATGTTCCATATTCTTCTTTAATATTATTATGCTCGCTTAGTAATGAATCTAATTCTGTTTGCAATTCTACTCTTTGTTGTTCTTTTTCTGCCTGCAAAGTTGTTAGTTCAGATTTCGTCATCATTAACCATAAAATTAAGCCACCAACGGCAATAATTAAAATGATTATAATGAAAATAAATATTCCGGAATTTTTCTTTTTTTTAGGAACTTCCTGCTTTGTTTGTGGTTTTTGCTCGTCCATGATGTTAGATTTTTATTTTATTTATATCAACCAATAATATTTTACAAAATTAATTAAATATTTTTAACAATTTAAATTACTATTTCTCTTTGTTTTTAATTACAAATTTTTCCGGATAATTGTTTATGATTTCCTGTTTCCATTTTTCAGGATATCCGGGTGACGTAATATGCTTTTTTTCATCCTTTACATATCCGTCATTATATTTCATTATAAGAAATTCACCAAGTTCTTTCCATGATTTTACAACCATATCACCACAATTCAATGAGTAATCAGTCAGGAATTTAATCTTTTCCTGTTTATTTAATGTCATTGCAATTTGTGTAATAGAATCCTGTTCATTGATCATTCTATTTTCAAGCTCATTTTGCACTTTTTGAATGTCCTTAATCATATAGGAATATTTTAGGTTTGCAAAATTTGAAACAAAATTAAAAACCCACCAAGCTGATTCCCACGAAAATTTATTAATATCACCGACTGTGAAAGCTTTAGGAATTATATTATTATTACAATAAATAGGAATGTAACAGGTAAAATAAGTGTCGTCTTCTCCAAACCAGGTAATTCCGCCAATTTCGTCGGGTAGCCATGAGCGTAGTTGAGCAATATAGGAAAAAGCTGAATTATAGGTAGAAACTGGCCTTTCCCATGAATAATTAACCGAATCCATTTCCCATGATAATGGCCTGCAACGATTTGGATTTCCGAACGGACCGGCATCCAAACCCTTGGTCATATCAAAATCAGTGCCTTCATAATGATCGCGAACTAAATCAATAACATTAATAAGTGATAATTTTTTGTCGGGTTTAATCCATAAAGGATATCGTTTTGCATTTTCCACACCTCTACAATAATCTGTTGACAAATTCATTGAAGGAGCTGCTCTGTTGAACATGCTCCAAACCCGTGTTTCACAATATTTAAGGCGATCAAGGGTAACTTCATTATAAATTTCATTAAAACGAAAAGGTTCACCGGATTTTGGATCAAAATATCCTTTTTCAATTGCAAAAGAAATCACATTTTCAGAGTATAAACAATTATCAGAATCATCCAATGGAAATTCACCAATTCTGGCCATATTGGCATGTGCAGAAATATACCCATCTGGAATTTTTACAGCTACCCAAATTGCACCTTCTCCCCCATCACCGGTGCCAACCATCTCAAGTATCCATGCTTCGTTTGGATCGGCAATGGAAAAGGATTCACCCTCACTTCCATAGCCAAATTTTTCGACAAGAGAAGTGATTACTTCTATAGCTTCGCGGGCAGTTTTTGCCCGTTCGAGTGCAAGCCTCATTAAATGCCAGTACTCTAAATATTTTGATTTATTCCAAAGCTCTTCTCTTCCTGTAAAAGTTGTTTCACCAATTGCAACCTGATATTCGTTCATTTGAAAACCAACAACCCCAAAAGTATGAGGAACTTGAGGGATTTTTCCCTCCACTCCCGATCGGCTTTTGAAAGTTAAAGAATCTCCATGTGTGTGATCTTTAGCCGGAGTTTTATCAATCCTGTAAAGCCATTCGCCATCATTTGTATAGACCAAGAATGTTGATCCATCGGTGGAAGCACCTTTGGTTACGATTAGATTGGTGCAAGGGAAGGCTTGCTGAAGAAATATAATTGTGATTATTGAAATTAATACCTTTTTCATAAATAAATCTTTGTTTTTTTTGGTAAGGGTTAGGAGACCGGGGTGCATTGTGGTTAAGGTTATAGATAGCACTATCTATAACCTTAACCAAAACCGGCTTCTTTACCTTACCCCTTATTGATTTTTTCTTCCATCCTTGAATTTTGTCCAAGATTCTGATAATCTGTATAATTGTCTTCCTGAAATATCATAAGTAGAAATCAACTCTGAACACAAATCGACCTTTATTGAATAAATATCTTTGATTTGCTCAAGACTAACAATTGTTTCATTACACTCCCCCATCGCATCATCTATATATTTTTGAAAACCTGCTCTTTGGTGTCTTTTTGCATATCCTTCTGCAATTAATCTCGGTATAGCTTTACAAGATCTGGACACCTGACTTTTGAGATCATATTTCTCACTTTTTGGTAATAAAGGGATTATTTCTCTCATTACTATTAGCATTGCATCATAAGTTCGCTGATATACAATTAAGTCTTTGAAACTTGCAATTTTCTTATTTGAAGAAGAGTTCATGTTCTATGATTTTAGGTTAAGGTTAGGATGCCGGGGTGGGTTTGGGTTAGAGTTATGTGGAAAGCCACCTTTCCTGTACCTTAACCAAAACCGGCTTCCTAACCCTAACCTTAATCAAAACAGTTAGTGAGCCGATCCAATTACCTTAAACTGATCTCCGGTTTCTTTAACAATTCTTCTATACCATTCTTCGCCATAACCTGGTTGTTGTAGCTTTGGGTTTTGATGACCGGGATTAGGTTCTTTCACATTTCCATCCATATATTTCATAAACAGGTATTGATACAGTTTTTTCCAATCGTTAACAACGCGGTTTCCCTGGTTAACAGAATAATTAGTTAAATAAGCAACTGCCAAATCTTTATCCGTTTTTATCAGATTTTTTGCCCCGGCATCAACAGCAGGAGTAAAATTAATAAATTCATTTTCAAATGCAGATTGTACTTTTTCAACATCAGGATGAATTAAATTATATCGAGTATAAACAAAATTACAAACCTGATTAAAAATCCAAAAACCTGAATTATCCGACCACTCCATCATCGCACCATTGCCTCTTTCAAAGACTTCAGGAATTTCTGTAATACTTGAATACATGGGAACATAAACTGAACTTGCCGCATCATCAACACTAAACCAAAAAATTCCACCAATTTCATTTGGTAGCCAGGAACGTGATTGTGTTACAAACGAAAATCCTGTTTGTTGAGTTGCTGTTGCTCTTTCATTGCAATAGGCAATATCATTAACTTTCCATGTTAACGGACGCCAGCGGTAAGGAACTCCAAATGGACCTGCACCAATATCCAAACTCATATCTAATTCGGTTCCTTCGAGATGATCGCGCATAAACATCATCATATCGTGAACAGAAACCTTTTTGTTTGGCTTGATCCATAGAGGCATACGATTGCTTGCAAAGTTCTCAGGGGTTAAAGGTTCTCCATCAACATGTTCTTTCGGGTGATTAATGTGTCCTTTAACATATTCCCAATATTGGTCCATGCCGTCACTTACCTGATTGAACATTGTCCATACTCGGATTTCGCAAAAACGAGCTCCACCAAATCCAACAGGAGCATAAACATCAGAAAAACTAAAATCTTTATCTGGTCCGGCATAAAAACCTTCTTTTTTAGCAAAAGAAATTACATCTTTTGAGTTGAAAACATCTGCATTAGGATCATCCCAATTATTAGCTTCCTGATAATTGAAAGTTGTTATTCTTGCTTGGTTTGCATGACTGCATACATATCCGTCGGGGATTCTCAATGCTACCCAAACCCCACCTTTTTCTGACATTTCAGCTTTTCTAAGAATAATATTTCCGAAATGTTTTGCATCATATTTTCCAAGATTTTCAGCAATAGCTATTTCAAAATCTGCAATTGTGTTGTATGATACTCCTTTAATTTCTTCTAACTTTTTTAAAATTGTTTTGGGAATGTCCAATTTAGAAAGCTTTTTAAAAGAAGTTTTTGTCAAAGTAATACTTCCTCCTTTTCCAATCAATTCCATAATCCAAACCTCATTGGGATCAGATATTGAGAATGATTCGCCGGTACTTGCATATCCGTACTCATCCATTAATTCCGAAATAATCCGAATGGCTTCACGAGCTGTTTTAGAGCGTTGTAATGCAATAAATATCAGGCTGCCATAATCCATAATAGCACCAGGTTGATTACCTAATTCCGAACGGCCGGTATAAGTGGTTTCTCCAATTGCAACCTGAAATTCATTCATGTTTCCTACTACATTGTATGTTTCGGTAGCTTGTTTTATTTTTCCGAGGTATTTTCCTGTATCCCATTCAAATACTTTCAACATTGTTCCTTCGGGATAAGTCGCAGCAGGCCAGTGATAAAGTTCGCCATAAAGAACATGTGAATCAGCTGCGTAGCTGATCATTGTAGATCCATCGACTGATGCACCTTTTGTAATAAGGTAATTAGTGCAGGCATAGGAATTAATATTTATTCCGATTGCAATTAAGAGACTAATTGTTAAAAAGATCTTTTTCATTTTTAAATTATTTGTTTATAGTTTTTTTGATTAAAAATTTTGAGTAGCAAATATATAAAATTTAACATTTGCCGGAAAATTGTAAAGGAAAATAGAAACTCTTTGATTCTTTTTATATCTCTAATGAAGGCACCTGTGTAACACAGGCTAAATATATCAAATTCCAAATTCTTTACTTAATTCGGATACCATTTGTTTTTATTTCCCTGATAATTGGGTTATCCTTATCCTCAATATTAAATGTATGAAGTTCAATTGAAGAATATTTAGATAATATTGATTTTATATTTTCAATATCCAGTGGTAAACATCCTGAAAATTTACTGTCCCACACAGCAACATCAATATCCGAAAATTTATGCGGATTGCCTTTTGCGTAAGATCCAAACAAGAATACTTCATCAGGAGTGTAACCGGCACTTATAAGTTCCCTGATGAAATGATTGATTAATGCAATTACAGCGTTTTTGTCATACATTTTAGTATTTCCTCCACTATTTTAAGTTTTTTCGATAACAAGATGAGCAAAGAACAATGCATACATATATCTCCTTGATTTAACAAGATCGTAAGTTACATCCCAATCTTGAAGTGCAGAAGATAACCAATATTTGATATGTTCATCTTTTTCCATTTTCACCAAATGAGTTCATTACTTTTTCAAAATTACAAAAATTATTTAATAGTGGAAATCTGTAAAGTAATAACTCTTAGAGATAGCTACTGTGTTAAAACCCAATATTAAATCCAAAAGAGACTGTAAAATTATCACCTTGAAAAATCTTAGGCGTTCGTTTATTTAAATAATATTTAGCAGTTTCGTCTGCAATATCATAGCCTTGAATATTTGATTTAATAAAATGCAAGAAAACATAAGCATTATTTACAAATTCATAATTGGTTTTTAATGCTAATGTATTATTTTGCCAGGTAATATTTTCCAAGAGTGTCAATTTATCCAAATTATCGGAATATGAAAAATCATAAACATGTTCTAATCCACGTTGGGCGAAATTATATGATAAATTTAAATGAAGCCTTGATAATGGTTTATATTCCAAAGCAAGATAAAATTCCTGAGAGTTGTCACCCATATAATACCCAAGATTATAATTATTAGACTCAAAAGTTGTTGTGGAAATATTATGCTGATAAACCAAAGGATTTACAATTGAATATTCGGATGTTAAACTTAAGTTTTGTATTGGAAAATCACTTAGCCTAAAACCGAGTTTATAGCTTAAAAAGTTCTTTTCATCAGGTTTTGATAATCGCTTAATAGAAAACTCATCAACAAATAATGTTGCATATAAATGGAGGTGTTTTATTTGACGACTACTGAAATCGAAGAACATTTGAGAATTTTGCCCGGTCTGGCCTTTTGAATAAGTTGCATTAAGGGTATGATCAATTGATTTAAAAAACATAAATGGAATCAGATATGCAGCCTGAAAAACATCACTATAAACTACTGAATTACCAATGGATACATTTAATCTCTTCCATGGAATAAAAGTAAACATATTAGCTGCTATAAACTTTGGATAAAAAACCGCGCGATAAATATCTCCATTCCAATAAGACCTTGAACTATCCACAACCTCAGAAACCAACCATCCATGAAAATAATTAAACTCAAACCATTCCACAGGTTTTAAGTTTAACTTTATCATTGCAAACGAAGGTTGACGGCCTGAAAAAATATTTGCTCCATTATAATTACTTCCCCACTGAAGATGATCTTTTATCAAATCTAGTGAGCCCCAATTCCATGAATATGTTAATCCACCTCGCATTTCACTATAATCAAAACCTCCATTATCTCCACCCTTCATTGGAACACCTTGCCTTTGATTAAAAAAAGTTGGGGAAGTTAATAATTCACTTTCATAATTATCTCGGAGGTTAGCATAAAATGCAAGATTTTTACCAAGGTATCCGCTTGCTTCAAGCCCTCCCCAACGATGAAAGACATTTCCATTCTTATTCGACCAATATTGTATTCCCCAAATAGGTTTTAATGAAAAAGTAGCAAAGGAATCTTTATAAAACATACCAATTGGGTTTAAGGCAGTTGCTAGATTTTTATTTTTTTTTGAAATATCAAAGCGTTTCGGAAAATCAAGCTTATTTTCGGTTTCCAATGAAAAGGATTTTAAGTAAAAATGTAATTCATCTTTTTGTCGTTTGTTTAACTCATCAATTTTTGATTTTGCTTCTGTAAGTTTTTCCGCTATCAATATTCTGCTATAAGGTTTAATGCATGAATTTAAACTTATCAACTGAATATTGGCAAGTTCATCTAAAAACTCATATATATTGTTGTTTTTCACATGTTCATAAACAACTTGTGAGTTAATCTTTGCAGAAAATATTAAAAAGATGATCGAAATTAAAATTTTGGATTTATGCATTATGTATTTCTTTAACTATTTATAATTGATCGTCAAAAATCTTTGAAGTTAAACAAGATGGAATGAAATGAATTTTGTTATACACCTCATTGAAGTTTAAATTAATTAGAAATGATGATTCGATATTTTCAGATTTATTAAAATCATTTAAACTTTTGAATTTGATTGCTTTGTCAAAATATCTAAATTTTACCTCAACTGATTTCTTTTCAACCATATTATCCAAAACAAAATCAACTTCAGCTCCGTCTCTGGTTCTATAAAAATATAAGGATGAAACTGCTTGTAAATTTTTGATTATCTCCAGGAAAACATAATTTTCAAAAATAGAACCTTTGTCAACTCTAATTGTAATATCGTTAAAACTATTGTAAATAATATTGCGCATTCCCAAGTCGTAAAAGTAAAGTTTCTTCATCTTGGTAATAGTCTTCTTTTTATTTGAACTATAAGGATCAAGTTGTTTAATGATAAACATTTGTTCCAATAAATGCAAGTATTCTAATGTTTTCTTATAACTTAAGCCTGAATTTTTAGACAGCTCATTGACATTTTGAAGATTGCTAATTTGTGCAGAAATCAAACGTAACATTTTATTAAATCCAACACTATCTTCATTTTTTATATAAGATTTAACATCACGCAGTAAATAGGTTTTATAAATGTCATTTAATAATTCGATTTTTTCATTATTATTATTAGTTAATGCAATGCGAGGCAAACCCCCAAAGGTAAGATAATTTAATTCCAATATTTTTATCTCTTTGTTAATGATTTTATCATCAGTGAACCTATCATATTTTTTATATATTTCATACAAGCTTTCATCATAGAACTTTATATATTCAGGAAATGATAAAGAGTAAACATTTATCAATCTCACTCTTCCTGCAAGTGATTCTTCTACATTTTGAATTATATCGAGGCTTGAACTTCCTGTGGCAATAATTTTAAGATCTTTGTTAGAATCGGTCAGGAGTTTTATCATTGTGGAAACTCCTGTAATATACTGAAATTCATCTATAAGCAAATATCCATCTAATTGCGGATTCATATTAATTTTTAAATACGTTTCAATTAAGGAGTACTTTGAGAATAATTCAACAACCTCAGGGTTTTGGCCGTTTAAAAATAGAGTGTTCTTATCATATTTATAGTTATTCATTATAGTGGTTTTTCCAACTTGCCGTGCACCAATTAACACAACAACCGGCAATAAACTCAAAGCTTTTTTAATTTTTTTATTGTAAAATTCTCGTACTATCATTACAATGTTTTTGATAGATATTATAATGCTTTTTTAAGAAAACGATATAAAAGCATAAATATTTTCCTTATAGCAAAATATTAGGCGTTTATTTTTTCATGTTTTGAAATAATCAAGCGTAAATATCAAATTACACTTTTGCAACCTTGAAATTTGAAAAAATTTTTAATTGAATTGGGCTAATAATTCAAAATTTAGTATGGATAGTCTTTTTATTCAAAATAATTATGAAAACAAGTCCAATAATAAAACCAATAGCATTAAAATAAAAATCAAAAATATTATATGTCCTTCCTTCAATAAAGATCTGTAAGAATTCATCAAAATAAGCAAATAATAGTCCAAACAAAAATAAAAAAATTACACTCTTAATATTTGTAAGCTTTCCAAGTTTCCAAATTCCGAGAAAAATTCCGAGTATTCCAAAAACTCCAAAATGAACTAAATAATCAAATCGAATTAAACCCAGAAAAAGATCCTTGTCTGAATCAGTATCAACAGGTAATTTAGGAATGAGAGTCATTATAATAATAAACACAAGCCACGACCAGAAAATTACACAGGAAATTCGTTTAATATTGCTTAATTTCATTATTGAGAAAGGTATAATAAGCTGTGAATAGGCTAACTATTAAATCAATCTTATAATTAACAATAAAAAATTGAAAATTACTTACTTCTTGCTTTTTTAACAATAATATTATTAAAGGCTTTAAAGAAATATTTAACATCCGTTTTTAAAGGATGTTTTTCGTATTCTTCAAGATATTTTAATTCAGATGCCATTATTTGATCAAGCGTTTCAGGCAAATCGGCATAATATGGAGGAACGAGGCCTGGTTTGTGCTTGATTCGTTTTTCTTTTAATTCATCAGTATATAAATCAAAATAATGCTGGCTAAGAGGCCTGACTCCAACAAGTTTCATATTGCGTTTCAAAAGGTTAATCAACATAGGTAATTCATCTATCCAGAATTTCCGCATAAATTTCCCTACCGTGGTAACTCTAAAATCACCGTTAAATTTCCCCCCTTTTTGCAAGTTACCATTCTTATAAATATAACCTTGAATATATTCAGAATAGGCATGCATAGTCCGCATTTTGTATACATTTATGATCTTTCCATCTTTCCCTATTCTTTTTAGTCTAATTAATGGGCCATAAGTCGGATTGTTATCAAAAACCGGTTCTTTAACTTTTTTTGCAACAAAATATAATTGATTGTTAATAAACTTTTCTTCTATAACTTCAAAACCACAAGAGTAAAGCCTTCCAAGTATTTCTGCTTTAGATAATATCCGGTTTCTACCCTGAGTTATAAAGAAATATATTTTTTTTATACCAAATATTTTGGGAGAAACTCTTTTAAAACTCCAGTCAAAGAAATAATATAAATAATTAAATCCCCAAAAATATTTCGATAAAATCCTATTTTTTCTTAAGCTATATGTTTCTCCATTATTTATAAAAATACCATCTATTGGTAATTTGGCATTTACAGATTCAAAAAATTTATTTAAATAACGAATATCATTGATTCTTTTGAAATTTATTATTGTTGAAAAACGATCATCTCGTTGTTTATCAATATTAAAACGAGTTGTTGTTGATATCATTAGAGTTTCATAACCATTACTTCCAATATATCCCGAAATTAATTTGTATGCATCCTCACCCGATTCACGGATTATCAACTCTCTCATTACTTTTTTTTATTTTGGCAGCAATTTCCCTAAAACAATAGCAAATATAAAGAGGTTAACAATAAATAAAAAGCTTTTTATGACTTTTTTAACACAAATTTAATTTCACTCAAATTAATCTTTTGAAGCTCAATTAATTAATGATTTATATTTTTTTATATATTGATAATAAATTATACCCAAACTCTGCAACAGAGTATAAAAATTTATTATTAATTCTTTCAAATCTTCCAAAATTAACGGTTTTTCCACCAAATTTCATTTTAAAATCTCTAACTCCATACTCTTTATTCGGTTTTCCTACACCCATAAAATCAAATTCAGAGATATTATTTTTAATTGCATAGTCAATAGCTGCATAAGTTGCCAATATACTCGGATATATGCCCTTTTCTTTATATTCCTTGTCTAAACCGCAAACATACCATTCGTAAATTGTTTTTGTGGGAGTAACAGGACTTAATATTCCTCCAATAATTCTTCCTTCAAATCGTATTAATAAATATTTTCCAAACTCAGTATTGTGTATTCTCTCGAAAAACTCCTTGAAAAACGTCCAGTCAGGTAAAGGCTTTTTAACCTTATATTTATAAAGTTCAAATAATAATTTGTAAAATTCACGAATTTCATCAATTGTTGTTGGTATGAATATTTCCGCTCCTGATCTTAAGCTTTTTTTTATTTGTCTTCTTTTACTTTCACTAATATTTTTCCAGGCTTTTTCAATTGAAGTATCCACAATGCTGTTTAATCTCTCCTGAAGATTAAAACCATTTCGATTGAAAGTATCAATATGTTTTTTCTGACTGAAGAAATTCCGAAACTGAATAAATAATGATTTGTTTTTAACTCTATTAATTAATCCTTTAAGCAGTTTATCAAGGATTTCAGAATGTTTATCATTTTTTTCATCAATCAATGGGCCTCCGTAAATAACAGTTCTTGATGACAAAAATCCTTTTATTCCATTTGACTCAGAAATAATTATTGCCAATAACGAACCCAGTAAATTATCCTTTTCATCATAAACCTGAATTACTTTCGGATGAAAGTTTTTAACTTCTAAGCACATCTTGTAAAATTCAGGTGATTGAAAGAAATTATTTTCGGTATGATCGGATAGAAAATCACTCCATTTTTTGAAATTGGACTTTGAATGGTTATTTGTTTTTAATTGCATTGGTTTTTGTTATGAGGTATTTGGAAATGAGGAGTGAGAGATGAGAGATGAGTTTGGTGATTCAGAAATCTCACTTCTTATCTCTTAGTCTCCCCTTCTCTTAGTCCCTCAGTCTCATAAGCACTCGTTTCACCTGATTCTTTACCGACTGCAAACCCAATTCCTTCACCCAGGAAATACCAAACTCATGCCAGCGTTGTGGGTGAAAAGTCATCATGATTTTATCGGGTAAGCGTTTTTCTCCTGCTGCTTTAATAATTTCGTTCGTAGAACTAAAAGATTGGTTTTTTGTAGCTTTATTAATTTCTTTATCAAAAATGCGAGTTTTACTATTCCATCTTCTATCGGAGTCAGTTAAATATAATACTTTCGAAAAATCAATATCAAAATACGGCTCACCTATTATTCCATAATCTCTATAATTAAATTCTTTCCAAAGCAGTCTGTTGTCCCATTTTGAAAAAGCACGTCCGTGCATAGATATTGTTTTAATTTCACAAACATCCCGAAATTTATTGAGGTTTCTTTCAAAATCTTTTAATGCTAAATTTAATAATTCGTCTTTTGAAAGATTTTTGTTTTTACTATAGATAAAATCAATACACTCATAATGATAACCTACCTCATGTCCAAGGGAAGCAATAGATTTAATTATTTCAACATCCCAACTACAAGGAGTAGGTCTAAAATAAAATGTCCCCTTAATTCCTTTTTTATGTAATATTTTGGCAAATTCTAAAGATTTTTCAGGCTTTTGATCAACATCATGTCGAAGTATTACGACATTCTTTCCGGGTTTTTCTAAGAATTCTATAAAAGTTTGAAAAAAATAAGCCTGCAATTGCAGGGCAGATATAAGTTGATTATATTTTTTTAAAGTAAAATCCATTACCAAGTTAATTATAAATATGGTTCATGAATAATTGAATAAATATTATTAGCCAATTTTTGGCCATATCCAATAAATTTTCGTTAAGCTCTATTTGTTTTAATCTGTGTAAACATTATCTGTGTTATCTGTGTTTAACTTATTTTTACCACAGATTTACACAGATTGATGCACAGATTTTATAATGCAGCTTTCTTTAATGCCTCCCTGATGTTTGAATCTTTTTTACTTAGTTCTCTTAATGCTTCCAGGATTTTGTCCTGTTCTCGTTTAACAGGTGCAAGGGTTGTTCGCCTGTCATAGATAATAAATCCGAATAATGCAAAAATAGCCCCTAATACAAGTCCAAAACCCCAGGTAAAATATGTATCGAATTTGTCTTCAAGACGATCAATACGATTGTTTAAGTTTTGTTCAACCTGGTCAATACGATTATTTATATTTTCATCAAGTTTATCAACTCTTTTGTTTAAGGCTTCAAGATTTGCTTCAACTTGAATCAACCTATCGCGGTCGGAAAGAGTGTAAGGGACTTCTTGCTGCTGCGAAAATGCTGAAAGGCTTAGTATTGTAAATAAAAAAAGAATGATTAGATGTTTCATTATTACATTTTTTAACAAAGGTAATAAAAGTTTGATATTGTTATTTGACGATGGAGATTTTCTTTGATTCTATTTGTGATAATCCGTGAAAACTAAATCAGTGTTATCTGTGTTTAACTTTTATTTCACCACAGATTAGCACTGATTGATGCACAGATTTTCACAAAGGTATTTGAGTTATTGGTTATGAGGCCGGTGTTGTAAAGTGGTTAGGGTTATGTGAAGAAATCCCCGGCTTTTCCCAAAAACAAACGGTTTTCTTTACCTAAACCTAACCAGAACGAGCCAGAAAAATTTAGACAGGATTACAGGATTTACAGAATATTTAATTACTATGCAATTAAACTTTTGCAAAAAAAAATACTGCCTGCCCAGTCTTTCTCGGGGAATATTAGAATTGAGGGCATAATTACCAAACCGGCATCCTAACCATAACCTTTCAACTATTAATCTACGAACGGACGAAGATGCCGAGTTTTTCGAGATATTGTGGCTCGTTTTTGAATAGTATTTTTACTAAATCTTTTAAAATATCGCACCATTATTTCATTGAAGTTTTTGTTTTTCATATACGATTGATTTTGGGATTAATAAAAAACAAATATAGTCAATTTTAGAACGTATGTCAAGAGGATGAGTGGTTTTTTTGAAAATAATTTTTATGGTCTGGTTTACAGGGATTAAACTGGTGTAGATTAGCATAGATTTATGCAACTCCCCTAAAAAAAAGGGTGTCAGAATCTTCACAAAAGGCTAAAATGGAAAGTTTTTCATCTAATTTAACGAATTATACGAATTTAAATTCATTCAATTCCTGACCTCATCTTATTAATATAAGCATCCACAGAATTATTTGTGTTAAACCTGTTGAAATCAAATTTTCTAAGAATAAAGAGGGTAATATTATTATATATTCATCAGGTAATCTTCTTGTAAAACATTTTTCTACAGGTTAAATCTGTGAAAACATAATTTGTGTTATCTGTGTTTAGATTTTTTTTACCACAGATTGGCACGGATTGATACACAGATTTGAACGGATTCTTTGGTAACTATTTTTTTCAAGAAGTTTACAAGGGATTCCTTCCGCCATTAGTCGGACAGGCACTTCGTTCAGAAGGATATGGTGTTTGTATGAGATGACATCTTACATCGCTTTTGGGTAAACCTCTTAAGCTTCTTTTCTCCCATTCTCTAAGTCTCTCAGTCTCTTACTCTCCCCTTCCCGAAGTTTCAAAAGCACCCGTTTCACCTGATTCTTCACCGACTGCAATACCAATTCCTTCACCCACGGGACAAAGGAATCATGCCAGCGCTGTGGATGAAAAGTCATCATAATTTTATCCTGTAAACGTCCCTCATTTGCTGCTTTAATAATATCCTTTGTTGAATGAAAACTTAAACCCTCTTTATTCCATCTTTCCTGATGTTCCTCTATCTTATCCCTAATACTTACTTTATATCCATCCCACATACGTCCGGTATCTGTTAAATATAAAACCTTTGAAAAATCAATATCAAAATAGGGTTCACCAATAATACCGAAATCATTGTAATCATATTTTTCCCAAATATCTTTGTTATCAAATTTGGAACGAGGACTTCCGTGCATACAAATTGTTTTCACCGGATATAATTTGCGAAGTTTATTAAGGTTTTCCTGAAAAACATCAATGGCAAAATCATACAAATCTTCTTCTTTGAACTTTGAACTTTTGTTTTTAATGGTTGAAATTGCTAAATCTATATCCTCATAATGATAACCGATTTCATGGCCAAGAGAAGCAATTTCTTCAATAATTTCTTCATCCCAACTTTCCTGTACTGCTCTAAAATAATATGACCCCTTTATATTAAATTCTGCTTGGATTTTGGCAAATTGTAGTGAATTTTCAGGCAATAAATCTACATCATGACGCAAAACAATAATTTTTTCTTTGACCTCAACCTCCATAGGATTAGTTAAAAACTCTTCAAAAGTCTGAAAAAAAAAGCCCTGCAATTGAAGGGCTTTTAGGAGTTGGGTGTATTGTTTTATTGTGAAATCCATCATTTGAAGTTATATTGATAATCGGGGTTTTCTTTCATGATTTGAACACTCTTTTAATAACTTTCCAAGAAACAAGCTAAAAGGAAATTACTGTAATTATATTATTTTGTATTTTGCTAACTTAACCACATTTTACAACTGCCTCACCATCAATTGCAATTTCATTATTACTATTATAACAAGTTGTTTTGAAAGTTATAATAGGCTTATCACTACGAATGTTGACAACTTCAATAATTGCTAAAACTTCTTCATCTAAATAAATAGGTTTTTTAAAAGCAAGTGTTTGCCCTAAATGGATAGTTCCTTCCCCTGGCAATTTCGATCCTAATAAACCCCCAAAAAGACTTGCCACTTGTAATCCGGGCACAATTCTCTTTTTAAATATGGTTGTTTTAGCATATTCAATATCATGATGAATAGGATTTGTATTAACTGAACTTTTAGTATATCCAAATATCTCATTTTCATCGAAAACTTTGCTAATTTGCGCTTTTTGTTCTATTTTCACCCAAGTTGAGTAAAGTTCCCAAAATTGATTAAATAACAAAAGCTTCAACAATCAGATAATCAGCCTTTGGATATAATTTAGAATAATTCTAAATATCATACAATGCTGTTTAACAGACTGATAAGAAACTTATACTCAATGTAGTCCCCGAATCTCATCTTATCTATAATGATTCTAAATAAAAAAATATTAATTTTGAAATTGCAAATTTAGTTCATTGAAAATATAAAATCCGTAGTGCCCGAAAATAAAATATCGCAAACGCTACATCCACAATATCTGGTGATTAGAAGTTGTTATGATCAACTTGGGTTAAGATTATTCTTCATTGATTTTAAAATGTATTATAGGAATAAATGTAACAATAAACTTTTCATTTGAATTACAAATACTGTATTATTAAAAACCTTATGATACCTCCGTTACTAATATTTGCATAGTTAATCTATTTAAATTTGTATTGATAATCAGGGATTTCCCTCATTATTTTATAGCTTTCAGGGTAGTCTTCAATAAACCAGACTAAGAAAGCGGTTACATCAATTTTATCAGCAAGCATTTTATTCTTACGTTTCTGCCATACTTGCTTTATGTGCGGGGAGTTTAGCATTTCAACACCTTTTTTAATTGCACCAATTTGGTCAGCTTCTGATTCGGAATAATTCAGCAACAGTTCATACTTATTTTCTAAATGCTTTGTGTAATAAGTGCTATTGTTAAATAAATAGATTGAGGGGACACCAAGCATGGCAGCCTCCTCTGCCATTGTAGAACTTTCGCCAAAAACCAGTGAAGCGAAAGCCAATGCATCATGCATCCTTTGCGGCTCAATGCGAATTTGGAATGGTTTTAATTCCTCTGGTAATTCCGCTTCTGATGAAATAAATACTTTGGCATATTTCCCAAATTCATTAACAACTTTAATTTTATTTTCAAATGATATTCCTTTATGTCCTGCATCGTGTGTTGCATTCCAGGAAACAAATCGAATAATGATATATTTTTCCCGATCACTTATTCCCAAATCTTGCAAAATATCTATATCAGGAGTAAAACGATTAGGATGCAGGTATGCCAATTCATGGTATCCAGCATATTTTACCGCTTTAGGCGACTCAAGTGGATGGTCATAATCAGATGTAAGAATTACCTCCGTAAATGGTTTGTATAGCCTAACCTGCTCAGAATTATAGGTATCTTCAAGTGAAATGTGAGGTTTGTTGAGCAAAAAAGAAGCATGTGCTGCATACATTGAGCCATGACTTAAAAAGATATCCGGTTTAAATTTAATAGCCGTAACAAGCATTTTTATATCGAATTTTAACAGGCCCCATAGCTTACCGAACGTTGTTGTATAATGTTTACCAAATGTAACATAATCAAAACCTGCAGCTTCCAGAAGCTCCATTTCAAACTCTTTCTGCCGGCAAGTAAAGAGAATCTTATGACCTTTTTTCTGCATCTCCAATGCAAAAGGATGAAATAAATGTACATGGGCAGGATGGCCAATATCAATAGTAATTTTCAACCGTATTATTACTTTTAAGCCAAGTTGCAAAGTTTTGAATACCTGTTTTGAAATCGTATTGTGGATTGTAATCAATTTCATTTTTCGACTTTGTGATGTCTGCATAAGTCAATTTTACATCACCTGGTAATGTAGCTTTGAAATCTATTTTAGCCTTGATGCCAAGTGCATCTTCCAGGGTTTTAATCATTTCAAGTACCGAGATAGTCCTGGAATTGCCAAAATTATAAACATTGAAACCATTCAAATGTTGAATAGCCTGGTTGATGCCCATAACTGTGTCATCAACATATGTAAAATCCCTTTTAAATGTGCCATCGCCATATACCGGTACAGCTTTTCCTTCCATTATGAGTTTGGCAAATTTATAAATTGCCAGGTCGGGGCGCTGACGTGGGCCATAAACTGTAAAAAACCTCAGGCACGAAATATCCATTTTATAAAGAGAATGATAGGTATAACACAAAAGTTCTCCAGACTTTTTTGAAGCTGCATAAGGAGAGATGGGATGATCAACAAAATCGTTTTCAGAAAAAGGAATCTTTTCATTGTTCCCATAAATAGAAGATGAAGATGCAAAGATCATTTTACTGATGTTTTGCTTATGTGCCTGTTCCAAGATATTAATCGTACCATTAATATTTACATCAAAATACTCTTTTGGGTCTTCAACCGATGGTCTCACACCAGCTTTTGCCGCAAGATGAATAATTAAATCGATATTATTAGACGAAAAAATCTTTGATAGTAATCCTACATCTCTTATATCACCTTCAATAAAATGAAAGTTTACATCGTTAAGTGAAAAAAATAAATTCCTCTCTTTTATTGAACGACCATAAAAAGGGTCAAAATTATCAAGGCAAATAACCGAATGACCCTGCTTCAATAAACTTACAGAAAGGTGGCTTCCAATAAAACCTGCACCTCCGGTTATGAAGATATTCATATACTTAACTATTAAGATTATTTAAAGTTGTATTGATAATCCGGATCATCTTTCATTATTTGGAAACTTTTGGGGTAATTTTCGATAAACCATACCATAAATGCAGTACTGTCGATTTTATTTATAAGAAATTCCCTTCTGTTTTGTTGCATAGATATATTAAGATTTGGGTTTTTTAGAAGTTCAACACCTTTTTGAATTGCATTTAGTTGTTTATCATGATTTTCTCTGTAACTAAAAAGCAACCCATATTCTTTCTCCTCATCTGTTGATCCAAACCAATTCTCATTAAGAAATATTGCTGGTGTACCAAGAACAGCACTTTCAGAAGCCATTGTTGCGCTTTCACCAAAAAAAAGGATTGCATGAGCTAACACATCGTGCATTTTTTCCGGTGGTATTTTTATACGATATGGTTCTAATAATTTGGGTAATTCTTTCTCAGAAGTAATAAATACCTTAGCAAACTTTGAAAACTCTTTTACTGCCTTTATTTTATTTTCGTCTGTAAAACCTGTTAATCCTTTGTCGTGGTACGCATCCCAGCTCACAAATCGCATTATAATAAATGGTTCATCTTTAATAGTTCCCAATAATGAGGAGACATCCCCAATAGGATGAAACCTATTCGGATGCAAATAAAACAATTCAATATTGCCATCAAAACGAATTTGATCGTCTCGTAAGGTTCTTCGGAAGGATTTGGCAGTAATAAAAACGGATAATAGTTTTGTGAAAATTGTGTCATAAATACCAGAACTTTCAGTGTCAGCTAATCCAAGATGTGTTTTACGTAACAAAAAACCAGCAACTGCAGCATAAGGTGATACTCTGGATACTATAAAATCAATTTTGTTTTTTCTAATAAAGTGAAAACATTTATTTGTATTCAGAATCAAAGTATGAAGTTTACTGAAAAAACTATTACCAGGTTTTCTTAGAACAAAGTATTCTATATTAAAAAAATTAAGAAGATATTTACTTATGTCTTTTTCTGTGGCTAACCAAAAGACTCTATGCCCATTGCTAATCAGTTCAGTTCTCAATAAACGAAAATTATGAACCTGGGCCGGGTGTCCTGTCAAAATCAAAATATTCATAGCAAGATTTAACGATTGTCTAAAAATGAGAATAAATAAAGGAAATAAGCAAAACCAGGTTTCAAATCATTCTCAGCAAAAAGGGCATTCACTTTTTTCCCGATGTAAATTGACTTAAAGTATGCTGATGGCTTTAACACACCTTTAAACATTGCCACCAAGGCATAAACCGTATCGCTTAAAGGATTGATCCATGACACATTAGTTTCATATTCTTCGGGATAATTATAGTTTTTGTTGTTGGCATAATTGTAAATCATTGCAGCATAATCCACACCACAAACTTTAGCCAGACCAACCCACAGCCAGGTTCGCGCATTTATTTCGATAAGTTTGTATTGCTTGGTGCGCGGATCAAACAAATATTCTATCTCACATACTCCGGTGTAATCAAGAGCTTTTAATAGAGGGATGGACTGTTCGTAACACACACCGGACAAAATGCTTTGAGCAAAAGTTGCTGTACCAAATTTTAAGGGGTGCTCCCGAAGTTTCACACCTGTCCAATGTGCTTTAATCACACCATGGACGCAAAAGGCCGTAAACGAAATTGTATTATTAGTTCCATTAAACTGAATAAGTTCCTGCGTAAAAGTTTTTTCAATTTCGTACTTTTCACCAATCTCTTTTAACTGGTCGCGCAATTTTTTTTCACTCTCTGCCAGTAATCCTTTTTTATTAACAGCCCTGTAAAATGACAACCCATTGCGTCCTTTTGTTATTACCGGAAATGACATATTGCTGATAATTTCATCATTAACCGACTTAAAGTTTTGTGTTACAGGAACTGGTAAACTTAATTTTTCAGCTATTTCAATTAATTTCAGTTTATCATAAATATTCTCAATGATTTCAAGTCCGGGGGTAATCACTTTGAAGTATTGTTTCAACCTGGATTTGTGTTTTGAAATGGTATAAACCGCATGGTCATTTGATGGTATTAAAACCCAGTTCTTGATATTTTCCTTTTGCGCAAGACTTATCAAAAAATCAGCAAATTTATCACTGATGAAATCAGGGCATTTAAAAAACCTAATACAATAACGGGAGTGTTGTGCAATGCATTTTGTTTTATCAACTACAAATACAGGAATACCGGCTTTGCCAAGTGCACGTGTGATTGAAAGGCCTTGCACATGACCTTCAATTACTATTACTCCAGGCCTATTGTACATTTTTATTTAACTTTCTGTAAATACTAATTAATTGTTGTGCAACGATATCCTCATCAATTTGTGAACGCACTATCTCTCTTGTATCCTCCTGTATTTCTGTATTGAGCAATTGATCGATCTTACCAGCAAATTCTTTTTCATCAAAAGCACTTATTAGCACCCTATTCAAACCCTGCACCCGTTCTATAATATCCCCGCTTGGTGTTGCTACAATCGAAGTATTACATGCTAATGCCTCCTTTATAACATTCGGAGAACCTTCCTTATATGATGGGGATACTAGAACATCGCAGGCATTGTAATACAAAGGAACTTTCTCGTGTGAAACCGGATATGGGGAAATTATTTGGGTATTTTTGGTTTTAATATGCCCCAGTGCTTTTTCGATAAGCTGATAGTTCTTTCTCGCATCTGTAATTTTCCCCATGAATAATAACAATTTATCATTTATAGGTAGCTTTAGCTCTTTTCGACAGCCAATCATATCCATTGGTGTGAATTTTTGATAGTTTACCCCATTGGGTATAACGTGGCAGGCTTTTTTCTTCCAGATCAATTCTTTAAGGTTGTTAGATTTTACAACAATTGCCGGGTAAAAAAATTGAAGTAACCATACCTGAAACCTGGTCAATACATTCATCCTAGTTGTTTTACCATCCCGTAATACATTGCCATAAGTATCGCTTCCCATTAAAGATAAAACCAAATATTTACCTGAGCGCGCCAATACAGACACCCATCCACTTAATGAGTAATGCGCATGAATAATATCAGGATTATTCTCTCTAATATATTTACGTAACTTTGGAATATTTCTTAAATAGCCCCTAAGTCCTTTTCCCCTGATTGGAAAATAATCTATATCAATTCCCCTTCTTTCCAACGATTCTGCCTGCGACTTAACGAATGGAGAAATGGGAAAGAATTTAGAATTGCCGCTATAAACAAAAAGAATTTTCATTTAATTATAATGAACTGTTTTATAATATGTTACACTAATGATTACATTAAAGATTTTATCAATTCTCTTAAAAAGGTATAGCCTTTAATGGAATTCTATCTGGACTATTCAATATAAAAAGCTCATATGATGCAAAAAATGTTGCAACTAAACCAATTAAATAATTATGATCTACACTTGCAGAATAATGTTCATCAATAACATTTTTTAATCCTTTTTTACTAAATATTTCAGAAGGGAATGACGAATCATTCAAGAAACTTTCTAAATAATTCTTTAGTTGGATGTCCTGGCGTGTATTAGCATAACGATTTGTTGCCTTTGTACTTTTGCGCAATTTTTGTCTCTTCTTACCATGATAAAGCGCAAACATTAAATCGAAATAGTTGCCAGGAATACTTCGCTTTAATTGTACATTTGTGTTTCCATTAATGATATCCCTGCAATAATTAAAATGGGTTGCCATCATTTTTTTATAAAACACCTGTCCGAAACGCATGTAAACAGGGAGTTGAAGCATAGCATCAACAAAATGATAATCGGTAAACAATTTAATTGTTTCATGAAGATAATTATCAACCATTCCTGACACAAAAGTAAATCTTGGTTGCCTGTTTCTAAGATCCCATACCGTATGTAAATCAACATTATTATCGGCTGCAATATTGCTGGTTTTCTCAAAAAACCTATCCCTTACAATATCAAATTCATTTTGAAAAAAAGATGGATTAAATATATTTCTAAAACCCATATCATTTCGCAGAACAAATAATCTATTAAATAAATCACCAATATATTGTTCGCTATTTATCGGTTTTAGCATAAAAGGACGAATTGACTTTCCAGATAATACATCGGCAAAATGACCTGGTAATGAATAATAGAAATCGTTTTGTAGTTTTTTATGCTCAATAATACTTTTTAAACCCCAAAAGGGAACTTGACCCTCTGTTCTCCATACGGCTTTATGAAGATAATCTATGAATTTTACATCTTTAGGTTCATGAACAAAATGATTCATATAACCTGCCCTCTTAGCAACTGCCATGGCAATTTGAACGTCATTTGAGCTTTTCAGACCGTATGTCCTAACAAATACATTGCTACGCAAATGTTCGGGAATTAAAAATGCAACTAACCTACTATCAAGCCCACTACTAAGGCCGAAACCATATTTCTCTTTATTGATTAATCGCTCCTTAACTCCATCCAATAGAATATCAATTACTTTTTCATCTAAATCTTTTAAGCCTTTCTTATTTGAATTAAATGATAACTCCCAATATCTCTGTATTTCAACATCATCATTACCACTAATTTTCAAATTTGATGATGGTTCTAAAGCAAAAATATCCTTATAAATTGTATCCTTTCCTGTGTTATGAAAAAACAGAAAATATTCCATTAAACCCGTATTATTAAGAACTCTTTCTTTAAATGGTAAAATACACTTTAACTCTGTTGAAACATAGAAACCTTTGTTTGATTGATAGTAATACAATTGACGGGAAGCAAAGCGATCATTAATAATATATGTAATTGATTGTTTTTTTAAATATATAATAATATTATATTCTCCATTACATTGATTTATTGATGCTAATCCATTTTCCGTGAACATTATGTAAATCCTTTCTGCCATTCCTTTTTGAATGTCAGGATTTAAAAGAATATATCCATCAACAATAACAACTGCATTTTCATTTTCAAAGTAATTTTGCGATTCCCAGTCAGGGAAGATTTCATCACGTCTTACATAAACAACTTTTAAATCTTTTGCAGAAACCGAAAAAACTGATTGTGAGACTGAAGGGACTAATAGAGTTGATTTGAATTTCTCAATTGTACCTCCAATTACTTTATCTTCATTATTGGAAACTAGTACTGCTAAACTTGCCATTTATTATTTGCTATTAATATGATTGCTGATTTCTTTCATTGTTCCAATCCATAAATCGCCTTGTTTTCTTTTATTTACAGCATATTCTAAAACATCCGGCATAACATTATTTAGTGTCCATTTATCTAAAGAAGGGTGAAACCAAAAATGGGCAATTGTTCCTGTTTTTATTGCTTTATCAATATATCTTTTAAATCGTTTAATATAGTATTCCGAAGTCCAGTCATGAGATTTTCCAAAACCTGCAGAAGTGGGCGAAACTAATAATCCGAGATTATCGTAATATGGATATGCAATATCAACATCTACATTCTTTCGATATATTTTTATACCTGCATTTTTAAGTGTTTCTGTATTTCCATAAGTTCCTCCGGGAAAAACAATTGATTCGAGCTTAATGTCATATGGTTTGGCAACATCAATACATGCTTTAATCTCATTTTCTGCGACCTCTTTAGGACAGTTTTTATCACTAAAATCTATATGTGTAAAGGTATGTGTTCCTATTTCATGCGTTGTTTTAGATTGTTGTATTAATCTTATTAAATCCGGTGCATACCATTCCGATGCACTATCCCAATTAGTATAAGGGTCACAGTCGTACCAATCTCCGGTTTCATATCTCCAGTTTCTGTTTACAAAATATGGAATTCTTTTCATCCAATCATGATCGCCAGCATTACATTTTTCTAAAAATAAATGTCCGACAGTAGCCCAAGTTATTGGTATATTGTATTTATCAAACAATTCCAGTAAAACAGGAAAATTCTTTCGTGCCTGTTTCGCCATTTTTAAAGCTACTTCATGAGGGTTGCTATAATTCTTTGCATATCGCCATGCCCAACCAAGCTCAAAGTCAGCAGAAATAATCATCCCTCCTTTTTCTTTTCCGGGGAATTTTTCATTTGATGAAATCTGATCCTTTTGAACAAAAGGTTTTCCGGAAAATTGAAAAACAATTTGACTAAGCAATGATTGATTTTTAGGAGACAGTGAATTTCTGAAACCCTTATATATTTTTCTAAGCATTACGAAATTGTTTTATCTATCAATAGTTTATGTTTTCCATTTTCTGAAAGCGGGATGTAATCAACAAATTTAATTTGATATTCTATTTTCCCATCAAGATATTCTTCAAGTGCATTACTGATAATTGATTCGTCCTTATCTTTAAATTCTTTTGATTTAACAAATTGAATAATTAACAGATTTATACTTTCCCTGATAATTTGATACTGTTTGATACCATTAACTTGTTTTAATAACATACTGCCAAAAAAGCTGGGGACTGTTAATGTTCCACCACCGGGAAGCTTTACAATATCTGATTGCCTGCCACTAATTTTTTTAATTGTTTTAAGCTTAATTTTACAATTATGATTTAAATGATCACCCGGAATCCCGGCATCTCCGTTTTTGTATCTGATTAAAGGAAACCCAAAATTATCCAAATCTGTAATGATTAGCTCCCTACTTCCATCATCATCAAGCAACTTACCATATTCAACAATTACATGTGGCTCAATTATATGATACTCCCTACAATACTGACATTCATTTGCAATTCCATTTATTTCACTACATCCATAATTGTCGAATACCGGCCCAATCCATTCCTCAATTGTTTCCCTCTGAAAATCCTGCAAATTTTCGGCAGTTGTTAAAACATATTTTAGTTTAGTTATAAGTCTAATATTTTTACTTTTGCAATACTCTGCCAATAAATAAATAGCATTTGTATAACCATCAATAAATTCATATTTCTTTTCTAAAATTAGTCGGATTAAATCATCAAATCTCTTTTCATCAGTTAGTGAATAAGACGGAAATTTATGATGATTAAATAAACAAGCTTTAATTCTAGACATCGGTTTTTTCCACTCATTATTAGCAGTGGTTGGATTACCCCAAATGTGTAATCCTTTCATACCCATTTCCCAACCTGAAAGTTCCCATCCAAAATACCCTGCGGCATTTCCTGCACTAGATCCATTTTTATCTTTATAATAAACAACTGGAACACCTGTTGATCCACTTGAAGATCCTTTTGATAAATTTTCAATATTAAAATTACTTGCCACCATTTCTCTCCAATGCTCTTGTAAGTCATTTCTTGTTAGCACAGGAATATATTTCAATTTATCAATAGAAGAAATTTGATCTGGTTTGATATCGGTATGTTTAAATAATTTCTTATAATATGGAACATTCTCATTTGCATGCGATAAAAGTTTATTCAACTTTTTTATTTGAAAATCCTTTATGGTTTCCTTATCAGCATTACATATCTTTTTATTTGTTTTATAATGGAATCTCACATTTCGACCTTTTACTAAGTCAAAAAGTGGAAGTCCTATGTTCTTTGCAACAAATTTTTTCATCTTCCTTAATGAAAAAGTGAATTTAAATTATTAAGTCTTTTTTCCTCGGAGAACTTTTCCAAAATTCTTTCTTTATTATAACTCCCCATCTTGACTGCTTGCTCAGGGTTTTTAATGAGGTATAATATTTTGTTTTTCAATAATTCTATATCAAACGGAGGTATCACAAAACCACCTTTATCATGATCAATGATTTCAGCATTTCCTCCAACATCAAAGGCTATTAATGGTAAACCCACGACCCCTGCTTCAATCAGTGCTACTGACAAGTCTTCCCTTTTAGATGGAAGAATAAAAGCATTTAAATGTTGAATCATTGATAAGGGTTTTTCAATATAGCCTGGTAGATAAAAGAACTTATGAAGATCATTCACTTGTATCAATTGCTTTACGTTTTTCATTTCATTACCTTCGCCCAAGAGAACAAAAAGAAATGCGGAAGTTTTTGTTTTTAGACGAATTGCTAAATCAATGAGAAGAGGTATTTGTTTAACTGCATTAAAGCGACCGGCAAAGCCAATAATAAATTTGTCATCTGGGAAGGGTGATTTATCCTTTTTTAATAGTTCTACTTCCATTTGATTAAAACTATTAGGCATTACTAACAGCTTTTTAACAGGGATGTTTTCACGCTCAATTTTTATTATTCTTTTCGCTTCTGAAACACAAACTATTTTTTGAGCAATTTTTGAAATCAATTGAACAATTGCAATATGATACCATTTTCTCCACAAACCCAGACCATGCTCCATAAGAATCAGTTTGGTACCTGTTAAACCAGATGGTAGGGCAGATACTTTGTGTGCCCAAAACATATGAGCAATCACATAGTCAAAAGTATTTTTTCTAAGAAATCTAAAGAACAAAAGAGACGATCGAATTGAAGAGTGTGAATTTAAGCTGTACAACTCAATATTATTACTTAATTGCTTTTTTAAAGGACCAGACTTTTGGAATACCAATGTAATATCATGACCAGAGCGGGATAAGAGATTTACATCTGTTACCACCTGCCTTTCGGCACCACCTGGATTTAGTGAATTGATGAGGATCAGTATTTTCACTAGTGCTTATTAAGAGGGTCTGTTACAGCTTTGGGGAATTGTAAATTACGCTAGATAAAAACTCTAAAGGCAATATTAATTTGACCTAGAAATATCAGAAAACGATACATACTGTTTATCATATCATAAATAAAAGCATTTAGGTCATTCAGGTTGCCTCGATGGTATGACTTTATAAATGATTAAATGAAATATATACCCAAAAAGGCCAAAACAGGCAATGCAGTTGAAAAAACAATTGAAATTCCAGTTAGCAAATAAAATAAAACATTGAAAAATAGATTGACAATATTTACTTATTTTGTGTTTTCAAAAATCTTCCTTTACCTGGTATTAAAGAGTTATACATTGTTGATTTGCCAAGAATGAATGGAATATTTATAAGACCTTTAAAATCCTTTACATCATAATTATATAATCCCATTGCCCATTAGTGTCCATTAAAAAACAATAAACGTTCTTTGAAACCTTGGTATATTAATATTTATAAAGCTTTTTGATACGGTGACGATTTGAATTGATTAGGATTATCGCAAAACGGGTAAACCATGAATCAAGGAAAATATGTTTTCGCACAACTTATTGATTTTTTACCACAAAGGGTATTTGATCGCTTTGTTAGACATTATGATGGCAACAAATATGTAAAGCATTTTTCGTGTTGGAACCAATTATTATGCATGGTGTTTGGACAGCTAACAAATCGTGATAGTCTCCGAGATCTTGTTTTAACCATCAATGCCCACGCCGAGAAGTCTTATCATCTTGGCTTTGGCAAAAGTTGTTACAAGAAGCAATCTTGCTAAAGCAAATGAGAAAAGAGACAGCAGAATATTTGAATCGTTTTCTTATCACATGATTTCGATCGCCCGGAATTTGCGTCACAATAATGATTTCAAGGTTAAAGGTCAAGTGTATGCATTTGATTCCACCACAATTGATCTTTGCTTGAGTGTTTTCTGGTGACAAAGAAACCAACAAAACATTTGTCTTTTTGTCCAATAACCTTGAATTGTCTGCAGAAGAAATCGCATATTTATATAAAAATCGTTGGCAAGTCGAACTATTCTTTAAATGGATCAAACAACATTTAAAAATAAAAGCTTTCTGGGGAACCACAGAAAATGCAGTTCGTATTCAGATATATTCAGCAATAATTGCTTACTGCCTCGTTGCTATTGTTAGTTCAACATTGAAAACTGATCGATCAACCTACGAAATTCTACAGATTTTATGAATATCTCTTTTAGATAAAACACCTGTAAATGAGCTTTTTAAATTAAATACTACTAAAATGTCAAAGAACCAATTAATAACCAGCTGTCCCTCAGCTTATTTTAAGTGGACAGCAATGCTTATTGCCATATTTGAATACCATATCTTATTTCCATTTGCTAAAATCTTTCCCCCATTTCAGACTCCTGCCCCTTCCTGATATAATCACTATACCCACCTATTTCAATTAAAGATGTTTTTAGATAAGTGCCACCACCAGTAATTAAACACTGTTGTTTCTATGTATCATAAATTAAATATGAATTTATATAATAATTTTGAATAACTTTTATAATGAAAATACATTTCAGCAGTACTTTTTCCATTTTCTCCAACTTGCCTAAGTAAAGGCTTATTTGACGTAAGATAAGTTAACTTATCAGCCAAGTCTTTCACACTATTGTTTTTAATAATAAATGCGTCACGATTATCCTTAAGATATACAGAAACATCACTTGTATCTGTTAACAAAACTGCAACTCCAGTAGCTAAATAATCAGAAAGTTTTGTTGAAAAGCCATAATTTGTTTGTAAATTCGAAGGTCTTGGTAATATTAATAAGTCTTGCTCCTGTAAAATCTTATGAACTTCATTATAATTAACCTTTCCATGAAAAATTAAATTATCATTCAAATTATTTTGTAATGCGAATTTTTTAAGCTTCCTTTCATCAAATTTTGGCCCAAATCCATAGAAGTTCACAATATAGTTTGGAGTTGTTTTGTTAAGAATAACTAATGCCTTTAGAAAATTTAATAAGCCTTCCTTTTTGATACTTATTGTACCAGTATAACCAATTTGAAATTGAGTTGTAGACTTTGTCTTTGTAATATTTTCAATATAATTCAATTCTGTTAAAATCGGTATCCTAATTTTATTAGTGTACTTATATAACTTCTCAAGCCGAGTAGAAATAACAACTGCTCCATCAAAATAGTGAATTATTACGTCATTTAATATGGCAATAAAAAAAAGAAATGGGATTATACAGAAATATACAGTTCTTCTAAATACATTTACAGGCAAACTTTTATTAAGGAATAAACCGGAACAAATCTCGTTTTTTTCTACGAAAACCTTATAATTCCACTTATATTTGAAATAGAACAATACTAAAACATTTAACCTAAAAATATGACTATTAAAATTAAAAATTACTTTTTCTCCATTTATCTTTTCTATTACTGATTTTAGCTCTTTAAAATATTGTTTTGTTTTGGGATTATAGATTTTTTTCGCATTTCTCTCAAAAAATCCATCTGAAAATTGTTTTTCATCTATGTTTCCAATTATATAAATTGATGGGGATATTTCATTGAGAAACTCAATCTTTAAATTACTAGTAAGCACCGTTGAGCAAAAGAAAACTCTAACATCTGAATGTAAAACCAATGCCCTAGCATAATTAATAATTCTCGAATAAACTGATCCTGTCTTTTTATGTACATCAAAATCAACAATAATAAAAACATTTTTCATCGTTATGCAATATCAAATTCATCATTTAAGTTTAATAAGGTTTGCTTTCTATCCTCTAACAGCAATACTTAAACCTTGAGGAAAGAAAATCTGCAAGTTTATCAATAATAGACTCTAACATCGCCAAGACAAATTTTACTATGGAATCATTGAGCTTTTTTCTTAAATCATCTTGCTTTTTCTCATCACGACTGAAAATTCTTATTTCAGAAAATTTATCTGTTTTAAATAATCTGTTTAGCACAGCTTTACCGAATGAGCCAGTACCACCAGTAATAAGAAGTGTATTTTTATTCATAGTTATGATTAATTACATAATATCTGTAATACTTTTTAATTGGAAATTCAATTGAGGTAAGAAATATCATAAAAAAAACCATTAATGAAATATGGTTTTGACCAAAAAGTACAGATAAAATGGCAAAGAATGCCACATAGGAAAATAATTTTGTTTGATGATTGCTAAGTGAATAGTTTCTTATGGTTTTATACATAAAATAAAGATACAAGGCTCCAAAAACTATGCCTAGTTGCGAAACCCAAAATGGCCAGCCATAACCTGCTGCTTCTTCATCTGTTATATCTAGTGGTTTAGTAGCCGCCAATAGTCCACGGCCATAAAAATGATGATTCTTTAATACAACAAGTGATTTTCGAAACCCCAAAAACCTACCACTAGTTGCCGTGTTTAATGAAGTAGTGGTTTGAGAAGATAACTGAGATTCAATTTTATTGTTAAGAAACTCTAAGTTAATAAATAGATATATAATAAACGGAATTACAAGAATTGAAGAAAAAGCTTTAGTTGGCACGGTGAATCGTTTATTAACTATAAAATAAAATAAAAATATCAGGAACAATGCAATATATCCGGCTGTTGAAAAAGTCGTTAACATATTAATAATCATTACCATATTAGGCTTTGAAAACAACTTACCAGACTGCAAAATTTGCCCTATTATTGCAGGCGTTAGAAATACAGCAAATCCACCCGGTTCATGAAAAGGCCCGGGATTCCTGTAAAGACCATAAATTTGTGCACTTTCAACGTTATAAACAATTAACGATTCTTGAATAATACGCTCTGTATAAGGCATTAACCATCCAGCAACCTGAAAGGTAAAAGCATGAAATCCAGGGACAAAGTTAGAAGCTAACCAAAAAATCAGGCTAATTAGGGATATGACATACATAACATCAATGAAATATTTTAGAAATCGTGGCCCTACAATTTTTATGGCAAAATATGGTGTTAAGATTGTTATTCCAATAAATGAAAAGAAAGTAAAAAAGTCTCCGGCAGAAAATACAATCCTTTGTATAAACATTATAACAATAGCAATTATAATAATATATAAAACATTGTTTGTAATTTTCCTTCTATAATAAAAAAACAAACCTGCAAACACTAATAAAAGAATAAACCGGATTAGCTTATTCCCATCATAAAAAAAAGGTATGCCGCTATATGCAATAGCTAAATAAGTTATCAAGTAATTTAACTGAAAAAGTTTAGTTTTCTTTTTTTTACCCATATTTTGCTTAAAACAATAATAAATTATATACTATAATTTGACATATTTGTTATTTTATTTTAAATCAATGCACAAATTCAACAATTTGTTATTTGATAAAATCTTAATTCTTTTTTTGAAAATATAATTAAAAATACTTCCTTTTTTACAGTCACTTGGCGCAATAAACTCAAATTGTGACACTGAATTTATCGAAATAAAATCTCCTTTTTCAAGATATTGTTTATAAATTGTAGTAAACCCTTTTATAATATTTAAGAGATTTCTCAAATCCCTTCCAACATTTAAAGCTTTTACATTTTTATTGGCTAAGTCCTGTTTTGCAATTTCGCTGTATGATATTTTTTTACAAAACCTAGAAGTTTTGCTTTTTTCAAATACAATTTCATACAAATGTTTAGCCTCTGAAAGAGAAATATTCTTATGATGCAAATTATCAGAGCAAACAACTGTATTTCCTGTTGTACTCAAAAATTCTTTACAAATTTCAAACTTATACTCTGGAACTGAAATGTCTGTTTCAGGATGAAATAAAACCTTTCCTTTTTTACCAACAATATAGTGTAGCATGTAAAAGAAATCCTCTAAGTCGAAATCATAAAACTCTAACTCTTTAATCGAAGTAATTATTAGGTAATCACCTCTTTTCACATGAAGTTCCTTAACTAATGTTTCAAAGAGTTTATTATAGGAAATATTACAAAATCGTTGTTTACTCATTTTTTCCACGGTATGGTTTAAGCGAATCTCGATAATTAACGACTTCTATATTTTCTTCTCTAAAGAAAATCAGTATTTTTCTTAAGTTGGACGGTGTAGCAAAATGTCTCGAATGAGATATTAATACTATTGGAGTTGAAATTGATTCTTTTCTCAACTTATGGTTTAGTTTTCTAATATTTTTTATTATAATCTGAGGGGTTTCCAATAAAAAGTCTTGTTGCACGTATCTTTTTTTGAAAAGACACTTTATTAGTCTGGTTATATTTTTTTGAGCAGCTGTTACAGTATTGTGTTTAAGACTTTCGTTTTTTAAATTGATTCTTCTATTTGCTGGTTCTACAAGTTTTGAAATTATTTCGTTGAGCTGGTTTTTATTAAATAGCTTTGAAAACTTCCTGGGTACTCTTGATGAAGAGCAAAATATTGGGAATTCGATTATTCCACTATTGCCAGCTTTTTCAATTTTATGCTTATCAGCTTCCCAGGGTCTAAAGGAAGATTCCGCATTGGTGAAATCTATTTTTCTTTGCCCATCATCTACATTCATACCTATAGCTACTGAAGTATCTGACAAAAACCCTGTCTCTTTCATTGCCTGAATTATATATTGAGAAGGCTGTATTTGAAAGTAACCCGCCCGAAAAGCCACACATACATAATCAGTGTTAATAGGTTTTAGTAAACATTCTAGATCTTCTTTTCCTTTCTTAAAATAGAATAAAGTCTGATCGTAATTCTTTGTAAGCTTTGAAATTCCATTTTTATCAAAACTAAGTGGCCATAGATTGTTCTTAAAATCATATTCAGCTCCAATCCACTGTGGATGAAAATGAAACTGTACATCATGTCCTCTGGAAATAGCATCCTTTAACTGGCTTTCAAACAATGCAATATCATTTGAAAAATAGTCATGGTACTTTAACATTGCCCAATAATGCCCCATTTCTGCCATTATTGTAAGTTTAGCTCCAAATCCATCTAATTCGTCTAACAATTTTTTTGTGGGCAAATAGACATAGTCATAAAACTCTCCATATCCATTACCATGAATTTCATAATCCAGCGTTAATATAACTTGAATATTACTCACTATTTTATTAGCAATTTGTTGAATCTTTTTCAATTTTCTTTATGAATTTTGCTGGAACACCTCCCCAAATCTCATAGGGTGGAACACTTTTAACTACTACACTTCCGGTTGCAATCATTGAACCTTCCCCTATGGTTACTCCGCGCTTAACTATTGAACGTCCACCAACAAAAGCGTTTTTACCTATAACAATTGGTCCACTTGGCACGTCTCCTTCATTATTTACTCTATCAATAGGATGAGTTTGGTGAAAATCAGTATCTAATATATCGCATCCACCTCCTATCATAGCTCCTTCACAAATTGTAACAGAATTAAAACAAAAAATTGTGCCATTAGTCATACCAGATCCATTTTTAAAAGTTAAAACAGCATTATTCCCAATACGAAAAGCCGTGCGGCGATTACTCCCCCCCATGCTGATAGGCCTTGAATTAATTGTTACATTATCTCCAATTACAATACGCCCACTATAAATTTGAAGTTTAATAAAACCCTGAAGGTAAAAGTTTTTTCCAACTGAAGCTCCCCAAAAACGAAGTCTAATTTTTTCATAAAAAGTCGTAAATGTATAAAAATGCTTTCTCCATCTTGCAGTAATAAAAATAAGTATTGCCTGACTTAATGTCATTCCGTTATCACCACTCATTAACTCTTTTAAACGCTTTAATAAATAAAATGGACTTTTCATATTTGTTACTTTTTATTAACTTTAGTATTATATTATATATTTGTAAAACTGTATATTAAAATATGAATATTATTCCAAGTTCTAGTTCGATAATTTTCGCAATATAAATTGATAAACTTTAGGACTAAAATATTTAGTAAAAGGCCAGCGATAATATGATTCAGCTCTCTTTCTGGATTTTTTCAAGTGTTCAATTTTGTCTTCAATTTGGTTGGTGTATTTACCTTTTGAAAGATTATCAAATATATTTAGCAATTCTATCCTCTTATCAATAATATAGTGTCTGTTATAGTTTTTGCCAGGCTTTCTGAAACTTTTATTCTTAATTGCATATATGCTTCTACGATATACGGACATCACATTTGGAATGTATTTAATTGGGCCGTGTAATGAAACCATTAAAGCCAAAAATAAATCTCCATTATGGATCCTTGATAATATATCATTGTCCCTATTTGGTTGTAATGATGCCACGAAAAGCATTGATGCTGTTGCAAATGACCACTTTTCAATTAAGTCTTCAGTAGTAATAATAGATTTTTGATCGGCTGGATTAAAAAAATAATCTCTGTTTTCAACATCCTCAAAATGCACTATTGCATTGTGTACGCACATAGTATACTCCGGATTCTCCTCCAAAAAATCCACCTGCTTTTGCAGTTTGTAGGGATCGGTCCAGTAGTCGTCTCCTTCTAGCATTGCAATATATTTAGCTGTACATGCTTTGAAAACTTGACTTACATTATTTTTAATACCTAAGTTTTTCTTATTTATAAATGAAGCAATTTTATCTGGATAATCATTCGTATACTGTTTAACAATCTCTCCAGTTCTATCAGTTGAACAATCCTCCCCAATAATTATTTTGTATTTGAAAGTAGTTTTTTGCATCAAAACACTCTCAATTGCTTGCGCAATAAACTTCTCATGGTTATATGTAACCATAAAAACATGAACTAATTCTTTTATATTTTCCATCACCTTTCTAATGTTGCGTAACCAAAACCTGATTCTCCAAAACCATTTCCGTTGTAAAGCATTATTTTTCTATTATTATTATTAATAAAAACATGCGGGTAGGCATTCATAATTGACTCCCACTCTTCTGCTTTTCCAACAACATGAATTTTATCATTCAAGGGAATAAATCTAATACCGTCAGTCGATTCTGCATACCCTAGTTTATATGCTTTACTTGGGTCATTCCTGTAACCATCGGCTTTTCTGTATGAATAATACATTTTGTAAATCCCATCTTCTAAAATGACAGTAGGGTTGCCAACAGCATCAATTTCCTCATTGTAATCTAAGCTAACCAATCCATTTCTGATCCAGTTTATGCCATCATTTGATTCAGCATATTTTACGTGATAGAAAGGTTCGGGGCGATTATCAATAATTTCCCATTTCGTACATGACAAATACCACATTCTCCAAATATTATTTGTTTTCATCACAAAAGGTTGACATGCAAAACACGGATCATAAATTGATCGGTCAACTATAGGGCCATCGCTATATTTCTTAAAACTGACTCCGTTATCTTCACTAATAGCTAGTCCAATAGCTGTTCTATATGCTGCGTCTCCACCAACGTTCCACCCCGTATAATACATGTAAATCCTATCTTCATTTCTTAAAATACAAGAAGGCATTGCACCACTTTCATCATGCATACCTATTTTCCCAATATCAAGACAGACTTTGTTGTGTACATACTTTATCCTTTTAAGGTCGTTGGAATCAACATCTATAAATGTAGTTACACTTCTACTCCTATTATCTCTAGTTGCGAAATAAATTCTTAAAGTGTTTTCATTAACAGGGAATCCAAAAGGAACCTGAGTGTGGGAATAGCTCCAATTTGATTGAGCGCTAAGATGGTAAATTAATCCTTTTCTGATCCATTCCATAATTTATTCTTTTTTTCATTTAATATTATTGATCCTATTAATTCCTGTATTCCGTTCTCAATGTCACATCGAGGAATAAAATTAAGTTCATTCTTAATCTTAGTTGCATTTAATTCAAATGAATCTTCATCTTCACGACCCGGAGACAATGAAATATTTGTTTTAGGGAGAAACTTTTGAATTGTTTGAGTTATTTCATTTAGTGATGGATTTGAAGAAACTACATTAAAACATTTACCTGAAATAAATGATGGCTCAGTAGTTATAAGATTCAAATAATAGTCTGTAACATCCTGCACATGAACTTGAGGCCTTCTCTGACTCCCTCCAATAATATTTATTTTTCCACTATCAATAGCAATTTTCACCAATTGATTTACAAGGAAGTCAAACCTAGTTAATATAGATAATCCAAAAACCATTGCAATTCTAAGCGAGCAGGTAACAAAATTATTATCATTAGCCATACTAAGTATCTCCTCACATTTGGCTTTACTTTCAGAATATGGATCGACAGGATCTAATCTGAGGTCTTCTGTTAATGCTCCAGAATATTTATTTCCATAGACACCAAAAGTTGAAGCATACAGAAATCTTTTTACACCTTCATTCTTTGCTTTATCAATTAAATGTTTTGTGGCATCAATATTAATTTTCTTTGTAAATTCAGGATCTTTCATTCCCATTCGACCATCTGAAATCCCTGCAAGGTGAATAACCACATCACAATCTTTTACAGATTCTTTAATAAGATTTGTATCTCGAAGATCCCCGTAATAAGTTTTACATCGGGTATGATTAGTAATCAAATTTATCTCAGGAACATCCAAGTGTTTAAGATCAAAAAAAAACAAATTATGTCCAGCATCAAGTATCTTTTTACTTAAGAGCGAACCTATGTAGCCTGCTGCACCTGTGACTAATACATTCATTACAAATCCCAATATTTTGTTTTCTCAATAAGTTCTACATAATCTTCTCTGGTAATACCTACCATTATTTTATCCCAATAACGGTTTTTTCTAAAGTACCAATTCCTTTGACGTCCCTCTTCTTTCCAGCCTAACTTCTTGCAATAAATACTCAATGAAATTTCATTGTATTCTATCATTGAGCCATCCA
>CAYWXI010000018.1:0-94518 GCA_964462015.1 uncultured Bacteroidales bacterium | reverse complement strand
GCTTTGGTAAATACTTAACGAGTATTTGTTTAAATTTGGTGCGAAACTTTAGTTAATTAAGAATATTAATAATTTTCAAGAGCTCTATAAAAATTCATCATATATTTGTGTAATTAAATTAAAGCCATGGGTTACAAACCTGAAATATTTAAGCACGGACATAATTTTTATCTTTTATCTGCTATATTAATCCAGATAATGGTTTATCCGTTTTTCTCAAATGAAGAAACCAGATTAGTGTTTTCAGATATGTTTTCTACTGTTATTCTGATAGTAGGAATATATGCAATAGACTTAAAAAAGAACCAAAAAATTATCGCTATAAGCATTGGTAGCTTTGCATTTTTTGGAATATGGTATACTGTAATTATTGAGGAAAGATTATATCTGGTAATATTTAGTATGATATGCCAGATTACATTTTACATTTATGTAATTATCATTATTCTAAAAAACCTTATCAAAGCAGAGGATGTTAATGCAAATATTATATCTGGTGCAATAGTAGTTTATCTGCTTATCGGTATGTCCTTTGCTTTTTTATATTCATTAACTGAAGCATTAGCTCCGGGTTCTTTTTGCATTAATAGTTCAGAGAGTGTAGCTTTAAAATTAAATATTTTTGACTTTGTGTATTATAGTTTTACAACATTAACAACAACCGGATATGGAGATATATCAGCTGTTTCTCTTCATGCCAGGGCTGCTTCTAACATAGAACAAATAACAGGTGTAATGTATGTGGCAATAATAATATCCAGATTTGTTAGTATTTACATTTCTAACATTTCAAATAAGAAATCAAAATAGTCAGAGCACAAATATCCAGTACAAAAAAAGAGATATCAAGTTAATGAGTTCTTTGTGCTTAAAAAAGTTAAGTTCACCAACACCAAAAATTCTTAAAACTTTAAAACGCTAATATTAAGTGAGTAAACGCGTATGTTTTCTCAATATTTTATTAAAACAATTTTTTGATTTGTTCGTTATAAGACAATAATATTTACGCCTGTTCTCAATGAGAAATACTAAAATTATTTTTTATAAAAATATATTAATTAAAGTTGTTTTCTCTTTATTGTTGGTTTTATATTGGTTTGAAATTGATGCTTCTGATAATCCCGGAAAAATAATTCTTAATTTGAATTTTTCCAAAACCGAAAAATATATCAAAACTAACAAGGGCAGAACAAATCAAAACGAAAAGTTTACAACCTCTAAACCTTTAATAACAGAAGATCCATATATAAAGTTTGATCGTCTGACTAAAAAAAATGGTTTGAGCAGTAATTATATTCTTGATATTCTGCAAGACAAATATGGCTTCCTGTGGATTGCAACTATTGATGGCCTTAATCGATACGATGGCTACAAAATAAAACAATATAAACATCAGGCCGAAGACTCTGCTTCAATCGCTGACAATCTTGTTACTTGCCTAAGAGAAGATTCGACAGGAAATCTATGGATAGGAACCCGCAAAGGCCTCAATTTGTACAACCGAAATAATGATTCGTTTGAAACTGTTGCTCGCAAAAATCACGAAGGCGATTTGATTCAGATAAATGAATATATCAGAGCCATTTTGCCTGATGGAAACAATATTTTGTGGATAGAAACAGTTAAGGGCGATTTAATTAAGTATAATCATCTTCTTAAATCAACAACAACATATCATCACAAACCACCTACAATGGTGGATACCTATTTCTACCACGACTTGTATAAAGATAAAAATGGCATATTATGGCTGGGAGGCCGGTTTATGGGAATTTACAGTTTTGATCCGAGAGCTGAGCAGTTTTATGAATACCAATCTGACGAGAATGATGGCACTAAAAAGCGTGAAAATGATGTTTCTAAATATTTTCATGATTCACAAGATACAATGTGGCTGGCAGGTATAGATGGGCTTTATGCCTTGAACACCAAAACAGAAATCTTCACTAAAATATTTCCAATCTCCACATTTAGTATCCTTGAAAGCAAAAATAAAAAACTATGGTTTGGTACAGGAGCCGGTTTATATGTTTATGATTTGTTGCATCATTCTTTTTCTTTTATGAATAAAGATGACAATAATCCCAATTCTCTAATCCATGATCATGTAAATAAAATATACATTGATGATGCACAAAATGTTTGGATAGGGACAATTGATGGAATTAGTATATACAGGCCATCGAAAAATAAATTCAGGCACATTTATCATATCCCGGGAGATGAAGGGACACCGGTTTCATCAAATACTACTTCACTCTTACAACTTAATTCAGGGGAAATCTGGGTTGGAACCGACAATGCGGGTATTGATTGTATGAATGAGTATTTCATAAAAGCCGATAGCTATAATAAATCAAATAAGGGTAAAAATAAAATAAATTCAAACAGAATTTCAGTATTAATGCAGGACGCTGATGAAGATGTTTGGGCAGGACAATGGTCAGGAAGAGGGTTTAATATTATTGATCCTGTCACCCATGCCGTTAAATCATATTCGTTTTTGAAAAATTCATTTAAAGCCGATTGGTATAATGATTTTTTTGAGGATAGTAAGGGGAATTACTGGTGTGGAATATGGGGTTCTCAGGGTTTATATCAATTCGATAAGAAAAGAGGCATTTTTAAAGATCAAACCTATGTGGAAAAATTTGTTTTTCCACCGGGCCCGGTAAAAAATCTGGCGTTTGATGGGAACAATATTTGGATTGGAATACAAAATCAGTCTGTTTTTATTTCTCTAAATCCGAAGATTAAAAAAATCACAAACTATTTAAAAGATAATTATTCATCTTATGAATTTAACCAGGTGGTTAATATTTATAACGACCATAATGGAGATGTTTGGTTTCAAACCAACAATGGAGTTTATCAAAAACAAAACAACCCATATATTTCTATAGTGCCTGCTATTAATTTTCCGGGCGTATCTTCCCTGAATTTTAATACTAAAACACCTATTCTGAAATCAAATTTTGCAATTGATACCATAACAAGTAATATTGTTGATAGAGTTGGGAACACCTGGATAGGAACTTTAAAAGGCTTGTTCAGGATTCGGGATAAAAAAGTAATTCATCACTATTCAGTAAAATCACATCAGGGATTAACAAGTGACACTATTTGGTCAATGGCCTTTGTTCCTCCCAATCAATTATGGGTAGGAACAGAAAAAGGACTTTGTGAATTTGATATCAATACTGAAAAATTTGAAGCTTTTGTTATTGACCCGGGGAGGTATTTATCTTCACACTTAATTAAGTGTATTGCAGAAGACGAGAATGGGAAAATCTGGATAGGAACCACCAATAATGGTTTAAATCAACTTGATCCGTTTACTCAGGAAGTCCGGCAATTCAATAGTAATTTGAATGATGATAATTCGTTTTGGGGCGATCTTGTTAATTGTATATTTATTGATAAAACCGGAACAATTTGGATTGGAGGCTATGGATTAAATAAATACAATCAGGATTCCGATTCATTTTCTCATTTTACTGAAACCGATGGCCTGGCCGATAACGGAGTGATGAGTATTCAGGAAGATGAGGATGGCATGCTTTGGATTGCAACATTAAATGGATTAAGTATGTTCGAACCTGCTGATAAAACTTTTCAAAACTATTATGAAAAAGACGGGCTTCAGGATAATGAATTTACTAATGCAGCCTGTAAATTAAAATCGGGGGAGCTTTTATTTGGTGGTAAAAACGGTATAAATGTATGTGATCCGTCAAATCTTTTCATAAATAAAATGCCACCTCAATTGGCAATTACCTCGTTCAGCGTATTTGACGAGCAAAAAGATATTGATACTACAAATTCCAAAGCAATTGAACTTAATTATAACGAAAATTATTTCTCTTTCGAATACACAGCCCTGGACTTCTCAAATCCTGAACATATTCAATATGCTTATAAACTTGAAAATGCCGACAAAGATTGGATTTCTGCGGATGCAGTAAATCGAATTGCAAAATATACAAATATAGATCCAGGCAACTACAGGTTCAGGCTTAAAGCCTCAAATGGTGACGGAACATGGAGTGAGAAAGGAACTTTTCTTGATCTTACCATAAAACCGCCATTTTGGAAAACTACATGGTTCATTATTCTTGAGATACTTTTTCTATTCTTTTCTATCATATTCATTATTAAATACAGAGAGAAGAAAATTATCGAAAAAAATCAATTTCAATTGCTTGAACAAAAATTATTACGCTCGCAGATGAATCCTCATTTTATTTTCAATTCATTGAGTTCGATCCAAAGTTTTATTTTCGAAAACAATCCACTTGAAGCCGGTTCCTATCTTTCGCGTTTTGCCGAATTGATCAGGTCAATTCTGTATAATTCGAGGGAAGAATTTATAACTATTGAAAAAGAAATTAAAACACTGCAAAATTATCTTGATTTACAACAACTCAGATATGATAAAAAATTTGATTACAAAATTAATGTTGATCCGTTAATTCAAAGCGATTTGATTCAAATTCCGCCTATGCTTGCACAACCATTTATCGAAAATTCAATTGAACATGGAATAAAGCATTTGAAAAGCAGTGGATTTATTTCAATAAGTTTTACACTGATGCCCGAAAAAAACTCAATTTTGCTAATTATTGAAGACAATGGAATTGGCATAAAAGCCTCAAGGAAGTTAAAAAATGAGAAATCTAAAAATCATACTTCACTTGCAACAATAATTTCCAACGAAAGATTAGATATTTTCAATAAAGGATTGAAGAAAAAACAGTTTATTATGGAAATTGATGACATTAATGATAATGATGGAAAAGTAAATGGAACAAAAGTGAAATTTATAATTCCTTATCGGAAACTTTAAGCATAAGCTTTTGTGTAAAATAAAAATTTAAAAAATATCCAGAAGTTGCAAAATGCAATTTTTTGCTTATATTTGCAATTGAGAATTTAAAAATTATTTTTATGGCAACAGCAGTAAGAATATCCAACAAATTGGCAAAAGAAGCCAGACTTTTCAGTAGGGTTGAGAAACGTTCGCTTACCGGACAAATTGAACATTGGGCGAAAATTGGAAAATGTGTAGAAGATAATCCTGATTTGACTTACAGTCTGATTAAGGACATTCTTTTGGGAATGGAAGAACTTGAACAAGATGAGTTTTCCGATTACACATTTGATTAAGCAAAGATGAAGGTAACACAATCGCGATCATTCCGAAAGAAAGTAAAAAGATTCACAAAAGCACAGAAGGCTACTTTGGATAAGGTAGTCCGGGAAATTATAGAAAAACCGGATATTGGTGAACAAAAAAAGGGGGATTTAAAAGATGTTTTCGTTCATAAGTTTAAGCTGGGGAATTCACAATATCTTTTAGCCTATCGTTACTCAATAAACCTTCTTGAATTAATTATGATCGGATTACACGAAAATTATTACAGAGATTTAAAAACATATTTGAAACATACTTAATACAAAATTTTAATTGATATATGAAACCACCAACGATAAGGTAAATTTGACACACAAGAGAATAATTATATAATGAAACTTGAAATTAGAAAATAGGAAGAAGTCCAAATTTCTAATTTCTAATTTCCAATTTCTGTATTTTTTTATTGTAATGTAATCAATTAAAAATGTGTTAATTACAGAAACACAAACACATGAAGATAATTATTATAGATGATGAAGTAAGGGCAAGAAAAAGTATTGCCGACATGCTTAAATTTTGTCCGCAAAATATAAGCCTTGTTGCTGAAGCCGAAAATGTGGCTACCGGCATTAAAGCTATTTCAAAATATAATCCCGACATTGTATTGCTTGATATAAATATGCCCGATGGATCGGGATTTGACCTTCTGATAAAACTCGACAAGTTGAATTTTAAAATAATATTTATTACAGCTTATGAAGAATATGCAGTACAGGCATTTGAATTTTCTGCTATTGATTACATTCTAAAACCCGTTGATCCGAAAAAATTATTCAACGCAATTGATAAAGCACATAAACTCGTCGAACAGGAAAATACCAGTTTAAAGCTTAATGCATTATTTGCAAATCTCGAAAACTCCGCATCTGAAAACAAAAAGCTTGTTCTTAAAACCGCCGAAAGCATTTACATCGTAAATACAAATGATATTATAAGATGCGAGTCGGATGCAGGTTATACTAATTTTTATCTTTTGAATGGTAAAAAAATTCTTGTATCAAGAAATCTTAAAGAATACGAAGACATGCTTGATGGTTTTGGATTTTATCGGATACACCAATCTAATTTAATAAACTTAAAATACATCGATCATTACAATAAAATTGAAGGAGGTTCTGTGGTAATGAAAGACAATTCATGCCTGCCTGTTTCACGGCGAAAGAAAGAGAGTTTTCTGAAACTCTTAGATATGGTTTAAAACCGAATTTAAAAAAGTACTGTCCGAATATACATCTTCACTTTCCGCTTTTACATTTTCTTATCTTTATAAATAAGGTAACATTTATCTTTACAACCAAGAATTAAGTTCTGGTCGATTAATGCTTTTTTTATTAAATTTTATAAACCTGAGATTATGAAAAACTTTACAATCACTATAATAATCACAATATTTTTTGTAGCGAATATTTTTACACAAAAAGATTTTAATTGTGGTGATACTTTTACTGACCCTCGCGACGGACAAACTTACAGCACCATCCAAATTGGCGAACAATGCTGGATGGCTGAAAATCTGAATATAGGTACAATGATAAACGGTACTGAAGATATGACAGACAATGGAATAATTGAGAAATATTGTTACGATAATAGTGCGACCAATTGCGATGAATACGGCGGCTTATATCAATGGAACGAAATGATGCAATATACAACAACACAGGAAATGCAAGGTATTTGTCCTTTCGGTTGGTATATTCCCACCGATACTGAATGGGCAATCCTGGAAGGTAATGCTGATAGCCAATATCCTGTTGGTGACCCGATTTGGGGTAATATTGGATGGAGAGGTTATGATGCAGGATTAAATTTGAAATCAACAAGTGGATGGTATTCCAATGGTAACGGAACTAACCTTTATGGTTTCACTATGCTTCCATCCGGTATGCGCTATAATGGTAATTTTGTTGGTATAGAAAGCTATACATTTCTTTGGACTTCAAGCTCGAGTGGTACTGATGCATGGCGGCGACACATGCAATATGACTACAATAACACAGGCCGATATTACGATCCTAAGGAAAACGCTTTTGCAGTTCGTTGCTTGAAAGAAGAAATTATTCTCGGTGCTGATTTTTCCGCTGATCCTGTCGAAGGCTTTGCTCCATTGATTGTACAGTTTTCTGACCTTTCTGCAGGAAATCCAACAAGCTGGCAATGGGATTTTAATTATGATGGAACCATTGATTCCGAGGAACAAAACCCTGAATGGACTTTTAATGAACCCGGAATTTATTCAGTATCATTAACAGTTAGTGATGGAACAAATGAAGATACTCAAACAAAAGAGGATTATATTACTGTTGTGGAACCTGTGCAAGCTGATTTCTTCGCTGATCCTGTCGAAGGCTTTGCTCCATTGATTGTACAGTTTTCTGACCTTTCTGCAGGAAATCCAACAAGCTGGCAATGGGATTTTGATAATGATGGAACCATTGATTCCGAAGATCAAAACCCCGAATGGATTTATATTGAATCCGGAACTTATACAGTATCATTAACAGTTAGTGATGGCGTAAATACTGATATTGAAATTATGCTTGATTATGTTACCGTAGAAAGTAGTATTATTGAAGGTTTGATTGCTTATTACCCGTTTACCGGCAATGCAAATGATCTCAGTGGTAATGAACATCATGGAACAAACTTTGGAGCTACTCTTACTACCGACAGATTTGGTAATGCCGATAATGCTTATGATTTTGACGGAAGTAGCGATTATATGAATTTGGGCAACTGGTTTAATTATCAGGATTTCACAATTTCAATGTGGGTTAACCGCGAAACAATAGGAGCTAACTGGATAGTTCTTATTGATAATAATCACCCATATAACTGGGTAATTCAATCATACCAAACCAGCAATGATTTTTCCTTTGGGCTATACCCTGATGGCGGAGTAGATTTTACTATTGAACTAAACCAATGGGATCATGTAGTTTGCATAAAAAGCGGGACATCTATAAAATCCTATATTGATGGAGTTTTTCAAAATGAATCAACTATGAGTTCAACAGTAAATTACAGTAATCCCAATCTTTTCATCTCCCGCTGGGGAGGAGGAGGAAGATTTTTTGATGGCAAAATTGATGACATCAGAATGTTTGATCGGGCTTTGTCTGATAATGAAATTCAAATGCTTTATAATGAACCGCCACCTTTGAATGCAGATTTTGCAGCTTCTTCAACAGAAATAGTTATAGGAGATGCAATTCAATTCACCGATCTTTCATACGGCAGCCCAACCACATGGCAATGGGATTTTGATAATGATGGAGCCATTGATTCCGAAGAACAAAACCCTGAATGGATTTATAATGAACCTGGAATTTATACAGTATCATTAATAGTTAGTGATGGAACAAATCAGGATACAGAAACAAAAATTGATTATATAAACGTATCTTCGTCAGGAGAAGAACAACAAATTGAACTTCCGACCGGCTATAGTTTTGTTTCAACACGAATTATTCCCGAAAATGCAGACTTTGCAGCTATCTGTGATGGCATTTTATCAAATCTTGATTTTGCAAGAAATTCAAATGGAGGTATGCTTCGCAAAATTGGACCTATGTGGATAAATGGTATTGGCGATTGGATAACAACTGAGGGTTATTTATTCAAAATGAATAATACAGATGAACTTATAATCACAGGCGATGTAATTGACCCGCAAACACCTGTTTCACTTGTGGAAGGCTATCAATTCATTAGTTATTTACCTGAAAACCCAATTGATGCTTTAGATGTATTTGCCGATGTTCAAAGTAATCTTGATTTTGTAAGAAATTCAGGAGGCGATATGCTTCGTAAAATCGGGCCTATGTGGATAAATGGAATCGGGGATATGAATCCGGGAGAGGGCTACCTTGTTAAAATGATTGATTCCGATGTTTTGATTTATCCTTCAACATTATCTTCCTGCGGTGAACAATTTATTGACATTCGCGATGGGAAAACTTATAACACAGTTCTAATTGGTGAACAATGTTGGATGGCTGAAAACCTGAATATAGGTGAAATGATAAACGGAACTGAAGAAATGACAGACAATGGTGTAATTGAAAGATATTGTTACGATAATAATACTTCAAATTGCGATGAGTACGGTGGCTTATACCAATGGGATGAAATGATGCAATACACAATTACACCTGGTGTGCAAGGTCTTTGCCCTGAAGGTTGGTATATTCCTACCGATGATGAATGGAAAATATTGGAAGGCACAGTTGATAGCCAATATCCGGTTGGCGACCCGATTTGGAATAATTTTGGATCGAGAGGGTATGATGTAGGTCTTAATTTGAAATCAACATCCGGCTGGTATCCAAATTCTAACGGAACCGACCTTTTTGGATTTACAGCCCTTCCTGCCGGTTACCGCTATCATCTTGGAAGTTTCAATAACATAGAGGCAAGTGCCAACTTTTGGTCATCTTCTGATAATAATACAACAGCATGGAGCCGGCTTCTTTACTATAACTCAAATGAGGTGACCCGCGGCAATCCAATGAAGTTAGGGGGAAAATCAGTTCGTTGTTTAAAGGAAAATTTAACTTTTGATAATTCTTCTGCAAAAGCGAAAGAACAGGCTTTAAATTTGTCAAACACAAAAATTAAAAGTAGGGAAGCTGTTCACTTTAATTTTGAAGGTGGAAATGCTGCTGAACATGTTTACACAATATATATTGACGGTTTGCAAATTGGCGATGAAGTAGCTGCTTTTGACGGTGATAAAATAATAGGATCGGTTAAGATCAATTCTAAAAATGCCTTTGAAAATGACCTTGCTGTGTTTAGTACAATAAACTCAGGACAAGGTTATCAAGCGGGAAATCCGATACAATTAAAAGTTTATGATTCGTTTACACAAAAAACAAGGGTAGCCGAATATGAAATGATTGATCCTTATAATGAAGCATATATACAGAAAGTTTATCCGGGTGAGGATGGTTTGTATAGTATAATAAAAGTTACAAAAGGGGTAAATAATATTGAAAACACCCAAGAGATCATTTCAATATTCCCAAATCCTTCCGAAGGAATATTTAATATTTCAATCGAAGGACTGAGTGGAAAAGTACAGCTAGAAGTATACGATGTTCACGGTAATGATTATTGCTTCTTTGAATTTGAGGGAACAAATACTATTATTACCGAAAAACTTGACCTAAAAGAATTACCCGCCGGAGTTTATTTTGTAAGCTTCAGAGGAAAAGATTTAACTCAGGTGAGGAAAATTGTTATTCAATAATTCAAAGTCATCGGATGAATGTATCGGTAGGTTAATAAATATTTCAAGTAACAGATAAATTACATATGTAACTCATACGATGACTATCCTATATTTAAGGATTCCATCCTTTAAAAAGATGGAATCCTTTGGAAAAACAAAATTTCCTCAAATAGAACATTACATAATGTACAGACGTTTCATGAAACGTCTCTACAATTTTTGCCATTCGGGAACCCTGCCAGGTGTATAAGGCACCCCGGCTTTCTCCAACTCTTTCTCAAGGTTTTTTAATTCCACATTATTAATTTCTTTTAGCTTTTCTAATAATGGAGGAAATTCTTCAGAAATAATTTTATAAGTGTCCTTTTGTGTTTGAGTTATTGCGGAGGTGGATCTCCAATGAGCATAAGCCATTGAGTTTAACCTTTCGTTAATTGAGGGTTTAGCCGGCCAGTTTTCTTCCCGGCTTGCTTTTGGCTGTTGCCCCGAAAAATCCCAGAGGATTTCATCCAGTTCCGATTCAATTTTATTTGCCTTTGTCATCAAACCGGGATCAATGCCGGGGCTTTTTAAAATGGCTTGTTTTATGAATTGAGTTTTTTCCATCAAATCATTTGATAAACTATAAGCACCTCTGACAGTTTTAATCAATCCGGCAAGCTTTTTCTGAAAAGCCACGAGTTCTTTTCTGTCGGGGGAGGGTAAAGTTGTATTATTTAAAACAACGGCTTCAAATTCAACAGGTGCAACAAGTTCAGTTACTTCACCTCTGACGCACTGAGCAAGCGAAACATTATATTTTCCAGGCAAAACATACATATAATCACCTTCGGAAACAACAGGATTAAATTTTTTGTTTTTCAATCTGATCGGATGAACTCCCGGATACCTGAGATTCCAGGAAGCCCGGTTAATTCCTTTTGAGATTTTTTTATGAAATTTTCTTATTTCATTGCCATCTTCGTCTTTAATAGTAAAAATCAAATATGGAGCTACTTCATTTTCTTCGGCTCTTAGCTCCTCCATTGTCGGGATAGGAATTGGTTTTTTATCTTTAATCAATTTTTTTTCTTTTCCTTTTCTTTGTTGTTTCAGCGTTTTTGGTGATTCTTTGATGTAATAAGTAAAAATGGCTCCGAAATCCGGGTTTTTGGCTATATATCGTGTGCTTCCCTGTCCGTATTTCCCTCTTTTCTGAACATACATCAGGGCATCATCAACGGGGAAAATGTAAGCATCTTTTTCAAGGAGTTCTTTGTTTAATTCTCTAAGAGGTGAATAATCATCAAGGATGTAGAATCCGCGGCCAAAAGTTGACAGTACAAGATCATTTTCTCTTTCCTGAATTACTATGTCGGTTACTTTTATTGTTGGAATTCCCGATTTAAGTTGTGTCCAGATTTTTCCGTCATCAATACTGAAAAACACACCGAATTCGGTTCCTGCAAAGAGTAAGTTGGGATTAATAAAGTCTTGTTGTAAAGTATGAACAGATCCATTTTCAGGTAGGTTTGAAGAAATTGATTTCCATGTTTTTCCTTTATCTTCACTTTTTAAAATATAAGGTTTAAAATCATCACGCTTAAGATTATCAAAAGAAGCATAAACGACATTTTCATCAAATCTTGATGGTAAAATATCACTAACATAAGTGTATTCGGGAATACCCGGAAATTTATCAATTTTAGTCCAGATTTTACCGTTATCTTCCGTTACCTGTATTAATCCGTCATCGGTTCCTGTATAGATCAGTCCTTCTTTTACCGGTGATTCGGCTAAAGAAATTATTGTACCGTAAAGAGAAGTTGATACGTCTTTTACAACGGCATCAACGCCCCAATATCTATCCATAACGGGCCAGGTATTTCGGTCGATTTTTGCAGTGAGATCATCGCTGATAACTTCCCATGAATGGCCCCTGTCGTTACTTTTAAAAACCTTATTTGCTGCAATATATAGTCTTGTGTTTGAATGAGGGCTAATAATGAAAGGAGTATTCCAATTCCACTTATAAGTATCCTCGCCTTTTCCGGGTTGAGGTTTAATTGATAATGATTCGCCGCTTTTTTTATCGTATCTGTAAATATTTCCGTATTGATATTCTGAGTAAACTATATCAGGATTTTCGGGATCAATAGCTTGCCAAAAACCGTCACCACCAAGAGTAACTATCCAGTCGGAGCTTTTAACACCTTCGCTGCTCAGACTTTGTGATGGGCCTCCCATACTACTGTTGTCCTGTGTGCCTCCATAAACCCAATAAAAAGGTTCGGAATTATCAACAGCAACACGATAATATTGAGTTACTGGAAGATTTGATTTATAGAGATAATTTTTTCCACCATCAAAAGTTTCGTAAACACCTCCGTCACCTCCTATTAAAAAGTGATTTGTGTCGTCAGGATCAATCCAGAGTGCATGATCGTCAACATGTCGTTTGTTATTGCCCAGTCTTTTCCATGTTTTACCACCATCTTTGGTAACCTGAGAAATTGTTTCAACCGAATACACTTTATTAACATCAATCGGGTCGCAATAGATTTCGGTATAATATTGGCCGCTGCTTTTATGATCGCTCATCTTTTTCCAGGATTCACCCCTGTCGGTTGATCGGAAGAATCCACCGGGTTTTCCTGCTGCTTCAATTATTGCGTAAACGTAATCGGGATTAACAGGTGAAATGGCCAACCCTATTCCTCCAACATCTCCACCCGGTAATCCTGATTTTAGCTTTCGCCAGGTTTTTCCTCCGTCAGTGGTTTTATGAATTGCCGACTCGGGTCCTCCACCGATTTTTGTGTGGACATGCCTTCTTCTTTGTTCGGCAGCTGCATAAAGAACATCGGGATTACGTGAATCCATTACCAATGAACTAATTCCTGTATGTTCGCTGATATCAAGGACTTTCTCCCATGTTTTTCCTCCATCGGTAGTTTTATAAAGTCCTCTTTCGTCACCCGGCCCCCAGGCCGAACCTTCAGCAGCAACATAGACAATATCTGAATTTCCAGGGTCAACAATGATCTTTCCAATTTGCCTTGATTCTTTAAGGCCCATATTTTTCCATTTCTTTCCACCGTCAACAGTTTTATAAACTCCATCACCATAACCAAGTGCACGCTGATGAGTGTTCTCACCGGTACCTAGCCATACAACGTTATGATTGTTAGGATCAATAGTGATACATCCGGTAGAATAAGAACCGTAATTATCGAATATAGGATTCCATGTTGTACCTGAATTTGTTGTTTTCCACACATTTCCCGAAGCAACAGCAACATAATATTCACTCGGATTATCAGGATTAACAGCAAAATCGGCAATACGGCCTGATGTTAATGCAGGGCCAATACTTCTGAATTTTAGTCCGCTTACGACACTCGATTTAATTGTATCGTTTGCTTGTTTGTTTTTGTCTTTCTTCTTATTTGCTTCAAGGTTTGATGAAGTAATTAAGAAAATAAATAAAAGAAAAATTGAAGTTTTTGTTTTCATATTATTTAGTATTAAGTTATAATAGAAATTGTTAAATTGTTATATAGTTTTGAGGGTATTGAGGATGAAAAGGTATAAATGTATATTGGTATAAGGGGGGTAATATTCTAATACTGACGATAAAATTTTGATGTTAAAACAGATTGTATTTCCCTTATTTCCTATGTTTCCCATATTTCCTTTATACCCTTTTACCCCAACCCGTTATTAATAATATTTTCAGCAATAATATAACCATGAGCGGTGGCATAAATAATTGATCTTGTATGTCCTGAACAATCACCAATAAATTTCAGGTTGTGAAATATATTATTGTCAATTGTGTTTGAATAAAATTTGATTTCAGGTGCATAGACAAGATTGTCAGGATTTGCCACTCCAGGAACAACTTCATTCAGACTTTCAATAAAATCAATTATACTTTCAATAATTCTACGTGGATAAGCAAGATTAATATCTCCCAGAATAAAATTTTCAGGTTCTAAAGTAGGTTGAACACGATATAGGTGTTTAGTTCGCCTTGAATTAAAGAAATGATCATAGGTTTGAAGTATCAATTTCCCTTTCCCGGCTAATAAATTTGTAAGTTGGGCAATATATGAACCATATCCTATAGGATCGTTAAAAGGTTCGGTTAATTTAACTGTTGTTAGTATTGCAAAATTAGTGTTTTTGCTTTTTGATTTTATTTTGGAATGTCCGTTGACGGTAACAAAATCGCCATAATTTTCAGTAACCACATAACCCGATGGATTATTACAAAATGTACGAACTATATATCCTGTTTTGCTTTTATATTTTACTTTAAATTCATACATTTCTTTATTCAAATCCTCGACAATATGATTTGGGAGCTCATAGCGAATTCCAAGATCGACTTTTGTGCTGTCGAGAATAAGTTGAGGATATTTTTTAGTAATATTTTTTGTGAGTTTATGCCCGCTTCTTCCGACACAAACAATTGCATAATCAAAAACATCGGTATCATTAATTTTTACAAGGTCATTAATGATTTCAATATTTGTTATATTTTTTCCAAAATGAAAATGTATGTTTTTATGTTTTTGAAGAGCAGAAAAAATATTAAAAAGAACCTCTTTCAATTGGTCGGTCCCAAGGTGATAAAAATCAGATGAAATTGGTTGAAATCCTTTTTGATAAAAAGTTTTGTAATATTCGGAGTTTGTAAATGAACTGCCTTTTTCAACATTTCCGTTTCCGGTGTGGCTGATATAATAATCAACAAGTTGTTTTTGCAAAATTATATCAATATCGAGTTCGCCTCCCATTTCCTTTGAAACAAAAAGTTTTCCATCTGCACGTATCCCTGAAATACTTGACGAATAAATATCCTTGCTTTTTTCAAACACATGAACTTCGTATCCTGAATGTTTAATCTTTTCAATAAATCCAATTGCTGCAGCACCGAAACCTATTACCGCTATTTTCTTTTGTTTGTTTTTCGGCATTATTTTAATTATTATTTGATTTACATTGATATTATTTTTTTCAATATCTGTCAAAGGTATCAAATTTTTTATAGCTAATTAAACTATTTTTTTTTTTCATATTGTAACTATTTCTAAAAAAAATGAGTCTTATATTATAATATACATATAAACACTTATCATACAAGCAATAATAAGTGTTCGTATAAGGACACTGACTGTTCGTTTTCGACAAATTTTTAAATAAAGCTTTTTAAAAAAAATGTTTATATAATTAATACAAAACACATTAGTAAAATGGCATAAAGTATGCAGTAATATATTGAAACACAAACTAAATATTAATTGTTAATTAAAAACACAAACAAACTATGAAAACAAAATTTATTCCTGTTCTGGTTGCAATCCTATTGGGAGTTAATTGCCTTGCCAGATCGGACGAAGGACTGTGGTTGCCTTTATTAATAAAATCACAAAACTATACAGAAATGCAGAAAATGGGCCTGCATTTATCCCCTGAAGATATTTACGATATTAATCATTCATCTATTAAGGATGCTGTGGTTCAATTTAGTGATTTTTCTTCAGGAGCAATAATTTCCCCAAATGGATTATTGATTACTTCCCATAATTCGGGACTGGATTATGTACATGCACACAGCACACTTAAAAACGATTATCTCAAAAACGGTTTTTGGGCAATGAGCGAAGAGGAAGAGCTTCCGAATCCCGGATTATCAGTAACATTTCTTATTAGAATGGAAAATGTTACTGATGAGGTGTTATCGAAATTAAGAAAAAATATGAGTGAGAAAGCAAGAGTTGCAAAAATTAAGGAAGTTTGTAAAGATATTGAGTCAGAAACTGAAAACAGAACTCATTATTCTGCTGAAGTTAAAAGCTTCTGTTATGATAATGAATTTTATCTTTTTGTTTATGAAACTTTCAATGATGTTCGCCTGGTTGGGATACCTCCTTTAGCTATAGGTAGTTTTGGAGGCGACACAGATAACTGGATGTGGCCTCGACATACCGGAGATTTTTCATTATTCAGGGTGTACACATCACCTGATGGCAAACCGGCTGAATATTCCGAATATAATATTCCATTGAGGTCAAAGCATCATTTACCTATTTCCGTTGATGGATTTAATGAGTTGGATTTTGCAATGACCTTAGGATATCCGTTGTCCACTGACCGCTATCTTTCTTCAAAAGGTGTTGAAATGCTGATTGACGAAACCAACCCTACATTGAAAAGAATTAAGGATAAAAAGCTTAAGGTTTTGATAAACAGAATGGATGAAAGCGAAGATATAAAATTACAATACGCTGCAAAATTTGCACAAACCAGTAATTATTCAAAATATTATCTCGGGAAAAGCAAGCAACTAAAACGATACAAAGTTTATGATAAGAAAAAGGAAATTGAAAAAGAATTTGATAATTGGGCGAATTCCAATCCTGAGAGAAATGAAAAATATGGAGACGTAATTGATAAAATATATGAAGCAAATAAAAAAATCGGTGAGTATAACCTATATAATCAATATTGTGAGGAGGTTATGAATAATGGCGCTGATTTGATGATTTTGATTAAAAAGTTCTATCCGGTTTATCTTGAATTGCAATCACTCAACAAAAAGAAAGCAAAATCATATAAAATTCCTGATGAATTAAGAGAAGCAGTAAGAAATTATATTGTGAATGTTGATCCTGAAACCGATAAGAAAATCTTTTACGAAATTGTCGAACTTTTCTATAGTGAAATAAAAAATATTTCTAATGATCAGCTTCCCGAGATGTTTTCAACATTGCAAACCGAATATAATAACGATTTCAACTGGTTTACAAATGCCATTTATAATAAGTCAATATTTGCAAATTATGACGAATTATGGCTCTTTGTTAATAATCCGGAACTGATAAGTCTTGAAAATGATTATGCTTTTAAATTATATTTATGTTGTATGGATAAGCGAAAGGAAATAAATGATGTCCTTTCGGATTCATATTTGACACTTAATGAAAATTACCGTTTGTTTAAAGAAGGCCTATTAGAAATGAATCCCAATGCAAATTTATATTGTGATGCAAATTCAAGCTTGCGACTATCCTATGGAAAAATTATTGGAAGTACACCGTCTGATGGCTTGATAAGTAAACATTATACAACATTATACGGGGTAATGGAAAAAGAGGATTCAGACGATAATGAATTTTTTGTACCCGGAAAATTAAAATATTTATATGATACTAAAGATTATGGGGCATATTCGGATAAAGGAGTTATGAATGTTTGTTTTACAACCGATAATGATGCAACTGCAGGCAGTGCCGGAAGCCCGGTATTAAATGGAGACGGTCAAATTATTGGATTGGTTTTCGATCTTAATTGGGAAGGAATGAGTGGCGATATTTCATTTGAACCTGAATTGCAGAGAACTATTAACACTGATATCAGATATGTTCTGTTCATTGTCGATAAATTTGCCGGAGCAAAATATTTAGTTGATGAAATGACCATTGTAAATAATGGTCTTACAAAGAAGTAGTTACGTTTTTTTGTAAAACCTGATCAGAAACACCGGAAGTAAATCTAATCCGGTGTTTTTTTTATTCAAATAAATTAATTCCTGAATAAAGATAATATCTTAACAGAAAAACTAAAATTATATTAGAAATAATGAATATCCAATTGATCTTATTTTCTTTATGAGCTATATTTTTATTTTTTAAAGAATAATTGTTAGGGAATAAAACTGATACAAGAAAAAGGAGCATTAATAAAAAGAGAAAAATATAATACCTGGAAAATGGAGGTGTAATAATAGAAAGAATAATCAGGCTGCCAAAAAACCACGGTAATAAAATGCGTGAAAACAAATATTTTATTCGCTTCTTAAAAGTAATTATATAACAAGAATCAGAGGAAAAAACAAAAACTTTTATTGACAATGAACCAAGATGGATCATTAAATAAATAGTAGAGATAAAAATTATAATTCGAACAGAATAGCCAAAGTTCATTGAATTTAGAGCAAATACAATTCCCGTATTTGTAATTAAATCAGCGAGAACAGCAGCAAAAAAGAAGCCAAAGGCATTTAAAAATGCCCAGAAAAGAAACATATCAAAGAACATATGTTTCTTTTTTTTAATGAGATAATATATTGATAATACGGTTCCAAGTAAGAAGGAAAAAATAGGGCCGGACAAATATACCGATAAAGTAGTATCAAAGCTCCAGAGGCTGGAATTATCGGGTGCCAAGAATTCAATCCTGTTTAAAAACACTATTGAATTTATATCGCATTCATTAGCAATTAAAATGGTAGCCAACGATCTTAAAATACTAACAATGATATATGTGCTAATAAATGCAGCGGTTGAATTAATAAAAAAAATTAAATATTTTTTATCAAAAGGAAATTGCTTATTAGCTGATGTCATTTTCAGTAATTTTTCTGCAAGATATAAAAAAGTTTCAATGTTAAATTGTTATCCATACGGACTTGCTTCGCTTCGTATGGCTAAATTGATAAGATGTAACAATATAGCAATGTATCAATATAGTAATTTTTTAACAAGATCTTCTTTATTCAATCTTAATAATGTTTTTCTGATCCAATGCCGGTTTTCTTTTTTGTACCAAAAGAAAAATTTAAGTTGATCGAGTTTTTGGCTCCTGGTTTTTGCTGTGTAAACAGGTTTCAAAGTATATGGATCATATCCCGAATAATAAATCACAGTTGCAAGTGTCATAGGTGTAGGTGTAAAATCCTGCACCTGTTCAAGTTTGAAGCCAAGTTTTTTTGTTTCAACTGCCAGTTCAGCCATATCTTCGAGTTTGCAGCCAGGATGACTTGAAATAAAATATGGTACAATTTGCTGATTAAGATAATTTTCTCTGTTAAGCTTATCAAAAATATTTTTAAAGTCTAAAAACAATTTGAAAGAAGGTTTTCGCATGATTTTCAAGACCTGCCCGGAAGTATGCTCAGGTGCAACTTTTAATCTTCCTGAAACATGAAATTTAACAAGTTGTTTTATATATTCGGAATAATGATATTTTTTATCTGAATTTCTATTATTAGTTTGTAATAAATCGTATCTGATACCACTACCGATAAATGCTTTTTTAATTGATTTTATTGAATTCACTTTCTTATAAATAGCAATCAGAGGTTTGTGGTCAGTATTTAAATTATTGCAAATCTTTGGAAAAATACAACTTGGCCTGGCACATTTTTTACAAATTCCGGGATCAAAACCTTTCATTCTGTACATATTTGCCGAAGGCCCGCCTAAATCACTTAAATATCCTTTAAAATCAGGTGTTTCTGTTATCGTTTCGACTTCTTTTAAAATTGATTTTTCCGATCTGCTTGCAATAAATTTCCCCTGATGGGCAGAAATCGTACAAAAACTGCAGCCTCCAAAACAACCGCGATGAAGATTAACCGAATGCTTTATCATTTCATAAGCAGGAATACTTCCACGTTTTTTGTATTTTGGATGAGGTAGCCTTGTAAAAGGAAGATCAAATGAAGCATCAATTTCTTTTTCCGACATGGGTGGAAAGGGGGGATTTACTACAAGTATTTTTTTCCCAATGTTTTGAAATATACGACCGGCATGAAATTTATTCGATTCCTGTTCAATAATTTTGAAATTTGAAGCAAATGATTTTTTGCTTTTTAAACACTCTTCATGAGATGCCAATTCAATATTTTTCCATTGTTTTGAGTTGTTCAACAATGATTTATCTTTTGATAAAAATGCAATTTGAGGAATTGAGTATAATGAATCAATCGGTTTTTTCTTGTCATAAAAAGAAAGGATTTTTTTTAATGCCTGTTCACCCATTCCATAAGTAAGAATATCGGCGCAACTTTCCAACAAAATAGAAGCTTTTAATTTATCCGACCAATAATCATAATGTGTAAATCTTCGCAATGAAGCCTCAACTCCACCTATTATAATAGGTGTATCAGGAAATAATTTCTTCAATATTCGGGAATAGACCGAAGTTGCATAATCGGGTCGAAAGCCACTTTTTCCTCCGGGTGAATATGCATCATCCGTTCTAAGGCGTTTGTTTGCAGTGTAATGATTGATCATTGAATCCATACATCCTGAGCTTACTCCAAAAAACAATCTTGGTTTCCCAAGCTTTTTAAAGTCCCTCAAATCATCTTTCCAATTAGGTTGTGCTACAATTGCCACTCTATATCCCAAATTATTAATTATTCTTGCTATAACAGCATTACCAAACGAAGGATGATCTACATAAGCATCTCCCGAAAAGAGTATTACATCTAATTCATCCCAACCTTGTTTTTGTACCTCATCAAGTGTAGTAGGTAGCCAATCGGTTATTAATAATTTTTCTTTAAGCAAATTATTTGTGTATTATTTATAGCAAAAATATAAAAATGCCACAATTTTAAAAATTTTATTTTTTAACGAATTATAGAATATTGAATTTAATAACAACTGAATTACAAGCGAATACCCCTCATATATTAAGGTTTCAGCATGTGTGTAAATTAAAGTGTCATTTTTACTTATTATAAATTTTTTATCATGGTCATTTTAAGTAAAACTGTTCATTATTAGTGAATTTATAGATAATCATCATTTTATAAAAATAAAATTGCAAATAAACCTGATATTTTTGTTTTACTTAAATAATTTAGTATATTTGCAATCCATATGCTTAGTTGAGTCTAATCGTGTGTAGGAAAACGACGAAAAATTAATAGATTAACTGTGAAAGCAATTAAATCTAAATATACATGCTTGTTTCAAGAGACAGGTATGCCCTTTTTTATCAAATATATTTTTAACTAAAACAATTAAAACGTATGAAAAAACTTACAAGTTTATTAATTCTGATGATTTTTACATCATCAATCCTGTTTGCCCAATCAACTACAAATAACGGGCAAATGGTTGAAAAGAAAAGCTACAAAATTGAAAAAATCGATAGTGGAACACCACTAATCCATGACATTGATTTGAATGCTGTTACAAACCCTCACACAAATACTTTTACCGATGATCTTTTCGATCACCAATTTGATTTTATTTGCGGTGATGCTTCAGGTGAAGCCGGTATCGAAACCAATGGAGATTACATCTATACCTCAAAATGGAATGGTGATGGATTTTTCTGCTATGAAATGGATGGTACTTTCTTAGGATGGTTTCCGGTAGCCGGCGAAGCTGCCGTAAGAGACATGGCCTATGATGGTACATATTTCTATGGTGCTGCTGCCAGCACTGCATTATATGAAATGGATTTTGTAGGAATGTCAGGTACTTTGATCAGTACATTAACTGCTGCTGTTGCTACAAGAGCTTGTGCCTATGACGCTGAATTTGATGGTTTCTGGGGAAACAACTGGAGCGATCCTATCACACTTTATGATCGTACAGGTGGAATCTTAAATCAATTTAACTGTGGTGCTTACTCAAGTTATTACGGATTTGCACGCTTAAATGATGCAGGAACTGAATATCTTTATGGTTTTGCTCAGTCGGGTGGTGCGAGCCAGTCTACTATTGTTCAGATTGATCCTTACACTGGAGTTGAAACCGGAGTTACATTTGATGCTATCGGATATAGTTCAACAGGTACGGGTATTGCCGGTGGTCTCGCTGCATTTGATACTTATGCACCAGGTTGGTGGACCTTATTAGGAATTATCCAAAACGAAACTATCTTCGGTGTTGAAGGTGGTATTGCAGGCCCTCCACCAGTACTTGATCTTAAACTCACAGGAATTCCTGAACCAAATTCTGGTTTAGGATTAGGAGTTGAAAATATTGTAATTGGTGTTAAAAATGTAGGTTCTGAAACACAAAGTAACTTTGATGTTCAATATCGTGTTGACATGGGAACTTGGGTAACCGAAACTATTGCAGGGCCTCTTGCAATGGGTGAATCAGTTACTTACACCTTTAATGCTCCTTATGACTTCTCAGCATTTGGTACTTATTTTATCGAAGCAGAAGTTATTCTCGCGGGTGATGAAAATCCTGAAAACAACTCAGGCGATAAAACTATTACAAACACTGATCCTTCAGCAGTTTGTTATTATTCCATTACAATGTGGGATGATTACGGCGATGGCTGGAATGGTGGAGCAGTACAACTTCTATGCGATGGTGAAGAAGTTTTCAACGGTACATTAGCTTCCGGTGCTGGACCCGAAACATATGAATTTTTGGTTTATGATGCTACATTCCTTGTATCAGTTTGGACAGCAGGCGGATGGCCTTATGAATGTTCTTACGAAATATATGATGCAGATGGTAATTCGATCTTCCAGGATGGCTTTGGCGGTGTTGACCCTGTTGGCGGAGATGTTGGTATTGTTGATTGCGAAGGAGGACCTGGTTGTGTTGTAGAATGCCCTACAGGAGGTATTCCCGAAGGTGAAGAATGTCCGCTTGATGAATATGTTGATAACTTCAACGGTGGTTGTAATTCTGAACCTCCAATTTACTCACCAATTGCTTGTGGCGAGGTAATTTGCGGTACCGGAAGTACATATCTTTTCGAAGGTAGTAATTTTCGTGATACCGACTGGTATGAGCTTACAATTGCCGAACCATCAACTATTTACTGGAATGCAGAAGCGGAATTCCCGGTAGCAGTATTTATTCTTGATGCAACTGTGGGAGATTGTGATAATATAATTGTACTTAGTTCCGGAACAGCAGATCCTTGTGTAGAGGTACAAATTGAAGCTTCAGTTGGCCCCGGTACCTACTGGTTATTTGTTGCTCCTTCGGAATTCGAAGGTTATCCGTGCGACGGCGAAAATAACGATTACGTTGTTTCAGTAGAATGCGTACCTTATGTACAAGAATATTGCGATGCTTCTACAGTTACTGAAGATGAATGGATTGCACTTGTTGAATGTGGTACTATTTATAACCAAACCGGTTGGCAAGGCGGTGTAGGTGATTATACCGATCAATTTACTATTATTCCTCCAGGCGTTGCTGAACCTATTCTGGTTACAAACGGAAATCCATGGGCTTCCGATAATGTTACATGCTGGGTTGACTGGAATGATGACATGGAGTGGACTCAAGGCGGAGATGAAGAATTTGTTTTAACAAATGATGGAACCGGTGCATTCTTTGACGGTTTTATTACACCTCCTGCTGGAACTCCAATGGGTGAATACAGAATGAGAGTTAGAATGACTTATAGTGTTGCTCCGTTCCCTTGTGGTGAAGCAAGCTATGGTGAAGTTGAAGATTATACCATCGTAGTTGGCCAGGGAGCTTCTTATGATGCCGGTGTTACCGCTATTCTTTCACCTGTTTCCGGTGAATTACTAGGTATTGAGCCGGTTACAGTTACAGTTAAGAACTTTGGTTCTGAAATTTTACCTGAAATTCCTGTTGGATATAATCTTGATATGGCAGGATGGGTTGATGAAGTAGTACCAGGGCCTATTGATCCAGGTGCGGAAGTTGAATATACTTTCAACCAACCTGTTGATTTAACTGCATTTGGAACTTATGCACTCGAAGCATGTACTTTCCTTCCAGGTGATGAAAATGTTGCCAACGACTGTGCTGCTGCTATAATTGAAAACACTGAACCTATGACTGGTTGTATGTGGACGGTTACATTGTGGGATGATTACGGCGATGGCTGGAACGGCGGAATATTACAAATCTTCGCTGATGGTGTTGAAATATTTAACGGAACAATAGAAACCGGAGCAGGACCTGAAACTTATGAGTTCAATGTTCAAGGCGGTGAATTCCTTGTTGCCGTTTATACCCCAGGAGGATGGCCTTATGAAAATTCTTATGCAATTTCTGACAATTTCGGTATTGTTGTTTTCGAAGATGGTATGGGTGGCGTTGAACCAGTCGGTGGTGATATTGGCTACGCATATTGTGAATTACCAAGTTGTGAGTGGTCGGTTACTTTATGGGATGATTACGGTGATGGCTGGAACGGTGGATTATTAGAGATCTACGGTGGTGCTGATCTATTATGGTCCGGAACATTAGAAACCGGTGCAGGACCTGAAACATATTATTACGATGTTTATGAGGGTACATTACTTACTGCTGTTTATACAGCCGGTGGATGGCCTTATGAAAATGAATACATAGTTTATGACGCTTTCGGAAATCCTGTTTTCGAAGATGGTATGGGTGGTGTAGAACCTACAGGCGGTGAGATTGGTATTGCCTATTGTGACGAACCTCTATTCCCTGAAATTACTGTTGATCCAACTTCATTCGATGTAACTGTTGACGTAGGCGCAACAGCGCAAGACTTCCTTAATATTGGTAATATTGGAGAAGGCGTATTAGACTATATTATAGGAGTTACTTTCGGTCCAACAGAAACTACTCTTCCAACTAATATAAATGAGAAAATAGAACCTAATGCATATATGACAGATAAAGATCCAATTGCAAATTCCGATTGGGACTATGATTGTCCTGCTGGTTCTGTAATTAGTCAACCATGCCCTGATTATTCTACTGCTATGACAGCAGATGAAGCCGGATACTACGATTTCTATCAAAGCTTCGCAGGTGGAGGTGATATTGAAGGAATACGTTTCTGGGGTATTGATGCTATATTTGATGGTGGTTGGGCTCCATGTACAGGTACAGAGCCAAAAACTTTCCATATTGGTTTCTATGCTGACGACGCCGGACAACCTGGTGCAATGATTGATGAGTTTACAATTCCGGTTCCAAGAACTAATACAGGTGATCTTTTTGCAAGTACATACACAATGTGGGAATACGAAGTTGCATTCCCTTATCCGGTATCAGTTATGGACGGATGGTTCTCAGTAATGGCATTAATTGATCCTGCTCCTTGTTGGTTCCTGACACTTAATGCTCCAAATGGAGCCGGAACAGGACAACAATGGGATGGAACAGCCTGGAATGCACAAGATCCTATGGGATTCTGTTTACTTGGTGAAGCTGTTATTCCTTGGTTAGTTGTTGATCCATTAGCAGGTAGTGTTGATCCACAAGGATCAGATGTAATTACTCTGGATTTCAATGCCGGAGATTACCCTGCCGGTACAGTATTAACTGCAAACATCGCAATTGCAAGTAACGACCCTGTAACTCCGATAGTTGACGTACCTGTTCAAATGACTGTAGCTTCTTCAGGAGCAGAACAAACATTTGACTTAGATGTAGGATATCAATTTATTTCATCAGGAGTTGATCCTGCAGATCCTGATATGATGGTTGTTATGGCTGATGTGTTAAATGATAACCTTGATTTCGTTAGAAATTCAACCGGTCAAATGTTACGTAAAATTGGCCCGGTATGGGTTAACGGTATCGGTGACTGGATTGTTGAAGAAGGTTATCTCGTTAAGATGTTTGCTGCCGATTCATTCACAATAAACGGTATTGCTGTACCTCCGGGAACTCCTATTGATGTTGAAATAGGCTATCAGTTTGTAAGTTATTTCCCTGATGCTCCAATGGATGCTCTTATTGCATTTGAAACTATTGTTGGTCCTGATCTTGATTTCATCAGAAATTCAGCCGGAGGTATGTTACGTAAAATTGGCCCTGTATGGGTGAATGGAATTGGTGACGCATTGCCGGGTGAAGGTTACTTAGTTAAAATGTTTGCTCCGGGCCAAATTATTTATCCTGAGCCGGTTAAATTAAGTGGAAAAACTACTATTAACCCATCTCATTTATTATTCGAAGGTGGTAATGCAGCTGAGCCTGTTTATACAATGTATATTGACGGCTTAGAAATTGGTGATGAAGTAGCAGCTTATAACGGAGATGTAATTCTCGGTTCTATGACAGTATCTTCAGACAATGTTTATAGCAATGCACTTGCGGTATTCGCCCAATTAACTAACGGACAAGGATATGTAGCAGGTGAACTAATTGCATTGAAAGTTTGGTCAAACAACAATGTTGTTATGGCTGAATTTGAAATGGAATCGGTTTATAACTCTTATGTATCTAATTTTTATCCAGACAACGACGGTGAATTCAGTGTTGTTAACATAACAAAAGGCGCTGCGCTTACAGGAGAATTGGTTGTTTATCCAAATCCTGCAACTAATATGATAAATATTTCTTCGCCAAACCAAATCAACAGTGTTGTAATTTACAACTATGTTGGCCAGTCGGTTTATGAAGGAAATAGCACTCAAATCAATACCAGTAATTTCGAATCAGGTGTTTATATCATCAGAATTGAAACTGCTTACGGTGTAGAAACACAAAAAGTTACTATTAAATAGTAACAAATTGTACAAGAAAAAGCTGCTCTTTCGAGCAGCTTTTTTTTTGCTTTTTTTTTCGTTTTCATGAGAATAAGAGAAAAGAATTATCGAAATATCAGAATTCCTGACTTATAGGGAATTTTTATTGACCTCTTTTTTTCTTTGTGCAACTCTGTGTTATAGATATTTCACAAAGAAACGCAAAGAACACTCAAAGTTACACAAAGAGTTTGGTGTCATTTCTGTTCTCCTATTGATAATTATTACAATATTGATTATTAATCTATTAAACATTACATGTCAGGAAATCTGAATATGGGAAATAGGGGAAACCTGAAACCTGTAACATAAAACAGAAAACAAAAAACAAGGAACAAATAATTAAAAAACAGTCAACGCTATTCAGGCATGGTCAGTTAATTGCCTAATATATTTACACCTTCTCATTATTCCATAATTCCAACATTCCTTGCACAACTTTGTCATTCAGACAGTATTTTGGATTAATGTATTTAAACTATGATTTACGATTTGTTGTAGTAGAATCATATAAAATACTTTGTTCTGAAACTATATATTTAAGCAAATCATGGCTTAAGTCATAGGCTATTAGTAAAATACGAAAACATTTAATCGTTTTAATGGTTTTATCAAATATATTTTATAAAAAACAGACATTTTTTTTGCTTTTTTAAATAATTTATTATATTTGCAATCCATATGATTAGTGTGGCCTAATTGTGTGTAGGAAAACGACGAAAAAATTAATAGATTAACTGTGAAAGCAAATAAATCTAAATATACATGCTTGTTTAAAGAGACGGGTATGCCTTTTTTTTATCAAATAAATTTTTAACTAAAACAATTAAAACGTATGAAAAAACTTACAAGTTTATTAATTTTGATGATTTTATCATCATCAGTACTTTTTGCTCAAATGCACACTCCTGAGCAAATTGCACAGAAAAAAATGATTGCAAATGGTATCAAGCCTGTCATGAGTATTGTGGATGCTGATATCAATGCTGTTACAAATCCTCACGCAACTACGGTTACGGATGACCTTTTCGATTACCAATTTGACTTTATTTGCGGCGATGCTTCAGGTGAAGCCGGTATCGAAACCAATGGAGATTATATCTATACCTCAAAATGGAATGGTGATGGATTTTTCTGCTATGAAATGGATGGTACTTTCTTAGGATGGTTCCCGGTAGCCGGCGAAGCTGCCGTAAGAGACATGGCCTATGATGGTACTTATTTCTATGGTGCTGCAGCAAACACTGCATTATATGAAATGGATTTTGTAGGACAATCAGGTACTTTGATCAGTACATTAACTGCTGCTGTTGCTACAAGGGCATGTGCCTATGACGCTGAATTTGATGGTTTCTGGGGAAACAACTGGAGCGATCCTATCACTCTTTATGATCGTACAGGTGGAATCTTAAACCAGTTTAACTGCGGTGCTTACTCAAGTTACTACGGATTTGCACGCCTGGATGATGCAGGAAGTCAATGGCTTTATGGTTTTGCTCAGTCGGGTGGTGCGAGCCAGTCTGTTATTGTACAAATAGATCCTTACACAGGAGCTGAAACCGGAGTTACTTTTGATGCTATCATATATAGTACAACAGGTACAGGTATTGCCGGTGGTCTCGCTGCATTTGATACTTGGGCACCAGGTTGGTGGACCTTATTAGGAATTATCCAAAACGAAGCAATCTACGGTGTAGAAGGTGGTATTGCAGGCCCTCCACCTGATCTTGATCTTAAACTCACAGGAATTCAAGAACCTAACACAGGTTTCGGCCTTGGAGTTGAAAACATTGTGGTTGGAGTGAAAAATGTAGGTGCTATTACTCAAAGTAACTTTGATGTTCAATATCGTGTTGACGGTGGTACATGGTACACTGAAATGATTGCAGGCCCTCTTGCTATGGGTGAATCAATTGCTTACACATTTGCAACTCCTTACGATTTCTCTGCATTCGGTGAATATTATATCGAAGCAGAAGTTATTCTTGCAGGTGATGAACATCCTGAAAACAATTCAGCTGATAAAACTATCGAAAACTGGGATCCTTCAGCATGGTGTGAATATTCAATCACCATGTGGGATGACTATGGCGATGGCTGGAACGGCGGATTCGTTGAAATTTTTGGAGATGGAACTTTATATGGTAATTTTTCATTAGCAAGTGGTGCAGGCCCTGAAACAGTCTATTTCCTCGTTGGAGATGGTGCATTCTTAACTTCTGTATGGACTGCAGGCGGATGGCCTTATGAATGTTCTTACGAAGTTTTTGATGCCGATGGTAACTCAATTTTCCAGGATGGTTTTGGCGGTGTTGACCCTATTGGTGGAGACATTGGTTATGCTTCTTGTGTACCCCCTCCACCTGTTGATGGAGGTACTGTATCAATCCTTTCACCTGTATCAGGTATGCTGTTAGGTATTGAACCGGTAACGGCTATATTTAAGAATTTTGGTGCTGATCCTTTACCTGATATTCCTGTTGGATTTGACCTTGATGGTGCGGGATGGGTTTATGAAACTGTTCCCGGCCCTGTCGGACCTGGTGAAGAAGTTGAATATACTTTCACAGCTATGGTTGATTTAACAGTATTAGGAACATATGTCCTTGATGTTTGTACTTTCGTTCCAGGTGATGAAGATCCTGTAAACGACTGTCAGCAAGCAATAATTGAAAACGTTGAAGGTTTCTATTGTCCTGCAAGTACAGTTACTGAAGATGAGTGGATCGCTTTTGTTGATTTTGGATTGATCCAGAATGCCAGTGGATGGCAAGGTGGTGTAGCAGATTACACTGATCAGTTTAACAATGTAGCTGTTGGAGTACCGGCAGAAATGATCGTAACTAATGGAAACCCATGGGCTTCTGATGAAGTTAGTGTCTGGTGTGACTGGAATGATGACTTCGAATTTGATGATCTTCCTGGAAGTATCGAAAAATATGATTTAACAAATGATGGAACAGGTGCGGTATTTACAGGTGATATTACAGCTCCTCCAGGTGCTATTGAAGGGCCACACAGAATGAGAGTTAGAATGGTTTATGCTATGCCTCCTTTTCCTTGTGGTGAGTCTTCTTATGGTGAAGTTGAGGATTATACTATAGTAGTTGGTCCTTATGAGCCACCTGAAATTACCTGGGATCCTGGTTCATTCGATGTATTAGTTGATGTAGGCGGAACAGCACAAGATGCCCTTGATATAGGTAATATTGGAGCAGGTCCGGCTCTTTGGAATTTAGCTGTTGTTTACCCACCAATGGAAACAACTGCTCCAACTAATGTAAATGCAAAAGCTGAGCCTAATGCTTCTATAACTGATAAAGATCCAATTGCAAATTCTGATTGGGATTATGATTGTCCTGCAGGATCAGTAGTAAGTCAACCATGTCCTGATTATTCTACTGCAATGACAGCAGATGAAGCCGGATATTACGATTTCTACCAAAGCTTCTCAGGAGGAGGTGAAATCCAGGGAATACGCTTCTGGGGTATCGATGCTATATTTAGTGGAGGATGGGCTCCATGTACAGGTACAGAGCCAAAAACTTTCCATATTGGTTTCTACGCCGACGACGGCGGACAACCCGGTGCTATGATTGATGAGTTCACAATGGAAGTTCCAAGAGTTAATACAGGTGATCTTTTTGCCAGTTCTTATACCATGTGGGAATATGAAGCTGTTTTACCTAATTCAGTAACAGTAGTTGACGGATGGTTCTCAGTAATGGCAATGATTGATCCTGCTCCATGCTGGTTCCTTACACTTAATGCTCCAAGTGGAGCCGGAACAGGACAACAATGGGATGGTACAGCCTGGAACGCACAAGATCCTATGGGATTCTGCTTACTTGGTGAAGTTGTTATTCCTTGGTTAACTGTTGGTCCTCCATTATCAGGTACTCTTATGCCACAAGAAACTGAAACAATTCCTCTTAATTTCAACGCAGGAGATTGGCCGGCAGGTACTGAATTAATGGCTGACCTTGTTCTTACAAGTAATGATCCGGTTAATCCGGTAGTTAATATTCCGGTTACTATGACAGTAGGTGGATGTGAACCTTACTTTGAATTTGAAGGTGGAGACCCATCAAGCCCAATCTGGACTATTTATTTTAGTGGTGCTACTTTAGAAGAAAATGATCTGGAAGCCGGTGATCAAATTGCTATCTTCGATGGTGATATAATGGTCGGGTTATTTGATTTAACTCAGGTTTGTACTCCTGAAAATCAATTTGAAAATGATTTAACTGCATTTAGTGTATTAACCACACAACCAGGTTATCAGGCAGGTAATGATTTCTCATTCAAATGCTGGGATTGTAGTGAACAGGTAATGGCTGATTTCTTCCTCTATGAATTCTTCGATCCTTATGGAGACGCTTATATGGGAGATGTATTCCCAGCAGGTGATGGTGAATATAGTATTGCAGATGTTGATTTCTTTACAATTGTATCTCAAACTTTCAACTTAAACTTAGGATTCCAGTTTATTTCATCAGCAGTTGATCCTGGTGATCCTGATATGATAGTAGTACTGGATGAAATCTTAAATGCTAATCTTGATTTCGTAAGAAATTCAGCAGGTCAGATGTTAAGAAAAATTGGCCCTATATGGGTTAACGGAATCGGTAACTGGATTGTTGAAGAAGGATACCTCGTTAAGATGTTTGCTCCTGATACATTCACAATCTATGGTGCACCCGTAGATCCCGGAACTCCTATCGATGTTGAATTAGGATTCCAGTTTGTTAGTTATTTCCCTGCTGCTGCAATGGATGCACTTGTTGCATTTGAAACTATAATAGGCCCGGATCTTGATTTCATCAGGAACTCAGCAGGTCAGATGTTACGTAAAATCGGCCCAATCTGGGTTAACGGAATTGGCGATGCTATGCCTGGTGAAGGTTATCTCGTTAAAATGTTTGCTCCTGGTCAAATCATCTATCCTGCACCTGTTAAATTAAGTGGAAAAACTACTATTAACCCATCTCATTTACTATTCGAAGGTGGTAATGCAGCTGAGCCTGTTTATACAATGTATATTGACGGCTTAGAAATTGGTGATGAAGTAGCAGCTTATAACGGAGATGTTGTTCTCGGTTCAATGGCAGTAACTTCAGACAATGTATATAACAATGCTCTTCCGGTATTCAGCCAGTTGACTAACGGACAAGGATATGTAGCAGGTGAACCTATTTCATTAAAAGTTTGGTCTAACGACAATGTTGTTATGGCTGAATTTGAAATGGAATCAGTTTACAACTCTTATGTATCAACTGTCTATCCAGGCAGCGACGGTGAATTCAGTGTTGTTAACATAACTAAAGGCGCAGTGCTTTCAGGAGAATTGGTTGTTTATCCAAATCCTGCAACTAATATGATAAATATTTCTTCACCGAACCAAATCAACAGTGTTGTAATTTACAACTATGTTGGCCAATCGGTTTATGAAGGAAATAGCACTCAAATCAATACAGGTAATTTCGAATCAGGTGTTTATATCATCAGAATTGAAACTGCTAACGGTATTGAAACACAAAAAGTTACTATTAATTAGTAACAAATTAAACAAGAAAAAGCTGCTCTTTCGAGCAGCTTTTTTTTTGCCTTTTTTTTCGTTTTCAGGATAATAAGTGAAAAAAATTATCGAAATATCAGAATTCCTGACTTAGAGGGAATTTTTATTGACCTCTTTTTTTCTTTGTGCAACTTAATGGATACTTTGTGAAACTCTGTGTAATAGCTATTTCACAAAGAAACGCAAAGAACACTCAAAGTTGCACAAAGATTTTGGTGTCATTTCTATTCTCCTATTGATAATTATTACAATATTGATTATTAATCTATTAAATATTACATGTCAGGAAATCTGAATATGGGAAATAGAGGGAAACCTGAAACCTGTAACCCGAAACCCGAAACCTGTAACATAAAACAGGAAACAAAAAACAAGGAACAAAAAATTGAAAAACGGTTAACGCTATTCAGGCATGGTAGTTTTAGAAATCTGAAACCCGAACCTGAAACCCGAGACATAGCAATATAACCATTTAGCAATGATCAATGATATTCAGTATTCTTGTGAATTTTTGAGCTATGCGAGCAAAAGAGTTTTTACAAGCATTGCAATAGTTTTGTTATCGGCACTACCGGCAAGTTTTTTTGATGCAATACCCATAACTTTTCCCATATCTTTTATGCTTTGTGCATTGGTTTCTTTGATAATATCTTTAATTATTTGTTTTAATTCGTCTTCGCTAATTTGTTCAGGGAGATACTTTTCAATTATTTCAGCCTGATAAAATTCATCTTCAGCCAATTCGTTGCGATTATTTTCTTTATAAATCTCTCCAGATTCTTTACGTTGTTTTACTAATTTCTGTAGTAATTGAATTTCAACTGCTTCGGGAATTTCTCCACTACTTGTATCTTTACCTGTTTTTGCAAGTAATAAAGCTGCTTTTATAGCTCTAAGAGCCTCCAGCATTTTTTTATCTTTTGCAAGCATTGCAGTTTTCAGGTCGTCGTTTATTTTTTTTTCGAGGCTCATTTTTAATTGATATATCTGGTTTAATAGTTTCTGTTAATTTATTTTTCTTATTTTATTAGTAATGAATGCGTAAATGATTAAATTATTCCTTATTCTCTCATTTTATCATTGTTTCATTAATCAGCCTTATCGTGCAAATGTTTGTTTTTAGTATATAAGCTCTTGTCTTTGTCATCGTTGATAGAAAAATTATGAACATTAGATTCGGAGGAAACTTTAACTTCCGAAAGTTCAATATTTCGTCTGACATAAGCCGGTTCTTTTTCGAGTTCGTTTATTTCCTGGGGTGATTTTAGCTTAATACTCATATCTTTAAGCTTTTGGATTCTAAGATTAGCCCTTTGCTCCATTTCTTTTTGTTTAATTTCTGGTGGATCGGTGTCCTCTTGTGATGGTTTAATATTTACTTCATCAACTTTATTATTTTCATTCTTAATATTATCAGTGTTTTTAATCAATACAGGTTCGGTTATTTCATTTTGTGTTGTTGTTTTATTTTCTTCAACATTTGGTTTTGGATCAAAAATAATTGTATTGTTTTTTGTTTCCGGTTTGGGCTTTTCTTCTTTTTTTGTTTCAGCTTTTATGTCAGTTTTATTTCTTATCAGCTTTATTTCAGAAACAGTTTCTTTTTCTTTTTCAGATTTAGCAGTTTCAAAATTCGGTTTTATATCATTATTGATAGTACCAACGATTTTTTTCTCTATTTGGTCATCAGGAATAATTTTTTTGGAGTCGAAACCGGTTGCAATCAAAGTAATAGCAATTTTGTCTCCTAAAGATTCTTCGTAACCGTTACCCCAAATAATCTCGGCATTCGATCCTGATTCGTGTTGAATAAAATCAGTGATTTCAACTACTTCATCCATAGAAATTTCTTCATTTCCGGAAGCAATAAAAAGAAGAATATTATCTGCACCTGATATGTCGTTATCGTTCAATAAAGGAGATGATAAAGCGGCCTCAACAGCAGTTCTTGCCCTGTTTTCGCCTTCGGCTTCACCCGAACCCATTATTGCTTTTCCACTGTTTTTCATAACAGTTTTCACATCCTCAAAATCAACATTGATATATCCTGTAACCGTTATGATCTCGGCTATTCCTCTTGCAGCAGTAGCGAGAATATTATCAGCTTGTTTGAAAGCTTCTGAAAGTTTTAAATCGCCATGGAGTTCTCTTAATTTATCATTGCTGATAATTAATAGAGTATCAACATGTTGTTTTAGTTCGTTAATACCCTGCTCAGCCTGCATTTTTCTTTTTCTGCCTTCGAAAGAGAAAGGAAGTGTAACTATACCAACCGTAAGAATATCCATTTCTTTTGCAATCTCAGCAATTACGGGAGCTGCACCCGTTCCTGTGCCTCCACCCATTCCTGCCGTTATAAATAACATATTGGTATTCTTCTCAAAAATTTCTTTTATCTCTTCGATATTTTCCAAAGCAGACTCTTTTCCAACATTTGGTATTGATCCTGCACCGAGGCCTTTTTTCCCTAATTGGATTTTTGTAGGTATCGGACTACTTGTTAAAGCCTGGGCATCTGTATTACATAAAATAAAGTCAACACCTGTAATGCCTTGTTTGTACATATGAGTTATTGCGTTGCTACCACCACCGCCAACTCCAATCACTTTAATTATTGATGATTGATTTTTTGGTAAATCGAATTCTAACATATTATTTTTTTTAATTGCAGAAGTAAAAATATTGATTTATATCTATAAAACATTTTGAAATTTAACTTTTTATTAACAAACCATTGTTAATTTCTTTTTTATTCAACTTCATCTTTCTCAAACCAATCTTTTACAATATCAAGAAAAGATTTTCTGTTGTCATCGGGTTTGATTTTTATTTTTGATTTTCTTTTTGGTTTTTTCCCTTCAGGTTCAGTGCTATCAACTCGGTCCGACTCTTTATCGTAACGATTAAGTCCAACAATAACTAAACCGATACCGGTCGCAAACATAGGCATGGCCATTTCATCGGGTACCTCATTTGCCAGATGTTCGTTAGGATATCCAATTCGGGTATCCATTCCTGTCATAAATTCAGTCAGTTGTGCGATATGTTTTAATTGTGATCCGCCTCCTGTAAGGACAATTCCGGCAATAAGTTTTTTTTCGTATCCCGAATTTCTTATTTCAAAATAAATATGCTCAATAATCTCTTCCATTCTTGCCTGTATAATACTGGCAAGGTTTTTTAAGGTGATTTCTTTTGGAGGCCTGCCTCTAAGTCCGGGAATTGCAACAATTTCTTCTTCTTTGTTTTCGCTGGCCAAAGCTGATCCGAATTTTACTTTTAAATCTTCAGCATGCTTTCTGATTATTGTGCAACCTTCTTTAATGTCCTCGGTAATTACATCTCCTCCAAAAGGAATAACAGTAGTATGCCGTATTATTCCATCCTGAAAAATAGCCATATCAGTAGTCCCTCCACCAATATCAACAAGAACAACACCTGCCTCTTTTTCGTCTTCGCCAAGAACTGCCTCTGCTGAAGCAATTGGTTCAAGAATTAAATTTACAACTTCCAAACCTGCTTTACGAACACATTTGTAAATATTTTTTGCTGCGGTGGTTTGTCCGACAATAATATGAAAATTGGCTTCAAGTGAATTTCCAAGCATCCCAATAGGTTCACGGATACCTTGTTCCCCGTCAATAATATATTCTTGTGGTATTACATCAATGATTTCTTCACCGGGACTCATATTTAAATTATACATATTGTTGTTTAGAGTGTCGATCTCTTCTTTGGTAATTTCGTCATCATTATTTTCACGAATAATACTACCTCGATGTTGTAAACTCTTAATGTGTTGTCCGGCAATACCTACATTAACGTAATTTATTTCTACGCCTGATTTTTGTTCTGCTTCTTCGATAGCAGTTTTTATTGATTGCACAGTATTTTCGATGTTTGAAACAACACCTCTTTTAACACCAAAAGAGTCGGTTCGGCCGTATCCTAAGACTTCAATTTTTCCAAATTCATCCTGCCGTCCTACTATACAAGCAATTTTTGTCGTTCCAATATCTAAGCCTACAATAATTTCAGAATTCTTCATATTTCTATTATTTTGAACATACTACCTGATTCAAATATTTTAAATTCACTTTTTTATATTTTTCCCAACCTACTTTCTTCAATCCATCCTTGTAAAAAACTATTAAATTATCAAATTTCTTTTTCATATTGTTTGTGTCACCAAATACAATAAAATGTTTTCCTGTTTTAGGAATTAATTCGAATTCATTTGGATTATTAACATATATTTGTTCAATAGTTGCATTAAGAAATTTATCAGATCGAATATATTTTGCAAGTTTATACAATTTTAACAAAACAGATTCAGCTTTATTGTTTTTTGAATCAAAAATTTGATAAGGTTTTGAATATTTTCTTTTAATGTTTCCGTTTGCTACTATTACCCTTGAAGATACACCGGTTTTTACCGGAATAATTTCCCCATTAGTTGTAATGTAAAAATTTTCTCCTCTTGAATTAATTATGCGTAGCAAAGCCTGTTTTTGAATTATATTTACTTCAAGATTCCCGCCAAAAGATGAAAATATTTCTGCTTCTGCTACATAGGGATTTGTTTTGATCCTGGCCTCGTATTTTTCAAAATTAATTTTATTGAGGTTTTTTCCAACTATGCTGTCTTCTGAATTCTTGAGTAAAGAATATATTTCATTTTCTGTTACATACAGCTCATCATTATTGTTTTTGTTGATGTTAACTAAAACATTTTTGCATACCGATTCATTCTGAATTAAGCGAAAATATATAACGACACTAATGATAGCAGCTATTAGAACAATCCAAATTAATATGTTAAATATCTTTTTCAATTTTATGAAATTTGTTTTCTTAAAATAAATTCAATTTGATTTGTAATTTTACTTATATCACCTGCTCCGAGACTTAGCACTACTTCTTTTTTGTTGTTTTCAAGCTCAGTAAACAATTCCTGATTCGAAATAACTTTTTTATTCTTATTCTTTATTTTATCGAATATCAAATTTGAATTGACTCCATCAATTGGTTTTTCTCTTGCAGGATATATTTCTAATAAAATAATTTCATCAAGGGATTCAAGGCTTTTAGCAAATTCATCAGCAAAATCTTTAGTACGTGAAAATAAATGAGGTTGAAAAATGCCGCATATTTTTTTTCCGGAATACAATTGCCGAACCGACGAAATAATTGCTTTCAATTCGTTTGGATGATGGGCATAATCATCAATATAAACAAGTTTATCGGTATTAATTCGATATTCAAACCTGCGTTTAACTCCCGAATATGATTCAAGTGCTGATTTTATTGAGGATAAATTTATCCCGTATTCTATTGCAACTGCAATTGCAGCAACGGCATTTTCGAAGTTATGATCTCCAGGTATAGGAAAGATAAATTCATCAATTGTATTGCCGTGTTTTATTAGATCAAAGTGAGATTTTTCTCCCGAAAACTGATAATTGGTTGCATAATAATTTGCTTCGGAATTAAATGAATAAGTTAATTTTTCTCCGGGAAAAGCTGTAGGTAAATTTATCCGGCTTTTAATTATTAGTTTTCCGCCCTGCTTGATTTTATTTGCAAACAATGCAAATGATTGTAAAAGATTTTCGAAATTTCCGTAAATGTCAAGATGATCAGCATCGATTGATGAAATTAGAGCGATATTTGGATTTAATGTTAAAAATGAACGGTCAAATTCATCAGCTTCCACTATGAATACTTTGCTGTTTTCGGAATATTGTAAATTAGAATCAATGTTTTTTGAAATTCCGCCAATGAATGAAGTAGTTGCAATTCCTGCTTTATTGAAAATGTGAGAAATAACTGACGAAATACTTGTTTTACCGTGTGTTCCGGCAATAGCAATTAAAAACTTACCCTGCGTGATCTCACTAAGTATTTCTGATCGTTTTCTTATTTTTATACCTTTTTTATTAAGGAATTGAAATTCTTTATTGCTTCTGTCAATTGCAGGTGTGTAAACTACAAGGTCTATTTCCTGAGGGATGTTTTCAATGTTTTCTTCGAAATGAATTTTCATTCCTTCACTTATCATCTGACTGGTTAAAGGTGTGTTTTCTCTGTCGTAACCATATATTTCAACTCCATTTGCATGCAAATATCTTGCAATGGCACTCATTCCGATTCCACCAATCCCCAGAAAATAGGCTTTATGTATTTTGTTAAAATTAAGCATTTTTCTTCAAATATATCATAGAAAGTTTCATGTTTGAAATTAGAAATTATAAATTGGAAATTTGTGTTCTCATATTTTTGTACTATTGATGAACGCATTTAGCTTTGGGCCAAGTGTTTCGATTATTATTTGGTATTTTATTGCATCTGATTTATTAGCAACCTTTCTTCGAATAAGTTTTCGTAACCATGATTTAGTTTCTTCAAAGGATCCTCTTGAATATAAATAAAACCTTTTCCTGTCAGCCGGAGTATATCGTCCATATCCTTCTGCTATATTCGCAGCTATACTATCAGATGCTCGTATGATTTGATAACCAACTGTATTTTGAACTTTGTTGCTCCACTTGTCAAAATCGTACCAAACCAAATCAGACAATTCTTCAGATAGTTTGTAAACCTCTAATTCGTAAACTCTTTTCATTTTTTTCTAATTTCTAATTTCCAATTTTAATTTTCTATAACTCCTTTCTTTATTCTTCTATCAATTTAATTATTTCATCAACAATTTTTCCTGCCGAATTTTTAATCGCCATCTTTCCGATATTATTTTTTAAAACATTTATGCGATTTTTATCTTTAAATAACTCAAGAACTGTTTTACCAAGTTTTTCCTTTGCCTCGCTGTTTTTAATTAATAAGGCAGCCTCGTTATTAACAAGTTTCAAAGCGTTTTTGGTTTGATGGTCTTCAGCTGCAGTAGGCAGGGGAACAAAAATTACAGGTTTTTTAACAGCAGTTAATTCGGAAATTGCTATAGCTCCTGCGCGGGAGATCACAATGTCAGCAGCTGCAAAAGCCATATCCATTCTTTTAATAAATTCTAAAACCTTAATGTTATTATGTTCTGATGTTTTTGTGATATCAATCGCTCTGTCATAATAGTATTTCCCTGTTTGCCAGATAATTTGAATATTGTTTTCGGAAAAAAGTTTAAGGTTTGCTTCTATTCCTTCATTAATAGCTTTTGCTCCCTGGCTTCCACCAATTACAAGTAGTGTTTTGACACTAACTGACAGATTAAAGAATTTCAAAGCAACATTTCGTTTTCCTTCAATATCAATAACTTCTTCACGAATAGGATTTCCGGTGATAATGATTTTTGATTTATCAAAATATTTATCCATTCCTTCATAAGCCACACAAATTTTGTTAACAGATTTTGCAAGAAGTTTGTTTGTTATACCGGGAAATGAATTTTGTTCCTGAATTAGAGTAGGAATACCTGATTTTTGAGCCATTTTTAATGCTGGCCCACTTGCATATCCTCCAACTCCTATTACAATGTTTGGTTTGAATTTTTTAATTATCCTTCTGGATTTTAATAAACTAAGAATTAGCTTAATGGGAAATGAGAGGTTTTTTAAATTAATATTTCGTTGAAATCCGCTAATCCACAATGCTTCAATTGGATATCCGGCCTCAGGTACTTTCGACATTTCAATTTTTCCCTTAGCTCCGATAAACAAAATAGAAACATCGGGCAAACGCTTTTTTAATTCATTTGCAATAGCAATAGCCGGAAAAACATGTCCACCTGTTCCACCACCACTAATTAATATTTTATATTTTTTCTTCAAGTTCTAAAATCTCAATTCTCAAATTATCAAACTACCGCTAAATTTACTTCAAGGTCAGTTTCTTCCTGTACTTCTTTGCTGACACTCAGAATGATTCCCACCGAAATGCACGTAAACCAAATCGAGGTTCCTCCCATACTTACTAATGGAAGTGTTTGCCCTGTAACAGGTAAAATGTTTACGGCAACAGCCATATTTATCATAGCCTGAAAAATCAGGCTAAATCCAATTCCGAAGGTAATGAAGGTTCCGAATTTCCCTTTAACTTTTGTTGCTATTCTTACTACTCTGAAAAAGAAGATCAGAAACAACAAAACAATAAAAATGCTTCCAACAAGCCCGTATTCTTCGACAATTATAGCAAAAATAAAATCGGAATAGGGGTGAGGCAGAAAATTTCGCTGAGTGCTATTTCCTGGAAACTTGCCAAAAATTCCTCCCGATGCAATTGCAATTTTTGATTGTTCAACCTGGTAATTGTTTTCTTCCCCTTCCCCAAAATGAGCCTCAATTCGTTTTTTCCACGTCATTAACCTGCCTTGATTTTCTTCGGGTAAGGTAAATAATATAGCAATAAATATTGATAAACTAAGTATTCCTATTCCTGATAATGACAATAAATATTTGGTTTTTATTCTTCCTATGAAAATTAACACCAAACATGTAACAAAAAGCATTGTAGCAGTTGAAAAATTGGCAGGTAAAATTAATCCGCAAACTATTAATACAGGTAACATTATTGGAACAAAAGCTGTTTTAAAACTTTTAATAGTATCCTGTTTTTTAGATAATAATCGCGATAGATAAACTATCAAAGTTAATTTTGCCAAATCGGAAGTCTGGAATGTTAAATTAAACGGCAAAGGTAACACACGGCGGGCTTCATTTAAATTTACACCGATAAAAAGTGTTAGAAACAATAAAGGAATAACAATATAAAAGGCAATTTGAAAAATTCTTGAAAAATAAACGTATTTTATTCTATGTGTAAAATATATTAATGATAAGCCGAAAATAAGTATAAAAAAATGCTTAATCATATAATATTCAGTATTACCTGATTTGTATTTATATGCAAGTGTTCCTGTTGAGCTATAAACTGCTAATAGTGAAAAAATCGACAATAGAACCACTACTGCCCAAATTACTTTATCACCTTTTATATTTTTTAAAACTGTTGACATTTTTTATAATTTCCTGACTTCATCTTTAAATTGCCATCCACGATCTTCATAATTTTCAAATAAATCGAAACTTGCACAAGCTGGTGACAATAGTACAACATCATGAGGTACACCATAAGAAAGAGCTATTTCAACAGCCTCATTCATCGACGTTGTTTCGATTATTGAATTTACATCATCGGCAAATGCATTTTTAATATTTTTATTATCGAGGCCTAAACAAATAATTGCTTTAACTTTTTCTTTAACTACCGGACTTAACATTTGATAGTCATTTCCTTTATCAATTCCTCCGGCAATCCAAATTATATGCTTGCCTGGTTTGTCACTTGACTCAATAGCATACCATGTTGAATTTACATTAGTGGCTTTTGAATCATTAATAAATTCTATTCCATAAATACTTGCCACGTATTCTAAACGATGCTCAATATTTTGAAAATTTGATAAGCATTGTTTTATTATATCTTTACGAATGTCAAGAGTACGCGACACGATACCGGCTGCCATTGAATTATACAAATTGTGCTTGCCTTGTAATGCTAAATTTTCTAATGTCATATTTATTGTTTTTGAGTTAGTTCTAATGATAAATTCACTTTTATTAATTTTTCCTTTTCCGATTTTTTTTAGAAATGCTCCATCAGTTTCTAATACCTTATTTATCGAAAAAGGGAAGCATTTTGCTTCAATTTTTCTTTTCGTTATTTCGCGGCTTAACACTTCATCGTCTAAGCAATACACGAAACAATCTTTTTTTGTTTGGTTCTGAAAAATCCGGAGTTTTGAATTTATATAGTTATTGAAACTATTGTTATATCGGTCGAGATGATCAGGCGTTATGTTTGTTATAACTGCAATATCAGCTTTAAAATCATACATGCCGTCAAGCTGAAAACTGCTAATTTCGAGAACATAATAATCGAAGTTGCTTGTAGCTACCTGCATTGCAAAACTTTGTCCGATATTTCCGGCTATGGTAACATTTAATCCTGCTTTTTTTAAAATATGATGGATCAGCAGCGATGTAGTTGTTTTACCATTACTTCCTGTTATACAAATCAAAGTTGCATTCGTGTAACGCCCCGCAAACTCAATCTCTGAAATAATCGGAGTCCCATTTTTGATAATTTTTTTAATTATTGGAATATTATCAGGAATTCCGGGACTTTTAATTATTTCATCGGCATTTAAAATTTTATCCTCCGAATGTTTTCCTTCTTCAAATTTTATTTCATACTGTAAAAGAACGTCCTTATATTTTTTTTTAATTTTGGCTTTATCTGATAGAAATACTTCAAAACCTTTTTTCTTAGCCAATACAGAAGCACCTATGCCGCTTTCGCCTCCTCCTAATATGACTTTTCGTATTTTCATATTTCATATTTTCTCGCAAAGACACAAAGACCGCAAAGAAACTTTAATAATTCCCGCAATGGCGGGACTGGCTAAGCTTCTGTATGTTCCCGAATTTCTAATTTCCAATTTCATTATTTAATCATAACTTATCTCAATTTTTTTGGGGATGTTCTACCACTCCATCACTCCACCATTCCATCTCTCTATTCTCCATTACTCCATTTCTCCACTTATCTAAGTTTTAATGTTATAACTGTTAAAACTGCCAACATTATTCCGATGATCATAAATCGTTGAACTATTTTAGGCTCGGCATACCCAAGTTTTTGATAATGATGATGAAGCGGAGACATTTTAAAAATTCTTTTACCTGCTCCATATTTTCGTTTAGTATGTTTAAAATAACTAACCTGTAACATTACCGAAAGACTTTCAACCAGAAATATCCCACATAGAATCGGGATTAGAAGTTCTTTACGGATAATAATTGCAAAAACTGCAATAATACCACCGATGGCCAAACTTCCCGTGTCGCCCATAAATACTTGGGCCGGATATGTATTATACCATAGAAATCCGATAGTTGCACCAACAAAAGCACTGATAAATATTGCAAGTTCACCTGTGTTTGGAATGAACATTATATTCAGATAATTTGAAAAAATTATATTGCCTGAAACCCATGCCAAAATTGCGAGAGTAGCTCCAATTATTGCTGAAGTTCCCGCTGCCAGACCATCAACACCATCGGTTAAGTTGCTCCCGTTTGATACTCCAACTATTATTAAAATCACAATCGGAATAAAAATCAAAAATGCCCATTTTTCGTAACCATCTCCAAGCCACGATAATAAAAATGAATAATCAAATTCATTATTTTTAACAAAAGGAATTGTTGTTTTTGTTGATTTTTGTGAATTACTTGAAAAAGCATTGATTTTTTCAGTTTGTATTTCTTCACTAACAACTGTTTCGGCAGTTATCTTTTCTCTGATCACAATATTGTCGTTATAAAGCATTGTAATCCCGACAACCAATCCAAGAGTTACCTGACCTAAAATTTTAAATTTCCCGGCAAGTCCTTTTTTATCCTTTTTAAAAACTTTTATATAATCATCTATAAATCCAATGATACCAAGCCAGATTGTTGTAAAAAGCATTAACAAAATGTAAATATTATCGAGTTTTGCAAACAACAGTGTTGGGATGATAATTGCACCCAGGATAATTAGCCCACCCATTGTTGGAGTTCCTTTTTTTTGGAGTTGGCCTTCAAGGCCCAGGTCTCTGACAGTTTCACCAACTTGTTTTTTTATTAATAAATTGATCAGGCTTTTGCCGAAAATCAATGAAATCAACAAGGATGTGATTATTGCTAATGAAGCCCTGAATGAAATATATTGAAATACCTGAGCTCCAGGGAAACTAAATGTATTTTCCAAATATTCAAATAAATAATAGAGCATGTTATTCAGCTTTATCAGTTAACAATATTTCTTTCACAATTTTCATATCATCAAATGGATATTTTATCCCTTTAATGATTTGGTATTTCTCATGTCCTTTACCGGCAATTAAAATTATATCACCGCTATTTGTCAAAGCACATGCTGTTTTAATGGCCTCTTTTCTGTCGATTATTGAAATCACTTTTTTATTATTACCAGCATCAACACCTTTTTTCATTTGATCAATAATTTCCTGAGGATCCTCAGATCTTGGATTATCGGAAGTCAGAATAACCATATCACTTCTTTCGCATGCAATTTTTGCCATCAGTCGTCGCTTTTCCTTATCCCTGTCTCCTCCTGCTCCAACAACACATGTAATTTTTTGATTAAGAGATTTTATGCTTTGAATTACATCCAATACATTTTTCAAAGCATCGGGAGTGTGTGCATAGTCGATTATGGCAATTTTTCTTTCAGGACTATTTATAATATCGAATCTCCCTTCAGCCGGTTTTAAATTACTTAAATTCTGCAATATTTCGGATTTTTCCATTCCAAGTAAAATTGCTGATCCATATACGGCGAGAAGATTATAAGCGTTAAAATCACCAATAAGTTTGAACCAAACTTCAATACCATCAATATTTAATTGTAAGCCTTCAAATTGATCTTCAAGAATTTTACTTTTAAAATCGGAAACAGATTTCAAACTATAAGTAAATTTCTTTGCCTTTGTGTTTTGTAGAATGATTTTCCCGTTCTTATCATCAATATTTGATAAAGCAAATGCATTAGCTGGTAGATCATCGAAAAATTTCTTTTTTGTTTTTAGATATTCTTTAAAGGATTTATGATAGTCCAGATGATCGTGAGTAATGTTTGTGAAAACTCCACCGGTAAAATCCAAACCTGCAATTCTGTTTTGATCAATAGAATGAGAGCTAATTTCCATAAAACAATACTCACAATTATTTTCTATCATTTGATTTAGTAAACTATTGATTTGTATAGCATCAGCGGTTGTGTGAGAGGAAGGGATAATGTTTTCGTTAATAATATTTTGGATAGTTGAAAGCATTCCGGAAGCGAATCCCAAAGATTTATATAATTGATATAATAAACTTACAATTGTTGTTTTTCCATTAGTGCCGGTTACTCCAATCAATTTTAGTTTCGATGATGGATTGTCGTATAAATTGGAAGCAATTATGCCTAATGCAAAGCTGCTGTCTTTTACCAGAAGATAGGTTGCCTGCTTGTTTAGTTCGCATGGAATTTCTTCACACACAATAGCAATAGCACCGTTATTCATTGCCTGCATAATATAATTATGACCATCGACTGAGCAACCTTTTATGGCAACAAATAAAGCTCCTTTTTCAATTTTTCGGGAATCAAATTCAACAGAAGAAATTTCAATATCAATTGCTCCATAACTTGCAATTATTTCGACTCCTTTTATTATTTCAGTTAATTTCTTCATAATGATAGAATGCTACAATGCTTAAATGCTTAAATATTTCATGACAGTTAAATCTTTGATAATAAATAATTTGAATATTGCTATATTAGATTTTTTCATTTTGTGTATTATTTTTATTCTCGCATTTTAGCATTCACTCATTTTCGCATTTATCTGGTCCCGCATAATTTGTAGTAGTACCATTAATTAAGTTGTTTTGAGATTTAAAATTATTTCTCTTCCTTTTGTAACTTTTGTTCCTGCCTTGATCGATTGATTTTTAACAATTCCTTTACCTTTGATTTTGGGATTTAAACCAATTGATTCGAGAATAAAAATTGCATCTCTGGCACTCATACCCTTTACATTAGGTACTGTTTCGGCTTTAATGTTTTTTGATTCTAATTTTACTTTTTCATTTTTAAACGAACTTACAACCCACTCATTTGTAGAATTTGCTGAATCGAGAGCAAATCCGAGATCATTGTAAAAGATCTGTAAATCTTCCTGATTTCCGGCTTTAACTAAGGGTGCTGAAAATTCAATTTCATCATTATCTTCTCGTTGATGAATTTTTAAGCTGCCGGCATAAACTTTATCGGCAATTTCTTTAAAAACCGGAGCTGCTACTGAACTGCCATAATAATAGCCGGCCGTTGGTTTACTAATTACAACAATGCAGGAATATTGTGGCGACTCGGCAGGAAAATATCCGATAAATGTCGAATTGTAATTTTTCTTATCATAACCTTTGTTTCTATTTGCAATTTGGGCAGTACCTGTTTTTCCGGCAATTTTATAAATGGAATTTTTAATCCTCCTTGCAGTACCAAGCTCCACAACTCCTTCCAATAAACTTTGTAGTGTATCAATGGTTGAAGATGAGCATATTGATTTACTTATTACTATGGGTTTGAACGTTTCAAGTGTTTTTCCCCCTTGTTGTATTTGTTTGACAAATAATGGTTTCATCATCTTTCCATCATTTGCTATTGTATTATATAAAGTTAACATTTGTAAAGGAGTCAGAGATAATTCATAACCAATTGACATCCAGGGAAGAGAAGTCCCATACCAGTATTTTTTATTTTCGGGATGTTTAATAACAGGATTTGACTCGCCTGAAATTTCAATTCCCAATGGTTTATTTAACGAAATATCATAAAGTTTTTCAATAAATTTTTCCGGTTGATTTTTATATGCATCGAAAATAATTTTTGAAATTCCTACATTTGACGAAAACTGAAAAGCCTCCCTGCCGGTAATTTTACCATTTCTGATTTTATGAGCATCGCGCATGGTGCGATTATAATATACTTTCCATCCATCACCGGTATCTATGGTGTCAGTCAGATTAATTTTATCATCCTCAAGAGCTACCAACATCGAAGCAAGTTTAAAAGTTGAACCCGGTTCAACACTTTCATGGATAGCATAGTTGTAAATTTCTTTATATTTATTGTCAGAAGAATCATATTGAAGGTTTGCAATAGCTTTTACAAAGCCTGTTTCAACCTCCATTAAAACAGCACAACCCTGATATGCTTTATGTTGTTCGAGGTGACGCATCAAGGCGTTTTCAGTAACATCCTGAATGTTTACATTAATGCTTGTAATGATGTCTTTTCCGCGTTCGGGTTCAATTTCCGCTTCATTATGAATGGGCTTCCAGTCGCCATTACTTATTCTTCGTCTTAATTGTTTTCCTTTTGTTCCCTGTAAAATATCTGAATACGCACCTTCAATTCCGACGAAGTATTCCTTCTTTTTGTTTTCAAAACCAATGGTTCGTTTCGCAAGAATTGAATATGGAAGTTTTCTTTTAGTTTTTTGAATTACAATAAGCCCCCCACTATATTTTCCTCTTCTCAAAATCGGAAACTTTTTTACTTTTTTCAATTCCGAATATGTTGCAGCTCTCTTCAGTAATAAATATCGGTTTTTCTTTCTGCCTTTGCGTAAATATTTTTTATATCCTGATTTTGATTTATCTTTAAATAATTTTGAAAGACAAAGGGCAAGAGAGTCAATTTTTTTGTTGAAAACATCATCGGGGATTAACGGAGAGGCAATATCCATCCTGATTTCAAATATTGGTATAGAAGTGGCTATCAGGCTTCCATCATCACCATAAATGTTTCCTCTTGTTGCATCTAATGAAAAATATTTCAGTTCAAAGGTTTGTGCTTTAAGTATTAACTCATCGCCTTCATATATTTGTATTAAAACTAGTTTTAGGATAACACCAATAGCAAAAGCCAACACAATGAAATATGTCAGGTAAATTCGCCATAATATGTCTCTTTTAATATCTTTCAAACTTCTTTTCTTGATTGTTACGATTTTATCGGAATTGGATGCTTTATTACCATTTTATTTTTTTTTAATAAAAATTTTATATGGTGGAGTTGTCGATTCTTTAATCCCTTTCGATTTTAGCCTGTCAGCTAAACTTGATTGTTTCGTCAATTCCATTAAATCTGATTTTGTTGTTATATATTCAAATCTTAATTCATTCACTTCTTTTTGTTTACTTTGAATTTTTCTTATTACTTTTTCACCGTAATATGTGTTTCCAATATAAATAATAGCAAGGCTTGTAATTAACATCAGAAAAGGTAATAGACTTAATGACTTTTTTCTGGTAAGAAATTCTCCATCAAAGACTTTATGCAATGATTTACCGACCTTGCTATCTTTACCCGGTTTCTCCTCCTTCTTTAATTTATTTATCTTTTCTGTCATGATTAAATTTTTTCAGCAATTCTCAATCTTGCACTTCTTGCCCTGCTGTTTTTTTCTATTTCTTTCTCTGTGGCTATTATTGGTTTTTTAGTGATAACTTTGAATGGAACCTGGGGAACACCAAAGAAATCTTTTTCAATTTTCCCTTCAAAATTTCCCGACCTGAAAAAGTTTTTTATCAACCTGTCTTCTAATGAATGGTATGAAATTACAACAAATCTGCCTCCGGGCCGTAGGACTTCTTTTGATTGATGGAGCATTTCTTTTAATGAATTCAATTCATCATTTACTTCGATTCGCAAAGCCTGAAAAACTTTTGCTAAATATTTATTTTCTTTTTCTTTTGGAATACATGTTGAAATCAATTCTTTAAACCTTGTTATTGAGGCAATTTTTTCATCCTTACGCTTTTCAACTATTAAGTTTGCCAGTTTAGAAGCATTATGTACTTCTCCAAATTTGAAAAATATGTTCCTTAGTTTGTCCAGAGAATATTCATTAAGAATCGTTTTGGCATTGATTTCACTTTTTTGATCCATCCTTAGATCCAGGTCTCCCTCAAACCTTATCGAAAATCCTCTGTCAGGATTGTCAAATTGGTAGGATGAAACTCCGAGATCAGCAATAATTCCATCAACCGGAATAGCTTTGTAGAACTTTAAAAAATTCTTTAAATACCTGAAATTATTATTAACAAAAATCATTCTCTCATCGCCTGGGAAATTCCTTTCAGCATCTTCGTCCTGATCAAAGACAATAAGTTTACCATCACTTAAAAGTCTAAGTATTTCACGTGAATGGCCTCCACCCCCGAAGGTGACATCAGCATAAGTGCCATTGGATTTTATTGCTAAACCTAAAACGCTTTCGTTTAATAAAACAGGATTATGATACATTTGCAATTATTATTCAATTTCAAAATCACCCATAACATCTTCAGCTAAAGCAGCAAGATCATCAGAATCATAATCAACCGCTTTTTCATATTCTTCCTTATTCCAAATCTCAATTTTGTTCACAACTGAAGCTAATACTATTTCTTTTTTTATTCCACTGAAATTAATCAAATCTTTGGGAATCAGCAATCTGCCAGCATTATCCAATTCAATGGTTTTTACTCCTGCCATAAATTTTCTGATGAAATCAACATTCTTTTTTCTGAACCGGTTAAGTTTGTTAATTCTTGTACTTTCAATATTCCACTCAGACATCGGATACAATTCAAGGCATTTTTGAAACACATTTCTTTTGACTACAAAACCATCCTTAATTTCGGAAGCTAATTGTGTTTTGAAAGTTGATGGAAACATCAATCTTCCTTTTGCATCTACTTTACATTCATGTGTGCCTATAATCCTTGCCACAGATTTTTATTTTTGGGGGTAAATATAGGAATAAATTTCCCACAAATCTCCACTTTTTACCACTTGTTAATAAGTTTTTGTTACATTTTTTTTATAATATTTGTAAGGATGGCGTAAATGATATATACTTAGGTGATTAAGGCCTCCTGTGTATGATGTTTTTTTTGGAAGAATGATTTCTTTATAGAAAAGTTATTAAAAAAAATGCAATAGTCAGGTTAATATATTTAAGATTATGGACTTGCGAATTATTATAATTACCGTGAATTACTGAACCTGGAATATAATATCTTTAGTATTTTTTACTGCTATTAGAATTATAATTAACTTTGCAATAAAGTAATTGGAAAATTTGCTTTTTATAAAAGCTTATTATAAGACACTTTTAAAAGGATAAATAAATACCAAAAGAATTTTCACAAATAATATGGACATTCAACACGAGAAAGAAAAACAGCAGGAAATAACAAAGGACTTCCTCAATATTCAGAAGATTTTTTATGCCAAAAGTCCGTCTTTAGCTAAAATTGTCCCTAAATTTGTTTATAATTACTTAAAAAAAATCATTCATCAATCTGAGCTAAATGAAATTCTTTATAACAATCGTGATAAATTTAATTTTGATTTGATTGAATCGGTTCTCAAGGAGTTTCGAACTAAAATAGTTGTAAAAGGCATAGAAAACGTTCCGACTACCGGTAGATATATAATTGCATCAAACCACCCTTTAGGGGGACTTGACGGTTTGGCTTTGATGAATGTAGTCGGTAAAATCCGAAACGATATAGTTTTTCCGGTAAATGATCTGTTGATGAATCTTCCAAATATTAAAGAATTGTTTATTCCGATAAATAAGCATGGAAGCAATGCAGAAAATGTAAAAATTATTAATGACACTTTTGCTTCAGATGTTATGATATTATATTTTCCTGCCGGTTTTGTTTCACGAAAACAATCAGGGGAAATTATCGACCTGGAATGGAAAAAAACTTTTATCACTAAAGCAAAAAGATTTAAAAGAGATGTTATCCCAACTTATATTGATGGCCGAAATTCAAATTTTTTCTACAATCTGGCTAATCTTCGCAAATTTTTTGGAATGAAAGCAAATATTGAAATGTTATATTTGTCTGATGAAATCTTTAAGCAAAAAAACAAAACAATAAATATTGTTTTTGGGAAACCGATACCATATTCCAAATTTGATAAAACAAATTCAGATCAAAAATGGGCTAAAATAATTAAACAGAAAGCTTATTCACTATCAAAAAATTTATAGTAATTTATTAGAACAATACTACAAACATATTATGGAAACAATAATTTCACCTATCGAAAAATCATTATTAGAAAAAGAATTAACGAAAGAAAAATTTATCAGAAAAACAAATAATGGTAATAATAGTATATATGTTTTCTCCAATACCGATTCCCCAAATTTGATGAAAGAAATAGGTCGTTTAAGGGAGCTTACGTTTAGAGATGCCGGTGGAGGAACCGGAAAATCAATGGATATTGATAGACATGATACATCAGAAACGCCTTTCAAACAATTAATTGTTTGGGATCCGGATGACAAAGAAATTATAGGTGGCTATAGATTTATTCATTGTAAGGAATTGAAAGTTGATGAAAATGGGATTGTTAGCTCGCCGACCTCGAAACTTTTTAAATATTCCAAAAAATTTATCAAAGAGTATCTTCCTTATACCATTGAGTTGGGCCGTTCATTTGTTCAACCTATTTATCAACCAACCAATAATATCAGAAAGGGAATGTATTCATTAGATAATATATGGGATGGATTAGGAGCCCTTGTAATTGATAATCCGGATGTTAAATTTTTATTTGGAAAAGTAACAATGTATCCACGATTTGATTCATTAGCGCGGGATTTAGTTTTGTTTTTTATGTCAAAATATTTTCCTGATAATGAGAAATTACTTTTTCCATATAAGCCTCTAAAACTATCAACCGAAAATAAAGTGTTAGAAAATATTTTTACAGGTTGCAATTATGATGAGGATTATAAACTGCTTATTCAAAAGGTTAGGGGATTAAATGAACAAATCCCGCCTTTGTTTAATGCTTATATGAATTTGTCGGCAACGATGAAAACTTTTGGAACAGCCTATAACGAAGCTTTTGGAAATGTTGAAGAAACGGGTATTATTGTAACCGTAAAAGATATCTATGATTTCAAGAAGAACCGACATCTGTCGAGTTATAAATAAGGGAATTTTAAAGTACTACTACAAATTTGGTGGAAATTTGACAAATGCTATAATGATTTAATGCTTAAATGCGACAATGAAAATATAATCCATTTATTATTAACAATATAACTTCATGCAGATTTATGATGCAAAATTTCTGAAAAGCAGTACAAAAGTAAGCCAATGCCCAAAAACCGATTTGCCCGAATTTGCTTTTATAGGTAGGTCAAATGTTGGTAAATCATCACTAATAAATATGATTACAAACAATAAAGGGCTTGCAAAAACCTCCGGTACTCCGGGAAAAACACAATTAATTAATCATTTTATTATTGATGATAAATGGTATATTGTTGATCTTCCGGGATATGGTTTTGCCAAAATTTCAAAAACAATCAGGGCAAAATGGGAAGTAATGATCAGTAATTATTTGATGCAAAGAAAAAACCTGATATGTACCTTTGTATTGATTGATATTCGCCTTAAACCTCAAGCAATTGATCTTGAGTTTTTAGAATGGCTTGGTGAAAAAGGTTTAGCTTTTATTATTATTTTTACAAAATCCGATAAGCTTAAAAAAGCTCAACTTTTACAAAATATCACAGATTACAGAGATGCCTTGCTTTCTTTCTGGGAAGAACTTCCTTTGTCAATAATTTCTTCGGCAAAAACAAAAACCGGGGAAAAAGAAATATTAGAATTTATTGCACAAACAAGATAGATTTCCAAATCTAAAAACTTAATTATCAACTCTAAAATCTCTAATTCTACCTGTGGATTTTCTTTTACAGGGGAATTTTAAATCATGAAAAATGTCAATATAATAAGACAAAATATTTTTTAAATCTTTTCTGTCAACCAAATGTTGAATTTTTTTTGTGTTAAAAAGGCTATCTGTGCAGACAATCTCTCTTTCAACATCAAAACCTGCTCCTGTTACAACTCTTGGTCCTGCAAATTCAACCAAACTGCCTTTTTCACCAATCATAATATCTCCCTGTGTAACAAAGCTGGCATAGGCGCCTCCTGTTGTGGGTTCTGCAATTACCGATAAATATAAAATCCCTTCTTTTTTCAGGTCTAATAAAGACATGTTCATTTTCGCCATTTGAGCAAGTGCCATTGGCCCTTCATTCATTCTTGCACCGCCTGATGAGCAAATTGAGATTAAAGGTAATTTTTTCTTTACGGCATAATCAACAGCTCTGTTGAATTTTTCTCCAAAAACAGCTCCGAATGAACCACCAAAAAATTTAATATCAGTTATTGCTAAAACAACATCTTTTCCATTCACTTTTGCAGTGCCGGTAACCAATGAATCTTTAGAGAATGTTTTTCCTTTAATTTTTTCTAATAACTCTTTATACCTGCCAAAATTATATCTTTCGTTTCCGGTTAAATTTTTAATAACCAGATCACCTTCTGTTTCAAGAAATGTGTTTTTATCACAAATTTTCTCTATTTGATCTTCAATGCTAAGATATTGACCTTTACCACATTTTGGACAAGCATAAAAGTTCTCAATATATTTTTCGAATGAAACAAAACCACAGCCACCGGCAACCCTGAATTTATTTTGCTCTTTATCCCATTCTTTTTCACATTCAAATAGTTCAGCGGTTTCTTCGATGCCTTCTTTTTCCAAATGGGCTTTCAATAATTCCATTGTGTAGAAATCACCGCGTTCAATGTTAGCAACTTTAATATTGTTTGGTATTTTTCTTTTAGTTACTCTTTTTGCAAGTTTATCGAATAATCCATAGAATTTTCCAAAATTCAAAACTTTTTCTCTTCTGTCTTTTAATAGCTTTTTGACAGTTTTTTTTCTGATTATTTTTTTGCCGATTTTTTGCGGGCGAATAAATTCATTTAATGTTTTTATTAAAGTGTTTTTGATGATATTTATAGTAAACTCATAATCGTTATGAGCGCCGTCTTTTGGCTCAGGAAGAATTTCATCAATCATTCCGATTTCCTTAATGTGTTCTGCACCTGGACGTAATACTTCCAACGAATCCGGAATAGTATCTTCTAAACTTTCACCTGCATTCAATCTTTTTTGAAATATTATTCTACTGCAACTTTCGGGTGCAATTACTGAATACAATGCGTTTTCGAACATAAAACTTTTGTCAGCTACCTGAAGACCTAATGCCCCACCACTACCTCCTTCACCAATTACATAAGAAATCGTCGGGGTTTCAACACCACAGTAGCGGCTAATGCAGTCTGAAATTAAAAATGATTGCCCGCCAAGTTCCGATTCCATTGAAGTATCTCCTCCAAAAGTGTCAATAAATGAAACTACAGGCAAGTGCCTTTTTTCGGCTTCATCTAACATTTCAAGAGTAAATCCGTAACCTTTTGCATTCATCATTCCTGTTGCCTGGCTTTCTTTTCCTTTTCTTCTTTTTTCCTGCCCAAGTATCATGCAGGTCAAACCATTAATATTTCCTTTTGCTGCAATTAAGGAAGGATCGGGTGAATCAAAATATATTGTTTTTTCAAAAACACCTTCAATTATATCAGAACTTCTTATTCTTTCGGGATTCCTTATTAAATCGTAACGCTCTTTAAAGCCTTTACTCGGAGAGTGATTTTCTTTTTTCATGTTGATTGGTATATAATTAGCAGTATATAATTCTTATAATTTTAAAGAATTTCAACACACATTTTCCTTTTATCATTTTAAGTTTATGTTCCAAAATTAGAAAAGAATTGGAATGAAAAGTAAATAATTTTAAAAAAAACAAAATTTGTACTTAAGATTCGTAACTTATATTTTCATATTGTGCAGTATTTCTGTCAGTTTGGAAGCATATTATTATGATATTTTTTTTTGATAAAATTAGCAATTATAAAGGTTAAAATATAAAAAGGATTAGTGTATTATTAGATCATTAAATGAAATTTGAAATAATTTTTTATGAGCCCCAACTTTCTCTATCAAGGCTTCTGTAGTGAATAGCTTCTGCAAGATGTTCGGCTAAAATTTCCTTGCTGTTTTCCAAATCGGCAATTGTTCGTGAAACTTTAATAATTCGATCGTAAGCACGTGCCGAAAGCCCAAGCCTTTCCATTGCATTTTTAAGCAATTCATGTCCTTTTTCATCAATTTTACAAATTTCGCGAAGTTGCCTGGAAGTCATTTGAGCATTGCAATGGATTGATTTTGATTCATTAAAACGTTCTTCTTGTATTGATCGTGCTTGAACAACCCTGTTTCTGACGTTTTCACTTTGTTCTTCAATTTTTTCATTAACTAATTCCCGGAAAGGAACAGGAACTACTTCAATATGAATATCAATTCTGTCTAATAATGGGCCTGAAATTTTATTCAAATATTTTTGTACAATACCGGGGCCACAAACACAATCATGTTCAGGGTGGTTGTAATAGCCACAGGGACAAGGATTCATTGCAGCAATAAGCATAAAACTTGCCGGGTATTCAACGGAAATGCGTGCCCGTGAAATAGTTACTGTCCTGTCTTCCATAGGTTGCCGCATCACTTCAAGGACCGTACGCTTAAATTCAGGTAATTCGTCTAAGAAAAGAACACCATTTTGAGCAAGTGATATTTCGCCGGGTTGAGGGAAAGTTCCTCCTCCCACGAGGCCGGCATCGCTGATGGTATGATGTGGTGACCTGAATGGACGAACCGATACTAGAGAAGTTTCTTTATTGAGTTTTCCTGCAACTGAGTGTATTTTAGTTGTTTCGAGAGCTTCATGTAAATTCAAAGGAGGAAGAATTGAAGGAAGACGTTTGGCAAGCATAGTTTTTCCAGATCCTGGCGGCCCTATCAAAATAACGTTATGCCCACCGGCAGCAGCAATTTCAAGTGCTCGTTTAATATTTTCTTGTCCCTTAACATCAGAAAAATCAAATTCATATGAATTTAGTTGAGAATAAAATTCATCTCTTGTATTAATCACTGTGGGTTGTAATTCGATTTCATCATTAAAAAACTCAATAACTTCTTTTATGCTTTCAACTCCCAATACTTCCAAATCGTTGACAATCGCAGCCTCAATGGCATTAGCTTTTGGAAGAATAAATCCTTTAAAACCATGTTTTCGGGCTTCGATTGAAATAGGTAACGCTCCTTTAATCGGTTGTAAACCTCCATCTAATGAAAGCTCACCCATGATTAGATAATCGCCAACTTTTTCGGATTTGATTTGTTCGGAAGCAGCAAGTATTCCTACGGCGATTGTCAAATCGTAAGCCGAGCCTTCTTTACGAATATCGGCCGGAGCCATGTTTATGACAATTTTTTTTACGGGAATTTTATAACCGTTGTTCCTTAAAGCTGCTTCAATTCTTTGATGGCTTTCTTTAACAGCACTATCCGGTAAACCAACCATAAAAAATTGCACACCGCGATCGATGTTTACTTCGACTGTGATCGGGATTGCGTTTATCCCTAAAATAGCACTACCATAAGTTTTTACAAGCATAACAAAAAAGAAAAATTTTACGACTGTTTTTATAAAATAAAAAACATTGCGTAATATACGAATTTATTTCTTTGGTTTATAATTTGATTCGGATAATAATTTTTGTGAGTCTGTTTTTTTCAAAAGTTCATCAAGTTTAACATTTTTATTATTTTTCATAAATGATTTGACAATTTGCCATCCTACCCAACTTCCAATTTTTGCAGGTGACTCGGGTGAAAAGGCAGATGTAAAAGGCCCGTCGGTTGTAAATTTACTTGTGTATTGAAAATCGGGAGAATATAATAATTCGTTTTCAATAAAAAATGCCCAAATGTTTGATTCGTTATTTTTGCACCATTCCATCTGGTTTTTTGTGTATCCGATTTTTATTGAATCGTGTGTTTCAGGCATTATGGCTTCCAGAAAATATAATCTTTTTCCTTCATTTATCATCTTGTCGAGAAAGGTTTTCTCGGGAGGATTTGGAAATTCAGTTAGCATGATCTCGTTCATACAATCATTAACAAGATATTCTTTTTCAAATCGACGGATTTTATATTTTGGAAGCCCGATTTGCCAATAAGGTAAAAAATCTATTCCGAGAAACATATCAAGAGCTATAATCATTACACCATCAACCACCTGAATCGGGAATTCATAAAATAAACCGGAAACATAAGTATAAACTTCAGGAATTGCTTTCCCGGGAAAATAATATTTATAATGTTTAAATGCTGATGTCAATTGTTTTTCAATATCATTAAGGTCAGGATATTTTTCATTACATGTATCTGATAATTCAATCAAAGAAGAATCGGAAATAAAATCATTGATTTTTATCAAATTTAATGTATCTTCAAACTCCTTACCGATAAAGAAGAAATATTCGTCGGATAGTTCGGAGAGCTCGGCTTTTAAATTATTCCGATCAATAGCAAAAAGAGCTTTACCATAGCGTTTTATTTCTATGTCATTTATTTCAATTTCCGACAAATCAACATCATGGCGGCTTGAGTTACACGAATATAAAATAGTAATTATAAATAGGTAACTAATTAGTGCTTTGAGTTTGGAGTGCTTAACCTGCTCGAATGATTCGTTCAGGTGGGAATGCCTATAGTTGAAGTATCTTAATAATTTAGTCATAAATAGCAAATAATCAATATATTTGTGTTGTTTTCAAACATTTAATGAGTTCAGTATAAAAACTAAAGATTTTGGGCTAAAGCCCGCTAATTGTCTGGTTTTCAATAACCCCGCCCTTAAGGGCGGGGTTAGTTATAACCTTGTTATTACGGGCTTTAGCCCGAGCTATTAAATTGCCCATACCTTTTTATATTGAACTTTTTAACAGAAAAACAAAAACCTCCGGAAATTATTGTATAATTACTGGAGGCAAAAAAAAATGAAAAAAAATTAAAACAATTTCCAACCAAGTGAAACATTGAAACCACTTGATTTTGAGTCAAAATTTATTGTAGTATTATCGTCTATATTATCAACAACATTTCCGATAACTTTATTTATACCAATATTATATCTGACATCAAGAGTGAACATTAATACATCAACACCTGCTCCAAGTTGAATATTCCAAATCAAGTCTTCGATATCAGCATCTTTAATAGGGGCAATCCAATCGGTACCCGAAGTGGTTTCAATTTCTTTATTAGTGATAATAGAAGCCGTAGGGCCGGCAAACACTCTAATATTCACAATTTTTTTATTAAAAACTTTCATTCCTATTAAAAAAGGAATTTGTATCGTTTTTAAATCAACTTTTTGCTCAAAAGGCGATAGCGATACACCATCAACAGTAATACTCGGCCTTTTAAATATTGAACCCTGAGTGAGAAAATTTACTTCAGGTTGAACATAAACATTTCTTCCAATCCTGACAAAAGCTCCGAATTGAAAACTGCTTTTTAAATCAGATTTAATATCACTCTCCTCAAGAGATAATTTAGATGTGTTATAACCAATTTTTGGCCCTAATGTTAATTGCGCAAATCCTGTATTTACTGCAATTATCATAATAATAACTAAAAAAAGTTTTTTCATGTTTTTCGTATTAAATTAATATTTTAAACAAATTTAGGAAAAATTCCTTACGGTCTCAATAATGATAAATTAAATTTGGAATTTATTTTCGTGAATAAATCATTTCAATTATGTACTTTTGTTTAATCAAAAAATATGAAAAATATGAAAAAAATTATTCTTCTTACTTCATTGATAGTTATCCTTTTTATCAAAGTAAACTATTCTCAGGTCAAATCATATAAATTTGGATTCAGGTTGGCTCCGAACATTAGTTGGTTATCACCCGATTCAAAATATTATTCAAATAACGGTTCGGACATCGGTTTTGCCTGGGGTTTTGTGAGTGATATTGCAATTACTGAAAACTATTTTTTCCAAACAGGTTTTAATATTTCTTCATTTAACGCTAAGCTTGAATATCCCGAAAAAATCTTTGTTGAAGCTGAGAATGATTCTATGCCCGGTACTCTTTTTAGAAATTATAAATTGAGATATATTGATATTCCAGCTCTTATAAAAATGAAAACCAATCCGTATAAAAAATTCTCATTTTATGGCCTAATAGGTTTGAATTTTGGTTTTAATTTAAGGTCAACGGCTGAGGATAGATTCGAGTATAAGAATTTCTATGATGAATCAAAGATCGAGAACATCGAAAATGATATTAAAGATGAAATAAATTTCTTTAAACTTTCATTAAATGTTGGTGTTGGCGTTGAATACGAGATTTATAAATCAACGGTTGTTTTTGCCGGAGTTACTTTTAACAACGGTGTTACGAATATTCTAAAAGGATATAATGCCCGTTTTCCTTTAGTAAAACAGAAGGCAATACCTTATTCATTGGATTTTAATTTTGGAGTGATTTTTTAAATAAAATTGGAAATTAGAAATTAGGGGGAAATCCAAATTTCTAATTTCCAATTTCAATCTCTTTTTCATAGAAATGTAACCAATTATAAAAGTGTTAACTATAGAAATATTAACAGATGAAAATAGCATTAGCACAAATTAACTTTCATGTCGGAAATTTTTCTAACAATATTATTAAGATTAAAAATGCTATTGAAAAAGCAAAGCAATACAAAGTTGATCTTATAGTTTTTTCAGAGCTTGCAGTCTCAGGATATCCTCCACGTGATTTTCTTGAGTTTAATGATTTTCTTGAAAAGTGCAATTCTGCCATAGAATCAATTGCTGAGGAATGTGTTGGTATTGCTGCCATTATTGGCTGTCCAACAAGAAATCCGGAATATAAAGGCAAACCTTTGTTTAATTCTGCATATTTTCTGGCTAACGGAAAGATACAGGATGTAGTTCATAAAACCCTGTTGCCTAACTACGATATTTTCGATGAATACAGGTATTTTGAACCAAATACGGTTTTTAAAACCATAAAATTTCAAGGCCATAAAATTGCATTGACAATTTGTGAAGACCTGTGGAACATAGGTAATGATCCTCTTTATATTATAAATCCGATGGATGAAATTGCAAAACAAAATCCCGATTTGATGATAAATATTGCAGCTTCACCATTCGATTATAATCAGGCAAAAAAAAGGAAAAAAATTCTTTTACAAAATGTTGAAAAATATAAAATTCCATTGTTTTATGTTAATCATGTGGGAGCACAAACCGAATTATTATTCGATGGGGGTTCATTAGTTATAAATCAAAATGCTGAGGTTGTTGATGAATTGAAATATTTCGAGGAAGATTTTAAAGTATTTGATCTTAATGAAATAAAATCAAAAAAAATAAACTCCGACCTGCATTCAGGTAAAGAAAAAATCGCCTTAATACATGATGCTTTGGTGATGGGTGTTAGAAATTATTTTGAAAAACTCGGATTTAAGAAAGCAATACTCGGACTTTCGGGAGGAATTGATTCAGCTGTTAGCCATGTTATTGCAGCAAGAGCACTCGGTGGGGAAAATGTCAGAGGAATTTTAATGCCATCAAAATTTTCGTCCGATCATTCGGTTTCAGATGCTAAACTTCTTGCTGAAAATTGTAACTCACCTCATGATATAATAAGTATTGAAGAAATATATCAAAGTTATGAGCAAGTTTTAAAACCCTTTTTTAAAGATTTACCTTTTAATATAGCCGAAGAAAATTTGCAGGCACGAGCGAGAGCAATGCTTTTAATGGCGTTATCGAATAAATTCGGCTATATTTTACTTAATACTTCCAACAAAAGTGAAGCAGCCGTTGGTTATGGAACCCTTTACGGCGATATGTGCGGAGGGCTTTCAGTTATTGGTGATGTTTATAAAACGGATGTTTTCCGACTTGCACATTATATTAATAAAGATAAAGAAATCATACCCCAAAATACTATAACTAAACCTCCTTCGGCTGAATTACGGCCTAATCAAAAAGATTCGGATTCGTTACCGGATTATGATATTCTGGATGAAATTTTATACGAATACATCGAAAAGCGAAAAGGGCCACAGGATTTAATAAAAATGGGATTTGACGCCGGTTTTGTAAAAAGAGTATTGAAATTGGTTAACACTAATGAGTATAAAAGATATCAAACTCCGCCAATATTAAGAATTTCACCCAAAGCATTTGGAATTGGCAGAAGAATGCCGATAGTTGCAAAATATCTTTCGTAGTAGGGAAGATTTGAGTTTTACATTTTAATTTAAGGATAATACTGAAAGACTTCAGTATAGGTGAATCATTTCTGAAGGAAAATTTCCTATAAAGCACTTTTGTTATTTCTTTAGCAACATAATGTAAGGTGATTACACAATTAAAATATTATATATACGAGAGGTATAATTGAAAGAACGAACAAAACGAAACTTAATATCAACGATTGGATTGGAAGTACGAACAAAACGAAACTTAATGCCAACGGTTGGGTTAACTATACGAATAAAGCGAAACTAAATGTCAACGGTTGGGTTGGCTGTACGAACAAAACGAAACTTAATGTCAACGATTGGGTTGGCAGTACGAACAAAGCGAAACTTAATACCAAAGATTGGATTGGCTGTACGAACAAAAGGGAAATTAATACTAACGATATGATTGACTGTACGAACAAAAAGGAAGTTAATCCAAATGGTATGAAGAGTCGTACGAATAGAAAAACTATTATTGAGAAGGATATATTTGTTACTCTTTCATAAAAATACCTGAAATCGAATCAATTGTTTCTACTTTTGGGACTAAGTATTATGTGTTAAAAACTAAATTATAAAGAATAATGAGAAAAATATTAATTATTCTATTAGTTCCAATTTCAAATATTATTATTGGCCAAACTACTACAATTATTGATCGGGCCAAACAACTTGGAAAAGAATGGAAATTTGATGAAGCTTTAGACTTACTTGAAAATAATGATAAAGAAAAAGCAAAACAGGCTTTAGAAAAAATGCAGAAACTAATGCCCGAATCATTACATCATCTTTCTGGTGATATTGAAGCTGATATGCAGAAACTGAAGGAGGTAATCGAAAATGAATAAAGAAGAAATTATGCATAATAAATATTCATCACGTTTTTGAGAGGTATGAGTGTATTGTAAAGGAAAATACTTGATGGTTGTTTTTTTAACATACAGTAATTATAATTTTACTTATTAAATTTAATTATTAATTTTTGTTAAAAATTATTTAATTTTTATTAAATTTATATTAGTTTTGCTCAACATAATAGACCAATATATTAATTCAACATGCGGTCATAAAAGAAAATACTGTGAAATTAAAAGTCAAAAATAATTCTTTAGTAATTATTGCACAAACACATAATCCAACATTATTATCAGAAGGATTTTTGCAAAAAGTTGATATAATAGAGTCATTTGATGATATTAATCAGAATTCATTAATAATAACTCCTCCTTTTTCGCAATTTTCTTTTAAAAACGGAACACAATTTGAATTAAGTTTAGATAGGTTAAAAATTGAAAGCAAATATGATAAATTTCCTTTTGAAGTAGGCTTAAAATATATTAAAGGTTTACCACATATTAAATGTAAGGCTATTGGTATTAATTTTGATGTTATCGTTAGTGAATTTGAATTCGACAAAATCGTTAATAATATATCTAAAATCAATAACTCAAAAATTAATTCCATTAAATATGCATTAACTTGTGATGATAATATTTGTAATATTGATGTTAACCGTGACAAAAATAATATGAAGTTACGTTTTAACTTTCATTATGAAATTAATAAAACATTTGATGAAATTGAAATGAATTTTATTACTGAATGGGAAAAAAATACTGAAATTTTTCATAATTTTATAAAAGAACTTATAAAAAATTAATTGTACTTATGGAATATGGAGATACATTTACTGGTCACGAAATTCAATCACCAATTAGCGGTAGTCAGGAACCTATACTCGCTAATATAATAGATGAAATAATTAATATCCAGAAGAAAACGAACTTTAATAATGAAATAAAAAAGAAAAAAGCAACAAAAGATTTTATTAACGAGTTTGTTATAACCAATAACTTTTTACTTGCTCTTTTATTGGAAAGTTATAAAGAACAAAAAGTTAAATATTCTGATCATATAAAAGGATATGAGAATAATTCAGATAGAGCATTTTATTTAATTTCTGATAAATTTTATTTTATTAAAATTAATAAGATTAAAGTTGCTTTAACTGATTCTCCTAGTTTATTTTTTCAGGTTCAAGAATCTAAAGAAATATTTTTTGATTCTGATTTATTTGAAGTAGCGTTTTCTATATATCATGATAATAAACTTTTGGCAAGAAATATAGGTGAAGTTGAAAATATATTTGAAGAAATTGAAGAATTAATCAACCAATATCAATATAAAAGTATTGATTTTGATTATACTAATTCCCCACAACACGAGTTATCTACTTGTTGTTAATATCATGTTATATCCTGAACATTTATTACCTTCAAAGAGAAAAGCAAATTTATTTGAATATTGTGATAAATGTTATTTGATACGTTATACAAACTCAAAAGCAGACATGTTAGATGAAGATGGTCACCTTAATATATCAAATGTACCATCTATTCATTTTTGGAAATTTTCAACCAATTTTATTAAATGCTCACCAAATCATCCCCTATCATCTAAAACAGAAGATATTTATATAAAAGTAAATAAACCTAATTGCTCTGAAAAATACTGGAATGTAGATAGTAATGAAATATTAAGTACTAAAGATATTGATTTTGACATTATAAGAACAAGAGGCTACTTTTATTTAAAAATTCTTGATTTCAACAACTATAGTGAGCCACTTGTATATAATATTAATAATAAATTTAGCATTTTAAATAATGTTGAAATTTCTCTAAAAGTTGAGCATAAGCCAACTATCATTAATTTTTTTCATTTTCATATTAAAATATGTCCTACAAAGGAAAAATATGAAATTCCCCTAAATAGATCAATGGAGCGACTAATAATCAGCATTATAAGAAATAAGATATTGAAAAATTATTTTTTAGATTTAAGATAATAAGTAAAAATCACTCACATTTAATAATATCTCAATTTAGTAAATTATTCTTCAAATATTGCTTTAGCGCTCTAAAGATCGGACTATTATAATTTCAACTGAAATATATTTCCTTTCATTATTCCAAAATGTCCTTCAAAAAATAATTAAATCCGTATAATAAATTTTTTTGTACTTTTATTCCGAAAAAATTTGAAAATATGAAACGTAGAGATTTTTTAAAAAAAGGAATAAACGCCGGAGTTATTGCCGGCACAACAATGTCGCTTGGAAATTATAGCAAAGTATTTGGGTCGCCGGTGACAAATCCCGATGGGCCTTATGATATGGTTGCTATTAAAGGCGGAGAACCCGATTTTATGTTCGATAGGGCAATTGAATCACTTGGAGGTATGAAAGAATTTGTTAAACCAGGTCAAAGCGTTGTTGTAAAACCAAATATTGGTTGGGATGCCGTTCCCGAAAGAGCTGCAAATACTAATCCTAAACTTATTAAAAGAATAATTGAGCATTGCTTTGATGCCGGTGCAAAAGATGTTTTTGTTTTTGATAACACCTGCGATGAATGGACAAAAGCCTATCAAAGCAGTGGAATAGAAAAAGCAGTTAATGAGGCAGGAGGTAAAATAGTCCCCGGTAATGCCGAAAAATATTATCGCGAAGTTGAAATCCCGGAAGGGAAAAAGCTAAAAAGCACAAAAGTTCATGAATTGATTCTTGATTCCGATGTTTTTATTAATGTTCCTGTTTTAAAAAGTCATTCGTCGGCAAGACTTACTATTGCTATGAAAAATCTGATGGGTATTGTTTGGGACAGAATGTATTGGCATCGAAATGATTTGCATCAATGCATTGCTGATTGCGCTACGGTTTGCAAACCCGATCTTAATATTGTTGATGCATATAATGTTATGATGGAAAACGGTCCGCGTGGTGTTTCGGTCGATGATGTTGTTTCGATGAAACAGCAACTTATTTCAAAGGATATTGTTGCAATAGATGCCGCTGCAACCAAAATATTCGATCTCGATCCCGATGAAATAAATTATATTGTTATTGCTGATGAAATGGGAATAGGAAACCGTAACCTTAAGGAACTTTCAATAAATAGGATAATTATATAATCCGAATGAAATTACGGTATTTGAGAACTCTTAGGATAATTGTATCCTTATTGTTTCTTTCTGTTTCAACTTTTTTGTTTTTAGATTTTAGTAATTTTTTTTCCACGGAATTTATTAGTGGTTTTTTTTATTTACAATTTCTTCCTTCGGTCGTAAATTTTTTAACAAATGTAAGTATTGCCACTACCGGATTTTTTATAATTATTATAACTATTGTTTTATTCGGGAGGGTCTATTGTTCAACAATTTGTCCTTTAGGAATACTTCAGGATGTAATTATTTATTTTTCAAATAAGATCAGAAAAAGGAAATTTTCTTTTCTAAAAGCCCGAAATTTTCTGAGATATTCTATTTTAATTGTTTCGGTAGCAATTGCTATGTTTGGCAGTATGTTATTAATAAATTTATTAGATCCTTTCAGTAATTTTGGTCGTATAGTTTCTGCTCTGTTTAGGCCGGTTTATTATGAAGCAAATAATCTGCTTGCTAATATTTTCGAAAGTTATAACAATTATTATTTCTTTACTGTAGAAATTAAGGATAGTGATCTTTTAACAATAATTTTTTCAGCATTTTTCTTAGGAATAATAATCTTTCTCGCTTCAACAAGAGGAAGGATTTTTTGTAATACAATTTGTCCGGTTGGAGCATTGATGGGTTTTATTTCAAAATATTCAATTTTCAAAATTAAAATTGACGATCATTTATGTATTTCATGCAGGAAATGTGAAATTGTTTGTAAGGCCGGATGTATCGACACAAAAAATAAATCAATTGATTTCTCGCGATGCATAAATTGCTTCGATTGTTTTTCAGCCTGTGGTTTGAATGGAATTAGCTATAATTTGTCACGAAAAGAAAGTGAAAAAAACAAGAAAGATTTATTGGATAATTCGAGAAGAAAAATTATTTCCGGTGCAACAATTGGGTTATTAGGATTACCATTTATTTTAAGAGCAAAATCAGATATTTCACCTGAAAAACTTACCGAAATCGCTGAGGAAAAAACTACTCCTGTCTGTCCGCCAGGGTCTAAAAGCTTTAATCATTTTACTGAATTTTGTGTTGCTTGTCAACTTTGCATAAGTAATTGCCCAACACAAGTTTTGCAACCATCATTTTTTGAATATGGACTGAAAGGTATCATGCAACCCAAAATGGATTTTCATACGAGTTTTTGTAATTTCGAGTGTGTTAAGTGTACCGAAATTTGCCCAAGCGGAGCAATTCTGCCACTAAAACTTGAAGATAAAAAACTTACACAAATCGGAATTGCGCATTTCATTAAAGAAAATTGCATAGTTTATACCGAAAATACCGATTGTGGAGCTTGCTCGGAACATTGTCCGACTAAAGCAGTTGATATGATACCCTATGAAAATAATCTTAGGATACCGGAAGTAGATAATGAAATGTGTATTGGTTGTGGTGCATGCGAATATGCCTGCCCGACAAAGCCTTATAAAGCTATTTTTGTGGATGGAAATAAATTGCATTTAAAAATTGAAAAAACAAAACATAAATCCTCTGGCAAAAAAATCGACTTTAAAGAGGAGTTTCCATTTTGAAATTTGAAATTAGAAACTTGAAATTAGGAATAGCCCCCAATTTCTAATTTCTAATTGCCAGTTTTTCTATAAATTCGAATAATAAATTATAAACCAGCTAAAAAAGCATAAACAAATGAAACGTAAATTCAATTTTTTTTCAATAATATTTTTTTCAATATTTTTTTTCATTTCCTGCCAAAAAGAGGATGAAACAAGGGATGGGAAAATCGTTCTAAATACAAACTGGAAATTTCATAAAGCAGGTGAAACCGCTTGGCTTGATGCTGAGGTTCCGGGAACAGTCCACACCGATTTATTATCAAATGAAATTATTGAAGATCCGTTTTATGGTTCAAATGAAAAGAATTTGCAATGGATAGAAACTGAAAACTGGGAGTATAAATGTACATTTTTTGTTGATTCTTCAATTTTGAAAATGGAAAACATTGAATTGATATTTGAAGGAATTGATACTTATGCCGATGTTTTTCTGAATAGTACTCTAATTCTGCAAGCCGATAATATGTTCAGAGAGTGGCAGCTCGATTGCAAGGATTATCTTATAGACGGGAAAAATTCTCTTTTACTAAAGTTTTATTCTCCGGTTATAATCGATTCTATAAAATCATCCGAATATAATTTCAACCTTCCCGACCAAAGGGCTTATTCACGTAAAGCTCCTTATCAATACGGTTGGGATTGGGGCCCGCGCTTTGTAACTTTTGGAATTTGGAAACCGGTTTATATTCAGTCATGGGATAATTTGAAAATATCTAATATTCAGATTATTCAAAAGAAAGTAACAAAGGAAGTTGCAAATTTAGAGGCAGTCTTTGAGATTGAATCAATAACAGAACAGGAAGTTGAACTTTCAATCGATAATGTCGATGATTCAGAAAATTATTTTTCACAAACAGAAAAACTTTTTAAAGGAAAAAATGAAATTCACGTTGATTTTTCAATTAATGATCCTGAGCTATGGTGGACAAACGGATTAGGCGAAGCTCATTTATACCAACTTTTGGCCAAAGCAGAAATTAATGATGAGATATTTGATGAAAAAAATCTTAGAATAGGAATCAGGCAGTTGGAACTGATTAGGAAAAGGGATAGTATTGGTAGAAGTTTTTATGTGAAACTAAATGGTTACCCGGTGTTTATGAAAGGTGCAAATTATATTCCACAGGATAATTTTCTTACAAGAGTAATGCCCGATCAATACGACTGGTTAATAAATTCAGCTGTTAATGCAAATATGAATATGTTACGGGTTTGGGGTGGAGGAATTTATGAAGATGAAATTTTTTATGATTATTGTGATGAGAATGGGATTTTGGTTTGGCAGGATTTTATGTTCGCCTGCAATATGTATCCCGGCGATAGTAATTTTTTGGAATCAGTAAAAAATGAAGCTCGTGATAATATAAAGCGTCTGAGAAATCATCCATGTATTGCAATTTGGTGTGGAAATAATGAGGTGGAAGGAGCATGGTTTAATTGGGGTTGGCAAAAAGCTCTTGGATATACATTTCAGGATTCAACAGAAATTTGGGAGAATTATAAAAAACTATTTCATAATGTTCTTCCCCAAACAGTTGAAAAATTCGATCCATCACGTTTTTATTGGCCTTCGTCTCCGGGAACAGGCCGGGATCACTCAGCAAGTTATGAAGATGGGGACGTACATTATTGGGGAGTCTGGTGGGGCGAGCAAGCTTTTGAAACTTATGAAGAAAAGGTAGGGAGATTTATGAGTGAATACGGATTTCAATCTTATCCTGACCTAAAAACTATCGAATCATTTACTGATGCCGGTGATCGCAATCTTAAATCGGATGTCATGAAAACACATCAAAAACACCCTCGTGGTCATGAGTTGATCCGGCTTTATATGGAACGTGAATATAATCCACCCTTTGATTTCGAATCGTATATTTATGTTAGTCAGCTTCTTCAGGCTTACGGAATAAAAAAGGCAATTGAAGCCCACCGGCGAGCAATGCCACGATGTATGGGTACACTTTATTGGCAGTTGAACGATTGTTGGCCGGTAGTTTCATGGTCGGGGATCGATTATTTCGGAAGATGGAAAGCTTTGCATTATTTTGTAAAAAAAGCTTATAACGAAATTCTTATATCTCCAACTATCGAAAATGAAATGTTAAAAGTTTATATAATCTCAGATAAATTAGAACCGGAGAATTGTAAAATGCAACTGAATTTAATTGATTTTGCAGGTAATAATTTATGGGGAGAATCTGCTCCCGTAAAAATAAATGCAAATTCTTCGGAGGTTTACTTTGAAATAAACCTTAATAATCTTTTAAAAAATCATAATAGAAATAAGATTGTATTCAGTACCCGAATTACTTCCGATGGAAATACTTTAACTGAAAATAATTTTTATTTTTTACCGGTTAAGGAGCTTGATCTGCCTAATGTTAAAATTGAAGCAGATATTGATAAAGATAAGAATATCTATATTATTGAATTGACTACCGACAAGCTTGCAAAAAATGTTTTTCTGTCCTTAAAAACCGGTGACGGATTTTTTACTGATAATTATTTCGATATACTGCCGGGAGAAAATAAAATAGTATTTCTGGCAAGTGAGCAAAGAATTGCTGATCCGAAAAAGCAGATTGTAATTAAAACATTTGGTGATGAGTGATTATGTTTTTTAAAATCAACTTAGTTTTCAAAATTATTTTTTGGTAACACGTTGGTGTTTTTTGTGTGGTAGAGAATGTTATAATGTATGAAAAGTTGCCGACTTCGAAACTCATCTGTATCAAGCCGAGATAAACTTGATACGAACTACAATGCATAATTTTATCACTATCCAGGCAATTTTTTATACATATTATGGCACGTTTTTGTTTAATATTTCTTTTTCCTCTATTATCCCGGATTCGGAAATAGTCAGTTTTATTTGTTTAACAAATTTTGAAATAGAATCAAGATTTTCCCCTATAAAAAATTCTATTTTTTCTTTTTCTAATTTAAGGAACTCGTTATTTGAGATTATTTCAGTTTCTACAATTCCTTCAATTTCAATATATCTTGAAGAATCTTCATAGAAATGATCATATTCATGTGCAACTTCAACCATGTCAACCAAGTTGTCTCTTTTGTCAATAGTCATTAAAAAACATTTTGAAAAGTCATCTGAGAGAAAATAAGTAATAAGAACAGAAATGTTATTTATCTCTTCAAGAACAAAGTAGTATCCTGCAAAGTATAATTTATTTTCAAGAATATAATCGTTTGTGATTTTCGAAAACCATTTATTCACTTTGTCAGTTTCTATTTTTGGCAGAATAGGGGTAAAACTTATAGAATCAAATACAATCTCAGATGTTGAGATAATCTCTCTTTTTTCTATTCGATTTATTGACTTCTTTTCTGATATATTACAGCCAATCAGAAATGTAATTGATAATAAAATTGTTAGTCTATTGGTCATCTATTTTTTTATTTGAATTATCTATTAACGTTATTCCATATGTACCATAACTTGTAAATAATTATTACACTATGCGCGTTATTTCGTCTTTATCCATTATAGTGTGTTTTATAAAATTACTGATTAACAACATATTTTCTAGTAGAAAAAATATTTATAATTTTATTTGAAATATATTTTGAATCAATTTCTTCGTGTTTTAAATTATTACTGTACAAATTTATAATAATTGTGTTAATATGAAAATTGTTTTCCGCTTTTTTTATGGTATCCGTTTACAGTTTGTGAAATTAATAAAAAAGAAAATTGCAACCGTTTAACCCCAATATCTGTCTGTTTATATATATTTGCAGAAGTTAATAAAAAATCTTAAATATAATGAGAAAACTTACTTTATTATTTACAATTGCTTTGTTTTGTGTGTTTAATATTTCTATTGCACAAACTATTACAAAATCATTTAGTTTTGAAAATCCTGAAATAATATCTAATGAAGAAGGATTTGTTTATTTTGAATATTCAAATTGTATAAATTATGCTGAAGAGGGTAGGCCCCTAATGCCACATCTCGCTATTGATTTATTATTACCGCAAGGAGAAATAATAAAATCTGTAAAAATCACATCTGTTTCATTTACAGATTTGATCAATGATATTAAAATTCTTCCGGCTTCAAAACCATTTCCAATTTCTCAGAAAGTTCCTGAAAATTACAGGCCTGTGCCTGATCAGAAAATTTACTCTTCCGCTAATGTTTATCCGATAAATTCTATTGAGTCAATTAATACTCAATTCTTATCGGGTCACTCAATTGGATCATTCTCAATTTGCCCTGTGCAATACTTTCCTGCAAAGAATCAGGTGAAATTAATAAAAAATATTACTATTGAAATTGAAACTGCAACTGATAAAGATGCTCAATATGCTTTGAAATTTCTTAAAAACACTCCTTTAATTGAGAAAAGGATTGAACAAATCGTTGATAATCCTGAAATGCTTTCCGAATATACGGACAATTACTTTGATAATGAAAATGATATTGATTTATTACTTATCACACAAAATTCTTTTATTGCTGCTTTTGAAGATTTTGTTAATTTTAAAAAATCTACCGGCTTTGTTGTAAAAGTTGAGTCAACAGAAGATATTTATTCAAATTACGAAGGCCAGGATGATCAGGAGAAAATTCGTAATTGTGTTATTGATTATTATGAAAACCACGGAATTGCATTTGTTATTCTCGGTGGTGATGCTGATCCGAATAATTCTGCTCATAAAATAATTCCTCATAGAGGTTTTGCAGCAGATGATGATGATGATATTCCTTCGGATATGTACTATTCATGTTTGGATGGAAGCTGGAACGATGATGGCGACAATAAATGGGGTGAATATGATGAAACGGATTTGTATGCTGAAGTTGGAATAGGTAGAATTTGTGTTGATAATGTTACGGAAATCGAAAATTTTACAAACAAATTGATTTTATATCAAGGTGCACCTGTTGTGGATGATATTGAAGAAGCATTAAGCATTGGTGAAGAATTAAACAATAATCCATGGACTTACGGTGGAGATTATATGGACGAAATAAATGAAGGATCGTCTGCTAATGGAGTTACTACTGTGGGTTTCGCTGATAATTTTTCAATCACAAAATTATATGACAGAGATGGAGGCTGGAATAAATATGATGTTTTTAATAAAATTAATAATGATGGTGTACATCTTATGAATCATCTGGGGCACTCAAATGTTCAGTATAATATGAAAATGGATAACTCAGATCTTAATACATCAAATTTTCAAAATGACGGAATTACAAGAAGCTTTGTAATTGGTTATTCACAAGGTTGTTATAACGGTTCATTCGATAACAGGCAAACGGGAGGGAATTATTCAAATGGCGATTGTTTTGCCGAAAAAATTACAACAATTGAAACTGCCGAGGTTGCTTGTGTTGCTAATTCCAGATATGGCTGGTATTCTCCTGGTGGAACCGGAAGCACATCCCAATTTGTTCACAGACAATTTTGTGATGCTATTTTTGGTGAGGAGATTTTTGTAATCGGTTATATAAATTCAGATTCAAAGGAAGATAATGCTGTTAGATTCAATTCCTCAGGAAATATGCGTTGGGTTGTTTATCAAACAAATCTTTTTGGAGACCCTTCTCTTGATATCTGGACAGCTATTCCTACTGAAATCATAGCATCTCATCCTGACGAAATTCCAATCGGAATGTCAGATATTTCAGTACAAACCGATGCTCCTTTTGCCAGAATCGCTTTAATTCAGGATAATGAAATTATTGGTAGAGCAATTGCCGAAGATGATGGAAATGCTGTGGTGTCATTATTTGAGTTTATTACATCGACGAACCCGGTAACAGTTACAGTAACAGCTCATAATAGGACACAATACACCGGTTCTATTTCTGTTGTTGCTGATCAGCCTTATGTTACCTTCGAATCTCTTGATCTTGTTGAAATTTCAGGAAATAATAATGGTGTTGTTGATTTTGGAGAGTCAATTTCTCTTAGCATAAGTTTAATTAATATTGGTGAACATCCAACAAATAGTGCGGTAGCTACACTTTCTACTGATAATAATTACATCACAATCACTGATGCAACCGAAGATTTTGGAAGTTTTGAAGCAGGCGAAGTAATACAAATTGAAAATGCTTTTGCTTTTGATGTTGCTTCCAATATTCCCGACGGGGAACCTATTCAATTTAATCTCGAAGTAGTTGGTGAGGGTACATGGAATAGCAATTTTGAGATTATTGCTAATGCTCCATTGCTTACCTGCGGTGCAATTTCAATTAACGATGACGGTGGTAATTCAAACGGTTTATTAGATCCCGGGGAAACTGTGGATTTAATAATTTCGGCAATTAATAATGGGCATTCAACTTGTTATGATGTAACTACTTCTGTTTCTTCATCAAGTGGATTTTTAACAATTAACTCTTCAAGTTTTAATTTAGATGTTTTAGAAGTTGGAGAAGAAAAAGAAGCTGTTTTTTCAGTTACTGTTAACGAAAGTATGCCGGTAGGTTTATCAGTAGATGTTTTATTTGAAATAATATCAGGAGAATATAGTGCTGAAAAGGAATATGGACTTAAAGTTGGACAAATACTTGAAGATTTTGAGGCTGGAGATTTTAGTCAATTTGACTGGAGTTTTGTAGGGAATGCTGACTGGACAATTACACAAAGCAATGTTTTTGAGGGTGTATATTGTGCCAAATCAGGAAGTATTGGCCATGGAAAAACCACAAGTATGATGATTACCAGAAATTCAATGGCAGATGACTCTATCTCATTTTATAAAAAAGTGTCCTCAGAACCAGAGTATGATTTCCTGAGATTTTATATTGACAACTCACTAATTGAACAATGGTCGGGTGAAGCAAGCTGGGGTAGGGTAAGCTTCCCGGTTTCAGAAGGTGATCATGTTTTTAAATGGGAATATTATAAAGATACTTATGTTAGTAACGGAAGTGATTGCGGATGGGTTGATAATATTTCATTTCCTGCGACTTTTACTTTTTCTGTTGATGCAGGCCCTGATTCTACAATCTGTCATGATGGATATTACCAATGTAATGCTACAGCTGAAAATTGTAATTCATTTTTGTGGTCAACCTCGGGAACAGGAACTTTTGATACAAATAATACTTTAACTCCTGTTTATACACCTAGTCAGGAAGATATTGATGATGGAAGAATAGTATTAACTATAACTGCAACTGCTTATAATTTGGAGCAGAAAAGCAGTTCCTTACAATTGAATATTATTACCTGCACCGGTGTTGAAACCATTTCAGAGGATTTTGATATTTTGATCTATCCTAATCCGGCAAATAGTGTTTTGAATTTAAAAGTTAACGGAGTTAATGAAAATATTGGTTTAAAAATCTATAATTCATTAGGTGTTATTGTTTACACTGAAGAAAAAATAATCTTAAATAATAGTACTTTACTAAAATTTGATCTTAATGAATTAACTTCAGGAATTTATTTCTTAGTTCTTGAAGGAGAAAATATTCGTAAAACCGAAAAAATTAGAATTCAAAAATAAAATGTTGAATGATTTTCCTGGTTTTTATTATTTCCAGCAATAAAATCTTCAAAATAAAATCCTGTTGTATATGCAGGATTATCAGTATAATAGATCATCATATCTAAATATGTAATTTTTAATTTGAAATTAGTTTAGAATTTTTAGATAGTAATACTTGTTTAAATAAGTAGTTTGTTGTAATTTTGGTATTGTTAATTGGCAAATATATTTTTTGTTTTAACGTTACGTAATACAAAGAACTAAAAATTAATGAGTATAAGAAATAAATTTTATTTTATAATATCAACGTTCATTTGTATATTTGTTTTACATTTACGTACAAATGCACAGTATTTTAGTAGTAACAAAAAATCAATTAGATTTCTTGATGGATGGTCAGTTAGTTTAAACACGGGCCTAACATCATTTTTTGGAGATTTGAGTGTGTATGACAGCGATATAGGAAAAAAAATCAGTGCTGAAAGCAAAATCGGGGGAGGAATATTCGTAACAAAAAAGATATCTAATACATTTTCCGCCGGTGGTCAAATTCTTTATGCCGGTTTAAAAGGAGCAAAATCAGATATTTATTTCACGGGAACTGTTATTGAGGCTTCATTTATGGCAATGATAAATTTGACGAAATTTATTAATCCAAATAATCCAAACCGTAAACTAAATATTTATGCTACTTTTGGTATGGGTTTAGGGAGTGTGAAATCAAAATTGTTTGATATTAATACCGATTCTTTAATAAAAGAATTTGGTTATAGTACAAATACAATAGAAACTGTAGTTCCTTTAGGTTCAAGATTCCTTTACAGTTTAAACAATTCATTTGATTTTACTTTCGATATTTCAATTAGAAGAATTGATACTGATAAGTTGGATACCCAAATTGGTAACGATAACAGAGATTACTATTCATATTTTGCTTTTGGTTTTACCTATCACTTATTTAAGTCAAAATATTCCGATGTTAGATATAATCGATCAAAGTCATCGCCAAAACGGAAGTTCCTACCCGGTAAAAAATATAAAAGAAAACCTTGAAATACTTTTGGATTCTAATAAATTTGATTTTATTTCTTTTGTTATATTGATATATTAATTATCTTTATCAATAATTAATATAACAATGGGAATATCCAATAGTAATATATCAAAAATATTTTTGTTCCTAATAATTATTTTATTGCCTTTATTTCTTGGGGCACAATATTATAACAAGCAAAAACAAAATTTTGGATTCAGCGATGGATGGTCGGTTGATTTAAATATTGGGCTAACATCTTTTTTTGGAGATTTAAGCGTTTTCGATTTTGATATTCTAAAAAAGTTTTCCAAAGAAAGTAAACTTGGGGCGGGAATTATTTTTGCGAAAGGAATTTCGCCGGTAGTTACCTTTAATACCCAATTACTTTATGGTAGTTTGACAGGAACAAAGAAGTCTTCAAATATCTACTTTAATTGTAATATATTTGAGGGGTCTTTAAATTTGCAAATAAATTTTAGCCAAATTATTTCACCTCGAAATTCACGTCGCAAGATTAATATATTTGGAAATTTTGGAACCGGACTTGTTAGCATTCGATCAAAACTTTACGACTTAACAACGGATTCTTTAATTCATTCCTTTGGATTTGGAAGAAAAACTATAGAATCAATACTTCAGTTTGGTTTTAAAATAAACTATGTAGTTAACGACCAATATGATTTAAATTTCACTTTTACAAACAGAAGAGTCGATACAGATAAACTGGACTCACAAGCAGGAAATGAAAATAAAGATTTTTATTCATATATCTCGGTAGGAGTTACATACAAATTCAAAAGTTATAATAAAAGAAGTTTTAAATATAGAAAAAGTAAGAAGCCTTTTAAAAGGAAATTCCCTAAAAAGAAAAGGTTAAAAAGGAAATGGAAAATTTAATTCTTTAATTTTAGGAATTTGCAAATTAATATGTAAATTTCGGATTGAAAAATATGTAATTATTTATAAAAAATATATTCAATTTAAATATGTAAAACATTATGAGAAACAATAGTCTAAAATTCATCATTCCATTATTTTTATTCTTCTTTTTTATTGTATTTCAAACTACAATTTCACAAGAACGCACAGAAGTAAATATTCCCGATATCCCCGGGTTTTATACATTGAAGGCAGATTTACACATGCATACGGTTTTCTCGGATGGTTCTGTTTGGCCAACTGTAAGGGTTGAAGAGGCCTGGCGTAATGGACTTGATGTTATTGCCATCACCGATCATCTGGAATACCAACCGCATAAAGATGATTTACCTACTAATCATAATCGTTCGTATGAGCTGGCATTACCTTTGGCAAAATCTATGGGAATAATTTTAATTAAAGGAGCAGAAATTACAAGGAGTATGCCGCCCGGACATTTTAATGCAATTTTTCTTGATGATGTTGATTTACTTGATACTGAAACATGGGAGGAGGCTTTTTTGGCAGCCACCAAACAAGATGCATTTATTTTTTGGAACCACCCGGGCTGGCTTCAAACTGATGAAATTCCAATTTGGTATGATGAACATTCAGAGATTTTTCAAAAAGGATGGATGAATGGAGTAGAAATAGTAAACGAATTTTCATATTATCCTTTAGCTTATCGTTGGGCTATTGATTCTAATCTTACTATTATTGGGAACTCTGATATTCACCCTCCGGTTTATCATAATTATTATTTTGAAAATAAAGAACATCGGGCAATAACTTTAGTTTTTACAAAACAAAAAACCAAAAATTCGGTTAGAGAAGCACTTTTTAACAGACAGACAGCGGTTTATTTTGAAAATAAAATTATTGGAAATGAAAAATTTCTGGAACCAATATTTTTTGAATCAGTTAAAAATATTTCACAGAGGCCGGTATTTCAGGATAATAATAAAATTAATATTCGAATTCATAATTATTCTGATATTAATTATTCACTTATTTCCGACACAAGTTTCAAAGATTTTAATTTTCCCGGCAAATTGAAATTGCCTGCTCATAAAACAATTTTCCTGAAAATTAAATCAAATAATGAATTAGATCCAGGAAAAAATAAAGTTAAACTTCCATATTTTGTATCAAATCTTGAAATTGCACCTGGAGAACCTTTACCAATTAATTTTGAATTTGATGCTTATTCGATGAGAGGAATTAGAATTCTTCCTGATGAAAAAATTTCCGGTTTATTTAAAATACATAATCCTGAAAATTCAGAATTTGATTTATATTACACTTTGGATTATAGTGATCCAACCCAATTGTCTTTAAGTTCTTCCGAAGCTTTTGAATGTAAAGAGCCAATTAATCTGAACATTGCAGCTTATATTGGTGATGAGCAAATTGGAGAAATTATGGAAAAGAATTTTTATCCGCATCTTGCTATCGGAAAATCTCTGGAATTGAAAAATGATTATAGTTCATCATACTCAGGTGGCGGGAAAAATGCTATTATAGATGGTGTAGCCGCATCAATAGATTATAAGGATGGGAAATGGCAGGCCTATAGATTTGATGATCTCGAAGCTGTGATTGACCTTGGAAAAGTTCAGAAAATTAAATCGGTGAGTATAAGTTTTCTGGAAAATAATTATTCGTGGATATTTTTACCTGAGGAGGTGAAAATATATGTTTCAAAAAATGCAAAAGAATATCAAGAGGTTTTTAGTGAAAGTTTTACCGCTGATCCTAACTCAAGAGAATCAAGAATAGCAAAAGTACTCGCTGAATTAATAGATGTTAAATCCCGCTATATTAAAGTTTATGCAAAAAATATTGGTGTGTGTCCCGAATGGCATAGCGGAGCAGGTAAAAAAGCCTGGTTGTTTATTGATGAGATAATTGTGAAATAGATAAAAAAAACCAACCTATAATTTATAGGTTGGTTTTTTTTATGTAAGGTTTGTTTTTATAAAAGTGTTGAAGGATCGAGATTTTTTGATTCGATATCTTTGAAATAATTTACAGTTCCAACCATTAATTCAACAGTTGCAGCATCGTCACAAACAATTATACCTTTTGGATGTAATTGCAATGCACTAATAGTCCAAAGATGATTAACACTTCCTTCGATAGCATGCTGCAATGCTCTTGCTTTACCGTGCCCATTAACAATAATCATTACTTCATCAGCTTCTAATACGGTACCAACACCAACAGTTAATGCTGTTTTTGGAACTTTTGAAATATCATTATCAAAAAACCTTGAATTTGCAATAATTGTATCGTGTGTTAAAGTTTTAATACGTGTTTTTGAATATAATGAAGAACCCGGTTCATTAAATGCAATATGTCCGTCCGGTCCTATACCTCCAAGGAATAAATGAATACCTCCAACTTCTGATATTTTTTTTTCATATTCAATACATTCCTGTGTGAGATCTTCAGCATTTCCATCAAGAATATTAACATTTTCTTTCTTGATATCAATATGTTTGAAAAAGTTATCCCACATAAAAGAATGATAACTTTCAGGATGGTTCTCATCTAAGTTAACATATTCGTCCATATTAAATGTAATAACATTTTTAAACGAAACTTTTCCGGCTTTATAAAGTTCGATCAAACCCTTATACATCCCCAACGGTGAAGAACCTGTGGGTAAGCCAAGTACAAAAGGTGTGTTTTCATCAGGTGAAAATTCATTAATTTTTTTAGCTACATAATTTGCAGCCCATTTCGATACGAGATCGTAATTCGGTTCAATAATAACTCTCATAATTTAATTCTTTATTTAAAAATTTATTTTTATTATAATTTTACATAACTTTTTGTAATCCATGTTTTTTTGACTTCAACCTTAGTCTTTTAAACGACTGTCTTCATTCTTTTAATAAGTTCATTACCAAGGTTTGTTTTTTTAATAATATGTTCTTTTATTTCAGAAACAGTGCTATTGCTTTCAAACTCCCCTCTTACTTGTTCAAAATCAATTTGTTTGTCAATTTCTTCCCCGTCAATTCCAAAACCTGTTTTAGTATCAAGTGAAAATTCCTTCTTAGCATCTTCATAAAGCATATTATCTAAATCCGTAACGCTTGTTATCCATTTTTCCACTTGATTAATAACATCCTGAGAAGTTATCTCACTTATTTTTTTACCTATTCGTTGTTGAAGAATATTAATTGCCCATGTCCACTCATAAGTATAATAATTATCATAAATTGATTTGAAAAAGTTATCAATTTGTTCAAGTGTTGTTATTTTTCCGTTTTCGATATCAGAAAGCATTTTGCTGATAATTTCTTCGGGAGCGATCAAACCAGCTAAATCAACCCATTTTCCTGTACCAATTGGAGTGTCAGGCTCTAATCTGTGTTGAATTTCTTTATTGTTTTTAAAATTTGTTTTTTCAAGGCGTTTAATTAAAGAGTTTCCAAGAAATTTATTAATTCCTATTTCGTATAATCTAATACCTTTATTTAGGGCACGATTATAAATTTTACATCTTTGATAGAAATAATGATCTGAAGATTCTCCTGAGGACATTTTTATGCTGTTAAGGATATCACGACCTTGTATCATTTTTTGGATAGTATAAGGACTTAAAAGATTGAAATTTATATAATCAAGCTTATTTGGGTCCTTTCGTTTATCACGTTTCGGCCATTTCTGAGCATCTCTGACAGTGCCTACACTACGTAAATTTACTCCAGGAACTAAAACACTATCATCATGTTTTTCAATTATATATGAAAAAGGTAAATCAGAAGTGTCAGAATTTTTATAATGTCTGCCCATAACAAGAGAAAATGCCCCGACTTTTGCCGGCCAAAGCATATATGAATCACTGGTAGTTTTTGAACCTCTTTCAACAATACCCTGATGAATAGGTCCTAATTTGTACATGTGATTACTTTGATTAGAACCGCTTCCTGCATTTAAAAATGAATATAATCCTGCAATTAATAAAGTTGATTTGTGATGTGTAACTGTATAAGGCCCTGCAAAGATTGCACATGCTTCACCATGAAAACCCTGGCAATTAGCAAAGAATAATGAATTTTCTGCTGAATAATGTTTGCTTAGTTCACATCCCTGGCCAATAAAACAATGTGAGATTAAAGTTGCATCAGATATTTTGGAACCTGAGCAAATTATAAAATCTTCTACTATTACCCCGGGGCCTAAGTACACAGGATCTTCAATAGAGCTATTTATAGTACCGTTTGATAATCTATAAATACCCTCAATTGTGGAATTTATTCCAATTTTAACATTTATAATGGTTCGACAATTGATAAGTTTTGCACCTTGTGCAATAGTTCCCATTGAGGATGTAACTGATTTGGTATAGTCTGCTATTAATTTTTCAATTGAGTTAATAACTTCAGGTTTATGTCTGTATAATGCTAAAATATATGCCGTGTGTGCTGAAAGATAATCATAGATTGGGATTTCTCTTCCTCCTCCTTCATTTATTGCTTCAACTCTTACTCCATTCCCAAATGAACTTTCACCTTCAACGGCTATCATATCAACATTTTCTATGATAACCTCATTTTCTATAACATAGTTTGCTAAATAGTTTTTGATTTGTCCTATATATACATTATCACCTATAATACAATTATGTATAGTTGCATTGTTTATTCCTGCCGGTTTTTTAACTCCTCCAAAAAAAGTAATTTCTTTATCAAATACACCTAATTTAATATTTCCTGAAAATTTTGTTGTATGTACTGTTTTAGGGTTAAATTGCTCAGCAACCTGAATTGTACTCCAATTACAAGATCTACAACCTTGCGTTTTTAATTGATTTATTTCTTCTTTTGATAGTGGTCGGAATTTTTGTGTCATTTTATATAGTTTAATTTGATTTGAGATGCAAATAAAAACAATATTTATAATTGAGAGAAATATTTCACCCTAACAATTACATAACAATAAATTTTTGTTTACCCTAACAAGTAATTTGATTGTTAAAATATATATTTATGAAAATTCATTATTAGAGTTTTTAAAAGATTGAAACAAAGGAGAAAAGGTAATTTGTCATTGGTTTGTATAGTTTATATAGATGTATATAAATGTTACCATTCCCTAAAATGTTTGATGTTCTGTAATGCTAATTATGGTTTTGTACCATAATTAAAGAGTATTACTTATTAGATTATATATCTGAAATAAACGAAACCAGATTGGTTTCTTTTGGTAGGTTCAATTTTTTTCTAAGCCGGATTCTGCTAATTTCTGCACTGCCGGATGTGATATTCAATAATTGTGCAATTTCTTTTGTGCTTAAGTTCAATCGCAAGTAAGCACATAATTTCTGATCTTTTGGAGTTAAGTTTGGAAATCGTTTAATTAAGCGATAAAAAAATCCGGTATGTACATTTTCAAAATGTAGTTTAAAGTCCTTCCAATTGTTTTCAAGTTGAATGTTTACTTTTATTTTGTTATGAAGTTCGATCAACTTCTGTTTGGAATCTGTATTAGCATCTTCAATCAATTTACTGATTTCTTTTGATAATTGTAGTAGAATTTCATTTTTTTGAGATAAATGAATGGCAAAAGAAGCTAATTGACGATTTTTTGTATCAATATCATTTATAAATTTTTCTTTTTCAAGTTGACTGGATTTTTGTTGTTTCTCTGCTTTTTTTATTTTTTGTTCTGCTTGTTTTAGGTTGGTAATATCTCTATTGGATCCCCGTTGTCCTAAATATTTGCCTTCTTTATCGTAAACAGGTTGACAATGAAGCCCAATCCATCGTTGTTTTTTACTTCGTGTTTCAATACGAAATTCAAATTGCTTATCCTCTACGATTAATTCGAGTGCGCTTTCAATATATTTTTTAAATTTAATTACATCATTGGAATGAATAATTTTGTATATTAAATCAGGATCTGATATAAATTCTTCAGGTGAGTATCCGGTAATTTTTTTACATGAGGGAGAAGCATAAAGATATTCGCCTTTTGGACTTAACCAAAATTCCCAATCATAAGTATAATCAGCTATTAACCTGAATTTTTCTCTACTCTCAAACAAATTGTGAAGTAATATCTTTTGTTGCTCGTAATCAAGATGTTTTTCCGATAAAGATTTTATCTCTTTTTCAAGTAGATGAATTTTATTTACTAATTCGGAATATGATGGTTTTTCACGCATTTTTACATAATTCCCTTATTTCTTTTTCTCTTGGTATATCCATTATGTTAAATTGTAAAGCGATATTTTGATATATTACTCAACTGTAACTGACTTAGCTAGATTTCTGGGCTGATCAACATTACAATCTCTCATAACAGCAATATGATAAGAAAGTAATTGTAATGGGATTGTGGCTAATAATGGGACAAACATTTCTTCTGTTTCAGGGATTTCAATTACATAATCAGCTAGTTCTTTAACCGTTTTATCGCCTTTTGTAACTATTGCAATGATTTTACCCTTTCTTGCTTTAACTTCTTGAACGTTTGAAACAACCTTTTCGTAATTCCCACGTTTTGTTGCAATCACAATTATAGGCATTTCTCTATCTATTAATGCAATAGGGCCGTGTTTCATTTCTGCTGCAGGATAACCTTCAGCATGAATATATGAAATTTCTTTAAGCTTTAAAGCCCCTTCAAGTGCAACAGGAAAATTATATCCTCTTCCCAGATATAAGAAATTACGGGCATAAGTGAAAATCTTTGAAATGTTGAGAATGATCTCATTTGTTTTTAATGTTTCTTCAACTAATTTGGGAATATTAGTAAGTTCATTAAGTAGTAGATGAAATCTTGATTTTTTTATTGTCCCTTTTTCCTGTGCTATTGATAATGATAATAATGCCAGTATTGTAATTTGAGCAGTAAATGCTTTAGTTGAAGCAACACCTATCTCAGGGCCAGCATGTGTGTATGAGCCTGCATGAGTCGCTCTGGCAATTGATGAACCTACTACATTACAAATACCGAGTATGGTTGCTCCTTTTGCTTTAGCAATTTCAATGGCAGCAAGAGTATCAGCGGTTTCCCCTGATTGAGATATAGCAAGAACAATATCATCTTCGTAAATGATTGGATTTCTATATCTAAATTCAGAAGCATATTCAACTTCAACAGGAATTCGAGTAAGATCTTCAAGCATATATTCACCAACTAATGCTGCATGCCATGAAGTACCACAGGCAATAATAATAATTCGCTTTGCATTTAAAAGTTTCTGATCAAAATCGCTTATTCCTCCTAATTTAACAAAATCTTTTTTAGCATTAAGTCTACCTCGCATGCTATCTTTTATTGATCTGGGTTGCTCGTAAATCTCCTTAAGCATAAAATGATCATAACCTCCCTTTTCAAGCTGAGTTAAATTTAGTTCAAGTTTTTGAATATAAGGAGTTTGTTTTTCGTTGCAAATAGTTCTGATATCAAGTTCTTCATTCTTTTTAATTACTGCAAATTCAAAATCATTAAGATAAACAACTTCTTTTGTGTATTCAATAATAGGAGTTGCATCAGAAGCAACAAAAAATTCACCTTTGCCTATTCCGATTACTAACGGACTACCTTTTTTTGCAACAATTAATTTGTTAGGTTCATTCTTTGAAATTACTACTATAGCATAAGCACCAACCACCTGATTTAAGGCAATACGAACTGCTTCAGCAAAACTATCCGTTTCGTTTCGCAGAATATCTTCGATGAGATGGACTAATACTTCACTGTCAGTTTCACTTGAAAACTTATAACCTCGTTTTATAAGTTCATCTTTCAAAATAGAATAATTCTCGATTATTCCATTATGAATTATTGCAATATCTTTTGATTGCGAATAATGTGGGTGTGCATTAATATTATTTGGTTCTCCATGTGTTGCCCAACGTGTATGAGCAATACCGATGGTTCCGGTAATATCTTTTTCTTTAACATATTCTTCAAGGTCTGAAACTTTTCCGATTCTTTTGAAAATATTGAGTTCGCCATTTAATAGTGCAATACCGGCACTATCATAACCTCGGTACTCTAGTCTTTTTAATCCTTTTATAAGAATAGGATAAGCTGGATTATCACCAATATAACCAACAATTCCACACATAACTAACTTTATTGAAGGATGGTATATTTTAAATTAAGTTTTATTCTGTCGATATTTGTTGTATCGTAACCCGAAATTTTAATCCTGTTTGCTTTTACGGATCCTCCTGAAACAGTCAGATAAAGCCCATTATTAAGTTCATCCGTACATATTAAATCTTGAAGGTATTTTGTAATTCTAAACCTATATTGGTTGTTAATAGAATCATATTCTCCCCCAAAATATTCTATACCATTGAAGTATCCGGGAAGAAAATTATAAGTTCCATCTTCTAATATTTTTAAAACAACCAAATTTGTGGGAGGTTCATAATTTTCCATGAAGGTTTCCTGGTTATTGACTATTAAAATGGCTTCATTTATTCCATAAAGATTTCCTGAATTTTTCCAACCGTCAATAAATGGCAGGTTAATTTTTGTTTTTACTCCACCTAATGATTGAAGATATAATGAGTTTTTGCCTAATAAAGTGTCTTTATTTAATACTTGATCTTTAAATTCCTGTGAAGCATCTTCATAGTCGTAATGATTAAAACTATGAAACCGTGCACAATAATCATTTATTGGAAAAAAGTAACCAAGAGAATCGTTTTCGTCATTATGATAATAAAGGATCATTTCTGAAAATGATGTACGGAGATCAAAATACATTATTGATCCGGAGCTGCTTACCTGCTCGGCTTCAAAGTATAAACCACGAAAGAATTTTAAAAACTCAGTATAACTGTCATAACTTGAAGTGTCTACTGGATTAAGTAATTTATTTCCGAGATCGTCAGTTAAATCACTTAAATTAATTCGTAAAAATGGAGCATATTTTACAGTATCAAGCATAACGCTATCATAAGGTTTTGGCAGAAAAGTTTTTTCAGCTAATAAGGTCTCATAATGAGACTTACTTTGATTAGAGTAATATGCTGAGTCAATTCTCAGGGAATCTTTTAATTCATATACTCTAATTGTTTGAGGCGTTGTTATATCACCATAGAAACCACTATAGTTGAAAAAAACAACTAAGGAATCAAGCTCAGGATTTTCTCCGAAATCAACTCCTGTAGATGAAATCAGAAATTGTGTGTAAAGATTTGCTGTTGTTGTTCCAAAAATGGGATCATAATAGGATCCTAATAAACTTAACGAAGTGTTGTTTGTCCTTAGTGAGTCAACTAATTCGGAATGCCCTGTGAGAGTTATAGTGTCAGTAAAAAAGGCATCAATTGATGAATTAGGAGGTTGAATGTTTAATCCAATTTCGCTTGGATCTTTTTGGCATGCAAAAATTATTATGCTAATAATAAGAGAAAAAAACACAATATGCCTGAATGGTGTTAATAAGGATATGAATTTCAATTTTAATTAAATTAGTTTAATGTATAATTAATTAACTTATTTAAGAAGCAGGATTTTCAGCCAATAATTCATCATAAAACTTAGAAAAAACATCTATATAATTTTCCATAGACTGATATTCAAGTATTGGTTTTCCTGTTTTCTTGATATATTCCAAAATCTCCTGATTGATTACTTCACTGCCATGAATTATGGCATCTGAAAAATCAATTGCAGCTTTGCTTAAGTTAACGAAGTTTGGCCTCTTATAGTGTTTAACATCCTTATTTGTGATTCCGTCAAGTTTAATTTTCTTAGAAAAATCTTTATTTAGATTATCGTTAAAATCATCATCGTAAACCGAATAAACAATTTTTGCATCCGTAAAAATGGGATTATCTTTAAATGCTTTTTTAATATAAAGTGGTATTAAACTTGTCATCCAGCCATGGCAATGGACAATGTCGGGTGCCCATCCTAATTTTTTAACAGTTTCAAGAACACCTCTTGAGAAAAAAATCGCTCTTTCGTCATTATCTTTAAAAAATTTATCAGATTTATCGCGGAAGACAAATTTTCTTTGAAAATAATCCTCATTATCAATAAAATAGATTTGCATTCTGGCTTGCTGAATTGAAGCAACTTTTATTATTAGCGGATGATCGGAATCGTTTATTATTAAATTCATTCCTGATAATCGAATTACTTCATGCAGCTGGTTTTTTCTTTCATTAATGTTGCCGAATCTGGGCATGAAAGTACGTATTTCTTTCTTTCTTTCCTGAATTCCCTGAGGTAAATGTCTTCCAATAATTCCCATGTGACTTTCCGGGAGATATGGTGTAATCTCTTGTGTAACAAATAACACCCTTGGTTTTTTCATGTGTATAGTTTTATACAGTTTTTAAAAATGCAAAGGTAGGTTTTTTTTTTGACATTTTCAATTTTCTATTTGAAAAGCAATAATATGTTTTTAATCCCATTTGCATCCATTTTATTAGTGAATATCATTAACGTATAACAATTTTTTTTGTTTCACCCCTATTTGTCGTAAGAATGTAAAAACCTTTTCTTAAACTAATAATATTTACGACATCAGTTTTCTTTGCAATAAGAATTGTTTTTCCGCTAAGATCTGATAATTTGATTTCTTCTCGTGCTTCATTAAAAAACAACAAACCTCCCGTAACCGGATTTGGGAATATCATAAATTGCTCAAGAGTAGGTTCAAAAATACCTACAGGCACATTACTGTATCCGTGTGTTGCAGTATCGAAAAATATCCATTGGGTGCCTCCATCTGGTATCCGGCCAAATGAAGTGTCGGTTCTTTGTAATCCAAAAGTTATTGTATCTAACGGAAAAAAACCTGTTGTGTCTGTGTCAAATATTCCAATTTTTTCGCCTTCTTTTTTTAGCTTGAAATTAGTATGATTTTCACCTTGTTCCGGGTCATTATCAGCCCAAATTAGTAAGAACTCATCTGATGGTAAATCTATTTGAGGCAATTGCCATTTGTCAGGATTATTAAAGTTGTCTGATAAGTATTTGTTGCCGAGCCACACCGGTTCCGAATCTCCATTATAAATTTCAATCCAATCATCAAACTCTCCAAATTCATCAGCTATAGTTGAGTTGTTACTCGCCATAAATTCGTTTATATATAAAAGCCGGTTAGCAGAAGGAGTAATTTCCAGGTGGATCATTTCACACGGACAGAAAACAAAATTTGAATAATTGTCAGAGGCTTTGATCTGAAAATCCATTGTTCCTGAAATAGTTATTGCTGGAATCGAATTACCGTAAAAATTATCTCCGGCTTCACCATCGTTGTGCATTCCGTCATCATACATTTCAATTGAATTACTGCTTCCCCCATTTTTAATATATATTATTTCAACATTTGGATTAGAATTGTCGTCCTCAACATACGCCATAACATTTAAATTTACATTTATAAGCGGTAAATCATATTGCATATATTTTACAATCGGAGAAATGTTGTTTAATTCCAATTGTTGGCTTGCTGAGTTGTTTCTTGTTTCAAAATAAGGTTTAATTCCATAAGCAACATGGCCGCCAATTGCTTCATCAAATGAGTTTAAAAAGTCCTGATGAGTATAGCCATAATCAAGTGGGTAATATGGATCGTTTACTACGTAAGGACTTATCATTGATTTAATTATTTCAATTTTTGGAAAAATTATTTCAGATTTAGTAATTTCATTTATTAATATATCCAAATAATACGAATATTGATCTTTTAATTCAGGAATATTCATTATTCTTGTATATAAAGGCCTCGCTTCGTTACCGTGTTGTTGCCAGTCATAAATGTTTCTGGTTTCCCAATCTCTTCCAATCCAGTCAATTCCAAGCGTATTGTCAAGGTCATAAGGAATATATTCAAATTTATCGGTTTCGGTGTTATGATATAAATAAAAATTATTTTTATTATAAATATAACCATCCCAATTTCCTGAAATTATGTCAATGGCAATAATTTTCAAATAATCTTCAAGATTAAAAACTTTTCTGATTTCGCAGGCAAATTCATTATCGGGAGTATTGTTTAAAACGTCGATAAAATTTGCTATGTCTGAATAATCATCTTCTGTTGTATTTATTTTCAGGTTGTAGGCTCTTCTTCCACCACTCTCAAATTTATACAATTCGGGGTCATCACCGAGGTAATTTAAATCAGCAGGCCATAGGCATTTGTACAAGTTCCCGTCATTATTTCCAAATCTTGATTTAACAAATTCTTCATCAACGTGTTCAACATTTATATATAAGCCATAATAATTATTATTTATGAATAATTCAACGTGATTGGAACGTGATGCCGGAATTTCAAATTCACGCAAAATATCCCAGCAAATTTTTGACCTTGCTATTGATGGATCATTATGTTCACCATTTAGGTTCATTTTTTCAAGGCCGTGATATTTTCTTCCTTGTACGAATGTATTAAACGAAACTTTAAACGATTTTTTTTGTGAATAGCGAGAAGTATTACCCCGAAGACGAAATCCTATGTCTTCAATTGTATCAATAACTTCACCATTGTTAAAAATGAAAACAGCATGAAATTCAGTATTACTCTGTACATTATCGTAAATCCACTGAAGTGTATCAGGATTAATGAGGATATCCACCCTGGACACAATTTCGTCATTAAAAACTTCTCCATTATTAGGAAAAGACGGTTGGCTATGGAGAAAATTTATGCTGAATCCGGTCAGAAAAATAGTGAGTATTATTAGTTTTTTCATTATTAATAAATTATTACATGCAATTACTTCGATTCATTAAGAATATTTTCAATTACTTGCGGGAAATATTTATATTCTAATTGATGAATTTTTTTTGCAATGCTTTCGTGATCATCATCACTTAGAATTGTTATCTTTTTCTGTAAAATAATTTTTCCATCATCATATTTTTCGTTTACAAAATGAATACTAATCCCGCTTTCTTTTTCACCGGATTCAATAACAGCTTTGTGAACTTTATCGCCATACATTCCTTTTCCACCATATTTTGGTAACAAAGCAGGGTGAATATTTATAATTTTCCCATTAAATTCTTTAATTAACTTTAAAGGTATTAACCACAAAAAACCGGCCAGAACGATTAAATCAACTGAGTTTTGCCTTAAAATATTATTTATTTTGTCAGTTTCATAAAAATCGCTACGATTGAAATATATCGAGGGGATGTTTAGATTTTTTGCTCTTTGTAAAACAAAAGCATCTTTTTTATTCGATAATATCAAGCAGATATTAATGTTTTTATTGTCGCTAAAATATTCAACAATTCGTTGTGCATTTGTGCCATTTCCTGAAGCAAAGATTGCGATGTTTTTCATTATATTTTTATTTTTCGTAAAAGTGCATTTCATAAATGTACTTAGAAACCTTTTCGGGTAACATATATTCAATATTTTTTCCTTCTTTGATAGCCCTGCGAATAAAACTTGATGATATTTCAATTAAAGGAGCATCAAATATTTTTACTTTTGGATGATTCGAATAATTTCCAATATCATAATCCGGCCTTGAATAAACATAGATTTCGTATTGTGAAAGGATTTCTTTATAATTTTTCCATTTATGAAAACTTACGAAAATATCGGTTCCTGCAATTAGTATGAAATGTTTTTCCGGATATTTTTCGTTTAAATATGTAAGTGTATCAATTGTATATGAAGGCTTGGGCATTTTAAACTCAATGTCGGAAGCCTTCATTTTCGGATTATCTTCAATTGCTGTTTTTACTAATGCAATTCGATGGTAATCAGCTAAAAGAGTTTTACGTTTTTTTAATGGATTATGAGGTGAAACAATAAACCAAATCTGATCAAGGTCAGAGAACTCAAGCATATATTCGGCGATTATTAAATGCCCGATGTGAATTGGATTAAAAGACCCGAAAAATAGACCTGTTTTATTATTTTTCATCTGCATCAATAATTTATTTCTTCATACAATTAAAAATCATATAGAGTTATTAATTTGTTATAAACAATATTTTCCCTCCCGACATATTTCCAATATATTGCCTGATTCCTTTTACAACATCTTCTAACTTAAATTTGCCGGCTATTTTTGTTGATATCTCATTATTTATGATCATTTCCTGCAATTCATTCGAAATTTCACTAAATCTTTCTGTTCCGATTTCTTCAATCCATTCGTTTAAATTAAAACCACTTACGATCTTATCCTTAAATATTAATTCTAAAATATCAATATTTGAGATTGGTTTTCCCGATAATCCACCATAAACAACAACTTCGGAGTCTTTAGGCATTGCATTAAATATCAATCCTGTCGTTTCACCACCAACTGCATCAAAAGCAGTTGTTGCATTTAATTTATTTGATAAATCCGATAGTTTTTCACTCAAATTTTCTTCAGTGGATAATAAAACATGTTCTTCACCTTCGATAGTTAATTGATTTAAACCGGATTCTTTACGAATGAGGTTAATTACTTTGATTTTGTGTTTTTTAGCCAATGAAGAAATAAACCGACAAACCTGGCTGCCGGCTGCATTTTGAATGATGGTTTTACTTTCACGCTGCAATGCAATTTCAAAAAGCCCATAAGCAGTAATAGGATTTATGGAAAAACAAGCTGCCTGATGCATATCAATTTCATCCTTTAGAATAATGCAATTTTCGGATTTTGTTAAGAAATATTCCGACCATGTTCCATCTGTGTCATCTTGTGTAAAACAACTTACTTTTTTACCCAATAATGCTTTTGATGCTTTATCGCTGCCGGTTGCAACAATAATTCCACTGCCTTCAAAACCCGGAACACAGGGTAATGTTTTAATAATATTATATCCTCCCTGCAAAAATGCAATATCAGAAGGATTGCAGGGTGCAGCCGACATTTTAATCAAAACTTGTCCTTTGTTGGGTTTGGGAACATCTTTTTCTATTACTCTCAAACTTATTAATGCTCTGATAATATTCTGATTATAGGCAGGCAAAACTACAGTTTTCATTTTTTGAGGGATAGTAGGTTTTGTCATTTTCATTCAAATTAGGTTTCTTTCAAATTATTGCATTATCAAAAAAAACAGTTATTCTTTTAAAAATTTTTCAACGGTTTCAACTGCAGTTTTTACGGCTTTATCCAGATCGTCGTTCACAATTATTTCATCAAAATTATCGGCGAAGGATAATTCGTATTGTGCTTTGTCTAACCTGATTTTAAGGCTTTTTTCGTCCTCGGTCGACCTCAATTGTAATCGTTGTTTTAAAATTTCAATTGAAGGTGGCATAACAAAAACTGCTAATGCTTTTTCTTTATAAAAATTTTTAATGTTTAATCCGCCTCTAACGTCAACATCAAAAATTACATTTTTTCCATTTTTCCAAATTCGTTCAACTTCCGATTTTAGAGTTCCATAGAAAGTGTTTTTATATACTTCTTCCCATTCCAGAAATTCGCCTTTTTCGATTTTTGATTTGAATTCCTGAACAGAAATAAAGTTATAATCTTTTCCATTAATTTCGTTTGGCCTTTTTGGGCGGCTACAAGCAGAAACCGAGAATTCAAGGCCAGAAACAATCTTCAAAAGCCGGTGGACAATACTTGTTTTTCCGGCTCCCGAAGGTGCTGAAAATATTATTAGTTTTTCGTTTGCCATTTTCAAAGTTGTTAATTATAAAACATTAAAAAGTTGTTCTTTAATTTTTTCCAATTCATCCTTCATGTTTACAACTATTTTTTGGATGGCAGCATTATTTGCTTTCGATCCGATTGTGTTGATTTCCCGGCCTATTTCCTGTGACACAAAAATTAGTTTTTTACCATTGGAAACATTTACATTTAAAGTATCCGTAAAAAAGTCAAGATGTTTCTTGAGGCGAATTTTTTCCTCAGTAATATCAAACCTCTCAATATAATAGATCAATTCCTGTTCAAAACGATTATTATCAATTTTTGATTCCTCAATGGTATCAAGTAATTCTTTTTTTATTCGTTTTTTAAACTCTTCGATTCGTGAGCTTTCATGTTTTTCAATTTCTAATAGATAATCATTTATCAATGAAATCCGTTTAATGAAATCCTGTTTAAGAATCTCTCCTTCATTTTTTCTAAATTCATCAACTTCATTTATTGCGATTTTGGTTTTTAATAGAATTTGCTTCCATTCGGTTTCATCAATTTCTTCAATTTCAGAAACTAACACATCAGGCATGTTTACGATTATTGGAAGATAATCAGAAAAATTTCTTACTTCGATCTCATTAGAAATTTGTTTCAACTCGTCGTAATATTTTTTGGCAAGTTGATGATTTAAAGTGAATTTATTAGAATCTCCAGACGTTTCTACAAAAATACTCAAGTCGATTTTACCTCGTTGAAGTTGTTTTGATAATAAAGAACGTAATTCAAGTTCACGATTTTTATAAAAGCCGGAGATTCTTGATGAGATATCTGTTTGCTTGCTATTAAGTGTTTTTATTTCAATTGTTACTTTTTTGTTAGGTAATTCAAGAACACTTTTCCCGAAACCTGTCATTGATTTTATCATATAATTAAATTTATGCAAATATAGGCATGATAATTCAAACTTGATACTGATTTCCGAACTTACTAAAACAGCATTACAATAAAACAGGAATCAATCGTAAGTTTATTTTTAATAATTTAACCATAGCGGAGCGGAGTTTGCAAATCCGCTTTTCAAAACCTGCAATTTGTTTGCATTCAAACATCCTTGTTTCTTCATTAATCATTTATCTGACTTTTTCTCCGCTTCAGGAAGGAGCTGACCGGTCTTTTATTTGATAACCGGATGGCATAAAATTATTTCTAAATATACAAATCTTAAATATAATGATTAGAAAATTATTATCTATTAAGAGCGGAGTTGCAAACTCCGCTCAGCAGGGTGTTTTTATATTCTGAAAGCAACCTATTTATGAGGCAAAGAGGTGATGTGTAGACAATTAGCTATTGAGTTAATGAATGTTAATTCAGAGCTCACAATTTCCAAACCTATACCTGCTTCATCTGCTTCAATCCAAACCCAAAAGTCGATTTCATTTGCGCTATCGGATTTCAATTTGTTAAGATATCCTATCTTATCAGTAATTATTTTCTTGAAATAATTAATGTGGGGCGAAATATTTTCTTCTTCTGAAATAATCTCATTTGACTTTATTGCCCATAAATTAGTAGCTCTTTTACCTTCAGTTCCAGAACGCTTAGATATAAACTTATCTCCCTTTTTATAAGACCTATATGCTTTTCGTTCTATTTCCTTGCTAATTTCATCTGGAGTAATTTTCTCGGATGTAATTATTAACTCACAATGTATTTTATAATTATATTCTGTACTCATCTTTTTTTTTAAAAACATAATCCTTTATATTATCAATGAAATTTCCTAAATTATCATATACATCACCATTGTTGTATATTTTATTATGAGAATCATTTCTAATTCCATTTGCCTTTTTTTATACTTTCCATAGCTCTTTTCCCCACTCTTCGAAAACTGTAATTTGTAATTGTATTCAAATATCCTTGATTATTTATTGATCATTTACATAACTTTTTCTCCGTTTAACGGAGGAGCAGACCGGTCTTTTATTTGATAAGCGACAGGCATAAAATTTTTTCTAAAGATATAAATTTTAAATATAATGTAGAAAATTATTTTTTGTTGAGAGCGGAGTTACAAACTCCGCTCAGCAGGGGCGTACCTAATCATAATGATAAATTGGAGGACAGTTACATATTTCTTTACCACTTTTTGTAAAATATTTGATAGATGAATAGCCATTATACTTCGAACCTCTATAATATTGTACTTTATCTATTTTATTAATAAATCTTTCATTTTCTATTATAGATAAATCACCTTTATCAAGTAACATACAAAATATATCATTAAAATACAAGGTGAAACCAATTTCGACATTTTCATCCATGTACCTCATTCTTTCAATAACATTAATCCCATTAAGAGAATCTATTTCTGAAATATCAATAATCTTATAATATTCTTTATCAATTAAAAAACTTTTCATTGAAAAATACTTCTTATACATTCTTGTATTAAAAGAAATATTTTTCCCTGAATCTATTTTTAATGTAAAAGTATCTAGATACATATCTATATGCTCAATTACAGAAGATTTGGGAAAGAATACTATCAAACTATCATATTCCATAACTAAACTAAATTTTTCTTTCTTAATTGATATTTCTTTTATTAATTCTGTAGTTGTTGTTATATCTAATGAATTCTTTTTCATTAAAGAAGTGCAACTTACATTAATAAAAAGAATTATTAATATCAAAGATTTAATAAATTTAAACATTATTTCCATTTTAATATAGTACGAATTGGAATTAACTTTTCCCACATTTTGTCTTTTACAAGTTTATGAAACTCTTTATATTTGTTCCAATAACTTTTTTCCAAAGCATCCCCCAACTGAGTGGAGTTTGCAAATCCGTTCTTCGAAAACTGCAATTTGTGTGCATTCAAACATCCTTGTTTCTTCATTAATCATTTATCTGACTTTTTCTCCGTTTAACGGAGGAGCAGACCGGTCTTTTATTTGATAACCGACAGGCAT